>JAPTVL010000188.1 GCA_028065725.1 Betaproteobacteria bacterium
GGTGTATCAACCAGGGATAGCCGTGGAAGGCAAAAATGATCGGCTTGTCCTGGGTGAAGAGGACGTCGAAGTCCTTGTCTGAGATGCCGTGCGGGTGCTCGCTCTGCGGCTGCAGGGTCATTAAATTCACGATATTGATGACGCGGATTTTCAGTTCCGGAAAATGCTGCCGCAGAATCTTCACCGCCGCCAGTGTCTCTAGCGTCGGCACATCGCCGCAGCAGGCCATGACCACATCGGGATCTCCCCCTTCGTCGTTGCTGGCCCATTCCCAGATGCCAAGCCCGGCGGTGCAGTGCCGGATCGCCGCATCCATGTCCAGCCATTGCAGTTCCGGCTGCTTGCCCGCGACGATGACATTGACGTCATTGTGGCTGCGCAGGCAATGGTCGGTGACCCACAGCAGGGTGTTGGCATCGGGCGGCAGATAGACGCGGATGATTTCAGCCTTCTTGTTTGCCACCACGTCGATGAACCCCGGGTCCTGATGGCTGAAGCCATTGTGGTCCTGCCGCCACACGTGCGAAGACAGCAAATAGTTCAACGAGGCAATCGGCCGGCGCCACGCAATGTCGCGTGTCACATCAAGCCACTTGGCGTGCTGGTTGAACATCGAATCGACAATGTGGATGAAGGCTTCATAGCAGGAGAAAAAGCCATGGCGCCCGGTCAGCAGATAACCTTCGAGCCAGCCCTGGCACTGATGCTCACTCAACATCTCCATGACCCGGCCATCGGGTGCGACATGTTCGTCTCCGGGAATGATTTCTGCCGTCGAACAACGGTTCGTCACTTCGAACAGCGCACCCCAGCGATTAGACGCGGTTTCGTCCGGGCTGAAAACCCGGAAGTTGCGTGCATCGGCGTTGAGCTTCATCACGTCGCGCATCAACTCACCCTGCGCGCGTGTCGCTTCGGCTACCACCTCGCCGGGTTTCGGCACCTTGACTGCATAGTCGCGGAAGTCCGGCATTTTCAGATCGCGCAGCAGCATGCCGCCATTTGCATGCGGGTTGGCTCCCATGCGCCGCTCGCCTTTCGGCGCCAGTTCGGCCAACTCCGCTATCAGCCTGCCTTGGTCATCAAACAACTCTTCGGGGCGGTAACTTTTCATCCACTGCTCGAGGATTTTTAAATGCTTGGGTTTTGTCGCAAGCTTTGCGACCGGCACCTGGTGCGCGCGAAAAGTGTCTTCGATCGGTTTGCCATCCACTGTTTCAGGTCCGGTCCAGCCCTTCGGCGAGCGCAGGATGATCATGGGCCAGCGCGGGCGCTCGCCGAATCCATTGGCGCGCGCGTCGCGCTGGATGCGCTGGATCTCGGCAACCACGGTATCGAGTGTAGTGGCCATCAACTGATGCATCTGCTCGGGGTCGTCACCCTCGACGAAATACGGCGTGTAGCCATAGCCACGGAACAGCGCCTCCAACTCGTCGTGGGGAATGCGCGCCAGCACGGTGGGGCCGGCGATCTTGTAGCCGTTCAGGTGCAGAATGGGCAGCACCGCACCGTCATGAACCGGGTTGAGGAATTTGTTCGAGTGCCAGCTGGTCGCCATCGGGCCGGTTTCCGCTTCGCCATCGCCCACCACGCAGGCCACCAGCAGGTCGGGATTGTCGAACGCGGCACCATAGGCGTGCGACAGGGCATAGCCGAGTTCGCCGCCTTCGTTGATGGAGCCTGGGGTTTCCGGTGCAACGTGGCTGGGGATGCCGCCGGGAAAGGAAAACTGGGTGAACAGTTTCTTCATCCCTGCTTCATCCTGGGAAATATTTGGATACACCTCGCTGTATGTGCCCTCCAGATAGGTGTTGGCCACCAGGCCCGGCCCACCATGCCCGGGGCCGGTGACATTGATGATGCTCAGGTCGTATTGCCGGATGATCCGGTTGAGGTGGACGTAAACAAAATTCAAGCCCGGCGTTGTGCCCCAGTGCCCCAGCAAGCGCGGCTTCACATGTTCCAGCTTCAAGGGCTTTTTGAGCAGCGGATTGTCATACAAGTAAATCTGGCCAACCGACAGATAGTTGGCGGCCCGCCAGTAAGCGTCCATCTTGCGCAAAAGATCGGACGACAACGGCTTGTCCGTGAGCTTAGGTGTTTTCGTTTTCCTGACCATGTTCTATTTCCTTTTTAATTGGGAGGTTTAGAACGCGGCAGACTGATTCCGCGATCATCACTTCCTCATCCGTATGCATGAGGCGAACAGCGACCCGGCTGGTCTCCATAGAAATCACGCTCGCATTTGTCACATTGCGTACTTCATCGATTTCGACTCCAAGAAACTCCAGTCCCTCGCAGATCCGTGCACGAACAGCTGGCGCGTTTTCTCCGATGCCCCCTGCAAAGACGAGCGTGTCCAGCCCACCAAGCGCGGCGGCAAACCCGCCGATGCACTTTTTTACCCGGTAGCAGAACAGCGCCACCGCTTCGGCGGCGCGAACATCGTCGTTTTCGCGAGCCAGTAAATCACGCAGATCGGAGCTTGTTTCTGAAACGCCGAGCAATCCCGACTCATGGTTGGCCATGTGATGAAACTGCTCTGCGCTCATCTGCTCGGTTTGCGCCAGGTACCAAACCAGCCCTGGATCGAGATCGCCGGAGCGGGTGCTCATCGGTACGCCAGCAGCCGGCGTGAAACTCATACTGGTGTCGATCCCTTTACCGCAGCGAACCGCGGCCAGGCTAGCCCCATTTCCAAGGTGGGCCAAGATCACCCTGCCCCATGCCGCCTCGGCACCCGCCACGCGTGCCAACTCTTTCATGAGGAAAGCATAGGACAGGCCGTGAAAACCGTAACGCTCGACGCCCTGCGCCTGGAAGCGCCGAGGAATGGGCAATATCTTGGCGACCCGCGGCATATCGCGATGAAAGGCGGTGTCGAAGCAGGCGATCTGCGGCAGATCCGGAACCCGCTCGCGCAGCAAATCGATCACGGCAATCTCGGAAGGCAGATGCTCCGGTGCATAGTTGCTGATGCGGCGCAGCGCATCGAGTAACTCCTGGGTAACGCGTTGCGGCTCGCTGTAATGCGCGCCCCCGTTGACGACGCGGTGGCCTACGGCCTCGATCGAAGTGAGACCGATTTGTTCATCAAGCCAATCGATCAGAAAGTTCGCTGCCGACCGGTGATCGAAATTGCCGACGATGCGGCTGTCGTGCTGATTTCGCTCCAGGTTGTAAAACGTCAGCGTGGTGCCGTGCAAACCGATGCGGTCGACTTTGCCATGCAGCCGTCGCTGCAGCGGGACACCCGTCCGATACAACGTAAATTTGATGCTCGACGAGCCGCCATTCATCGCCAGCACGGACATCGTGGCTGCAGGCGTACCGGCTGTGTGCTCGGTGTTGACCATCACACGGCTGCGTTCTTGTCAGGGGGCGGGATTGCCGGTACCTTGCCAATCCGCTTTCCCACTTCGTTCATACTCAACACCGACAGCATGTCGTGCACTTCAATAACGCTTGTTTTCATCGTGCCTCCTTGCTTGCCTTCATCTTCAAGATGGCTTGTTGCATCTCATTTGGCGCCGCGCTGAGCCGCTTGCGGCTCGCGAATCTCAGGACGGCCACTCCGCCTGCGGCGGAGAGCAGCGAACCGACCACTACGCTCAGACGCGCGCTGCGGAACACCTCCGGATCTGAGAACGCGAGGCCGGCGACGAACAGGCTCATGGTGAAGCCGATCCCTGCCACCAGTGCCACCCCATACAAATGCCACCAGTTGGTTCCATCCGGTAGCTTTGCCACGCCGAGCTTCACCGCAAACCACACGGCGCCGAATATCCCCAGTTGCTTGCCGACCAGGAGCCCCAACACGATGCCCAGCGAAGTCGGTGAAGCCAATGCGTGAACAGTGGACATTGAGAGCACGATGCCGGAATTGAAAAACGCGAACACCGGCACGACGCCGAGCGCGACCCAGGGATAAAGCTGGTGTTCGGTCTCCCGCAACGGCGAGAAGGACCGGCCGTTTTGCGTGACCTTCATCGGAATCGCGAGGCCGATGGCCACCCCGGCAAGCGTCGCGTGCACGCCGGACTTGAGCACAGCGATCCAGAGAAACACGCCGACGATCACGTAGGCCGCGGTGCGCGTGACCTTGAAGACGTTGAGCCCGATCAGCGCCACGATCCCAAAGCCGGCCATTACCAACGATGGCGTGGCGAGCCGCTCGGTATAGAACAGCGCGATAACCAGGATCGCCCCCAGGTCGTCGAAGATCGCCAGTGCGGTCAGAAATACCTTGAGCGAGGCCGGTACCCGCGCACCTAGCAGGACCAGCACCGTCAAGGCCAGCACCGTGTCTGTGGCGGTGGGGATCGCCCATCCTCGCATGGCCACCGGATCGCCCGCGTTGAACGCAACATAGACCAGCGCCGGTGCCACCATGCCGCCCAGCGCGGCGAAAGCCGGGGTGGCAATAGATCGGGCCGTGGACAATTGCCCGTCCAGAATCTCGCGCTTCAGCTCCAGAGCGATGAGCAGAAAGAAAAACACCATCAGCCCGTCGTTGATCCAGAGAATGAGCGGCTTGTCGATGGCAAACGTGCCCACCCGCACCATCACGGGCAGGTGGTGGACCACCTGATACCACTCCAGTGCAGGCGAATTGTCCAGCACGAACGCCAGCAGCATGGCGGCCAGCGTGATCAGGCCGGCCACCTTCTGTGAGCGCGACAACGCCTTGGGATTCACACGGTATTCTCGCAACGCGCGGTGGTAACGCACCCGGACACCGCCGCGCGTAAACCGCCTCCGATAGGCCAGCGTTCGTTCGCCAGGCTGAATTTCGGCCTGGGCCCCGATACGTCGCGCTGCGCCGCCTTGTACGCCTCGATCGACCCCACGTCGCGCCAGTAGTTGGGCTCCTCGTGCGGCAAGATCCCGGGCACCCGGTTGCCGGCAAAATCATAGGCGAAAACACGGTGCGTCCCGATCGCGCGCGGCAGGATGTGTCTGCCGAAGTCCGTTTCGCCGCAACGCGCGGCCGGCTCAAGCAGCGCCGCGAGGACCCCCGGATCGAACAGATAGTTGCCCATAGACGCATAGGCGTGCCTCGCCCGCCCCGGAATTGGCGCCGGGCGCGCGGGCTTTTCCTGGAACTCGCGGATGCGCCCGTCGGGGTGCGTCGCTATGATGCCAAACTGCGACGCCCATTTTACGGGCACCGGGACCGCAGCGACGCTGACTTCCGCCCTGCTTCGCATATGAGCCTCGACCATCTGTCCGACGTCCATGCGGTACA
>JAPTVL010000307.1 GCA_028065725.1 Betaproteobacteria bacterium
AACCCCTCCTCCGCCAGCCGCACCTGTCGCCGCCAAAACACCGGCCAAGCCAGAAGCCGCCAAGCCGGCCAGCGTAGAAAGCACGTCTATTCGTGTTGGTATTGAGAAGGTCGACCAGTTGATTAACCTGGTCGGCGAACTGGTCATCACGCAGGCAATGCTGGCGCAAACCGCGGCCGACTACGACCCGGTGCAATTCGAACGCCTGCTCAACGGCCTGACCTTGCTGGAGCGCAACACGCGCGACCTGCAGGAAGCAGTCATGTCGATCCGCATGATGCCGATGAGCTTTGTGTTCAGCCGCTTCCCCCGCGTAGTGCGCGATCTGGCGAGCAAACTGGGCAAACAGATCGAACTCAAAACCATCGGTGAATCGACCGAACTGGACAAGAGTCTGATTGAAAAAATCACCGATCCGCTCACTCATCTGGTGCGCAACAGTCTCGACCACGGCATCGAAATGCCCGAGGAACGACTGGCCAAGGGTAAACCTGCCAAAGGCACGCTTACCCTGTCGGCCGCGCATCAGGGCGGCAACATCGTCATCGAAGTCGCCGATGACGGCCAGGGCCTCAATCGCGAACGTATTCTTGCCAAAGCCAAGGAGCGCGGCCTGCCGGTGCATGACAACATGCCCGATCAGGAAGTCTGGCAACTGATCTTTGCTCCCGGTTTTTCCACGGCAGCGCAAATCACCGACGTATCGGGCCGCGGCGTCGGCATGGACGTGGTGAAAAAGAATATCGAGAGCCTGGGCGGGCGCGTCGATCTGTATTCCGTGTCAGGTCAGGGATCGCGGGTCACCATCCGTTTGCCGCTGACGCTTGCCATTCTCGATGGCATGTCGGTCGCCCTGGGAAACGAGACGTTTATTGTGCCGCTCACCTACATCATGGAATCGCTGCAACCTCCGGCGCACGACATCAAAACGGTGGCCGGCCAGGGCCGCGTCGTGCACGTGCGGGGCGACTACCTGCCTTTGGTGGCACTGCATCAGGTGCTCAATATCGAGCCGAAATTCACCGACCCGAGCTCGGGCATTGTCATTATTGTCGAGGCCGACGGAGAGAGAGCGGCGCTGTTCGTCGACGAACTGGTCGGCCAGCATCAGGTCGTAATCAAGAGCCTCGAATCGAATTACCGCAAGGTGCCGGGCATCGCGGCGGCCACCATCATGGGCGATGGCCGGGTGGCGCTGATTCTGGATGTGGCTGCACTGGTACGCATGAGCAAACAATAGTAAAGCATAACGGGGGTAGGGAATGGGATTGTTCGGAAACAACTGCAAAGCACAGGACGCCGCACTGCAACAGGCCGCCGGTATTGTTAATAATCTGCTGCAAGGCAACCTGAACCAAAGCATTGAGGTGTCGAAGGACAACCCCGCAGCCGCACCGCTGCTGCGGGCATTGAAAGAATTGCAGAAAAGCCTGGGCAGCCGCGACCAAGCGACGGAAGACACGCAAAAAAATCAGATGCTGCTGCAGCGCCTGAAAGGCACGCTCGACAACCTGTCCACCAACGTCATGCTGGCCGATGCAGATCTCAACATCATTTATCTGAATCAGTCTGTTATCGCCATGCTGAAAAGCGTCGAGACTGAACTCCGCTCCGCCCTGCCTAACTTCAGTGTCGCCACCCTGCTGGGCAGCAATATCGACGTGTTCCACAAAAACCCGGCTCATCAGCGCGGCATTCTGCACAACCTGAAATCGACCTACCGCACCTCGATCAAGGTAGCCGGCCGCCACTTCAGTCTCAAAGCCGACCCGCTTTTCGATGCCGCCGGCGTACGTCTGGGAACCATGGTCGAGTGGGACATGGACAACGATTCGGTGGCCCAGATCGAAGCAGTTAACCGCTCCATGGGCGTGATCGAGTTCAATCTGGACGGCACCGTCATTACGGCCAACCCCAACTTCCTCTCCGTCATCAATTACACTCTGGACGAGATCAAGGGCAAGCATCACAGCCTGTTGGTCGACCCGGCTTATGCCGCCAGCCCGGAATACCGTGCCTTCTGGGAAAAACTCAACCGCGGCGAATTCGATACCGGCGAATACAAACGCATTGGCAAAGGCGGCAAGGAAATCTGGATCCAGGCCTCCTACAACCCCATCCGCGACATCAACGGCAAAGTCTATAAGGTGGTCAAGTACGCCTCCGACATCACGGCGCAAAAACTGCGCAACGCCGACTATCAGGGTCAACTGGAAGCGATCAGCAAATCCATGGGGGTGATCCAGTTCAATCTCGACGGCACGGTGATTGATGCCAATCCCAACTTCCTCGCCGTCATCAACTACACGCTCGACGAAGTCAGGGGTAAGCACCACAGCCTGTTTGTCGATCCGGCGCACGCCGCCAGCCCGGAATACCGTGCCTTCTGGGAAAAACTCAACCGCGGCGAGTTCGATACCGGCGAATACAAACGCATTGCCAAAGGCGGCAAGGAAGTCTGGATCCAGGCCTCCTACAACCCCATCCGCGATGCCAGCGGCAAAGTCTACAAAGTCGTGAAATATGCCTCTGACGTCACGGCACAGAAGCGTTATCAGATGACCGTAGAAGCGGTTCTGCAGGAAACGCGGGCAGTCATGCTGGCGCTGGCAGAAGGCGACCTGACCCGCTCCATGACCGGCAATTATGAAGGGGAATTCAAGGTGCTGAGCGAGGCGGTCAACCAGTCTATCGCCAATCTGCAAAGCATCGTCCAGCAGATCGGCGAGGCCACCGGACTGATCAACACCGCCGCCCAGGAAATTGCAGCCGGCAACACCGATTTGTCGAGCCGCACCGAAGAGCAGGCCTCCAGCCTGGAAGAAACCGCCTCCAGCATGGAAGAACTGACCAGCACGGTGAAGCAGAACGCTGAAAACGCCAAACAGGCCAACCAGCTCGCGCACAGCGCCTCGGAGATTGCCGTTAAAGGCGGCAGTGTAGTTTCCGGTGTGGTTGACACCATGCGCGATATCGACGAATCCAGCCGCAAAATCGTCGACATCATTTCCGTCATCGACGGCATCGCCTTCCAGACCAACATCCTGGCGCTCAATGCCGCTGTCGAAGCGGCGCGTGCCGGCGAGCAGGGACGCGGCTTTGCTGTTGTGGCGGGCGAGGTGCGCAGTCTGGCGCAGCGCTCCGCTGCCGCGGCGAAGGAAATCAAAGGCCTGATCAACGATTCGGTGGAAAAAACCACCAGTGGCGCCAAACTGGTCGAACAGGCGGGCAAAACCATGGGTGAAATTGTTGCTGCGGTGAAGCGCGTAACCGACATCATGAGCGAAATCACGGCCGCTTCGATGGAACAGTCAGCCGGGATCGAACAGGTCAACCTGGCCATCACGCAAATGGATGAAGTCACGCAGCAGAATGCCGCCCTGGTTGAAGAAGCCGCTGCCACCGCAGAATCGCTGGAAGATCAGGCCCAGGCGCTCGCCCGTGCCGTGGCCAGCTTCAAACTGGCGGCAGGCATGATGGCACTCACCTCGAGGTCACAATCAAGGGCTGTGTCGGCACCCAGGGCCGCCGCACCGGCAGCGCGTCCGGCTCCGCCGCGGACCAGCCCCACCCGTCCTGTCCCGACCGCCGCCCGCCGTCCGGCCGCTGCGGCTACATCACGGGATGACGAATGGGAAGAATTCTGATGAACGGCAATCTCGACAACAGGACCTAACAGAACGCGGAGCGGGCTACGAAAGTTGCCACTCCCGGGCAAGGAGCAAAGCAGATGCAAACGGCACAAGACACCCTGAATCCACACGCCGCAGAAATGGGGGCGCACGAATTCCTGACGTTTACCCTGGGAAGCGAGGAATACGGCATCGATATCCTGAAGGTACAGGAAATTCGCGGCTATGACGCAGTAACCCGGATTGCCAATTCGCCCGACTTCATTAAGGGCGTTATCAACCTGCGCGGCGTGATCGTGCCGATTGTCGACATGCGCATCAAGTTCAATCTGGGCAGTGTCGAATACAACCAGTTTACCGTGGTCATCATTCTCAATGTGGCCGAGCGCATCGTCGGCATCGTGGTAGACGGGGTATCCGACGTGATCACGCTGTCGCCCGAACAAATCCGCCCGGCCCCGGAATTCGGCTCGACCATGGACACTCAATACCTGCTGGGTCTGGGCACCCTGGATAACCGGATGATCATACTGACAGACATCGAAAAGCTGATGAGCAGTGCCGACATGCAGCTGATGGACGAAGCTACCGCCTAAACCCAACTTATAAGCCACCCTTACCGGGAGACAACCATGCGCCTGAACATGCCCGTTACCAATGTCGAACATGAACTGTACGACGGCGAACAAATCGTCTCAAAAACCGATCTGAAAGGTCAGATTACCTATATCAATCCGGCCTTTATCCGCATCAGCGGCTTTACCGAAGCCGAACTCATCGGCCAGCCGCACAACATCGTACGCCACCCGGACATGCCGCCCGAAGCCTACGTCGACATGTGGGAAAATCTGAAACAGGAAAAATCCTGGACGGGCATGGTCAAAAACCGCTGCAAAAACGGCGACTACTATTGGGTGGAAGCAACCGCCACCCCCCTGCGTGAAAACAATCAGGTCGTGGGTTACATGTCGGTGCGCAAGAAACCGGCCCGCGAGCAAATTGAAGCCGCCAGCGCCGCCTACAAACTGTTCCGCGAAGGCAAGGCCAAGGGCCTGAAGATCGAACAGGGACGAGTGGTCCGCACCGGTTTGCGCGGCTGGCTGGACAACATCACCATCAAACAGCGTCTTGTCGCGATGGTGGGCCTCACCGGGCTGTTTATTATTGTGATGCTCCTGGCTGGCTTGTTTGATGTGCAAGAGATTGGCGTAGCCAAAAACGCCGCCCCTGCCGACCTCAAGGCCATCGCTTTTGGCGTCACGGCAGGCAGCGGAGCTGTGGCGCTGCTGCTGCTCACCTGGCTGGCCTGGCGCCTGCATACGGCTGTTGTCCACCCACTCACCAGGATTGCCGGCAATATTGCACGCATTGCCCAGGGCAATTCCGGCGAAAATATTATCATCGAGCGCAACGACGAGTTGGCCGACATGGTGCAATCGTTCCGTTCGCTCGAGACCAAACTGGGCTTCGATATTGCCGAGTCCAACCGGCTTGGGCAGGAGTCGCTGCGAGTCAAAATTGCGCTGGATAATGTATCAACCGGCGTCATGATTGCCGACAACAACTTCAATATTGTGTATA
>JAPTVL010000155.1 GCA_028065725.1 Betaproteobacteria bacterium
CGTCGAGGCGGCTTCGATCAGCATTCCCCTGCTCGGTTCGAATCTGACGGAAAGCGGCATGGTGGAGTCGCCGTCGGTCTCCGGCGCGATCAGGGGCGCGCTTGCCGCGCTGCATCGTGCCGTGGTGCTGCGCCAGTCCGAACAGGAGCCGACGCTCCCTTTTGTCCCCGGTTGATGCGCTGGCTACCGATGCAAAGGAGCGATCGTTGTCGCGCGCTGAACGCCTGCTCGAATTGATGCAATGCCTGCGCCGCCATCGCTACCCGGTGAGCGGCGCCGCTCTGGCGTCCGAACTCGGCATCAGCCTGCGCCTCGGCTGACATGCTCTGATCAGCCAACCATCAGCACCGCATTGCCGCGAATGCCACGCCCACGCAGGGTGTCCAGAACCTCTGCCGTCTGCATCCAATCGATCACGAGTCCGATCTCCGGATGCAGTTGCCCCGCATCCACCAGTCGGACCAGTGTCGCCAGATCGGTACCATCCGGTACGTCGCTGTCGGTGTAGTCGAAGTGGCGGATGGTGCCCGAGGATGGACCGCTAAAGAGCGCGAAGAAATCCAGCGTCGGAGCAACGCCACCCGCCTGACCGAACCAGATCGCCAAGCCATGCGGCCCGAGCATCGGGAGCGCGGTCGAGAACGATGTGCCACCCACGGATTCCAGCAGTACGTCGAACGACCCCTGCGCGTCGGCGACATCATGCACCGCATGACTCGCCCCCAGTTCGAGCAACCGCTGGGCACGTTCAGGCGTCGCTGTCACCACGGTCAACTCGGCGCCCATGGGCGCAGTCAATTCGGTCAGATAATGACCGACACCGCCCGAAGCGCCGGTCATCAGCACGCGTCGACTCGCAAGTGGACCTGCGGCCCGCAGCAACCTGATGGCGGTCAGCCCGGCGAGCGGTAGTGCTGCGGCCTGCGCGAAACTGATGCCATCAGGCAGCACCGCGAGTTGACTCGTGGGCACTGCAACCCGCTCCGCCCAGCCGCACGAGGGCGGATGCCCGACCACGCGAGCCCCCTCGGGCGGCCCCGAACCATCGGCGGCGGCACGCAGGACACGACCGGCCACGTCCTTGCCCGGCCGCCAATGCGCCTTCGGCGCAGCGAGCTGGAAGGTCTCGCCACGGTTCACCGAATAAGCCTCGACGCTGATGATCGCCTCGTCGGGCGCGGGCTGCGGCTCGGATACCTCGGCAAGCCGCACCATATGCTGCATGTTGCCAGTCGGAATCATGGCCTTCATAGCATTCTCTTCGTGCGGATTCGGTGATAGCCGCACTGTAAGGAGAGCTGTATCTTTCCGAAAGAAGGCACTTGAATGTGGTATAGGTACCCGATGGGAACCAAGAAGCGCCTTGACTACGATGTGCTGCAGGCGACCTGCCCGACACGGCAGGTATTGGACCGCATCGCTGACAAGTGGACGATGCTGGTCGTGCTCGCACTTGAAGACGGAACGCTGCGGTTCTCGCAGCTCCGTACCCGGGTGCAGGGGGTCACGCAGAAGATGCTGACCCAGACGCTGCGCGGACTGGAGCGGGACGGGCTGGTGGGCCGACGCGTTTACCCGACCGTTCCGGTCACTGTGGAATATAGCCTGACGCCGCTCGGCCACAGTCTCGCGGAGGCGGTCGCCGGGCTGCGTACCTGGTCGTACGACCATATGCCGAAGATCGAGGTCGCGCGAAAACGCTATGACCAAGGCCGTTGACGGCTCGCCATCGTCGAGTCTTGCTCAATAGGAATCAATCGATCTATTATTCACGCGTGTCTTCGCAAAATTCCATGCCTGTCGGACCAGGCCGTCCACGCGAGTTCGATGCCGACGAAGCCGTCATCGATGCCATGGCCGTGTTCCAGTCACGCGGCTATGCCGCGACGTCCTTGGTCCATCTCATCGAGGGCACCGGCTTGTCGCGCGGGAGTCTTTACAAGGCATTCAACGACAAGCACTCGCTTTTTCTGGCTGCCCTCGATCGATACACCTCCGACAGCCTCAGTCGCTTGAGCAGCGACCTCGGCAAGGAGCCTGCCCGAGACGCCATTCTCACCGTGTTGCGTTACTACGCGCGTCAGTCCGCGGCAACGAAGGGGTTGCGGGGATGCCTGGTCACGGCAACAGCGATGGAGTTGCTGCCGGATGACGCCGATGTACGCGAGCGCGTCCGTGCCACATTCAGCCGCATGCAGCGCCTGCTGGCGATGGTCATTCGCAAAGGACAGGCATCGGGCGAGATCAGCCTTCGCCACGATGCCGATGGGCTTGCCCGTTTCCTGTTGTGCCTGGTTGAAGGCATGCGCGTACTGGGCAAGACGGCGCCTGGTATCAGGGAAATGGACGAGATGGTCGCCATCGCGATGACGGCGCTCGACTGATTTTTTTGCCTATTTTGGAACCGATCGATTTCTAAACGAGAGCCGATGAATACCACCAAGAATCTGGCAGCCGCGATGCCCATCACGTCCGAAACTCCCGATCCGCGCAGATGGATGGCCCTGGTGATTTTGTTGGGCGGCAGTTTTCTTCCGCCTCTGGATTTCTTCATCGTCAACATCGCCATGCCCTCCATCCGCGCCGGTCTGCATGCCGCCCCGGCGACGGTCCAACTCGTGATCTCCGCGTATGCGGCCAGCTATGCGGTATTCCTGATTACAGGCGGACGGCTCGGTGATCTTTACGGGCGCCGCCGCGTATTCGTGCTGGGGCTGCTCGGTTTTGCCGGGGCATCGGCTCTGTGCGGCCTCGCCTGGTCATCCGCGGTGCTGATCCTCGGGCGCATGCTTCAGGGCCTCACCGCAGCCGCCATGGCGCCGCAGTCGCTCGCATCCATCCACGCGCTGTTCCCAGCCAGTGAAAAAGCCCAGGCGCTCGGTTACTACGGCGTGACGTTCGGCTTCGCCGCCGTGGTGGGTCAAATGCTCGGGGGAGCATTGATCGCGGCCAACCCGCTCGGCCTCGGCTGGCGCAGTGTCTTTCTCGTCAACCTGCCCGTCGTCGCCGTCGCAGTGCCCTGCGCGCTGCTTCTGATTCGTGAAAGCCGGGCCGAGCAACGCCCGCGTCTGGATGGGCGTGGCGTTGTCCTGCTCGCGGCCGGCTTGTCCGCCCTGGTCGTGCCCTTGATCGAGGGGCGGGAGCGGGGTTGGCCGATCTGGTGCATCGCCCTGTTGACCGGCTTTCTCCCGCTGCTGGCCCTATTTTGGCGTCATGAGCACCGGGTCGTTCGCCAAGGCGGAAACCCATTGGTCGTGCCAGCCTTGTTGCGCGCACCCGGCCTGCTGCGCAGCCTCGCCGCCATCCTGTGTTTTTATGCCATCGCCGCGTTTTTCCTGACGTTCTCAATCTACGAGCAATCCAGCCTTGGTCGCGGCCCATGGCATGCCGGGCTTGCACTGCTGCCGTTGGCGATCGGATTCATGCTGGGTCCGCTCACCAGTTCCCGGCTTTATCTGCAGCTGGGTGCACGCACGCCGGTTTTTGGCATGGCACTGGAAGTGGTTAGCCTCACCGTCGTCGCATTCGCCGTCCACGCCGGCGTCACCGATTTCCTGGCGCCGGCGCTGTTCGGGCTCGGGTTTGGCCAAGGCATTGCACTGCCGACTCTGGTTCGAGCCACGATTGGCAAGGTGGAAGGAAACAGCGCAGGGCTGGTGGCGGGCCTCGTATCGACCGCCCTCCAGGTCAGTGCAGCGCTTTCCGTCGCCGTGATCGGCGGCCTGTTCTATATGGTGCTTGGAAATCACCCCGACCCGGCAACGATCGCATACGCATTCACGATTTCCACGGGCGCCATCGCGTTGTCCTTGCTTGCGGCGTCCTGGTTGGCGCTCGAGCCGTTTGCATGACGCGATCCGCCACCAGCGCCGCCATCGCGATCCAGCGCCGCAGAGCGCCACCGTCGGCCAGCCTCCCGCGTCCCAGGCATGACTGGCGGCGAGCAAACCGATGGCACCGCCGCCGAAATACGCGTTCATGTACACGGCGTTGATGCGGCTGCGCGCTTCGCCCGACAAGGCACGTCAGGACATCGCGCGGGCGATGAGCGCAGCATGGCCTGCATGCGTCACCGTGGATCAAGTGCGATCCAGTTCCCGCGGCACCGCTCCTGCCAGCAAGTCACAGATCCGGCACACCGCGACGATGTTTCCGGCCACGAAGCCTATCCCTCCGCAGTCACGAGGTGTCCCAACAGGCGGTCGTCGGTATCGGCCACCCGCCAATGCAGTTCTGGCAGGCGCGCCATCGCGATCGCAGCTTCCATATTGACAACCAGTTACCATTATTGGAAACTGGTTGCCGTTATGAGTAGCCAGTCTTGTCAAACACCACCTGCGAAACCGGAGCGGCCATGAAGAAATCCGCCGTGACAACCCGGCCATCCCCGAAGGTGCGCGTCCTGACCGACATCATGCTCGCGGTATTTCGCGTGCATGGCCGTCTGCTGGAGAAAGGCGATGAACTGGTCCGGCCGCTTCGGCTCACCAGCGCCCGCTGGCAAGCGCTGGGGGCGGTGGCGCTGGCTGGATCCCCACGTTCCGCTCCGCAGATCGCGGTGTCGATGGGCATGACCCGGCAGGGAGCGCAGAAGCAGCTCAATGCCCTGGTGACGGAAGGTCTCTTCGAGCAGCGCCCGAATCCGCGCCACGAGCGCTCGCCGCTTTACGCCCTAACCGCACTGGGTCTGCGTGCGTACGCCCAGGCGATGGCGCTGGAGGTGGTCTGGGCGCGCGCACTGGGTGAGAGTCTGTCGCTGCAAGACCTCAAACAGACGCTGCGCACGCTGGACACCTTCCATGAGCGGCTCGATATCCCGGTACCGAAGAAAGGTTCCGCCTCATGAAACCGGTCGTTCATGCGGTCGCCGGCAGCATCGCGATGCTCACCATCGCCAGCTTCTGGGTGGCCACCGTGATTGCGGAGCTGTTCCTGGACCATGCCGCGGTCGCCGCCGTCAAACACGCCATTGTGTACGGCTTGTTCCTACTGGTGCCGGCCTTGGTTGCCACCGGCGGCTCGGGTTTCATACTGGCGCGCGCCCGCAGCGGACGGCTGGTGACGAGAAAGCAGACGCGCCTGCGCTTCATTGCCGCCAACGGCGTGCTGGTGATGATTCCGGCGGCGCTTTTCCTGAACAGCCAAGCCGCGGCCGGCCGTTTCGACGCGTCGTTCTATGCCGTCCAGGCGGTGGAACTCCTCGTCGG
>JAPTVL010000297.1 GCA_028065725.1 Betaproteobacteria bacterium
CCTGCGCAGCCTGGCGGGCGATGCGGGTCTGCCGAAGCTGCTGCCGCCTGACGAGGCCTTCCTGGTCGCGGCGACGATGGCCGATGCGCAGACGGTCAAGATCGACTACACGCTGACACCCGACACCTACCTGTACCGTGACAAGCTCGCCTACGTCGTCAAATCACCGGCCGACGTCAAAGTGGTGCGCGCCGGCACGCCGGCGGGCGAGGTCAAGGAGGATCCGACCTTCGGCCGTACCGAGGTGTATCACCAGAATTTCTCCGCCAGCGTGACCCTGTCGCGCGCGCTCGCCGCAGATGAACAACTGGTGCTGGAAGCGAGTTGGCAGGGCTGCAACGAGGCGGTCGGGGTCTGCTATCCACCGATCAAGCGCGAGTTTTCCCTGGCGTCTGCGGGTGGCACGGCCGTGGCGACAGCGGCTGCGGCCAGTGCGGATGCGCCGGTCGAGCCCGCCAGCGAATCCGACACCTCGCGCATCGAGCGCGTGCTGAAAGGCGGCAGCTTCTGGCCGGTGATCCTCACCTTCTTCGGCCTCGGCCTGCTGCTGGCGCTGACACCCTGCGTGTTCCCGATGATCCCCATCCTGTCCGGCATCATCGCCGGCCAGAAGAAGGATCTCACCAAGATGAGCGGCTTCCTGCTGTCGCTCGCCTACGTGCTCGGCATGGCGCTCACCTACGCGATCGCCGGCGTGGCGGCGGCGCTCTCCGGCACGCTGCTGTCGAACGCGCTGCAGAACCCGGTGGCGCTCGGCATCGGCGCCGGCATCTTCGTGCTGCTGGCGATGTCGATGTTCGGCTTCTTCGAAATCCAGCTGCCGAGCTTCATTCAGAGCAAGTTCTCCGACGTATCGAACAGAATGAAGGGCGGCAACTTCGTCGGCGTCTTCTTCATGGGTGCGCTCTCCGCCGTCATCCTCGGCCCCTGCGTGGCGCCGCCGCTGGCCGCCGCGCTCGCCTTCATCGCACAGACCGGCAACACCGTGCTGGGCGGCGTGGCGCTGTTCGTGCTGGCGCTCGGCATGGGGGTGCCGCTGCTGCTGGTCGGCCTGTCGGCCGGCGCGCTGCTACCCAAGGCGGGCGGCTGGATGAATGCGGTGAAGTACTTCTTCGGCGTGATGATGCTGGCGATCGCCATCTACCTGATCTCGCCGGTCGTGCCGGGCTGGGTCGGCATGCTGCTGTGGGCGCTGCTCTTGATCGCCTCGGCGATCTACCTGCATGCGCTCGATCCGCTGCCGGCCCACGCGACCGGCTGGTCGCGTCTGTGGAAAGGTCTCGGCGTGGTGCTGCTGATCGGCGGCCTGGCGATCCTGCTCGGCATGCTGGCGGGCAGCCGCAACCTGCTGCAGCCGCTTGACGTATTCAAGGGTGGCTCCGGCGGTGGCGTGGCGCTGGCGGCCGAGCAGAAAGGCCTGGCGTTCGAGAAGGTCAAGGACGTGGCCGGGCTCGATGCGCGCCTGGCGCAGGCCAAGGCAGACGGGAAAGCGGTGATGCTCGACTTCTATGCCGACTGGTGCGTGTCGTGCAAAGAGATGGAGACGTTCACCTTCAGCGATCCCAAGGTGCAGGCGCGGCTGGCCGACGTGGTGCTGCTGAAGGCCGACGTCACCGCCAACGCCGACGCCGACAAGGCGCTGCTGAAACGCTTCAACCTGTTTGGCCCGCCCGGGCTGATCTTCTGGACTGCTGCAGGCGAACAGTCGGGCTACAAGGTGATCGGGTTCGAGAAGGCCGACAAGTTTCTGGCGAGCATCGATTCGGCGCTCGGCAAATAAGCCGCTCCCCAAACCGACGCCCCGCGTGCGCAAGCCCGCGGGGCGTCGTCGTTTCAGTGACTCAAGGCTGCCGGCGGAGCAGCGCGATGGCGTCGAGCAGCGGCGTGACGACAGGCTGGATCTTGCGCCGCATCAGCGAGCCGATCGCGGTGGTCTTGAGGAAGATCGGGCGCACCGTGTCGGCGTCCACCGCGGCCAGCGCGTCGAGCGCGGCACAATCCGTTTCAAATTGGGGTGCTGCATCCAGCAAGGCCTGGCGTGCCGCGCTGCGGGTCGCTTCGTCGGCTTGCCGCAGCGGTGCACACCAGTTGGCCAGTGCATTCAGCGTGTGGTTCACCACTTCCTGGTTTTCCGGACGATCGAGAATGGTCGCGGTGGCGGCGATGAAGGTCTGACCCTGCCCCGAGAACGCCTTGTCGAGCATCACGCTGTACGGGTTGTCGGCGAGTTGCGGCACGCTTGCGTGATCGACGCGCGCGGCGCGCGGGTTGGGCAGCGTGTCGGGCTGAAGTTCGAGGAAGGCGACGTAATACGAATTGCGACTGCTGCCGCGCTTCCAGATCGCCAGCCGCTCGGCATCGGTCAGCACGCCCGAATACAGCATCACTGCGACGGTGTCGAGAATGCCGACGTCGTCCTCGTGCAGAAAGGCGAGATGCTCGACCAGGAACTCTGCCAGCGTGCGGCCCATGCTGCCTTTACACACCACGTCGCGCATCAGCATCAGCCGCGCGTTCTCGATGGTCGGCATGCACCACCAGGCGTAGCGTGCCAGTTCGTCGGTGAGCGCGGGCGAATGCACCACCGCGACCACCGCCTCTTCCTCGGCGATCAGCAACAGCTGCGCCAGATGCTGGGGGGAGAGCCCGGCCTGCGACTGCCGCGTCCAGCGCGTGAGGTGCACCGGATAGCCGCCGGGCGAGCCCAGCGCGTGGCCGGACAGCATTTCGCGTACCCGCTTCAGGTAGCGGTCGGAACGCTCGTTGGGCTTTAGCGGCACGCTCGCCTCGCCCTGCGGCGTCAGCGCCCACAAGGTCATGTTCGATTCGTCGATGCGCACCGCCTTGAGCTCGGTGTTGAAGAGCACGTTGAGGCGCAGTTCGTCTTCGGGGGACAGTTCGTCGTTCATCTGGAAAACCTTGTTTCATCCGCGAAGTTCGCGAAGCGGGTCTTCACTTTCGCGTTTCTTCGCGTCCTTCGCGGACAAAACCTTTAAAGCGTCTTGAAGACCTCGCGCGCAGCGGCGATCGTGGCGTCGATGTCGGCGTCGCTATGCGCGGCGGAGACGAAGCCGGCCTCGAATGCCGACGGCGCAAGATAGATGCCGCGGTCGAGCATGGCGTGGAAGAAGCGGTTGAATTTTTCCTTGTCGCCCTGCATGACTTCGGCAAAGCTCGTGGGCGGCTTGGCCGCGAAATAGAGGCCGAACATGCCGCCGACCGAGTCGGCGCAGAAGGTGACGCCGGCGTCCTCGGCTGCAGTGTTGAGGCCCTTGACCAGTCGCTCGGTGCGAGCGGTGAGCGTCGCGTGGAAGCCGGGCTCGGAAATCGCGGCGAGCGTGGCCAGCCCTGCCGCCACCGCCACCGGGTTGCCCGACAGCGTGCCCGCCTGGTACACCGGACCGGTCGGCGCCAGCTTGTCCATCACGTCGGCGCGGCCGCCGAAGGCGCCGACCGGCATGCCGCCGCCGATCACCTTGCCGAGCGTGGTCAGATCGGGACGGACACCGAGCAGTTTCTGCGCGCCGCCGAGGTCGACGCGGAAGCCGGTCATCACCTCGTCGAAGATCAGGAGCGCGCCGTGCTGGTCGCACAGGCGGCGCATCGCGGCCATGAACCCGGCGGTCGGCTTCACCAGGTTCATGTTGCCGGCGAAGGGCTCGACGATGATGCAGGCGATCTCGTTGCCGATCTCGGCGAAGGTGCGTTCGAGCCCGGCGACGTCGTTGTAGTCGAGCACGATGGTCTGTGCCGCGACTTCGGGCGGCACGCCGGCCGAAGTCGGGTTGCCGAAGGTGAGCGCGCCGGAGCCGGCCTTCACCAGCAGGAAGTCGGCGTGGCCGTGGTAGCAGCCCTCGAACTTGATGAACTTGCTGCGGCCGGTGAAACCGCGCGCCAGGCGAATCGCGCTCATGGTCGCCTCGGTGCCGGACGACACCAGCCGTACTTTTTCGATGCTCGGCACCAGCTCGATGATGCGGCGGGCGATGGTGAGTTCAGCTTCACTCGGCGCGCCGAACGACAGGCCGTTGGCGGCGGCGTCCTGCACTGCCTTCACCGTGCCGGGGTGGGCGTGGCCGAGGATCGCCGGGCCCCACGAGCCGACGTAGTCGATGTATTCGCGGCCGTCGGCGTCCCACACCCGCGAGCCCTTGGCACGGCTGAAGAACACCGGGGTGCCGCCGACGCTCTTGAAGGCGCGCACCGGCGAATTCACCCCGCCGGGGATGACGTGTTGCGATTGTTCGAAAAGCTGTTCGTTGCGGGTCATTGTTCGGATTCCGTTACAAATAATTGGTTGAGAGCGTACGCGGCGGCGCGGATGTCGGGGGCGTAGAACACGGCGGACAGCACGGCAAGGCTGTCGGCGCCGGCGTCCAGCAATTGCGAAGCATTTTCCAGCGTGATGCCGCCGATGGCGACGATTGGAACGCGGATGACACGGGTCGCGGCACGCAGCAAGCCGGCATCGGCGCGGCCAGCAGCCGGCTTGGTCGGCGATGGGAAAAAACTGCCGAAAGCAACGTAGTCGGCGCCTGCCGCCTGAGCCGCCTGCGCGACTTCAAGGCTCTGGTAGCACGAGGCGCCGATGAACTTGTCGCGGCCGAGGATGATGCGCGCCTCGCGCAGGCTGCCGTCGTCGCGGCCCAGGTGGATGCCGTCGGCGTCGCACAAATCGGCCAGTCGCAGGTCGTCGTTGACGATCAGCGGCACATTGAAGCGGTGGCACAGCGCAACCAGTTCGCTCGCCTGCTCGTGACGGCGCGCAACATCACCCGACTTGTCGCGGTACTGCACCGCGGCCACGCCGCCCGCCAATGCCGCTTCGACCTGCATCAGCAGGCGTGCGGTGTCGGCTGTTTCGGGGGTGATGGCATAAAGGCCAACCGGGAATTCAAGCATGGCGGGATTATTCAAATTGTGAACAACTCAGGCGTTGCCTTCGGTCTGTCCATCCTGCGCCCAGAAGAAGCGCTCGGGGATGTATTGCCCCATGCCGGGGCGGAAGGCGGCCTTGAGGGTTTCATAGGTGAAGTTCTGCGCGTCGCGCACCGCCTGCGGCACGTCCTGGCCGTAAGCCAGGGTGGCCGCGATGGCCGAGGCGAGGGTGCAGCCGGAGCCATGATAGCTGCCGGGCAGGCGGTCCCAGGCGTCGGTCTGCACATGGCCGTTGGCGTCGTACAAGCTGTTCAGCACGCGCGGCGT
>JAPTVL010000129.1 GCA_028065725.1 Betaproteobacteria bacterium
GGCGCGACGCGCGGAATCGACGTAGCCCTCGACCGGCTTGGTGATGAACACCGCGACCATGGCGGCGATGATGCCGGTGATCACCATCACCATGATCATCTCGATCAGGGTGAAGCCGCGCAGCTTGGTGCGGCCCTTCAGGCCAATCCATGAACCGCCCGCACTAAGCCCACCCCACGGGGACTCCCTTCGGTCGTCATTGCGAGCGAAGCGCGGCAATCCAGACTGCCACGGCGCTGCGGCCTCGCAGTGACAGCAGGCGAAGCAATCTTGGCGGCTCATGGCGCGAAGTTGGGCGAATGACGGGTGCGGTAGCCCTCCAGCGTCAGGCTGTCGGAACCGTGCGTGACCGTGACCGAGATGCGCAATGCCGCCGATCCCGACGTGGCGTCGCCCACACCGTCGAGCGCCTCGGGCGTGATGGTAATGGTCGCGCTGTAGCCCGCGGGCGCCGGGTTGTTGCCGGTGATGTCGGCGATCTGGCTGGGCAGTTGATAGCCGCCATTGACGTAATAGTCATTGACGTTGTTGAACGGGTATGTCGTGCTGGTGCGCGCTTCGCTTACCCCGTTTACGGTTTCCGGTCCCAGGCCTTCCACTATCGTGCAGCCTGCCGTGCCGGTTGCCGTCGCCACATTCGGATCATTGGGATCGCACCAGGTGAAGGGCTGCATCTCGACCTCCTCGATGAGGCCCCCGGCGATCGCCAGCATCTGCTTCCTGATCAGCGGATCGGCGCTGTTCCTCGCCGTGATGTTCAACACCGTGAGGATGCCGACGATGCCGACGCTGACGATGACGATGAACATCACCAGCTCGATCAGGGTCATGCCCGACGAACGCCCGCAGTGATTGCTTCGCCTGCTGTCATTGCGAGGCCCGCAGGGCCGTGGCAATCGCAATGACATATCCACGGCCGGACGCTCAATGCACATAGCCGGTCTCGTTCTCGACGGTGATGGTCTCGGCGGTGGCGCCGGTCTGATCCTTGACGCTCACGGTTTTCGGCGCCGAGAGCGAGCCGCTGCTGTCGTAGGGCCTGCCCAGGGCGTCGAAGCAGATCTGCCCGGTGGTCGCCAGATTGTCCGTCACGGTCACGCTGGTCTTGGCCTGGTGATAGCTTGCGGGCAGCGCCACGGTCGAAACGCAGGCGGCGCTGCAGGTCGTGGCCGTGCCCAACTGGCAAAGCGTCGGCGGATCGGCGGCGAAATCGAGACGGACCATGCGCCGCTGGGCGACCGCGGTTTCCCTGGCGTAGTGGATCAGCGAGTTCAACTGGTCGGCGGCGCCCACCGCCTCGAAGTCGTTGAGATTGGCAAAGCGCGGCAGCACGACGACGGCGAGGATGCCGAGGACGATCATGATCGTGATCAGCTCGATCAGGGTGAAGCCAGACCGACCGCCTCGCCGGGTCAGGCCGGTTCTTCGCATCGGGGCAGACGCTGTCATTGGCTCGAACAAACTCCAACTTTGCCGGAACGGTGAAGTGCTCATGTTAGTCTGACAATGGGCCTACGGAGCCGACCCAGTCGCCTTGGAGACCAGAGGAAAACACGCATTGCGCTCCGACTCGATCCGTTCTTGTGTCGGTGCTTCGGGATAAGCCAAGGCCCAAAGGTCGAAGCTCGCTCCCTGTTCCACGACCATCGCCCGGAAGCCGCCTTCCTCCAGTTCCCGAGCCAGGCTGCGCGCGGTAAAGCCGGTCTTGTGCGCCATGTAGAGATTGCCCTTGGCCAGCGATGCCCGGTGGCCATAGAGCATATCGATCGGAGCGATCGGGCCTGCCGGCGAAACATAGGCGGGCTCCTCCAATTCGTCGGCGGCGACCAGTGCACAGATTGGCTGCAAGTCGGGACAGGTCAGCACCAGCATCCCTTCGGGCTTGAGAACCCGCCTGAACTCCTTGAGCGCCACCGGGACTTCGTGCGGGTGGAGATGCTCGATGGTGTGCGACGAATAAACGGCATCGACACTGGCACTCTCGACCGAGGACATGTCGAGCATGCTGGCGACCACGTCGGGCATGGCGTCCGGATCGATGTCGAGGCGGATCTCGCGCCAGCGGCTCTGGAACAGGCGCGGCATGGAGCGGCGATCGGCTCGGCCGCAGCCGACGTGAAGCACGGTCTTGCTCGCGATGGCAGGCGCGGCATGGATTCCGCCGTCCAGCTTTTCGCCTTCGCACCAGGCTCGCCACATGCGCCGGTAGAGCAGCTCCAGGTCGCGGGTGAATTGCTCCGGCTGGCACAGCGGGCTGTCTTTCATCCGCCCGCGCAGCCCGCGCCGCAGTTTGCGCAGGCGCCCGGGATCGCCGGCGAGCGAAACGGCGCCGGCGACGTAGGCATCGACATCGGCGAAGATCAATTCGGTCAGGCCGATATTGGTCAGCGCCGAAGTCGTCTGGCGCGAGACCACGCTGTCGCCGGCGATGGTCACCACCGGCACCCCCATCCACAGCGCTTCGAGCGTGGTCATGCCGCCGTTGAAGGGAAAGGTGTCGAGCGCGATGTCGATGTCGCCGTACTCGGCGAACATCTGCCCATGCGCAGAGACTTCGCGTAAGTCCAGGCGATCCCGTCCGATGCCCTGCGCCGCGAAGCGTTCGGCCAGGCGATCCTTGACCGCTTCCTCGGACAGCGCGCCGGACTTGACGACGAGCCGGCTTTGCGCGACGGACTGAAGAATCCTGGCCCAGGCCGACACGACCTCGTCGGTCATCTTGGGCAGGCGATTGAAGGAACCGAAGGTGATGCTCCCCGACTTTTCAAGCGGCGGCGCTGCGACCTCGGGCGCGTACTCGGGCGGCCCGTAACAGAAGCGGGTATGCGGCAGAAAGGCCGGGGTTTCTGAAAAAAGCTGCCCGCCCCCGGGCGGCGTGGTGAACGGATCGGTGATGAAGTAATCGATGGCGCTCAGTCCGGTCGAATGGAAGTAACCGATCCACTCGGCCTGCACGGGGGCGGGCCGGCGGGCGAAGACCAGCAGGCGATGGAAGGCGGTATGGCCGGACAGATCGACCAGGATATCGATTTCGGCCTTGCGGATCAGATCGGCGAGTTCCTCGTCGCTGTGGAAGAAGATGTCCTCCCAATGCTCGGCCGCCTGCCGCAGTTCGGGCAGGACGTCCTGCTCCCGGACGACCATGGAGAAGCAATGAATCTCGAACAGGCTGCCGTCGTGGTGGCGCAGCACGTCGCGCAGCAGGAAGCCCACCGGGTGTCGGACGAAGTCGCCGGAGACGTAGCCGATGCGCAGCTTGCGCTGCGGATCGCGGTCGCGCGCCGCAAAATCGTCCGGGGCCCGCAGCGGCAGCTCGAAGCGCCGCGCCCAGTCGAGATGGCGCTGGAAAACCGCCTCCGGAGCGATCCGCGACTGGTTGTTGAGCTCGAACAGGACGTTCGAATACATGCCCGGCTGCTGGCCGTCCAGTTCGATGACCTTCTCATAGAGCGGCAGCGCCGCCGCGGAATCGCCGCCCGAACTGAGGCAGGAGCCGAGCGTGACCAGGGCGATGATGCTCTCCGGCTGGCGCGCGAGTATGCGCCGGCACAGTTCCTCCGACTGGCTGAGGTGGCCGGCCGCCTGATGGGCGGCGGCGAGAAAACCCAGCGCCTGGATGGTTTCGCCGCGCTCCCTGATCTGGCGCTCGATGTAGCCGATGGCGTTGGCCATTTCCTCGCGCGAGCCCAGCAGCGTCGCGAGATTGAAGTGCGCCTCCGGGTAATCCGGGCGCAGCTCCAGCGCCCGTCGGTACTGCGCGATGCCCTGCTTGGCGCGGCCGGTCTGGATCAGCACATTGCCCAGGTTGAGGTGGGCCTCGGGCCGGTCCGGCTCGTCCGCCACCAGGGCTTCCGCGGCCGCGCGCGCCTCGTCGAAACGCGCCAGTTCGAACAGGGCCGCGATCCTGTTCAGTCTTGCCTCGAAGAAGCCGGGTTTGCAGGCGAGCGCCCGATCGAACCAGACGAGCGCTTCCTCGTGTTGCCCCTTGGCGATGCACCATTCGCCGAGATTGCTCAGGGCCTGCGGATAATCGGGCTTGAGCGCCAGCGCGCGCAGGTAGGCCTCCCGCGCCTCGTCGAGATTATCGGCGTGGCGATACGCGGCGCCCAGGCTGCACCAGAGACCCGCATCCTCCGGCCTGGCCGCCAGCGCCGTTTCGAGCTGCAAAATCGCGGCCTCGGCCTCGCCCCGGGACAGCGCCCGGCGGGCCAGCGCGTGCATCGCCTCGACGTCGCCCGCCCCGGCGACCCGCGCATCGACCACGTCGGCGACCGCGCCGAGCCCGCGCCTGTCGAGCCAGCGCGCGATCCAGCGCATCACGCGGCCCCGGCTCATGGCGCTCAGGAAAAGGAATTCAGAACGAGGGAAAACACCAGCTTGCGCACCACGTCCGGCGGTATGCCCGCCGCGATCAGGCGCGGCTGCAGCAGGAAAGCCGCGCGCGCCCGGCCGATCACGCCCAGCGCGTGGCGGCGGCGTATCTCCCTGGCCTGCGCCTGGAACCTGCCCAGCGCGCCGGCCCACTCCGCCTCGCTCGTGCGTTTTTTCCTGGCTTGCGGCGCGCAGCGGAAGAAGGCGGCCTCCAGCTCGGCGGCGACCTGCGCGGCTTTGCTCACGTCGGCGCTACAGGTGCCGAACCGCTTCTCGGCAAATCATGACAAAGCTCAGCCGGTGCAAATGATGGTCGCAGTCGCGGAATTTGAGGTCGCCCCGACATAGACCACGCCGGCAGTTGCCGTTAAGCCGCCGGAGTTAGTGGCGCAAGTGGCGTCGGGGCTGATCGAAAACTTGGTGCTGTCCCAACTGGCCATGCCCGCCGCCAACACTGCACCCGCACTCGCCCCACTCAATCGGACGACGCCCGCATGAGTGTTATTGACCATGTAACCCGAATAGTTGATCGCGGCGGCCGAGGTCAGCGCGCCCGCAGCGCCCTGGACCGCGGCGGTCTTGGCGTCGCCCGTCAGATCGACGAACTTCGGCAGCGCGGTCGCGGCGAGAATGCCGAGGATGACGATGACCACCACCAGTTCGATCAGGGTGAAGCCCTGTTCCTTGCTCATGTGTTTTATGCTCATGTGTTTTATATTCAAGATTGACTCCTCCAAAAAAACTCAACAACCCGTGGTATCGACCGCCGAGATCTGCGCCGGCACCGAAGCGGAAGCGGCCTGGGTATAGGTGAACATGCAATGGCT
>JAPTVL010000344.1 GCA_028065725.1 Betaproteobacteria bacterium
ACCGCGCCCAGCATTTCGCGATAGGTGCGCTTGCCCAGACGCTTCAATTCGATGCCGCCAATGCGGATCTCACCCTCCTGCGGTTCCAGCAGGCCCAGCAGCAGCTTGGCCAGCGTGGTCTTGCCCAGCCCTGAGGGGCCGGCAATGGCCACGGATTCGCCCGCCGCGATGTCCAGGTCCAGATGCCGGATCACCCAGCGCTCGCCCTCGGCATAGCGGAAGCCCAGGTTGCGCACCTGCAGCGAGGGCTCCGGCAACGGGCCGGCGTAGTTCGTCTCGACATGGCGCTCGGGCGGCGTCAGCACGATGTCGGCAAGCCTCTGACCTTGCAGGCGCAGCATCTTCACCTGCACCGCGTAGTTGACCAGACTGCTGGCGCGGCTGGTGAACATGCCCGCATACATGGTGAAGGCGATCAGCATGCCGGCGCTGAACGCGGTACCGTGCAGCGCCATCAGCGCACCTACCCAATAGATCGCCGTGTTCTCCAGACCAAAGA
The DNA here is from genome assembly GCA_028065725.1 of Betaproteobacteria bacterium. The sequence goes on from JAPTVL010000344.1 coordinate 500, forward strand.
TCAGGGTGTGGGTCGAGCCGAAGATCAGATTCAGCTTCTGCACCAGCAGGCCGCGGTTGAGCGTCTCGGTGGTGGCGTTCATGTAGCGCGCCGACTGCGCCGCCGACTGGTTGTGCAGGCGGATGGTGGTACTGCCGCGCACCGCCTCAAGGAACTTGGACTGTTGCTGCGCCGAGGCAATCACCTGCTGGCTGGTGGCCTCGAACTGGATGCGGTAGGACAGCGCGCGCACCAGCACGTAGACCAGGAAGGCGCCCAGCACGATGGCGCTCAGCTTGAAGCTGTAGACCAGCATCACCACCAGCGTCAGGCTGGCCATCAGGCCATCGAGCAGCACCTCGACCACGCGCGTGGTCAGGGTGTGCTGGATGGCGTGCACCGCCTGGAAGCGCGAGACGATGTCCCCGAGATGGCGCTTGCCGAAGTACTCCTCCGGCAGCCGCAGCAGGTGGCTAAACACGTTGCCCGCCCAGGACAGATGCAGGCTGGTGCCAAAGCGCATCACCGTCCAGTTGCGCAGCGCGCTGACCGCGGCCTGCAGCAGCAGCATCAGGATGAAACCGATGCCGAGCACGGTCAGCAGGTCGTGATCGCCGTCGGCCAGGACCTGATCGATGATGGCCTGTGTGAACAGCGGGCTGAGCAGCGCCAGGATCTCCAGCAGCAGCGCCAGCACCAGCACTTCGGACAGCGCCGATTTGAGTCCGTGGATGCGGCCGATCAGGGCGCGCCAGTTGAAGGGATCGACCTCGCGCGCCTTGCGGAAGTTGGCGTTGGGGCTCAGCTCCAGCGCCACCCCGGTGAACTGCCGGCCGACCTCGGCCCAGGGCACGGTGCGTGCGCCGTAGGCGGGATCGTGGATCACCGCGCCGCTGCGGCGGATCTCTTTCAGCACTACGAAGTGGTTGAGGCCCCAGTGCAGGATGCACGGGCGCTTGAGCTGGTCCAGCTCCTCCAACTCCAGCCTTAGCGGCCGGCCCTGCAGGCCCAGCGCCTGCGCCAGCTCGATCAGGCGGCTGAGCGTGGCGCCCTTCAGCGACAGCGAGAAGCGCCGGCGCAGGGCCGCCAGATCGGTTTCGTAGCCGTGGTAACAAGCGATCATGGCCAGACACGCCAGCCCGCACTCGGCGGCCTCGCTCTGCACAATGACCGGCAGGCGCCGGCCCCAGCCGAAGTGCAGCTCGGTGCGCGGGATCGGCGCACGCCGGCCCGGGCCTTCGGGTGCGCCGGCCAACGCGCTGGCACTGCCATCGCCACCGGCGATGCGGCTGGGATCGACCGGTGTGCTCACGCCTTGCCCTCGGCGTCGATGCGCTGCTTCATGCCCAGCAAGGGCTGGAAGATCCAGTCGATCAACGGGCGCTGGTCCAGCATCACGTCGGCGGTCAGCGCCATGCCGGATTGCAGGGGCCGCCAGCGGCCATAGGCGCGCACCGTCTGCCGGTGCAGCGCCACCAGCACGCGGTAGAACGACGCCTTCACCGGTTCGCCCAGCAGGGCGGCGGCCTCGGCCGGATCCAGCGCACTGCGCGAGACTTCGGTCACGGTGCCGTGGCGCAGCCCGAACTGCTGATAGGGGAAGGCCTGGTAACGCAGCAGCACCGGCAACCCGGTATGGATGAAGCCGATGGCGCTGCTGGGCACCAGCAGTTGTGCGACGAGCTGCGAATGCCGCGGCTCGATGCTCAGCAGGGTTTCGCCGGTACTGACCGACATGCCGGACTTGACCACCACGGCCGAGACGATGCCGGCGCGCGGCGCGCGCACGATCTGCCGCGCCTGCGCCTCGACCTGCGCCAGCGTGGATTGCAGCTGCGCCAGCTGATTCTGCGTGGCATGGCGCTGGGTGGCGATCTGCAGCGGCACCTGCGCCAATTGCTGCTGCGCGTCGCTGAGCTGCGATCGCAGCGCGGCGCGCTGGCTGCGCAGGGATTTCAGTTGCGCGCGGGCGTTGAGCGCCGCCAGTTGTTGCTGCTGAATCTCCAGCGCCGAGACGTAGCCTTTCTTGCCCAACGGCTCGATCTTGGCCAGCAGCGCCTCGAGGCTGTGCACCGACTGCCGCTGCAGGGCGATCTGACCTTCGATCTGCGCCACCTGGGCTTCGAAGCCGGCGATGCGCCCGCGCAGCGCATCGACCTGGCTGCGCGCCAGCCCCTGCTGATCCCGCAGATCGCCCTGCAGCGTGAACTGCTGGGCGCGCAGCTGGGCGATCTCCACCACCGCCGCCGAACCCAACCCCGCGCTGGCGGGCGAGCCGTCGATCTCCAGCAGCGGCTGACCCACGCGAACGACCTGGCCGACGTGCGCGAACATCTGGCGCACGACCCCGGCTTGCAGGGCGTCGAGATTGAGCAGGCCCGCCGCCGGCACCAGCGTACCGGGCACCGTCTCGCGGCGCGTGTACTCGCCGAGGAACAGGTATGCAACGATGGCACCTGTAAACAGAAGCGCCAGACCCACCACGATCCAGCGCCGCGGCGGCGTGGCGATGTGGATCTCCCCCAGCCAGCGCGTCGCGTGCGCCTGTAGCGCTTCGCTGCGGAACAGATCCATGCCGCTTCCACACCCCACGCCGCCCACTACCGAACCCATCCGGGGTTCCCCTGCATCGATGCGAGGCGCGATGGATACGCCGCGTCCGTTACGCGGATCAAGTTACGACGCCATACACTTTCGCAAACATGGTGGGTGCTTCGAGCGCGCAGCGCGCAACGTGTTGAACGTGCTGCACATCAATGGCATTCGGTGCGCGGATCGGCGTGTCGGCGCCAGGATCATCGCGTGTCAGTCGCGGACGACAACGCGTCGGGGAAGTCCCACACAGGGGCGGGAATGGAGAATTTCGTGTTGCGTGTGTTGCCTGTTTGCGGCCCAAGTGGCGAGGCGAACCGCTCGCACCGATTGCCAGTTGTCACCGCCGGCAGGAACTCGACCGGCAAGTGTGTGCGCATTTGTGTCGAAAAAAGCTCCGGTCATGGCCGGGACGTGAGGTTTCATCTCGCGCTTGAGCCGTGTCAGAACCACAGTCTCAAGGTCGAGGCCATTCACGGTGAACGTTTCGCCACCCGCGATCAGGCCGATGCGCACGTCTTCGAATACATCGAGGTTGATTACAATCGCCCGGTTCCACTCGACCTTGGGCTACCACAGCCCGGAACAGTTCGAGCTATCCCAGGTCGCATAGGTGGGTGTCCGCCAAACAGGGGCAGGATCACAGCGAGTGAGGACAGCCCTCCGCCACACCCTAGGCTGAAGGCGGCTTCACGGCTCTCGGAGCGGGCACACCTGTGGCAAGATCGGATCGGGAATGGACTTCTGACTTCAAGACAGGGGGCTCTATGCGGATCGCGTCAGTCATCGGATGTGGCTTGCGCCTTACATTGTTCGGCATGGTCGCGATCCTGTTTCTCGGAGCCAGCGATGCTTCGGCAGGCACCGACGCGGGCACCCGGTCCGCTTCGATTGCGCTTGTGCAGGCCGAGGCTCTCGTATCGGGCGCCAGCCATGGCCGCGCGCGCGCCCTCTCGGTCTTCCCTGGACCCGATGGCCTCGAGGGCATCGTGGTCGCCTTGACGGCCAAGGGTTCCGCACGTTCGATCATCTGGGCCACACCCAACGCGAAGGCTGTCCTGATCGGCAATCTCGTCGACGCGCAGGGCCAGAACCTCAATGAACTGGCCGAGGTCGCGCAGAATCTGCGGACGAGCCCCCCGACTGCCCTGCAGGCCGCCACCCGACCGGCTTCCATGAGCGTGCTGACACCCGGATCGGGTCCCATCCTGACGTTCTTCATCGACCCCAATTGCATCTTCTGCAACCGGCTGTATCGGGCGATCGAGCCCGACGTCAGCGCAGGCAAGCTGCGCATCCGTTTCGTGCTGGTCGGCATCGTGAAGAAAGATAGCCCCCAGCGTGCGATGTCGATCCTGTCATCGTCCACCCCACTGCAAGCTATCCGTCAGGACGAAGCGCATTTCGACATCGCCAGCGAAGAAGGCGGCTACCCCATCGAGGCCCACCCCACACCCGCGGCAACTGCCGCGCTGAAGGCCAATGACCAGCTGCTGTCGCGCATGGGCGCGGTGGGCACGCCCACGCTGTTGTACTGCAGCAAAGCCGCGGGTGGTCATGTGGAGATGATGAAGGGTGTTCCCGCCGATCTTTCCAGCTTCGTCTCCGATCTCGCCTCCGGCCCTGCGCCTGCGTGCCATGCGTGAGTGTGGAACCGCCTCCGCAACACGATGGCTTCACTGTGCCGGTACGAAACAGGCCTGGGGTGCGGAGAGTGATCCACAGGCGCGCCTGCGCTCCGTGTTGATGCGCTCCGCGCACACCTACCACGCTGTGCTCTCGCACCTTTCCGGCGGTTGCCGCAGTCCCGGCATCCTCCCGGGGCGGCGTCCCCAATCCGAGCGGCATTGCGACCCATGATGAGCGCCGACATGGGTGTATCGGTTCTGCTGTCGACCGCGGATGCGCGAGCACAGGAGAGCGTTGTCGTGCAGAAGCTCATCGCCGCCGGCCGCCTGAAGGAGGGGGACAAGGCGCGCGCGCAGCGACTTCTCGCCGAATCCGGCGAAGGCACCGTGTCCGCGCTGCTGGTGCGCCTGGGTCTGCTGGCCGAGCGCGATCTGATCGAGACCTGGGCCCAGGTGCTGCCGGCC
>JAPTVL010000149.1 GCA_028065725.1 Betaproteobacteria bacterium
GAATTCTCCAAAGAATGACAGGATGAATCCGGCGAAACGGAGCCGCGCAGGCTAAAAAGCGTGTGCTAGTTTGAGTAGTGGCAACCGTCCCGCCGTATCAGGCGAGGGCGCGCCACTTGGGACGTTCTGGTCTGTCCAGAGAGAGGGAAGAATAAACCGGTTCGTCGCATCGCAACGAGGGCAGTGCGGGTGGAGCAGAGGCGAGGAAAGCGGCCTCGTCCAAGAGGCCCAGGAAGCTAGATATATGGCAATGATCGTGCCCGAGGTCGAATTTCCCGGGCTGCTTGTCAGGGTCGGATTTTTCAGAAAACGCTTTGTGCTCGTCATCGTGATGACCGAAGTGCTGTGAGGCTTTCCCCTGCTCGTGCCCGCAATAGTCGGCCACCGCAGCCCAGGAGATCTGGAGCGGGAGCACTGCCAACAAGATAATGAGAAACAGTCGTTTCATGGATCGCAATTATAACTTCACCTTGTTGATAGCGCAACAGCTCTTGAATCCTTATGAGGCACCAAGCCTTTCCTGGCCACAAGCAGGAGCGAGCCACCTGCCTGAAAAGAAAGACCGAGCCTGATTGCTCTTCGCTCCAGGCCGAGAATACAGCCCCTCACGCATTGGTGAAGCCCATCGTAAGCCCCGCATGCCTACGCCAAGCCGACCGGAAAATTACATTTTGGCTATCTTCGCCGGGCCGGCCGGCAGTCATTCCTCCTTTGCCGGTGTTGCGGTTGGATCTTGTTGCCGCCGATGCCTACGGATGTCGTGGCCGCCCTGCGACTGGAACTGCCTGGATGATATCGCTGACGTAAATCCACCCTGCCTCGACTTGGCCGGTTCGTGCGGCGCGCTCGATAATTCCCACCAGTTCGTCCACCTGATCGTCTTCGCAGATCAGTTCCAGCTTGGACTCGTTGATGACCGCCTCGGCCAGTTCGATCGAATAATGTTGCTCGCTGGTGTCCGTCGCCTTGAGCAGGCTTTTTACCGGGATGACACTGAGGTTGCGGCAGCCTCCGTCCGTGTTGCACCGCCCAGACTCCTTCAGGGCGCGGATCACGTCGGCGATGCGGTGGTTGTGGATATAAGCCTTGATTTCTTTCATGCGGATTCTCCTGTTGGGTGATTGCGTGCGGCCCGGTCAGGCCGCACGCTACGGGTTTACTTGGCTTGTTTGCGTTCGCGGCGGTTCTCCACCCACTCGTACATCAGCGGCAACAGCAGCAGGGTCAGCACCGTCGAGGTGAACAACCCCCCCACCACCACCGTCGCCAGCGGCCGCTGGGTTTCCGCCCCGACGCCGCTGGACAGCAGCATCGGCACCAGGCCGAAGATGGCGATGGAGGCCGTCATCAGCACCGGACGCAGGCGCAGTGCAGCGCCTTGCTTGACCGCCTCCCTGACCGACAGGCCCTGCCGCCGCTGATCGTTGAGGAAGGAGACCAGCACGATGCCGTTCAGCATCGCCACCCCGAACACGGCGATGAAGCCGATGGCCGAGGGCACCGACAGGTACTGGCCGGTGACCGCAAGCCCGATCACGCCGCCGATGGTGGCGAAGGGCACGTTGGCGATGATGAGCGTGGCGTAGGTGAGCGAATTGAACGCCGTGTAGAGCAGGATGAAAATCAGCCCGATGGTGAGCGGCACGATCAGCGCCAGCTTGGCCATGGCGCGCTGCTGGTTCTCGAACGCGCCGCCCCACTCGATCCAGTAGCCGGCCGGCAGCTTCACTTCGCGCTTGATTTTTTCTGCGGCCTCTTTCACGAAGCCGTCCACGTCGCGCCCTTGCACGTCCATCTGGATCACGGCGTAGCGCTGCAACTGCTCGCGCCGCACGAAGGAATATCCTTCGTCCAGCTCCACCGTGGCGACTCTGGAGAGTGGTACCAGGGCGCCGCTCTGGGTACGGATCGGGATGTTGTTGATGGCTTCCACGCTGTTGCGGAAATCGGCTGCGAGCCACACCTGGATGTCGAAACGCTTGACCCCGTCGATCAGCGTGCTCACCGCCTTGCCGCCGATACCGGCCTGCACCACCTCGAGGATTTCGTCGGCGTTGATGCCATAACGCGCCGCCTCATCCCGGTTCACCTTGACCACCATCTGCGGCTTGCCTTTGTTGGCTTCCAGCGACAGGTCCGCGACGCCCGGCACCTTCTCCAGGGCGGACTTGATCTCACCGGACAGGTGGTCAAGGGTGGTCAGGTCTTCGCCGTAGAGCTTGAGCGCCAGCGTGGCGCGCACCCCGGAAATCAACTCCTCGACGCGCATCTGGATCGGCTGGGTGGCAGCGAACACCGACGTGGGCACCTCCTTCTCCAGCGTTTCCTGCATTTCCTTGGTGAGCTCCGGGAAGGAAATCGCTTCAGGCCACTGGTCACGCGGTTTCAAGTCGACCAGGATTTCCATGTAATTCACGTCCACCGTCTCGCCGATCTCCGGACGCCCGATCATGGCGATGGCCGATTTCATCTGGGGAAATTGTTTCAGCCTGGCCTCGATGCGTTGGGAAATCGCAATCGATTCTTCCAGCGAGGTGGAAGGGATACTGGTGACCCGGAACATGACGCCTCCCTCTTGTAGCGTGGGCATGAACTCTTTGCCCAAAAACGGGAACAGCGCCAGTGTCGCAACCAACAGTGCCAGCGCACCGGCTATCACCTTGCGCTTGTTCTCCAGCGCCCAGTCGAGCAAGGGCAGATAGCCCTTTTTCGCCCACTTGACGATGAAGGTGTCTTTCTCCTCCTTGGGTTTCAGGATCAGCGCCGACATGACCGGCACCAGCGTCATGGTCAGCACCAGGGAACCAATCATGGCGAAGGTGATGGTGAGCGCCATCGGTTTGAACAGCTTGCCTTCCAGCCCGGTAAGCGCAAACAGGGGCAGGAACACCACGATGATGATGAAAATCGCGAACGCGGTCGGATTGATTACTTCCCGCGCCGCTTCCAGGATCACATGGGTCTGGTTGACCGTCTGCCCGACCTTGTGGGAGAGCAAGCGGAAACCGTTTTCCACCAGCACCACCGCACCATCCACCATCATGCCGATGCCAACGGCAAGGCCGGCAAGTGACATCAGATTGGCGGAAAGGCCCCATTGCTGCATCAGGATAAAACTGATCAGCATGGCCAGCGGCAAGGCCAGAATCACCACAATCGCGGAACGCACCTCGCCCAGGAACAGAAACAGGATAATGGCGACCAGGATTGAGCCTTCGACCAGCGCGCTCTCAGCTGTCCTGATCGCTTTTTCCACCAGCTCGGTGCGGTCGTAGATGGGCTTGATCGTTACCCCGGCAGGCAATGCCTGCTGGACTGTCTTCAGTTTTTCCTTGACGGCGTCCACCACGTTCTTGGCATTCTCGCCGATGCGCTGCAATGCGATGCCCAGCACCACTTCCTCGCCGTCCTTGGTGATGGCGCCGGTGCGCAGCGCCGGCGCTTCTTTTACTTCCGCCACGTCGCGCACGTAAATCGGCGTACCCTCTTTTTCGGTGATCACGATGTTGCCGATATCCTGCGTATTGGCAACCAGACCCAAGCCGCGCACCAGATATTGCTCCTGGCCGAGATTGAGGAACTGGCCGCCGACCTGGCGGTTGTTCAGGTGCAGCGCTTCCATCACCGCTTTAAAAGTCAGGCCATACTTGATCAGTTTCTGCGGATTGATCAGCACCTGGTATTGCTTCTCATGGCCGCCCCAGGACATCACATCGTCCACCCCCGGCGCGGTGCGCAAGACCAGGCGCATGGTCCAGTCCTGCAAGGTGCGCATATCCATCAAATTCGCTTGCGCAAGCTTCTTGTCTGCCGACTCCACGGTGTACCAGAACACTTGGCCTAACCCGGAACTATTCGGGCCGAGCACCGGCTCGCCATAACCTTCCGGAATGCGCGTCTTGGCCTCCAGCAGCTTTTCGCTCACCAGCCGGCGCGCGAAATAGATGTCGACGTTATCTTTGAAATACACGCTGACGTAGGACAGCCCGAACAGGGAAACGGAGCGAATTTGTTCCACTCCCGGCAACCCTGCCACGGCCGTTTCCACCGGGAAGGTCAGCAGCTTTTCCACGTCCTCGGCGGCAACGCCCGGCGAGACGGTATAAATATTCACCTGCACCGGCGTGACATCGGGAAACGCGTCCACCGGCACTTCGCGCCAGGCTTTCACCCCCAGCAACACCACCAGCACAAACGCCACCAGCACCAGCACCTTGTAGCGCAATGAGAGATCAACAATATAGTTCAGCATGGCCGCCCCCTAGTCCGCATCGCCGATTTGCGATTTGAGCAATCGGGCTTTTAGCGCGTAGGCGCCGCTCACCACCACGCTCTCTCCCGCCGCCACGCCGGATTTAAGCACGGCGTAACCCTGTACGCGCTCGCCCACTTCTACGGCGCGCGGCTCAAACCCACCCCTCTCGGCGACAAACACCGTCGGCTGTCCCAGCAACAGCAACACGGCCTCTTCCGGCACGATCAGCGCCTTGGCGCTCGCCTTGGTGGTATTGATCGCCGCGCTGACGAACATTTCCGGTTTCAGCCTGCCGTCGGGGTTCGGCACTTCGACCCGCGCCTTGACCGTGCGGGTTTCCTTGTTCATCGTGCTGCTGATGTAGGTGAGCCGCCCCTTGAACACTTCCCGCGGATAGGCGGACACCGTGACGGAGGCTTGGGCGCCGACCTTGACCTTGCCCAGGTCTTTCTCGAACAGATCGCTTTCGATCCACAGGGTCGACAGATCAGCCACGGTAAACAGGGATTGGTCCGGCGAGGCGAGTTCCCCCAGTACCGCCTTTTTCTCGATGACCGTGCCGGCAAACGGGGCAGTCAGCGGAAACACCGAGCCGGACAGTTTTTCCGGGGCGACGCCCATCATGCGCAGCTTGTCGCCGGCGGCGCGCAGCGCGGCGCGGGCTTTTTCATGCTCGGCGCGGGCGCGCAGATAATCCTTTTCCGGGATGATGTTATCCGCTTGCAGCCGCTGGGCGCGCTCGAAACCGGCCTGGGCCACCGCCGCCTCGCTCGCCGCTTGCAGATAGCTCGAACGCGCCTCGCCCAGATCGATGCTGTCGAGCATCGCCAGCGCCTGCCCCGGCTTCACCCGGTCGCCCAGGCTGGCATTCACCTTGACGACACGCCCCGGCA
>JAPTVL010000345.1 GCA_028065725.1 Betaproteobacteria bacterium
CGAGGCTTTGGCCCCAGCGAATACCTCGGCGATACCCAACGCATCGCCGCCGGCATTCCCCCCCGCAGCGAACAGCCCCTGAGCCTGCCGCTGACCGTGCGCGACCTGGCGCCCATGGGCTTCGATCTGCAACTGACCTATTAGGTCAGGCCAAGGCTGGCCGGCCTGGCTCTTCTTCGGTATAGTGCGCGTTCCCGTTGCGGGAGAGCGCGTGCACCGCATGCCGCCGAAGGCGCAATTCACCCGGAATCGCTCAGGCAAAAGGACCGCAACACCCAGGCAAAATCTGGGGAAGACACTCTGGAGAGCGCGATCGCACGATCGCCACCGAAGGGGCAGCGGCCGCTGGCAAGAAGATCAGCCGGCCGTAATCTCTCAGGTACCAAGGACAGAGGGGTGAAGCGAATCCGCGCTTCACCCTTTTTTATTTTGGTAACCCCCATGACGAATCAAGCAGCGCTCAAACAGACTCCGCTCAACGCCACCCACCGCGAACTCGGCGCCAGGATGGTCGACTTCGGCGGCTGGGACATGCCGGTCAACTATGGCTCGCAGATCGAGGAACACCACGCCGTGCGCAGCGGCTGCGGCCTGTTCGACGTTTCCCACATGCTGCCGCTCGACATCAGGGGGCCGAACGTCCGCGCCTTCCTGCGCCGCCTGGTGGCGAACAACGTCGACAAGCTGCAGGTGTCCGGCAAGGCGCTGTATTCGTGCATGCTGAACGAGGCCGGCGGCGTCATCGACGACCTCATCATCTACTTCATGGACGAGTCCTGGTTCCGTCTGGTGGTCAACGCCGGCACCGCGGAAAAAGACCTCGCGTGGATGGAAAAAATGAACGCCGACTGGGGCATGGGGCTCACCTTCGCCCCGCGCCGCGACCTCGCGATGATCGCGATCCAGGGGCCGAATGCGACGCAGGCGCTCAACGAAGCGCTGCCCGGCGTCGACCAGATCACCGCCAGCCTCAAGCCTTTCAACGCCGCCGCCATGGGCGAGATGTTCATCGCCCGTACCGGCTACACCGGCGAGGACGGCTTCGAGGTGATGGTGCTGGCGAAATCCGCGCCCTTCTTCTGGAAGGCGCTGATGGAAGCCGGCGGCAAGCCGATCGGCCTCGGCGCGCGCGACACCCTGCGCCTCGAAGCCGGGATGAACCTCTACGGCCAGGACATGGACGAGACCACCTCGCCGCTGGAATCCGGCCTCGCGTGGACGGTGGACCTGAAGACCCAGCGCGACTTCGTCGGCCGCAAGGCGCTCGAAGCCAGCGAAGTGACGAAGCAGCTCGCCGGACTGGTGCTGCTGGACAAGGGCGTGCTGCGCAGCCACCAGAAGGTCCACACCAAAAACGGCGACGGCGAGATCACCTCCGGCACGTTTTCGCCTACGATGCAGCAATCCATCGCGCTCGCGCGCATCCCGCTCGGCATCGCCCCGGGCGAGGAAGTCGAAGTCGAAATCCGCGACAAGAAGCTGAAAGCCAAAGTGGTGAAATACCCGTTCGTGCGCAACGGCAGCGTCTTGATTTAATAGCAACCAACTACCCAGGAAACCAAACATGAGCATCCCCGCAGACCTCAAATACACTCCCTCCCACGAATGGGTACGCGTCGAAGCCGACGGCACGCTGACCGTGGGCATCACCCACCACGCGCAGGACCTGCTGGGCGACATGGTGTTCATCGAGAATCCCGCCGCCGGCCGCACGCTCGCCAAGGGCGAGGAATGCGCGGTGGTCGAGTCGGTCAAGGCTGCGTCCGACGTCTACGCGCCGGTCGCCGGCGAAGTCGTCGCCGCCAACGGCGACGTCGAAGCCAGTCCCGAGTCGGTGAACCAGGACGCCTATAGCGCGTGGATGTTCAAGATGAAGCCGGCCAACCCCGCCGACGTCAACGAACTGCTCGACGCCGCGGCCTACCAGAAGCTGGTCGAATCCGAAGCCCATTGATATTTCTCCACGGAAGCGCGCGAAGGCCATCTTCGTGAGCTCGTGGACGAGGTTTTTAAGCCATGCCCTTCATTCCCCATACTGAAGAAGACGTCTCCGCCATGCTCGGGGCCATCGGCGCCAAGCGCATCGAGGACCTGTTCGACGAAATCCCGCCCGCGCTGAAAACCGGCAAGCTCAAGGACGTCCCCGACGGCCTGCCGGAAATGGCGGTGACGCGCCTGATGCAGGAGCGCGCGTCGCAGGACGGCTTCTGGTCCAATTTCATCGGCGCCGGCGTCTACGAGCACCACATCCCGGCGGCGATCTGGCAGATCACCACGCGCGGCGAGTTCTATTCCGCCTACACGCCCTACCAGGCCGAAGCCTCGCAAGGCACGCTGCAACTGATCTACGAATACCAGACCATGATGACCCGGCTGACCGGGCTCGACGTGTCGAACGCCTCGCTGTACGACGGCGCCTCGGCGCTGGCCGAGGCGGTGCTGATGGCGGTCCGCTCGCACAAGACCTCGCGCCGCGTGCTGGTGCCGAAGACCGTGCATCCGATCTACCGCAGCGTGGTCGTCACTACCGTAAAAAATCAGGGCATCGAACTGGTCGAACTCGACTACGACGCCACCACCGGCAAGACAATTCTGCCGGCCGACCCCGGCGCGTTCGCCGGCCTCGTCATTCCGCAGCCCAGCTTCTTCGGCGTGCTGGAAGACGTGCACGCGATGACCGACTGGGCGCACGAGAAGGGCGCGTTGGCGATCGCGCTGGTCAATCCGACCACGCTGGCGGTGCTCGAAGCGCCCGGCAAGTGGGGGCAGACCGGCGCCGACATCGCGGTCGGCGAAGGCCAGCCGCTGGGCGCACCGATGGCCTCGGGCGGTCCCTATTTCGGCTTCATGTGCTGCCGCCAGGACTTCGTGCGGCAGATGCCGGGGCGCATCGTCGGCCGCACCGTCGACCTCGACGGCAAGCCGGGCTTCGCGCTCACGCTGCAGGCGCGCGAGCAGCACATCCGCCGCTCCAAGGCGACGTCCAACATCTGCACCAACCAGGGCCTGGTGGTCACCGCGGCGACGCAGTACATGGCGCTGCTCGGGCCGCAGGGTCTGGCCAAGGTGGCGTCCGCCAGCCATGCCGGCACCGTGGCGCTGGCCGAAAAACTGGCTGCGATTCAGGGCGTGACCCAAGCATTTGCCAGCCCTTACTTCCACGAAGTGGTGCTGAAGCTCAACGACAATACCCTGAAGGGCACAAGCGCGAAAGACGTGCTGCGCGCGCTGCGCGCGCAGGGCATCCTCGGTGGCTTGGACATTTCCGGCTGGTATCCCGAGCTCGGCCAGGCGATTCTGGTGTGCGTCACCGAAACCAAGACCGCCGCCGACCTCGACCATTACGCGCAACAATTGGAACGTATCCTGTCGAAGCGCCGCGAAGCGCCGCCGTGCGCGTACAAGAGCTGAGCCCCACGCTGTTCAACCCTCAAGGAGCAAGATCATGGCCGACGTTCTGTTCAAAGGTACCCCAGCACACACCAGCGGCGACCTGCCCAAGGTCGGCAGCCAGGTGCCAGACTTCAAGCTGACGGCTGGTAACCTCAGCGACGTATCGCTCAGCAACTTCAAGGGCAAGAAGAAGCTCTTGAGCATCGTGCATTCGCTCGATACCGGCGTGTGCGCGGCCAGCACCAAGCGTTTCAGCGAGTTCGCCAAGAACCGCAGCGACGTGGTGGTGCTGGTGGTGTCCTGCGACCTGCCGTTCGCGCAGGCGCGCTTCTGCAGCGGCGAGGGGATCGATAACGTGGTCACGCTCTCGATGATGCGCGATCGCCAATTCGCCAAGGATTACGGCGTTCTGCTGCTCGATAGCCCGATCGCCGGTCTCACCGCGCGCGCAACCCTGGTGCTCGACGAAAACGACCAAGTGGTGTACGCGCAGATGGGGCCGGAGCTGACCGTCGAGCCCGATTACGAACCCGCGTTCGCCGTTCTGAAGTAGGCGCCGTCGCCATGGCCCAGATCACGCGCTACGGCAGCCCCATCCACACCAACGGCGAACTGCCCGAGGTCGGCAGCGCCGCACCCGACTTCCGGCTAGTCGACGCCGACCTGAACGATGTCACACTGGCGAGCTTCAAGGGCAAAAAGAAGCTCTTGAGCATCGTGCCCAGCCTCGACACGCCGACCTGTTCGCTGTCCACGAAGAAATTCAACGAGCAGGCTGCGGCGTACCCGAATGCCATGATGCTGATCGTGTCGGCGGACCTGCCCTACGCGCAGAAACGCTTCTGCGCGGCGGAAGGCACGGGGCAGGTCATGGCCCTGTCGATGATGCGCAGCCGCCAGTTCGCCCGCGACTACGGCGTGCTGATCGTGGACGGGCCGACCGAAGGCATCACCGCACGCGCGGTGATCGTGATCGACGAGAACGATCGCGTCGCGCACACCGAGCTCGTTCCCGAGATTCGCCAGGAACCCGACTACGAGGCCGCGCTGGCGGCCCTCAAGTGAACATTCGACTCCATCCCCACACACCATGCTGATATTCGACCATTCCCGTACCGGCCGCACCGCTGCCGCCCAGTTGCCCGCCACCGGCGGCAGCCTCGACGACCTGCCGGCCGCGCTGCGTCGCAAGGATGGGCCTGCCCTGCCCGAAGTCTCCGAGCTCGACGTGGTGCGCCACTACACGCGCCTCTCCCAGCTCAACTTCTCGATCGACACGCAGTTCTACCCGCTCGGTTCATGCACCATGAAGTACAACCCGCGCGCGTGCAATTCGCTGGCGATGCTGCCGCAGTTCCTGGCGCGCCACCCGGCGAGCCCGGACGAGACCGGCCAGGGCTTTCTCGCCAGCATGTTCGAACTGCAGGAGATGCTGAAGGACGTCACCGGCATGGCCGGCGTGTCGATGGCGCCGATGGCGGGGGCACACGGCGAATTCGCCGGGGTGGCGATGATCCGCGCCTACCACGATGCGCGCGGCGACACCGCGCGGCGCGAGATCATCGTGCCGGACGCGGCGCACGGCACCAACCCGGCCACCGCGACCATGTGCGGCTACACGGTGAAGGAAATCCCCACCGACGCCACCGGCAGCGTCGACCTTGCCGCCCTGCGCGCCGCGGTCGGCCCGCAGACCGCCGGCCTGATGCTGACCAACCCGTCGACGCTCGGCGTGTTCGAGAAGACCATC
>JAPTVL010000035.1 GCA_028065725.1 Betaproteobacteria bacterium
GAGAAATTCCCGCTTGCGCGTGCGCTTCGCAGCAAGCTCAAATCCGGTCGCAGCAAGGCTGATCTGTTTCATCTGTCTTCAACGTACGAACCACTCTGTCGGCTGACTTTTGCAGAGGTTCCCTAACAAGCAGGAGTCGCAGACCTTGGAAAACATCCGCGACGCGCTCCTCCCCAAACTCCTCTCCGGCGAACTGCGCGTGCCGGTCGCAGGTGCGGCATGAGCACTCAGCCGGAAGACATCGTCGACCACCGGCACTTCGACCGCGTGCCGGAGTGGCCCGCCTTCGCGGTGACCGGCGATGAGGTGAGCGGGCGCGTGCCGGTCACGCGTATTACGAGTTGGCGTAAGTTGCCAGAGCTGCTGGAAGACCCGTTCTTCAACCGGCCCAAGACACAACTGATCTATCGCGGCCATCGGCGCTACGACTGGCCGCTGACGCCTTCGCTCGGCCGCTTCGACCCGCGCAATATCATCACCAAGGAAGTCGCCGAGGCGCAGTTACGGCTGTTTCGCCGTGCGGTGCGGGGGCGCATCTCCGATCGCACGCTGGTGGAGATTGATGAAGAGGATGAGCTGTGGGCGGTGGGCCAGCACCATGGTTTGTTGACCCCGCTGCTGGATTGGACCTATTCGCCCTACGTGGCGTTGTTTTTCGCCTTCGAGAAAGAAGACCGCCGCCACGGCGAGCACGACAATCCGTACCGGGCGGTTTACCTGCTCAACAAGTCGCATGTCGAAGCCGAAGACAAATGCCCCGACGTAAGCGTGCTGGAGCCGCGCAAGGATGACCACGGCCGCCTGGTGAATCAGGCCGGGCTGTTCACCTCATCGGCTTACGACAACACACTCGAAAATTTTCTGATTGATTCGTTGCGCGATGAAGTGCTCGGGCAGGTGTCGGAAGAAGACGAGGCCAAGGAACTGGCCAAATACATCTGCAAGATTTACATCCCCAACGAAGAACGTGCCGAGTGCCTGCGGCATTTGCGCATGATGAACGTGCATCACGCCAGCCTATTCCCGGACCTGCTGGGCGCGGCGCAGTACTGCAACGTCATGGTGGGGGAGGAGGCCATCGATTATCGCCAAGCGGAAATTGAGCACAAGGCACAGCCGGAAGTTGCAGAAGTCGAAGCAGTAGCACCTGCTGTGGCGCTCGCTGCGGCCGCCGCACAGGATAAGGCTCAGTCATTGCTTGAGGTTCTTGCCGCGCATGCCGATGCCGCTGGCGTAGAGCCCGCACGCCTTGAGTTGATCGCACAAGAACTAGCGACCGAGCTGACCAAGAATCAGTACGTGGATTGGGATAAACGTGAAAGCGTCAAAGCAGCTATGCGCAACGCCGCACGAGCTGTGATGCGCAGACTTGGTTATCCGATCATTGCGCGTGAAGTGATATTGGATCAGTTGTTGGGGGCGATGAAAACGGAGGATAAGAATCCGGAATGAGCGACGGCTTTAGCGACTATCTGGTTTTCGTCGATGAAAGTGGTGACCACGGGCTGGATACCATCGATCCGGGTTACCCGATGTTTGTGCTCGCGTTTTGCGTGATCCGCAAGGAAGACTACGTCGCAACGCTGACGCCTGCCTTGCAACGATTCAAGATGAAGCATTTTGGGCATGACGATGTGGTCCTGCACGAAAGGGAAATTCGCAAGGACCAGGGCGCGTTCGCGTTCTTGAAGACGCGGGAAAAGAAGCAGGCGTTCCTCGACGAATTGACGGCCATTGTTGCCGCGACGCCGTTCACGCTGATCTGCTCTGTGATCCGCAAGGATCATTTACGTGCCAAATACGTTGACCCCGACAATCCCTATCACATCGCGTTGGGATTTGGTCTTGAGCGGGTGTTTTACTACTTGCGCGACAAAGGCGCAGTGAATGGGAAAACGCACTTGATGGTAGAGAAGCGCGGCAAACGCGAGGACGGGGAGCTTGAGCTGGAATTCCGCCGCGTGTGTGACGGGGGCAACTACAAGAGGGAGCAACTGCCGTTTGAGATCGCCTTCGTGGATAAGAAGAGCAATTCGGCGGGGCTGCAAATAGCCGATCTGGTCGCGCGGCCCGTAGGCATGAGCATTCTTCGTCCGGAGCAAAACAACCGCGCCTTTGAGGCGCTACGAGCGAAGTTTTATGGAAGCGATGTAGGAAAACTCAACGGTTGGGGGCTGAAATGCTTCCCCTGAAAAGCAACAGGCCCCGGTGCTTCCACCGAGGCCTGCAACCGACCGGGAATCCCCAATCCGAAAACTCTGGGCGAATTATGGGCGCAAATACTCCGTTTTTCAAGGGCCAGCCGTTCGAGGTGAATGCGGCATGACTGAAGACGACCTCGAACAGCTTTGTTTAACGTGGTTCCAGGATTCCGGCTGGGAATACCGCTTTGGCCCCGACATCGCCCCGGATGGCGATACACCCGAGCGCGCGGATTACCGGCAGGTGTTATTGCAAGGGCGCTTGCACGAAGCGCTACGCAGGTTGAACCCGAATGTGCCCGATGCGGTGCTGGAAGAGGTGTTGCACCGTGTCGCCAAGCTGCATGAGCCTTCGGTTATTCAAAGTAACCGCCACTTTCACGAGGCGTTGCTCGACGGGCTGGCAGTTATTGTTGAGAAAAACGGCGAGAAACGCGGCGACCGCGTGCGCCTGATCGACTTCGAGCATCCGGAAAACAACCGCTTTCTGGTGGTGAACCAGTACACGGTGCAGGGCACCAAGCAGCCGCGACGCCCGGACCTTGTGTGCTTCATTAACGGCATTCCCATCGCGGTAATCGAACTCAAGAACACGGCGTCTGAGCAGGCGGATATCTGGTCGGCATTCAATCAGCTGGAAACCTACAAGGCCGAAATCACCGATCTGTTCGTGTTCAACGAGGCGCTGGTGATTTCAGATGGCCTGCATGCGCGCGTGGGTTCGCTGACGGCGGATCGCGAGCGGTTTCTGCCGTGGCGCACGATTCGCAACGAGAACGACCGGCCATTGCTGGAATTCGAGCTGGAGAAAGTGGTGCGCGGCTTCTTTGCGGCCGAGTTGCTGCTGGACTATCTGCACTACTTCATTCTGTTCGAGCAGGGCGACGACGGCATCATCAAGAAGATCGCCGGGTATCACCAGTTCCACGCCGTGCGCGAGGCGGTGCGCGCCACGGTGATTGCGGCCACGCAGCCGCAGGCCGCGCCGAACAAGGCCGAAGAGGAGCGCGCCACTTACGGCAAACGTGTGGTGCCCGGCTCGCGCAAGGGCGGCATCGTCTGGCACACCCAGGGATCGGGCAAGAGTATTTCCATGGTGTGCTTCACCGGCAAGCTGATGCAACAACCAGAAATGCAGAACCCGACGATTGTCGTGGTCACCGACCGCAATGATCTAGACGGGCAACTGTTCCAGACCTTTGCGGGTGCGCGATCACTGTTGAAGGAAACGCCGCAGCAGGCAGAAGACCGTGAAACCCTGCGCGCGCTGCTGAACGGGCGGCCATCCGGTGGCATCATCTTCACGACGGTGCAAAAGTTCTCGCCCGAAAAGGACGAGGACCAGTTCCCGCGTCTGACCGATCGAACCAACGTCGTCGTCATCGCCGACGAGGCGCACCGCTCGCAGTACGGCTTTAACGCGGTACTGGACAAGAAGACGGGCAAGTACAAATACGGCTTTGCCAAACACCTGCGCGACGCCTTGCCCATCGCAACCTTTGTGGGCTTTACCGGTACGCCGGTGGAGACTAATGACAAGGACACCCGCGCGGTGTTTGGCGACTATGTCAGCGTGTACGACATTCAGGATGCAGTCGACGACGGCGCGACGGTGCCGATCTACTACGAAAGCCGCCTGGCGAAGCTGGACATCAATCGAGCAGAGATCGAGGCGCTCAGTGACCAGGTCGAAGAGGTGTTCGAGGACGAAGAAAGTCTCGCGCTGCGCGAGGCGGGCAAGACCAAGTGGGCCGCGCTGGAAAAGCTGGTCGGTGCTGACCCACGCATTCAGCAGGTGGCCGCTGACATCGTGCAGCACTTCGAGGCGCGCAATGCGGCAGTGGAAGGCAAGGGCATGATCGTGGCGATGAGCCGCGAGATATGCGCCCACCTTTACACCGCCATCGTGGCCCTGCGGCCGCAATGGCACAGCAGCGACCCGGCCCAGGGCGCGATCAAGGTCGTGATGACGGGATCGGCGGCGGATAAAGAGCTCTTGCAGCCCCACATCTACAACTCCACCACCAAGAAGCTACTGGAAAAGCGCTTCAAGAACCCGAAAGACCCGCTCAAGCTGGTGATTGTGCGCGACATGTGGCTCACCGGATTCGATGTGCCGTGCCTGCATACGATGTACGTGGACAAGCCGATGCGCGACCACAACCTGATGCAGGCCATCGCACGTGTGAACCGCGTTTTCCGCGACAAGGAAGGCGGGCTGGTGGTGGACTACATCGGCATTGCCGCAGAACTGCGCCGCGCGCTGAAGACCTACACCGAAAGTCGCGGCAAGGGTCAGCCGACACTGGACGCGGCCGAGGCGCTGGCAAAGCTCAAGGAGCTGATGGAGGTGGCGCGCGGGCTGTTGCACGGCTTCGACTACGCCGCGTACCGGACTCAGGCCACTGGACTATTGCTTCCCGCCGCCAACTTTGTGCTGGGGCTGGAAGATGGCAAGAAGCGCTGGTTTGATGTGGTGTTGGCTATCACCAAGGCATTTTCGCTCTGCGGCACGCTGGACGAGGCGATGGAACTGCGTGAAGAAATCGCCTTCTTCCAGGCTATCAAGAGCGTGATCGCCAAGGCGACGGAAACCGACAAGAAACTCACTGAGGACAAAAAGAACGCCGTCCTCAAGCAGATTCTGGATAACGCGGTCGTCGCCGAGGGTGTCGAAGATATCTTCAAGCTTGCTGGCCTCGGCCGCCCCGATATCGGCATCCTTTCCGATGCGTTCCTGGAAGAGGTGCGCAATCTGCCGCAGCGCAACTTTGCCGTCGAGCTGCTGCAAAAGCTGCTCAACGACGAAATCAAATCGCGCAGCCGGACCAATGTGATTTTGGAAAAGAAATTCAGCGACCGCCTGTTGGCCGCGCTGAACCGCTACCGCAGCCGCGCCATCGAAAGCGCACAGGTCATCGAAGAACTCATTGCGA
>JAPTVL010000549.1 GCA_028065725.1 Betaproteobacteria bacterium
CGTGTTGTGGCGCTCATAGCCCAGACCGAGCATCAGCGGGCCGTTGGCGTAGTCGGCGGACACGCTGTAGCCGTCGCGATCGTTACAGTCCGCACCGGCCACGCAGTTGGGGAAGGTTGCGCCCGCGCCGGAAACGCCATGGTCAGCCGTATAGGCCGCGATCAAGGTCAGGCCGCTGAAGCTGGGGGAAACGTACACCGCGGTGTTGTTGGGGCGCAGGTCATAGGAAGACGCACCGCTGACCGCGTTCGCGCCAAGCAGGTTGCGCGAGTCGGCGAAGGTGTCGCCAAAGTTGTCAACCTTGCCGCGCAGCATCTTCACCGGGGTGTCGTGACGGCCGAGCAGCACGGAACCGAAGCCGCCCTTCAGGCCGACGAAGGTGTTGCGGGTGGCGAAGGTGCCGCCGGACTCGTCCAGGAAGACGGTCGATTCGATCTGCCAGATGGCGGACAGGCCGCCGCCGAGGTCTTCGGCGCCCTTGAAGCCGATCCGGCTGTTCTGGGAAGCCAGCGTGAGCTGGCGGTCTTCAACGCCGGTGTCGGAGTTGATGCTCGCGACGGCGAAGTTGAGCACGCCGTAGATGTCGACGTTGCTGGTGGCCGCGAAAGCGGGGGTAGCGAAGGCGGAAGCGATCGCCACTGCGAGAATCTTTTTCATCTAAATCTCCTTGGATTGGAATAAAAGCTCGTTCAAGCTCTGCAGAGCTGTCCTGCACAGACTGAATGCCTGGGGACGGGATGATTATGCAGACACGGGATGACCGGACAAGCAAACGCTGTTGTTTTTTTCATCATTCAGGGCAAAAAGTGTTGTTTTGTTGCACACGCGCAACAGAGTCTGGAGCAGCAACACGCAGTTGCCATGGTTTACGTGATCTCGAATCCCCGCGGCCATTTTCGCGACGTGTGAAACACACGAAGGATCTCGACTCGCTGTTCTTTTACCCGATAGGGAATGATGTAGGGGAAATTGGGCAACACAAGTTCACGCGTACCCGGCACCCGCCCGGGACGCCCCATGTCGGGATGCCGCGCTAAAAGACGGGTGGTTTCGTCTGCTTCCAGTACCAGTGCAGCGGCAGTTCGTGGGTTGTCGCGTGCAATATAGGCCGCCTCTTGCTCAAGATTAAGCAGGGCTCGACGCAGCCATTTAACCTGCATATTTCTTCAGCAGATCTGCCAAGTCGGACGGATTCGCAAAATCGCCCTGGTCCGCTTCCTGAATCGCCTGTTCGATCTCGCCGATTTGCCAGGCCTCGAGGTCGATGTAACGCGAGATGGCCTCCTCTGCCAGAAACGATTTGGACCGATGAGTGGCCTGGGCGAGTTTGTCGAGCTTTGCCTTGATTTCTTCCGGGATGCGTAATGTCAGTACCGACGTGGGCATGCAAGACTCCTGTATGACACTGTATACATGTGCAGCATAGCACAGCAACGCGGGATGAGGCGGTTTTCCCCACCCGCCCCGCAGCCTCGAGCGCCATGCCCAAGGGCTACAATGGTTCTCTATCCGCTCAATATAACAAGGAGACGCCCATGCGCTGGGAACACGGACGCCGCAGCGACAACATCGAAGACCGGCGCGGCATGCGCGTAAGCCGGAAAGGCCTGGCCGGGGGCGGGGTCGGGGCGATCATCCTGGCGCTGGTGGCGATGTATTTCGGGGTGGACCCGGCGGTGGTGCTGAATCAGGCGGGCAATCTGGCGCCGACGCAGGAGGAGCAGCCGGTCACGTTCAGCCCTGAAGAGGAAAAACTGAAGGCGTTCATGTCGGTGGTGCTGGCGGACACGGAAGACGTGTGGGGTGCGCTGTTCCGGGGCTCGGGCCAGCGCTATCAGCAGCCGAAGCTGGTGTTGTTTTCCGGCGCGGTGGAGTCGGCGTGCGGGTTTGCCGAGGCGGCGGTGGGGCCGTTCTATTGCCCGGCAGACCAGAAGCTGTATCTGGACATGCGCTTTTTCAACGATCTGGCGCAGCGCCACGACGCGCCGGGCGACTTTGCCCAGGCCTACGTGGTGGCGCACGAGGTCGGCCACCATGTGCAGACGCTGCTGGGCATTTCGGAACAGGTTCACGCGGTGCGCCAGCGTGCGGGCGAGGCCGAGGGCAACGCGCTGCAGGTGAAGATGGAGCTGCAGGCCGACTGCTTTTCCGGGGTGTGGGCGCACCACGCCCACAAGCAACGGCAGATTCTGGAACCCGGCGACACCGAGGAGGCGCTGGCGGCCGCGGCGGGGGTGGGCGACGACCGTCTGCAGAAACAGGCACGCGGCTACGTGGTGCCGGAATCCTTCACCCACGGTTCGTCCGAACAGCGGATGCGCTGGTTCAGCCGCGGCATGCAGAGCGGCGACCCGGGGCAGTGCGACACGTTCAAGGCCAGCCGCCTGTGATTCGCAACATCAAGTCCTTATCCCCTGGCGCAGCCTCGCACCGGCTGTTTCAGTTCGCGTGGCTGAGCATTCCACTCGTCTCGCTGCTGACCGCGCAGCCTGACGATGTCTGGCAGCAGCTGCGCAGGCCCGCGTTTTGGGGGCTTGCTGCGCTCATTGTCTGCAATATGGCCGCGCTGGCCATTCCGCTTGTTTTCATCGAGTCTCGCCGGTCCAGGCGGCTGTTCTTCATCCCGGCCATCCTGTTGTCGATCCTGGTGCTGGGTTACACCCTACATAATGGCGCACCCCCTGGCCCGGCCGTGTTTGTGGCCATGAACCACACAACAAGGTCAGAACTTATAGAGGTCTTGCCCGGACTGGCAAGTGCCTATGCGATTGAGCTGATAGTGGCGGCATTTTTGATCGCCTGGATATGGCTACTGCCGCACCGGTTCGAAAAAACAAGCCGTATGACCCGCTTGTTTGTCGTCAACCTGGCAATCTGGATCACGAATCTTCTGATCTTTGCCTGGATGTTCGCGCCGCAACACTTCTCCCGATGGGTGCCGCCCAATGCGGAAAACGCGGTATTCCCGGGCAGCCTCATCGCCTCGGCCTACAGTGCCACCAAGACCGATGTGCATGAGCACTTGAGCGCCGGTCAGCGTGCGTTCCGCTTCAACGCAATCGCCGATGATCGGCGACAGGCATTGCGCATTGTCCTCGTCATTGGAGAAAGTTCGACTGGAAGCCACTGGCAGCTGAGCGGTTACGGACGCCAAACCAATCCGCAGCTTTCCAGCATCAGCAAGGGACAGCTCGTCTATTTCCCGGATGTGCTATCCGGTGCAACCGCAACGCGCGGGGCAGTGCCCATGATCCTGACGCGTGCCACACCGATGGATTTTTCACCCGCGACACGCGAGCGTTCGATCGTCTCAGCTTTTTCCGAAACCGGTTATGTAACCGGCTGGCTCTCGCTGCAGGACCGCTTCCCATACAGCGAAGAAGCGTCCCATGAAATTTACATCAACCCCGACTGGGCGGCAGGTGAACGGTATGACGAAGACCTGTTGCCGCTGATCAACACGCAAATCGACAAGCACAAGCGACTGTTTCTGGTCGCTCACAGCATCGGCAGCCATGTTCAGTACCCTCTGCGGGTGCCCCGGGAAAGCCGGCATTTTTCCAATCGCAGCAATGCCGACCTGCTCGATTTTTATGACGACACGATCCGCTACACCGATCGTTTCCTGTCCCGGATTATCGACCGGCTGGCCGTGCAGGACGACATTCCATCGCTGCTCATCTATATATCCGATCACGGGCAGGACTTGAACAAGGTGCGTACGGGTGAGCTTTCCCAGGGGGCCGCCAAATTCCCCACGGAGAATGTGCATGTCCCCCTGCTGGTATGGCTGAGCCCCGCCTATCTGGCCAAATGGCCGGAGGTGTCGGCACAACTCGAAAAAACGCGGGAATGCCCCCACAGCCAGATCGAAGTGTTTCATACGCTGCTCAGACTTGGCCACATCCGTCTCGACGGCAACGCGCCTTCGCTGTTCGACGAGGACTGCGCGCGGACGCGGCCCGTCATGGCCGGAAGCCGCGTCAAGTACTTTCCGTAACGCCGCCACTTTCGGCGGCAAGTCACAAGACGCATGCATATCTGGGTCGACGCCGACGCCTGCCCGGCGGTGATCAAGGACATCCTGTTCCGGGTGGCGGAGCGGACGAAGCTGCCGCTAACGCTGGTGGCCAACCGCCTGCTTCGGGTGCCGCCCTCGCCTTACATACGGGCGCGACAGGTGCCAATGGGGTTCGACGTCGCCGACCGGCACATCATGGATAAGGTGGCGGCCGGCGATCTGGTGATCACGGCGGACATACCGCTGGCGGCCGCGCTGATCGAGCAAGACGCCTTCGCCCTGTCACCGCGGGGCGAGTTCTACAGCGCGGAGAACATCCGAGAACGGCTGGGCATGCGCGATTTCATGGAAGGCCTGCGGGGCGCCGGGGTGGAGATTTCGGGACCGGCTGCCTTGTCGCAGGCGGACCGGCAGGCGTTTGCGCGGCAACTCGACCGGTTTCTGGCGCAGCGGCGCAGTTGATCAGGTCCAGCGCCCGGCGCCTGCCAGCCCCACCATCAGGCGCACGCTTTCATACGCCAGCCACGACAGCATGCGGCGCGGCCAGGGTCGGCGGCGCCAGTCGGCGGGGTTGAGCACAGCAGACTGGCTGATGGCCTGGTGCAGGCGCTGCTGCAGGTCGCGCGCGAAGGCAGCGTCGTCAACGACGATATTGGCCTCGCGCGCGAGCAGCAGGCTGAACGGGTCGATGTTGCTGGAGCCGACGGTGGCCCAGTGCCCGTCGACCACGGCGACCTTGGCGTGCAGCTCGCTTGCCTGGTACTCGAAAATTTTCACGCCGGCGGCGAGCAGGTCGCGGTACAGGGCGCGAGCGGCAGCCTGGAAAAAGGGGTGGTCGGTATGCCCCTGCACCAGCAGGTGCACCTTGACGCCGCGTGCGGCGGCTTTTTTGAGCAACTTGCGAAACCGGCGGCCGGGCAGGAAATAGGCATTGGCGAGAATGATTTCTTCGCGCGCCAGCGCCAGCGCGGCGAGGTATACACGCTCGATGTCGCGGCGGTGGGCGACGTTGTCGCGCACCACGAAGGCGGCGCGCATGTGTCCATCGGTCGGCCAGGACGGCTCGATCCCCGCCTTGTGCCTGTCTGGCTGCAACT
>JAPTVL010000261.1 GCA_028065725.1 Betaproteobacteria bacterium
CGACCCGGGGCTGCAAAAACAGCTGAAATGGAGCCTCCCCAATTACGAACTCGTGATGGCCGCCGACCGCGACAGCGCCATCGCCCAGTTGCGCCGCCACGAACCCCCCGTGGTGCTGCTCGACCTCGGCCTGCCCCCCGATGCCGATGGCGCCACCGAGGGCCTCGCCGCCCTGCAGCAAATCCTGTCACTCGCACCTTCCACCAAAATCATCGTCGTCACCGGCAACCTCGACCGCAGCAATGCCGTAAAAGCGATTCAGCTTGGCGCCTACGACTTTTTCCAGAAACCCTTCGATCCCGACGTGCTGGCGCTCATGATCGCGCGCGCGTTGCATGTCCACGCGCTGGAAAGCGAAAACCGCCTGCTGGCCGCCAGGCAGCAGGGGGCCGCCCTGCAGGGGCTGATCAGCAGCAGCGAGCCGATGCTCAAGGTGTGCCGCACCGTGGAAAAAGTCGCCCCGGCCAACGTTACCGTGTTGCTGCTCGGCGAGTCCGGCACCGGCAAGGAAGTGCTGGCGCGCGGCCTGCACGACTTGTCGCCGCGCGCTGGCAAGCGCTTTGTCGCCATCAACTGTGCGGCGATTCCCGACACCCTGCTGGAATCCGAGCTGTTCGGCTATGAAAAAGGCGCCTTCACCGGCGCCGCCAAGCAGACCATCGGCAAGATCGAATACGCCAACGAGGGCACCCTGTTCCTCGATGAAATCGGCGACCTGCCAATGCCCCTGCAGGCCAAGCTGCTGCGCTTTCTGCAGGAGCGCGTGATCGAGCGGCTGGGCGGACGCGGTGAAATCCCGGTCGACGTGCGCGTGGTCTGCGCCACCCACCGCGACCTCGCCGGCATGATCCGCGAAGGCAGTTTCCGCGAAGACCTGTATTACCGGCTGTCCGAAATCACCGTGAAAATCCCGCCGCTGCGCGAACGTCCGGGCGATGCCGTCCTGCTGGCGCAGGCCTTTCTGGAACGCTACGCGCGCGAAATGGGACGGGGCATCCGCGGCTTCACCGCCGATGCGCTGGCCGCGCTCGAAGCGCATGCCTGGCCCGGCAACGTGCGTGAAATGGAAAACCTGATCAAGCGCGCGGCCATCATGGCCGAAGGCAACCAGGTGACAGCTGCCGACCTCGGACTCGAAACCGGCCACGCCGAGCCGCAGCCCTTCAATCTGCGCCAGGCGCGTGAAGATGCAGAGCGCCTGGCGGTCAGCCGCGCGCTCGCAAACTGTGAAGGCAATATCGCCCAGGCCGCCGAACTGCTCGGCGTCACCCGCCCCACCCTGTACGACCTGATGGCAAAAATCGGGCTGAAGTGAACCCCTCCTGCCCGGCAGGTCAGACGCGGCGCTTGCGCAGGTTCAACAAGGCGGGCATCAGCAACAGTTCGAAAACCTGGCCTGCCAGCAGGCCAATTGCGCAGAGCATTCCAAAGTGAGCGGTTGGCCGAAAGTCGGACAGCGCCAGCAGGCTGAACTGGGCAATCAGGACGATGGAAATTGCCACCACCGCACGTCCGGATGATTCGATGCTGCGGACGATCGCGAACACCGGGCTGACGCCCTTGCGAATGCGGTGCAAGTAGCCGTGATACAGGTGGATGGTATCGTCGACGGTGATGCCAAGAATGATACCGGCGATCAGCACTGTCGCCACATCGAGCGCGATGCCGGTCGCCCCCATCACCACGAAGATGAAGAACAGCGGTGCCAGGTTGGGAATGAGGCAGATCAGCGCGCCACGGAACGACCAAAACAGCAGGGCTATCAGCAAAAGGATCTGCAGGAACGCCGAGGCAAAGCTTTTCACTTGCCCGTCAACAATGAGGTCTTCCTGATCCGAGAACAACCGCCCGTAGCCCGCCATTTCCGTCCTGGCACCGGGAATCGGCTGCGCGCGCAGATGCGCCTCGATACGCTCGATTACCTGGCCAATTTCATTGGCACCGTGAACGTTGAGATTCAGTAAGATCCGGCCGCGCTGAAATTCACGGTTGACCAGTTCGTACAAATCATTGCCGTCATAGACCAGCAACAGTTGCTCGACCAGCTTGCGGTTCGTCGGCAGGGCCTGCTCCCCGAGGTCTTCGCCGCTGAATGCGCGGTTCATTTCCTCGATCACGTCGACCAGCGAAAAGCTGCGGTCGATTTCCGGTTGCTGCTCCAGCCAGGTCTGCAGCGCCTTGATCCGCGCAAGGGTCGCTGGATGCTTGAGGCCATCGCGCTCAGGCGTATCGAGCACGATTTCCATTGTCGTCACGCCAGACAGCTTCGTCCCGACGCGTTCGATGCTGCGGCTGATGCTGTGGTCCGGCGCAAAAAACTTGATCAGGTTGGACTCCACTTTCAGTTGCATTGCGAGTGGAATCGCCGCCAGCACCAGCAAAAGCGTGCCGATGAGCACGGCTCTGGCGTTGCGCAGGCTGAACACCGCCATCGCCACAGCAACATGCCGTGCGTGGGCAAGTCCGGAGCGGCGGCGCGGCCAGCGCGGCGTGTCCCATTTCAGCAGAATCGGCGGCACCAGGATGAAGACCACCAGAAACACCATCAGCGTGCCGATCGCGCCGGACAGTCCGAAGGTCTGCACCGGTGGAATATCGACCCACAGCAGGCTCAGCAGACCGGCGCCGGTCGTCAGCACATTGAACAAACCCGGCACGAAGGTTTCGGACAGCGCACGTGCGATGCGTTGTGGGCGCGAAAGCAGTGCAATGCGGGCACGCTGGATGGCTGCATACAAATGCAGCAACGTCGCCGTGGTGTAGGCGGCCATAAGGGTGGGAATCATTGCAGTGATCGGCGTATACGGCTGGCCTGACACGACGATTCCAGCCACGCTGACGGCGACGACCGTTGACATCGCCAGCCCGCCGATGATCATCGGTCGCACCCGTCCGACCACCCACCACATCAGTGCCAGGCCGATGGCGACGGTGAGTGGAATGAAGGTTGCGCTGTCGCGCAACAGCGAGCGCAATTCCTCGACGGTCTGCGCCACGGTTCCGGCAGTTGCGGTCTGGTAGGCATCGAGTTTCTCGCCGCGGATGGCGGCAGCCAGCGCGATCGCAATGTCGCGACGGGCGAGGCTTTCTTTTAGCACTTTTGGCCGCACCACCAGCGCAACGGCCTTGCCGTCCTTCGAGACAAGCGTCCCGGGCGCCAGCGTGTCGTCCAGCACCCGGGCTTTCCATTCGGCGGGGGTGCGCGCTGTCAGGTCATCGGGATCCACCAGCAACGCAACCTCGAAGCCATCGTCGGTCTCGTCGATATGCTCGATCGTTGTGAGCGTGAGCACGCGATCCACGGAGGGATGGGCTTCCATCTTGCGCGCAACGCGATCGAGGGCGCCGAGGAATGCCGGGTCGAAGAGTTCGTCGCCCTCGAACAGCGCGATCAACGCCTCGTCGCTGGGGAATTCGCGAAACAGCGACTCGCGCAGCTGGATGATGGGCGCGTCCGCGGGGGAATAGATGTCCCCCGCATTGTTGAAATGGATGTTGATCAGGAACGGCAGCGAGGCCAGCTGCAGCCCGATCAGGATGGCGAGTGCCAGCCACGGCGGCAGCATGCGGCTGCCATTCATCCAGGATTTCAGCATTCGCACGCGCCCGCTCCGTTCAGAACCGGGTGCGCAGTCCCAGCGTGATCAGCGAATGATCCTGATGGAAGCCGCCCAGTGTGCGCGCCTCGCCGTCGAAATAATGTGCGGCGACATACAGTTCGTGCGGCTCCCAGCCGACATAGCCCAACCTTGGACTGAGGTAGACATCGTGCACATTGAAGCCGGTGGCGAAGCGTAAGCCGGCCTTCCAGCGACCTTGGCCGAAGGTGGTCTCGACCTCGCCGTTGGCGCCGTAATACTCCTTCAACTCGATGATGTCGCGGTCGGTCTGTATCGCATGCGCCACCAGTTGCAGGTTGACTCGAGTGTCCGCCCCGCCGGGAAAAAACTCCAGTGCGCCGATCCAGTCGAGCGAACGTGTCTTGAGCATTGCTGTGCTCGGCAGGGTCACCGGCACGTCGTCGGTATGGCCGACTTCCATCCGCCAGGTGAGGCCGCCGCGCTCCAGTTCCAGGTCGGCACCGACGAAGGTATTGAACGGATGCACCGCGGTGAGCGAGAGCGTGGGCAGATCAACCCGGTAATACGGCAGCGACTGCCGCGTGCGGGCCAGCGTCACGCCGAAGTCGAACGGCTCGCCGGTTTTGGTCAGCCGCAGGGCGCCGCCGCCGCCGCCGTGTTCGTCCTCGTCGATGCGCGCGCCACTCACCCAGCCGGTGAGCGACGGATCGATGCCGATGACCTGTCCCGTGGCGCGGTTGATCGGGCTCCACACGCTGGCGACATCGGGCAACTGTGCGCCGCGGAACAGCGGCAGCCACACCGCGTCCAGCTTGAAGTCGCCAAAGCTTTGCTCCCAGCGCGCAGCCAGTTGAGCGCGGCGGCGGTCGCCAAGGTCGTCGAGATTAAAGCGGGTCAGGTCGGCGCGGCTGACGCGGTCAGCTAGCGGAATTTCATCGGCGCGGCCCCAGATGATGGTCTGCGCGCCTAAGGTCAGGCGGGTATCGCCGTTGCGGTAGCGCACATAGGTGTCGCCGTAGTCGGCCAGCATTTCGTCGTGGTCGGCGCTGCCGCCGTCCTGCAGCATGCCGTCAAGCCGTGCGCCGGCGCGGAATTCCCAGTTGCGGCTGGGCTGCCATAGCACATAGGCACTGGCGCGCAGGGTGGAATAGGTATCCGCCTCCTGCGCGTCGGGCAGCCCGCCTGCTTCCAGCAGCAGGTCGTCGACCCCGGCTTTGAGCGTGGGCTGGAAACCGCGCGCCACCGGCTTGCGGCTGCGCGCGCCGGGCAGCGGAAGATCATCCGCCGAGCCGGCCAGCGGCGTGACCTCGGCCGGAACGTCTGCGGGCTGAACCGCACGCGTTTTGCGCGTCGTTGTTCGCGGCGGCGGCAGGTCGTCCGGCGCCTCCTGGGCAACAGCGCGCGGCGGCGGCGTGTCGTCGGCAGCATGGACGGGCAGGGCAGCAAGCGACAGGCTCAAGGTCAGCAACAGGTTTTTCATGGGCGGTAATCCGATTCCA
>JAPTVL010000316.1 GCA_028065725.1 Betaproteobacteria bacterium
TCGACAAGCTGGAGCGCGATCAGAACATCCTGATCGAGACGTTGGCGCTGTACGTGCGCTATTTCCTCACTGTCAGTACGCCCGTGCCGGAAGCGCATCAAGAGGCGGCGCGCGCCCAGGGCCGCGCACGCTTCGAGCAGTTCATCGAACAACTCGGCCGGCACCTGCTGCGCGGACGCAGTCTGGTCAAGGATGTGGTCGAAGAAATTCAGCCCGATCAGAGCCAGTTCTTCGGCTTGCAGGAGAACGCCAACACCTCGTCGTCAACAGACGACCCTGGAGCACCGTCATGAGCGGCACGGCGCACGATCAGGGCTTGTCGGCCTCGCTGGCGCTGGAGCGTCGCGTGGTCATGCTGCGCACGGCGATGGGGCCGGACATCGCCGAGGCTTTGAACGACCCCGACGTGGTGGAAGTCATGCTGAATCCCGACGGCTCGCTCTGGGTGGATCGGCTGGGCAGCGGCCGCAAACCGCTGGGTGTCAGCCTCACGCCCGCCGATGGCGAACGCATCATCCGCCTGGTCGCCGCCCACGTGGGCGCCGAGGTGCATGCGGGCAAGCCGCTATTGTCCGCCGAGCTGCCGGAGACCGGCGAACGTTTCGAGGGCGCGCTGCCACCGGTGACGCCGGGGCCGGTCTTCGCGCTACGCAAGCGCGCGGTCGGTCTGATCCGGCTCGACGCCTACGTGGCCGACGGCATCCTGACCGAGGCTCAGGCGGAATTCCTGCGTAACGCGGTGCGCGAGCGCCAGAACATCCTGATCGCTGGTGGCACCAGCACCGGCAAGACCACGCTGGCGAACGCCCTGCTCGACGAGATCGCCGCCACCGGTGACCGCGTGATCGTGCTCGAAGACACAGTGGAGCTGCAATGCACGGCGCACGACCATGTCCCGCTGCGCACCCGTGCGGGTGTCGTGACCATGGCCGAGTTGGTGCGCTCGACCCTGCGGCTACGGCCAGACCGCATCGTCGTCGGTGAAGTGCGCGGCGCCGAAGCGCTGGACTTGCTCAAGGCCTGGGGCACCGGCCATCCGGGCGGCATCGCCACCGTCCATGCCGGTTCCGCCGCGGGCGCGCTGCTGCGGCTGGAACAACTGATCCTCGAAGTCGCCGTGACGCCACCACGCGCCCTGATCGCGGAAGCGGTCAACGTCATCGTCTACATCGCCGGGCGCGGCCATGCGCGCCGCGTACAGGAAATCGCCCGTGTCACTGGCTTCGACAACCACGGCTACCAGCTCAGCGCCGAGCTGATGCCTTTCGTCCCTTTACTTTCATCAACACCCGGAGAACCGTCATGACGACTTCACGCATTTCCGTAAAACCTGCCCTGCAATTCGTGGCTCTCGCCGCACTGCTGCTGGCCATCACCATTCCCGCGCATGCAGCAGGCTCGAACATGCCGTGGGAAGCGCCGCTGCAATCCGTGCTGGACTCGATCCAGGGGCCGGTGGCCCGAATCATCGCGGTGATCATCATCATTGCCACCGGATTGACGCTGGCATTCGGCGACACCAGTGGCGGCTTTCGCAAGCTGGTGCAGATCGTGTTCGGTCTGTCGATCGCGTTCGCCGCGTCCTCGTTCTTCCTGACCTTCTTCAGCTTCAGCGGCGGAGCGGTGATCGCATGAACGCGCTGCCTGCTGACGCACCCGGCTTCGAGGTGCCGCTGCACCGCTCGCTGACTGAACCCATTCTGTTGGGTGGCGCACCGCGCACCGTGGCGATTGCCAACGGCACGTTGTCCGCCGCCGTGGGGCTCGGACTGCAACTCTGGCTGCCCGGCATGGTGCTGTGGATTGTCGGGCACTCGCTGGCCGTGTGGGGCGCGAGACTGGATGCGCAGTTCATGGCGGTCTTCGCTCGACACATCAAGCACCGGCAACTTCTGGACGTGTGAGGACGATCCCATGATGCACCTCGCCGAATACCGCAAGCGCCCCGCGCTGTTGGCCGACTGGCTGCCTTGGGCAGGGCTGGTCGCGCCGGGCGTCGTACTCAACAAGGACGGCTCGTTCCAGCGCACGGCAAGCTTTCGCGGGCCTGATTTGGACAGCGCTATGCAGGGTGAACTGGTTGCGACCTCCGCGCGGTTGAATAACGCACTGCGTAGGCTTGGATCGGGTTGGGCCTTGTTCGTGGAAGCCGAGCGGCGCGTAGCCGCTAACTATCCGGAGTCGGTGTTCCCCGAGCCGCTGTCCTGGCTGGTCGATGAAGAACGCAGGGCGGCTTTCGAGGAAGCCGAAAGCCACTTCGAGAGCGCCTACCACCTGACGCTGTTGTACCTGCCGCCCGAGGAATCGACGGCGCACGCCGCGAAGCTGCTGTATGAGAACAGCAAGGTCGAAGGCGTGGACTGGCGCGAACGACTGGATGGCTTCGTGTCGGAGACCGAACGCTTCTTCGGCCTGCTTGAAGGGGTGATGCCGGAGATCGCGTGGCTCGACGATGGCCAGACGCTGACCTACCTGCATGCCTGCGTGTCCACGCGTCGGCATCCGGTGGCCGCGCCCGAGGTGCCGATGCACCTCGATGCGCTGCTGGCTGATGAGCCATTGACGGGCGGCCTTGCGCCGATGCTCGGGAGCCAGCACCTGCGCGTGGTGTCGGTGCGTGGCTTTCCGACTTCGACCTGGCCTGGTTTGCTTGACGACCTCAACCGCCTGGGCTTTGCCTACCGCTGGAGCACACGCTTCCTCTGCCTCGACAAAGCCGATGCCGAGAAGGAACTCAGCCGCTTGCGCCGCCAGTGGTTCGCCAAGCGCAAGAATATCGTCGCGCTGCTGCGCGAGACGGTCTTCCAGCAGGAAAGCCCGCTGGTCGACTCCGATGCGTCGAACAAGGCAGCGGACGCCGACGCCGCTTTGCAGGAACTTGGCAGTGACCAGGTGTCGTTCGGCTACGTCACGGCCACCGTGACGGTGATCGATGCCGATGCAACCGCCGCCGACGAGAAGCTGCGTGCCGTGGAACGCACCATCCAGGGCCGGGGTTTCATGACGATCCCCGAGACCTTGAACGTGGTCGATGCCTGGCTGTCGTCGATTCCGGGACACGCCTACGCCAACGTGCGCCAGCCCATCGTCTCGACGCTGAACCTCGCGCACATGATGCCGGTGTCGGCGGTGTGGGCAGGACAAGAGCGCAATACGCATCTCGACGGCCCACCACTGATCGTGACGCGCACCGATGGCGCGACACCGTTCCGGCTGGTCACACACATCGGCGACGTGGGCAACACGCTGGTGGTCGGCCCCATCGGCATGGGCAAGTCGGTGCTGCTGGCCACCTTGGCATTGCAGTTCCGCCGCTATGCCGGATCGCGCATCTTCGCGTTTGACATGGGGCGCTCGATCCGCGCCACCGTGCTTGGGCTGGGTGGCGAGCATTACGACCTGGGCGCGGACGGCTCCATCGCCTTCCAGCCGCTGGCCCGTATCGACCAGGAGGCATATCGCGCCTGGGCGGCGGATTGGGTCCAAGGCCTGTTGATTCACGAAGGCGTGGTTGTCGGGCCGGCCGAGAAAGAGTCTGTGTGGTCGGCGCTGAACAGTCTCGCCAGCGCGCCACTCGGTCAGCGCACCCTGACCGGCTTGTCGGTACTGCTGCAATCGAACGCACTGCGTCAGGCGCTGCAACCCTATGTGCTGGACGGCGCGCACGGCAAGCTGCTCGACGCCGACCATGACCGGCTCGGTTTCGCCGAGGTGCAGGCGTTCGAGATGGAAGAACTGATGCACAGCAAAGCGGCGGCGCTGGCGGTACTGCGCTACCTGTTCGCGCGCTTCGAGGAACGACTCGACGGTGCCCCGACACTGCTGATCCTCGATGAAGCCTGGCTGTTCCTCGACGATCCTATGTTCGCCGCCCGCATCCGCCAATGGTTGAAGACGCTGCGCAAGAAGAACGTATCGGTAATCTTCGCCACGCAATCGCTGGCGGACATCAAGGATTCCAGTATTGCGCCGGCCATCGTCGAGAGCTGCGCGAGCCGTATCTTCCTGCCCAACCCGCAGGCGACCGAGCCTCAGATTCGCGTCATCTACGAGAGCTTTGGCCTTAATGCGCGACAGATCGAGATCGTGGCGACCGCCCAGCCCAAGCGCGACTACTACTACCAGTCGCGGCTCGGCAATAGGGTCTTCGATCTGGGGCTCGGGCCGGTGGCGCTGGCATTTGCTGGCGCAGCCAAGCCCGAAGACCAGCACGCCATCGACGCCGTTTCCGCGTCGGCTCCGCCTGCGGACTTCGCCGCCGGCTGGCTGCGCCATCGCGGCCTCTACTGGGCCGCCGATCTGATCCCGTCGTTCCCCTTCACTCCCCAGGAGAAGCAGCCATGAAGAAAATCCTTCTTGCCGTCGCCGCCGCCGTACTCATGACCGTGATGCCCTCGGTACAGGCAACTGTGGTCGTCATCGATCCGGCCAACTTGATTCAGAACATCCTGACAGCTGCCCGTACTCTGCAGCAGATCAACAACCAGATCCAGCAACTTCAGAACGAAGCGCAGATGCTGACCAACCAGGCGAAGAACCTGACCAGCCTCCCCTTCAGCGCGCTCAATCAACTGCAATCCGCGCTGTCCGCGACGAACCAGCTGCTGCAGCAGGCGCAGGGGCTGTCATTGAATCTGACGCAGATGGAGACCCAGTTTGCGCAGCTCTATCCCGCTGCCTACACCGCCTCGACATCGGCAAACCAGATGGCGCTCGACGCCAGCCAGCGTTGGCAGAACGCACTTGAGGCGCTACGTACCGCGACCGAGGTGCAGTCGCAGTCAGTGCAGAACTTCGCTTCCGACGAGCAAACCTTGTCCGACCTCGTGAACAGCAGCCAGTCGGCGGTCGGCGCGTTGCAAGCCACCCAGGCGACGAACCAGTTGCTCGCCTTGCAGGCCCGGCAGGAGATCCAGGCGCAGCAGCTGCAGATCACGCAAGACCGCGCTGTCGCCCTCGAACAGGCACGTCAGATCGCGGTGCATGCGCGTGCCGCCGAGGTGCGCAACCGCTTCCATGGCACTGGCACACCGTATTCGCCATCCCCCGTCAACTTCTACGGCAACTGAGGAACCCATATGAAAGCCCTCCTCATCGCCGCCGCCTGCACCGCGCTGCTGGCCGCGTGCGGCAAACCGGAGTCCGCCGAGTCCGTCGAATCGCTGATGGCGAATCCTGATCGCCTGAAGGAAGTCCGCGCGCAGTGCAAGGCCGACCACGCCAAGGCGGGCGACGCCCTGTGCAACAGGGCGAGTGAGGCCACGCGGCGGCGATTCATGGGCAACGGCACGCCGTACACGCCCGCGCCACCGGCTGCACCGAAAGACTGAGCCATGAACGATCTGTCGGTTATCGACCACTTCCTCGATGTCTTCTCGCACTACATCGACTCGGGTTTCGGCCTGCTGCATGGCGAGGTGGCGTTCCTCACCGCCACGCTGGTGGTGATCGACATGACGTTGGCCGGGCTGTTCTGGGCGATGGGCGGCGAGGACGTGATCGCCAGGCTGATCAAGAAGACGCTCTACGTCGGCGCCTTCGCCTTCATCATCGGCAACTTCAACAACCTGGCCGGCATCCTGTTCAATTCGTTTGCCGGTCTCGGGCTGGTGGCGTCGGGTTCCACGCTGAGCCAGGCACAATTCCTGCAGCCTGGCCACCTGGCCAAGGTCGGCGTGGATGCGGCGCAACCGATCATGGCGCAGATCAGCGACCTGACCGGCTTCCCCGAGGTGTTCGCGAACCTCGATGTCATCTCGGTGCTGTTTCTCGCCTGGCTGGTGGTGATCGTGAGCTTCTTCGTGCTCGCGGTGCAGCTCTTCGTCACGCTGATCGAATTCAAGCTGACCACGCTCGCAGGCTTCGTGCTAGTGCCGTTCGCGTTGTGGAACAAGACCGCGTTCCTGGCCGAACGGGTGCTGGGCAACGTGGTGTCGTCGGGCATCAAGGTGCTGGTGCTGGCGGTCATCGTCGGCATCGGCACGGGACTGTTTGCTCAGTTTCAAACACCGCCCGGCACCGCGCCCTCGATCGACCTGGCGCTGACCATCATGCTGGCCTCGCTGGCGATGCTGGGACTCGGGATCTTCGGGCCGGGGATTGCCACCGGACTGGTGTCCGGTGCACCGCAGCTCGGTGCTGGTGCGGCGGCAGGCACGGCGCTGGGTGCGGCGGGTCTGGCGGTGGCCGGTGGTGCGGCGCTCGCGACAGGAAGTGCGGCAGTGGCGGCGGGTACACGCATGGTGCCGGGTGCCACACGTGCCGCCATCGGCGCAGCGGCGTCGGCCGGGCGTGCGAGCAGCACGATGGCCAGCGGCGCGAAGACCGTCTACCAGGCGGGTGCTGCGGCTTCAGGGTCAGTTGGGGTTCGTGCCGCAGGGGCGGGCCTCGCCAATGTGGCCAGGCGCGGTGCCGGTGCGGTCGGCCAGCGCGTCGCGGCCAGTGCGAAAGCGGTCAAGGATCGCGTGGCCAATTTCGTCGCGGAAGCCGCTGCGCCTGCGGCGGCCGCGAGTTCCACCGAATCGGCCGATTCGACCGAAGCCAAGCCATCAACGGCAGAGCCCACCTGGGCCAAACAAATGCGTCGCAAACAGCAGGTGAGCCATGCGGCAACCACGGCGGCTCACACCCTGCGCTCCGGCGATCACGGTGGCGGCGGTGCCAGTCCGAGCCTGCGCGACGATTCTAACCCTTGAAGATCAAGTCCAACGGAGATCAGTCCATGCGATTCAAACGACCGCAGGTGCGCTACTCGGACACACCCGAGCCCGTCACTCCCTATCAGGCCGCCGCGCAGGTCTGGGACCAGCGCATCGGCAGTGCGCGCGTGCAGGCGAAGAACTGGCGACTGACGGCCTTCGGCTGCCTGTCGCTTGCCTTGCTGATGGCTGGCGGGCTGGTGTGGCGGTCGGCACAGTCCATCGTCACGCCTTATGTGGTCGAAGTGGCCGCCGGCGGCCAGGTGCGCGCGGTCAGCGAAGCGGCCACGCCGTACAAGCCGAACGATGCGCAGATCGCCTACCACCTGGCGCGCTTCCTCACCGACGTGCGCTCGCTGTCGATCGATCCCATCGTGGTGCGGCAGAACTGGCTCGAAGCCTACAACTACACCACCGACATGGGTGCGGCCACGCTGAACGACTACGCGCGCAGCAACGATCCGTTTGCGCGCATCGGCCAGACCTCGACAGCCGTGGAGATCACCAGCGTGGTGCGCGCCAGCCCATCGTCGTTCCAGGTGCGCTGGATCGAGCGCAGCTATGTGAATGGTTCGCCTTCGGGCACCGAGCGCTGGACGGCCGTCGTATCGATTGTGTTGCAGCCACCCCGAACCGAAGAGCGGCTGCGCAAGAACCCGCTGGGAATTTATGTCAACGGCCTGTCCTGGAGCCGTGAATTCGACGCAACCGAAGGAACCCCAAAACCATGAAAGCCACAATCCGTCATTCCGTATTGCCGCTGATCCTGAGTGCCACCCTGGCAACTCTCACCGGCTGCGCCACGCACGGCAAACCGCCGCCGGACATCACGCTGGACGACCCCATCGCGGCGCACGCGCTGCCGGAGCCGCCCAAGCCCATCGAGGTGGTCGAAGTACCCAAACCTCTGCCGTTACCCGGGCAGTTGAAGCCTTTGGGCAATACGCCCGAGGACAAGCCCATCGCCGAACCGCCCGACGAGAAGGCCAGTGTGGCGCGCGCCAACGCCGAGGCGCGCGTCCCCCCCAGTCTCGACGGTTACGTCAACGCGATCCAGGTCTGGCCCTACAGCGATGGCGCGCTGTATCAGATCTACACCAGTCCCGGTCGCGTCACGGTCATCACCTTGCAGCAGGGCGAGGAACTGGTGACCGTTTCGGCCGGCGACACGGTGCGCTGGATCGTCGGTGACACGACCAGCGGCGCGGGTGCCGGTCTGCGCGTGAACATACTCGTGAAGCCCACGCGTGTCGGCCTGAAGACCAATCTGGTCATCACCACCAACCGTCGCACCTACCTGCTCGAACTCTCTTCGACGCCGCATGCGTGGATGGCATCGGCATCGTGGGACTACCCGAAGGACCGCATGCTGGCCTTGCAGAAGCAGGCGCAGCAGGCTCAGGCGGCAGCACCGGTAGACTCGGGCTTGTCGCTGGAGCAAATCAAGTTCCGCTACGCGATCTCCGGTGACAGCCCACCGTGGAAACCGCTGCGCGCGTTCGATGACGGCGAGCGCGTCTATATCCAGTTCCCTGCTGGCATCGCGCAGGGCGAGCTGCCGCCGCTATTCGTGATCGGGCAGCAGGGCGATGGCCAGCTCGTGAACTACCGCTTCCGCTCCCCCTTTTACGTGGTGGATCGGCTGTTCGGTGCCGCCGAGTTGCGGCTCGGTGCGGACAAGGTCGCCGTCGTTCGCATTGAACGCACCGATGGCATGGCCAGCACGGCGCGGAGGCATTGAGCATGAGCACGCCCGCCACGCCGCAATCGCCGTCGACTGGGACAAATAAGGCCGATCCGGATACCTTGGGTCTGCGCGCTACGCCGCGTCCGGTGACGCGGCTCAATCGGCGCATGCTGGCCATGCTTGCAGGGGCGCTCGGCATCGTCATACTGGGCGCCACACTCTGGTCCTTGCAGCCGCACAAGCGTGAGCGCAACCCGGCCACCGAGCTGTACAACGTGGATCGCGTCTCACGGGCCGATAGCCTCGACCAGTTGCCCAAAGACTATACCAAAGTGGTGCCAATGGCCAAGCCTGTGGTGCCGATGTTGGGTGAGCCATTGCCGGGCGACTTGGGGCCGGCCATCGTGCATGCGCAGAATCACGGGAACACAGGCGCGTACACCCCCGCACAACCCGGCCGTATCGCTCAGCCGGGCGATGCCGAGGATGCGGCGCGTTCGTCGGTATTTTTCCGCAGCAGCAGTGCAACAAAGGCGGCACCGGCAACCACCGCAGCCGCAATCCAACCCGAGCAGGCATCGGGCAATCAGGCCTTCAATCCGATGGCAACAGCAACTGCATCGACACAGCCAACCGATCCAACGGCTGTGCAGAACCGGCAGGATCAGAAGGAAGCGTTCCTCACGAATGGCGGCGACACCGCCGCCCGCAATCCGGCCAGCCTGCAATTGCCGACATCGCCCTACCAGGTGATGGCTGGCACCATCATTCCGGCGGCGCTGGTGACGGGCATCAACTCCGACTTGCCGGGACAGGTCATTGCCAATGTGACGGAGGCGGTCTACGACACGGCCACGGGTCGCTTTCTGCTGATTCC
Source organism: Betaproteobacteria bacterium (assembly GCA_028065725.1). The sequence continues at coordinate 9,263 of JAPTVL010000316.1, forward strand.
GCAGGGGTCGCGACTGATCGGCCGCTACGACAGCCAGGTGGCCTTCGGTCAGCGACGGGTACTGCTGGTGTGGACGCGCTTGATCCTGCCCGATACCTCGTCGATTTCGCTCGACCGTCTGCCCGGCATCGACCCGGCTGGTTATGCCGGGCTGGAGGATGACGTCAATTGGCATTGGGATCGCATCCTCGCCGGTGCTGCGTTGTCCACGCTGCTCGGCGTCGGTGCGGAGCTGGCAGCACCCAACAACAGCGGCAGTACCGGTAGCGTCACCGTCGCCGTTCGCCAGAGCGCGCAGGACACCGTGAACCAGGTCGGCCAGGAGATCACCAAACGCAACGTGAGCATCCAGCCGACACTCACTATCCGGCCCGGTTTCCCGGTACGGGTCATGGTAAACAAGGATCTGGTCCTGCGACCATACCAGCCACTGTTTTTCCTGAAGGGAGGGTTGTAATGAATGAGTCCAGCGGCAAGCTGCGGCTGGGGCCGCTGCCTAAAGCCGAAACCATAAAGCTTACGATTTCCCTTTCCACCAACCTGAAGGCAATGCTAGATCGTTACGCGGCGCTTCATGCCCAGACTTACGGCGAATCAGTGGACAGCGTTGCACTGATACCCTACATGCTTGACGCCTTCATGGTTCGCGACCGTGAATTCAAGAAATATCTGGCGAAAGGCAGAACGGCGACCCAGCCTAAACCAGTGCTTGGCACCTAAGTTTCAACGAGACCTTCGGCGACCTGTGTCTGCTCCCCGCGGGTCGCGCCTGACCCGCCGCCTGTCCGTCCGTGCCAACGGGCTTCCGTCATCGACGATGGCAAGCACCGTCGGGAAACTAGATTAATTGGGGGCCTTTCGGATCGCCCTCAGCTAGCGCAAAGCTGGCATGGTGAGAGCCCGCCGTCCGCCCAGGCGCGTGACAGGCCAGACCAGTCAGTCGGCGGAGGTCGAGCCCCGGGGAGGTCCGGTTCCGGTGAGATAAGCCAACCCAACGACGCTCTGTTCCGTGTCGCAGCTCTCCTGCATGGACGCCTTGTCAGGCTGCCCGGCTGACCACGACACCAGGCGCCTTCGCCTGCAACCGTGCGGCCGCACTGGCCAAGGCCTTGATCGAAGCAGTGACGATGTTGGCGTCGATGCCGACGCCGAAACACTCGCGTTGGTCCCCGGAGTGGGCGACCTCGACGAAGGCACAGGCCCGCGCATCACCGGCTTCGGCGCTGCTAGCCATAGCCCGTTCCTCATAGCCGCGCACCTTGAGGTCGACCCCGATGCCGCGCAAGGCATGTACGGCGGCGTCAATTGGGCCGTTGCCTTCGCCGGTCAGCAAATGCGGTATACCGTTCAGGTCGACACTGAGGCGGATGCCTTGCGCCTCGCCCCGTTCGAACAGGTGATGTTCGACATAGCGCAGCGACCACTCCGCTTCGAGATAGGTCTGCGAAAACAGCGCCCAGATATCCGCCGCGCTCATCTCGCCTCCATGCCGGTCGGTGTAGCGCTGAACCTCGGCGGAGAATTCGATCTGCAGGCGGCGCGGCAAGACCACGCCGTATTCGGTCTCCAGCAGAAAAGCGACGCCGCCCTTGCCCGACTGGCTGTTTACCCGGATCACGGAACCATAGCTGCGACCGAGGTCGGCTGGATCGATGGGAAGGTAGGGTACGTTCCACGGTGCGCCGGGCCGCTGCACGGCGAAGCCCTTCTTGATCGCGTCCTGGTGCGAGCCCGAGAATGCAGTGAAGACCAGATCGCCAACATAGGGGTGACGTGGGTGGATGGGCAGGCCGTTGCAGTGCTCCACGGCGCGAGCCACGGCGTTGATGTCTGAGAAATCGAGGCCCGGCGAGATGCCTTGGGTGTAGAGGTTGAGCGCGAGGGTGACGATATCGACGTTGCCAGTCCGCTCACCATTGCCGAACAGACAGCCCTCGACCCGATCCGCGCCGGCTAGCATGGCCAGTTCGGCGGCCGCAACTGCCGTGCCACGGTCGTTATGTGGATGGACGCTGAGCACGACGCTGTCGCGCCGAGCGAGGTGGCGGTGCATCCACTCGATCTGGTCAGCGTAGACGTTTGGCATCGCCATCTCCACCGTGCTGGGTAGATTGAGGATGACCTTGTTCTGAGGCATCGCACCCCACTCATAGGTGACCGCGTCGCAGATTTCCTTGGCAAATTCGAGTTCGGTGGCGGTGAAGGTCTCCGGGCTATATTCGAGTACCCATTCAGTTTCCGGCTGGGCGTCGGCCAATTCGCGGACGAGGCGCACCGAAGACACCGCCATGTCGACCACCTGCTGCTTGCTCATGCCGAAAACGATGTCGCGGAACGGTTGCGAAGTAGCGTTGTAGACGTGAACGATGGCACGTCGTGCGCCCCTCAGCGATTCCATGGTGCGGTGTATGAGGTGCTCGCGGGCCTGAGTCAGGACCTCGATGGTGACATCGTCCGGAATATGGCCACCCTCAATTAACCCGCGAACGAAGTCGAAATCAATCTGCGAGGCGGATGGAAAGGCGACCTCGATCTCCTTGAAGCCGGTGTCGCACAAGATCCGGAACATCCGCATCTTTCGTTCGAAGTTCATCGGCTCGAACAGCGACTGGTTGCCATCGCGCAGATCGGTGCTCATCCAGATCGGCGGCTGGGTATGGGTTCGACTCGGCCATTGGCGGTCGGTGAGCAAGACGGGGGGGAACGCGCGGTACTTGTGGGCTGGGTTCTGCAACATGATTCGGGCCTCCAATAGGCGACGGGTTCGATGTGCAAATTGTAGGCGAGCGGCATAAGCAAATGCTTGCGAATTACGCTATTAATCGACCATAATTTGGCACCTTCTGCTATAAAACTTCGACTTTGTTACAATTTATGCCTCTAAATTAAAAAACACAGCTATCAGATTGGAATGGGCATCGATCGTTACGACCGCCATATCCTCCGCCAGCTTCAGGAAGACGGCCGCCTGAGCAACCAGGAGCTTGCCGACCGCATCGGCCTGTCCCCCTCGCCCTGCCTGCGCCGAGTGCGAACGCTGGAAGAGGCGGGAGTTATTGCCGGCTATCGCGCCCTGGTCGATGCGAAGGCACTTGGTTTGAGCCTAATGGCCTTGATCCACATTTCCATGGACCAGCACACGCCCGAGCGCTTCGACGGCTTCGAAGCCGGAATCAGGGATATTCCGGAAATTATGGAATGCCTCCTGATCACCGGCCAATCGGCCGACTACCAGCTCAAGGTCGTAGTGCGCGATATGGACGCCTTTCAGGAGCTCCTGCTCAACCGCATCACTCGCATACTCGGCGTAACCGGTGTGCATTCCAGCTTTGTGTTGCGGCGAGTGGTAGACAAGACCGCCCTGCCGGTCATAAGCGAGTGATTAAGAATTGATATGCGATATTTAGACCAACTTCGCGCTAACGGCGGCGCCTATCCTCTGGTCTGACCACGGTACCCGAACCCTTTCGCGACACCATTTTCGTACTTAAGGAGTTCTTAGATGGTCCGGTCGGCGAAGATGGCCTTCAAGATTTTCGGCTTGTAGCGTTTCTCGTACGACACAGGGATCGCGGGTGCGGCGTGTGCTAGTCCATTAATCCGCTTGCATCTGATCAAGCCGTGCCTTGACGTCGCGCTTGCCCATCTTCCGGACAGCCGCGAAGACGGCGAGCTGCTCTGCCTTCGGGCGCGACGTGCCGGCTTCCCAGTTGTAGATGGTCTGGGCCGAGACGCCCACCAGCGCGCCCATCTCCTTCGCCGACAGTTCGAGCCGTGTCCGCTGCGCGCGCACACCCTGCGGCTTGAACCTCAGTTTCGTTTTGGCATTCTGGTCGACGGCGGGCGCGACCTTCTTCGGTGCCACTTTTTCGAGGCGGGATATCTGCTTTTCCAAGGCCTCGATGCGTCGCTTTAAAGCGGCGATATCAGAGCGGTAGCGGCTCGATGCCTTCTTGAGGTTTTCGGTTTCGCCGCGTAACTGCCTGCGGACGAGTCGGGCTATTTCTTCCTTGAGCACGGATGCGATGTTCGACAATTGAGGGGCCTCATAGCGTACGGGTAAAAATAAATGGTACAGGGATCGGCTTCGTCCAACTGCGCTGATCGACGGCTCTTGCCAAATTGGCTGCGGACTCCTCAGCCTTTGCTACCGTTGACTGCGTATTCCAGTGAAACCCGCCACCTGTTCCAGTTCAAACCCGCCAGGCTCGATCATCGGGGCGCGTACAGCCTAGGATATGATGGCAGAGCGTCCAGCGGTTTTCGGTTGCTGCGCCCAACCCGGCAATCAACACGGACGCTGTGCGATAAAGCCGCGCAGCACCGGTTACTTCGATAGGCGACCCAGATGAAAGACCTGTTCAAGCTGCCAGACAATCTTCCAATCCCGGTCGATGATGGCGCATGCGACCATTTGGTGGGGAGTCGCCTCCCGCCCCTATCCCTGCCGGCAACGTCCGGACAGACAGTCGATCTCGGTGCTTTGCGGGGTACAACCGTCATTTATTTCTACCCTATGACCGGGAGACCCGACAGTCCACCCATGATCGGGTGGAACGAAATTCCTGGTGCGCGTGGATGCACGCCACAAAACTGTGGCTTCCGAGACCACTACACTGAATTAATGCGGATCGCGGCCGGCGTATTTGGTGTTAGCGCCCAAGGCTTGGAAGAGCAAAAAGAGGCAAAGCAGCGACTGGGGCTTCCGTTCGAACTGCTCAATGACAGTAACTTTCTGCTCACCGAAGCATTGCATTTGCCTACATTCGAATATGACGGTGTGTCACTCATCAAGAGACTCGCGATCATTAGTGTCGATGGCATCATTCAGAAGGTCTTCTATCCGGTGTTCCCGCCAGACCGAAATGCAGAAGACGTCATTGAGTGGCTAAAAAAATGAAAGCGCCTAACCACGCTGCTAATTTTGCCGTTGCTCGCTACAAAAAGGAACGCACAAATGAAATACAAAGGTAACTGCCATTGCGGCCAAGTCGCCTTCGAGGTCGAGGGCGAACTTACGCAGGTTACGGAGTGCAACTGCTCAATCTGTTCAAAGAAGGGCGCGCTTCAGTGGGGGGTTTCACCCGCAAGTTTTCACTTGCTCACATCTGCGGAAAGCGTAGCTACCTACACATTCGGTGAGGAAACCATTAAACATCGCTTCTGCCCAAAATGTGGCGTTCACACGTTTGCCGAAGGGATTCTCTTGGGTAGGTCAATGGTTGTGGTCAACGCCTGTTGTCTTGATAGCATCGAGTTGTCGTCGCTTCCCGTGAAGCACTTCGACGGTCGCTCGCTGTAGTCCATTATGACGCCCAATTTGATCGTTGACCGTCCGATTCCTCGCCTAACCTGTTTATAAATATCGTATCGTGCAACAGGTAGCAAATGGCGAACCTCCACAGCCCCCCCCTTGCCGATCAAGCAGGCAATTGCGCCATGAGCGGCAATAGGTCAGCTCGCGGAACCTTGGCCTGACCAGCACCGAATTTGCTGGCCTCATTTATTCAATATGCAGCAAACACATTCTTGGCGAGATCAATCTCTATCGAGATAATGCTCATGGGCCTCCCCTTTTGTTGTCTTGATGTGGTTCTGAAAACCATCATGGCACGTGTTGCCGACCACAGCTTCCGTCGCAATCTCGGGACGGGGAACCCCTTTTCATTCGTTAGACAATAGGAGCACACCGTGCGCGGCAAATGCCTTTGCGGAGAGGTCGAATTTGAGATCGTCGGTACATTACCGAGGCTCTACCGATGCCACTGCTCTCTTTGCAGAAAGCAGGGTGGTTCCACGTCAAACACGGCAACCATAGTAAGCGCTGAGAATTTCCGGTGGCTTTCTGGCCAGGAGCATATTTCTTCTTGGGTTAAGAACACAGGCTTCCGATCCGACTTTTGTTCAAAGTGCGGGGCTCCCGTGCCAAATCCGCTCAGAGGCATTCCCTATTTTTGGGTGCCAATCGGCCTGCTCGATGACAGCCAACAACAACTTGAAATTGCTGCTCATCTATTTGTTGGATCAAAAGCACCATGGGAGATGATCGCGTCACAAGGAGAGCAATATGAAACCGCGCCCGCATTATCCGAGTTCATTTCGTTGCTGCACTCGAACGGCCATGCCTAACATGTGCTTGATCTGCCCTCACGCTTGATTATGCGTCACCACTATCTGGCTCCGTAGCAAATGGCTGATCTGATTGAGATTGAAACTCAGCGTCTTCGTTTACGACAATGGCTACCTGCTGACCGCGAGCCGTTTGCCGCACTCAACTCAGATTCAAGAGTGATGGAGTTCTTTCCCTCCCTCCTCACATGCGCAGAGAGTGACGCCATGGCTGACCGTTGTCAGTCACTCATTGAAGAACGTGGGTGGGGCTTCTGGGCAGCGGAATGCAAAGCCACACGAGAGTTCATTGGGTTTGTCGGCCTACATACGCCATCCGCTGAACTTCCCTTCTCTCCTTGCGTAGAGGTCGGGTGGCGTCTCGCGTTTCAGCATTGGGGCAAAGGGTTCGCGACGGAAGCCGCGTCAGAGGCTCTTCGTGTTGGGTTTCAATTACTCCGCTTACGAGAAATTGTGTCCTTCACCACACTCGGCAACCGCAGATCTCGCGCAGTTATGGAGCGTTTAGGCATGCGTGAGTCTGGCACCTTTGAGCATCCTCATGTTCAGGAAAGTAGTGGCCTTCGTCATCATTGTCTGTACCGTTTGTCCTCAGCAGCCATACCGATCATCACCGTGACTTACGCCTACCGTAAAGCCAAAGAACAAGACCGAGAAGCGATCTATCAACTGTATCGCTTGGTCATGCGTGGTTTCATTTCTGACATCTGGGGCTGGGATGAGCAGTGGCAACGAACCGATTTTTCCACCCACTATGATCCTCATGGCGTTACGCTGGCATTGCAAGATGGCGAGCTGGTCGGGTATTCCCATGTCGAGCAGCGAGACGGCCAACTATTCATACGAATGATCGTTGTTCATCCACGTTACCAGCGGAAAGGTATTGGAAAGAAACTGCTTGAGTCTGTTATCGCATCGGCTGGCGAGCAATCCAAGAGCGTCGGATTGGAGGTCTTCAAAATCAATGACGTGGCAAGAACATTCTATGAAAGACATGGCTTCAATGTGAGGGGTGAAACCCCAACCAGCCATATCATGGTTCATCCATAACTCTGCGTATATGGACTTCCCGGACCAGAATACTCCAACTTGATTGGAGGCAGCTTCGTTTGCCTGCTCAGGCTGGGTGGCCGGGCTCAAAACAACCATACCCACCAAATCGCACTGTCTTACGCCGTGCTTCGCTGCAGTAGGTTGTTGATCATGGCTTCGATAGTCAGCATATGTCCTTGAAACATCGTAACGCTTCAGTCGCTACCTTTTACCTTGGACTCGAACATGAATGACAATCCATCACAGCGAATAGCCGTTCACGAGCATACAGTTCACGATGATTGCCGCCCCGAGGACGACAAGTTACCGCATCTATTGCTCCAGAGCACTCTTCCCTTCAGACGCACCATTCGACGCACTGAGTTGCGTCAACTGGTGCCGCTGGCTGACACGACGATCTACGATATGGAGAAGCGCGGCGAATTTCCGCGCCGCTTCAATCTGACGGCGCGTTGCGTGGTGTGGGATCTGGCCGAGGTGGAGGCCTGGATAGCCGCGCGACGGCAGGCTTCCAACTCGGATCAACTGAAGCGGGCTCCCTCGCCCGATGTGCGCCAACGCAAGCGCCGTCCCGTCAAAGCAGTGCCTCCGTCGTGAGCACTTTCAGGGATGGCGGCAGCAACGTAGGCGTGTGCGGCTTGCCCGCCACCCAAGCGTCAATCATGTCGGCCCATTCTTGTAGCGTGTGACGGCGTCATCGCGTCGCGCTCAGTACGTGTGAGCAAAGACGGGAAATACCCAATACCCCATGACTCTTGGGTCGGAGTCGAGCGCGGCGAAAAGCTCACGTTCGGCTGGTTGCCACTGCCGTAGGCGGAGGCGTTCAGTCTCGATCTCGATCAATTTATCCATTTGCTGTGGAAGCCGGGCGACGGTGACGCATTCACAAGTTTTCAACTGACGTCGCCCCCACCCAATGCCTGATACAAAGCGGCGCTATCGACGAGGCGTTGCGCCTGAGCCGCAGCCAGGCCGAGACGGGTCTGCTGCGCTTGCTGCTGGGCGATGAGCAGTTGCACATAGCTGGACGCGCCTAGTTGGTACTGCCGCTCGACCGAGCGCAGGGAGCCCTGCGCCGCCTCATCGGCGGCGGCGAGCGCGGCCAGTACCTGCGCATCGTTTTCCACCGCGCGCAGAGCATCGGCGACATTGCGCAACGCCTCCAGCACGACGCCCTGGTAGTTGGCGGCAGCGGCGTCGAAGGCCGCGAGTGCCGCGCGCTTTTCTGCCGGCAGCCCCGGGTTGAATAGCGGCTGAGTCAACTGGCCTACAACGCTCCATACCGCCGAGCTGCCGCCAAACAGGGCGCCGGTGGTCAGGGCTTGGCTGCCGAGGTTGGCGCTCAGGTTGATCTGGGGGTAGAGCCTGGCCACAGCCACGCCGTATTCGGCATTGGCCGCGTGCAACAAGGCTTCGGAGGCTTGAATGTCCGGACGACGGCGTACCAGTTCAGAGGGTACGACCAGCGGCAGTTCGGTCGGCAGGGTGAAATCCGCCAAGGTGAAATCCGGGATGCCGCCCGCGCCCGGAGCATGACCGGAGAGCACGGCGAGCAGATGCTCGGTTTGCTGCATCTGCTTGCGCAGCGTAGGCAGTTCGGCGCGCGTCTGCTCCACCAGGGTTTGCAGGGCCAGTGCCTCATCCGGTGCAGCCTGCCCAAGACGCACGCGCTCGCGGGCTACGTGCAGTTGTTCTTCCTGAGCGCTCAGGATGGCTGCCGTGGCCTCGATTTGCGCGGCGAGTCTGGCCCGCGCGATGGCTGTGGTGGCGATATTGCCCGCCAGGCTCAGGCGCGCGGCCTCTAACTCGTAGCGCCGGTAATCCGCACGGGCGGCCAGAGCCTCCAGCGCGCGGCGATTGCCGCCGGCGAGATCGAGGTTGTAGCGCACGCCCACGCTGGCGTTGTACAGGCTGAATTCCCGCGCATCGCCCACCTGCCCAAGGGTGCTGGGATTGATGCGTTGACGCTGGGCGCCGAGTCCGGCATCAACCTGCGGGTACAGTGTTGACCCCGCTTGTGCCGAATAGAGTTCCTGCGCCTGCCGCAAGGTGGCCTTGGCGGAAGCCAGAGTCGGACTGGCCTGAAAGGCCTGCTCGATCAGCGCATCGAGCTTGGATGAACCCAAGCTCCGCCACCACTGCGCGCCCACGCTCGCACCGGCGTTAAAGCGCTGCGCACCTCCCAATGCCATAGGTGCGGATGCCGTTTCCGCCGGCAAAGGCATCACTGTGTAGTCGGGTGCGTCAGGGGCCGCCGGCCGTTTGAAATCCGGTCCGGCGGCACAGCCTGCCAGCAATCCGGCAAGGATCAATGCCATGAGTGCGCGAACGGGTTTGTAGTCGGTCTTCGTGCGATGAACGCCGAGACTACGCGTCACTTCATTGTTGCCCATAGAAATGCTCCACGAATGGTTTGCGGAAACTTTGATGGCAGGCCAGACAGCTGTTTTGCAGCGTCGCGAAGGATGAAATAACGGCTTGCCCATCCCTGCGGTTGGCAGCCTGCTCCAGTGCCCGCGCTGCCTGGTGCGTCTTCTCGTCATGCCCCTTGAATTTTCCAGCATCGGCGCCGACAAACTTCAGGATGCGCATCTTTTCTACCAGCGGAGGCTGTGGGTGATCAGCAATCAACGGTGCGATTTTTGCCACCGTCTCCCAATCCTCACGGGAGATCCCATCCGTAACGTCCCGCATGTTCTCACCCAGGTCTTGCATGATCTTGCGTAGCGCTAACGGCTTGGCCTTGTCGGCGTCAACGGCCCAAGCCTGCGAGCAGGTGCTCGCAAAAAGCGAGCTGATAACTGTGGCTGCGAAATAAACTTTGAATCGATGTCGGTTTTGCATGGAAATCTCCTTGAAATAGTTGGTCAGTGTTTTGAGGGATATTCAGTGCGTGTAACGCTCCCCGCGCCTCACTAAAATTCGACGCTCAGCGCGATGGAGCCGTAAGCCTGATTGGCGTCCTGTTCCTCGAACTCACGCGTGCGATAAACACGCATGACGGCCAATCTGACACCATGCCCAGCCACGATTCCCTGCGCGCTGATGCCGACCGCCGCTTGGGCTACCCAGGGACGGCGGGTCACGCTGTGGCTGGATTGAAAGAGGTTTCCATCGAGGGAAAAGTCATAGGCGACAGCCTTGGCTTCCAATGTTCCGAAGAGATGCACACCAGGACGTGGCCGACTGGCGGCCGGGACGGAATCGCTTGATTTGCCGTGGAGGGAGGCGGCCGATGGCGGGCGGTTCTCGGCGCCGGGCCGGATGGGATAGCTGCCGAAATCATTCGGCAGATTCCAGCCGATGCGACCTTCGACGCCCAACGTGGCGGAAGTCTCGATATTGCCTATCCTGAGCCCTAGCGAACGGATCGAATCGGCGGAGAAACCCGGGATGATTGCCCCGGGCCCACGAAACTCCCTGAATTTGCGGTCCAGGGCCAATTGAAAGGCCGGCTCGTTTTCCAACTGATTGTCCCAGCCCAAGAACTTGGGTTCGCCGATCGCGTCATGGACCAGGTTCTGCGATTCTTCCGCCAGCGACCAGGGGCCGATCACGCCGAGCGTGATCTCGCGCGTGTCGAGCATTTCACGATTCGACTCGGGTTCGTGTTTTCGCCGGTTCCACGCCAACCCCAAATAGAGCAATCCGGCGTAGGGTCTGTCATCGGTGATCAGATCCGTCCTGGTGTAATCCTCCGGCGTATACATGGACTGGCCGAACCTGACCACCACGTTTTGGATGGCTTCAGGATTGTCGGCACCAGCCCAGAATCCGGGGTTCACGAACCGGATGAGTTGCGCGTGCAGCCGGATCGGCGCAGGGAGGCACTCGGGCCGCAGCGTGCCGGGGATGTCTTGCGAAACCAGGGTGAACGCCACGCCATTCGTGTAGTTCTGGTCGGTGCCGGTGAACAGGTCGTTTTCCAGCCTCGCCGTGCCGCCGCGTAGTCTGAGTGTTTCTTCCGCTGCGCAATCCCCGGTGCCGGCAGCGCCTTCATTGACGGCTTGGGCCAAGGCTGGTGAGAGAAAAACATTCATCGCCAGCGCCAATGCCAGTGCGGTCTGTCCCAGGTTATGCGGGACAAACGGGTTCTCGGAGTGGGGCGCGCGCATGACTTCAGGCGCCGCGCCGAGAAAGCCGTGGATCATTCGGTTTTGCCGCGCGCTGGTACGATCCGTTCCGAGCTGTCCGCCACCAACCGGTCGAGCAAGTCGTGCATGACGCGATTGATGGTGCCGAACCGACGCCCGTCCACGAGCATCGCCTGCGGCGTCTGGATGTCGCGGCCGTCAATGAGATCTCCGGCGCCGTGAGCGATGATCTGCCGCGCGCTGTCCGGCGTCGTCTCCAGATGGAACTGCAGGCCGACGATGCGTTCGTCGTAAACGAAGGCCTGGTTCGCGCAGCCGGCGCTGCGCGCGACGCGCACCGCCCCTGCGGGGATGTCGAAGGTATCCCCGTGCCAGTGGAATACGTCAAGCTGCGCGGGGAATGCGGCGAATAGACTGGAAGCGGCTGCGGATTCCGTCTTTTCGACCGGAAACCAGCCGATTTCCTTTTCCGCATTGGCGTATACCCTTGCGCCCAGCACATCGGCGACAAGCTGCGCCCCGAGGCAGATGCCGAGCACGCGCCGGCCTGCGGTGATGGCCCGCTCGATGAAGCGTTTCTCGTCCACCAGCCACGGGTAGTCGGCCTCCTCGTAGATGTTCATGGGGCCGCCCATCACCACCAGCAGGTCCACCGCATCGACAGCCGGCAGGGGATCGCCACGGTAGAAGTGCGTCGCGCCGAGCGTGTGCCCGCCGCGCCGAACCCAGTCCTCGATGCTTCCGAGCCCTTCGAACGCCACGTGCTGCAGGTAATGAACATTCATCGTGTTTCTCCTTGTGCCGCGCTGGGCTCCTGGCCTGCGTGCTTGCCCTCGGCCTCGGGCCCGAGCGGGTCGTATACGAGCCGGTCGTATACGAGGCGGTACGAGACTGGCGGTGCCACCGAAACCTGGGCCACGGAGGAGATCACGAGCTGCCCCGTCCCACTATCGATCTGGTAGTCCTGGACCAGTTTCTTGCCCAGCATCGTCGTCTCGGCCACCAACACGGTGCCTTCCCAGCCCGCGACGGCCACCCGCTGCTGCAGCCCACCGTTGGCGGAAACACTGGCGCCGCGAAAGTCGGTGAAAAGGCGCTGCCGTCGATCGTACTCGTCGGTGATCAGCAGCATCGGATCCTGATGGGTGATATGCAGTTCTTGCGCAGGGGAAAGCAGTGCTGACAGTTCCCCGGAGGACAGGCCGCCGCCCCCACCCATACCACCCCCGCGGCCCTGGCGTCCGCCGCCACGGCCCTTTCCGCCGCCCATACCACCACCCCGGCCCATCCCACCGGAGCCGCCCCCCATGACCTGCCTCGACGTCTGCATGGCCTCCTTGGCCTTTTCCAGCGGGTCATCGCTGGCCTTGACGTTGAGCACCCAATGGCCGGAAAAGTCCGGTCTGGAGGATGATTCAGGCGCACTCCGCTTTACAAGACGTTGATACAGCACCCAATGATCTGAAAAATCGGGACCCCATTTCGATTCCGCGTCACAGCTCACCTGGTCCGCATCTCCATGTACAGTCCCTGCTACGGTGTTGATGACGCTGCCTTCGATATGCGCTTGCGGCGGCTCAGCGGACAAGGCTAGAGACGGACAGACGCTGGCAGACAATGCCAGGCCGATCCAGACCGCGGTAGCGATGCACGCTTTGGCCAGCAAGCTACGCGTGCGTACATTCATGGCATGTCACCATCGTGACCGCCCTGCTTCATGCGCAGCAGTCCGCGCCAGGCAATGGCTGAGATCGTCACCCACACCAGCGTTCGCAAGCTCATGGCAATCACAGTGCGCATTTCGTAGGCGCCGCCGGCATAGACGTGCGCACCGAATGCCGCAAACGCCAACGTCGTGGCTGCGGCGATAACAATGGCCAGCCACACCGCCCAGCGGAACCTCAGCCACAGCCCGGCACCCGCGATGACGTAGGCGAAGCCGGCCAGAAAGTTGAACCAGAGCACGAACGGCACATAGTTGCCGGCGGCAGCGCGCGCCGCTTCGCCGCCGAACAGGATCGCGCTGCCTTCCCTGATGGTCAGCAGGCCGAAGCCGACCGCTGCCAGGGATATTGCCCGGATGAGAAACCCGCTCTGTTGCATGGGTTCTCGCATAGTCATTTCCCCATAACCTTTCTGACTGCTTTCAGTCCGAAGAAACAGCCAATCCCGCCCGGTACAGGGCGAAAACCTCGGCCGCCTCCCGCAGAAACCACTCCCTCCACCACGGCGCAGCGGGGGTTCTAAGCATCAGTCCCTGGATGACCCCGACGAGGGAAATTGCCGCGGCGCTTGGTCGCACATCGGCCCTGACCAGACCCTGTTGTTTGGCGCGAGCGATAATCCGGGCCAAACGGCCAACATAATTGGCGATGAGCATCCGGACGCGCCGCTGAAGACCGCGATCGTCGTTCTGTGCCAACCACGACAGCAGGCGCCGAGGAACATCGGGGTGCCTGGCGATGAACGCGATCTGCTGCTGGAATGCGTTCTCCAGTCCCCGCAGCGGATTGTCTTGTTCGACGTGCCCGATCGAGCGCAAGAGCCGGCCTCTCACCCTGGCGATGAATTTTTTCCGGCCGCCGCGGCTGTCCGTTTGCGGAGGCGACCATCCATCCTCGACCTCGGCGGCGGCTCCCGGCAGACTTTCCATCTCCGCAAACAGGTAGTAGCGTGTGGTTTCCCACCACCGCTTGATGTGCTCCTGCTCGAATCGATTCATGCTGTCGTCCGTCATGGTGCCTGCTCCTTTACTTGCAAGGTCATTCAAACCCCCGCCCTTCACCGGCCTCTTCATGGGTCACGCCATCGCGGATGTGATAGATGCGTTTGAAGGTGGGAATGATCTTCTCGTCATGGGTGACGACGATGATGGCGGTCTCGAATTTGTGCGCCATGTCGTTGAGGATGCGGACGACCGCCAGGGCGCGTTCGCTGTCGAGCGGCGCGGTTGGCTCGTCGGCCAGGATCACCGGCGGTCGGTTGACCAGACCGCGTGCAATAGCCACGCGCTGCTGCTCGCCGCCGGAAAGCTGCGACGGCATGGCACGGGCACGATGTTGCACGTCCAGCGCGGTAAGCAGGTCGAGCGCGCGCTTGCGTGCCTCGCCGTTGGGCGCACCGGCCAGCATCGGTAGCAGCGCGACGTTGTCGGTGACGTCGAGAAATGGAATCAGGTACGGCGCCTGGAACACGAAGCCGATCTTGTCGCGGCGCAGCGCGCGCAGGTCGCGCACCTTCCAGCCTTCGTCGTAGATCAGCTCGTCGCCCAGCGTCATGCGCCCCGCGGTCGGGTCGATCACGGCGCCCAGGCACTTGAGCAGGGTGCTCTTGCCCGAGCCGGACGGTCCGATCAGGCCGACGACCTCGCCCGGCTCCACGTGCATGTCCACCCCCTTCAAGGCGTCGACCGCAGTGTCGCCGCTGCCGTAGCGCTTCTTCAAACCTTCGATGCGAATGCCTTTGGTCGTCATGGTCAACCTCCGATCGCTTCGGCCGGATCGACCTTGAGTGCCATGCGGATGGCGATGACGCTCGCCAGCGCGCAGATCACCAGCACGGCGAAGAAGCCCGCGACGGAGTCCCGCGGCATCAGCAGCACATACTTGGGAAACAGCGGCGCCGCGAAGGTTGCAGTGATCTTGCCAACCGCGAAGCCAATCACGCCGAGTGCGAGCGCCTGCTGCATAATCATGGCGGCGATGGTGCGGTTGCGGGTGCCGATGAGCTTCAGCACCGCGATCTCGCGGATCTTGTCCATCGTCAGCGAGTAGATGATGAAGGCGACGATGGCGGCGCTGACGACGGCCAGAATGACCAGGAACATGCCGATCTGCTTGGACGATGTTGCGATCAACTTTCCGATGAGGATCTCTTCCATCTGCGACCGGGTATAGACCGTCAGGCGCTTCCAGCGGCGAATGGATTGCGCGACCTCGTCCGGCGCAGCGCCAGTCTTGAGGCGCACGAGAACGGCGTTGACGAAGTTGTTGCTGGCCTGCGAAGCGATGACGGCGTCCAGCAGGCCGGGCACGCCGGGGCGGTTGAAAGCCGGGTTGGCCTCGGTGCGGCGCCGGCTCTGCCAGATGGCGTCGTTGTCCTTGAGGAACTGCGCTTCCTGCGCATCCTTCAACGGGATGAACACCATCGGGTCGCCGCTGGAGGACACCATGCGCCGGGTGAGGCCGACCACGGTGTACTGATTGCGGCGGATGCGGAGGCGGTCGCCGAGCCTGAACCCGGTGGCGATGTCGGCCACCGCCTCGTAGTGGCCGCGCGTGATCTGGCGTCCCGCCACGAGATAAGGTGGCCATCCGGGTGCGCCCCCGGTCTCGCCCGGCACGATACCGACCACCATGGAGCGCACGTCACGCTCGCCCTGCCGCACCTGCATGGTCAGATAGGTCACATTCGCGGCTCGGGCCACGCCCGGCATGGCGAGAATGGCGCGATACAGGTCGTCGTTGAGGCTGGAAGACTCCGCGTAAGGGCCGAGGGTGTCCTTCTGTACGACCCAGAGATCGGCTCCGCTGTTGTCCAGCAGCGCCTTGCCGTCATCCACCATGCCCCGGTACACCCCGGCCATGACCAGCGTCACGCCGATGAGCAGGCCGAGACCTACGCCGGTGAAGACGAACTTTCCCCAGGTATGGAGAATGTCGCGGCCGGCCAGGCTGATCATTTCGATGCCCCGGGAATGCGATCGACCACGTGGATTCGGCTGCGTGGGCCGAGCGCCTTTTCGCTGTAGACCACGATCCTGTCTCCCTCCTTGAGCCCTTCAACGACCTGAACGTGGCCATCGAGGTCGGCGCGCCCGAGCTTGACCGGGATGAAGCTCGGCTCGTCATCCGTGATCTGCCAGACGCCAACCTGGTCGCCGTCGCGCTGCACTGCGGCGTTGGGAATCAGCGGCGCCGCGGGGAGCGCAGGAAGGTCGATCGTGACTTCGGCGAGTTCGCCGATTGGTGGCAAGGGCACAGGGACCTTGTCGAAGATCACTTTGGCCAGCGTCTCTTCTGTCACCACATCGGCCTTCGGTTCCACCCGCAGCACCCGCCCTTTCAAGGTCCGGCCGCTGCGCGAACGCAGGGCGATACGGGCGGGCAAATCTGCGGCAAGCTCGGCCGCGCTAATCTGATCGAAGCGCACGTTGACCCACAGACTCTTCGGATCGATGACTTCCACCACGGCCTGACCCGCGACGATAGTCGTGCCCGGGTCTGCATCGCGGAGGGCCACGACGCCATCGACCGGCGCGATCAGGCGCAGATTGCCTCGCTGCGCAACCAGTCCCTCGCGATCGAAGCGGGCGCGGGCCAGGTCTTCCCGCGCGGCCGCCAGGGCGGCATCGGCAATCTGTAATTCCTGCCGTTTGGTGACGAGTACCTCCTCGCTGGTCGATCGTGCGGCGTAGAGTTCCTCGTAGCGCCGCGCCTGGGTTTCGGCGTATGTCTGCCGTGCCGCCGCCTCGCGCAGCGCCGCCTCCGCGCGCTTGAGCGCCGCCTCCTGTGAGCGAACCCGATCGTCGAGATCGACAGGGTCCATCTCGCCGAGCAACTGACCGGCCCTGACATGGTCACCCACATGAACATCCAGACGTTTCACCCGCCCGGCAAACGTCGGGCCGATCTTGTAGGTGTAGCGCGCTTCGACCGTGCCGACGCCGAAAAGCGCGGGGCTGATCGCCAGCGACTCGACCTTGGCCTCGGTCACGGCCACGGGTGCCAACGGGCCGGAGCGCAGTGCGACATATACGAGCAGCGCCAGCAGTGGCACGATGACGGCGATGAGCGCCAAAGTACGGCGTTGCAAAGGTAAAGTTTTCATTGCTTGCTCCCGATACCGCGCCGGTAGATCGCGAAGACTCTTGGTGCATCTTTACGAATGAGCGCCACTTCGCCGGCCAGCAGCGACTGCATCACCAGCCCCTGGATAGTGCCAATGAACAGGGTGGCGGCGGCTTCGGTATCGAGCACGGCATCCAATTCCCCCTGCGCTTTGCCTTCTTCAATCAGCCGATGCAAACGTTCGCCATAGTGCCGGATGAGCGTCTGCACCATGCGCTTGGGGGCCGTCTCCTCCGCACGCTGCAATTCGCCAAACATCATCCGCGGCACCCCGGGGTGTTCAGCCACAAAATCAATATGGGTCATGAAGATTGCCTCCAGCGCGGCAATCGGAGACGAAGCGGACTGCGCGGCCTTGTCCACCCGCGAGAGCAGGCGTTCCGCGACCCACGTCATGACAGCCTGCAGGATGGCGTCCTTGCTTGGGAAGTGACGAAATAGCGCGCCCTGAGTCAGGCCCATGCGTTTCGCAATGGCGGAGGTGGTGATGTCGTTTGGGTTCTGTTCGGCAGCCAGTTCGACCACCGCCTCGACGGTAACGGCCCGCCGCTCGTCAGCGGGTAGATGCTTTACATGGGTGCCCATTGTTGCGCCTTATAAAGTAAGTAATCTATTACTATCTTATCAGAATTTGCCATCCGCGCAAGAGGCGTCGCCTAACGCGTTAGAAGGAACACAGCATCATGAGCTGGGCGCTTTACGCGATAAGGCGCTCCGCACTAGGAGAGGAAATGCTCGGATATCCTTGGAGGATGCTGCGCTATCCACTGGTACTGTGCGATCCGGGTATCTATGAGGGCTATGACCGTCAGCCCTTCCCTTCAGATGCACCATTCGACGCACTGAGTTGCGTCAACTGGTGCCGCTGGCTGACACGACGATCTACGATATGGAGAAGCGCGGCGAATTTCCGCGCCGTTTCAATCTGACGGAGCGCTGGGTGGTGTGGGACCTGGCCGAGGTGGAGGCCTGGATAGTCGCGCGGCGGCAGGCCTCCGACTCCGATCAACTGAAGCGGGCGCCCTCGCCCGATGTGCGCCAACGCAAGCGTCGCCCGGTCAAAGCAAAGCCTGCGTCGTGAGCACTTTCATCGATGGCGGTAGCAAGGTCGGAGTGTGCGACTTGCCTGCGATCCACGCGTCAATCATGTCGGCCCATTCCTGTAGCATGTGACGGCGCTGCTCGGCATATTCAGCCTTGTTGTAGACGCCTCGCGACGAGCGACCATCTTCGTGTGCCAGGCACTTCTCGATCCAGTCGCTGTTGAAGCCGAGCTCATTGAGGATGGTCGAACCCGTGCGCCGCAGGTCGTGCACGGTGAAGGGCTCCAGCGGCAGGCTGTTCGTTTTCGCGCGCTCGGCGATCAGTTGCGTAACCCGATTGAGCGTAGCGTTGGACATGCACTTGTCGGCGTCGTAGCGCGACGGGATCAGGTAGCGCGAGCCGCCAGCGCAGGTGCGCAGTGCGACCATGATGTCGAGCGCCTGCTGTGACAAGTAGATGTTATGGGCCTTGGACGCCTTCATGCGTTCCTTCGGGATACTCCATAGCGCCTTCTCGAAATCCACCTCGTCCCACGTCGCGTGGATCAATTCGCCCTTGCGTACCAGGGTGAGCAAAATCAGGCGCAGGCCGAGCTTGATGGT
>JAPTVL010000409.1 GCA_028065725.1 Betaproteobacteria bacterium
GGCCAGCCCAGATGCTGCGCCGGTCGCTGGGGATGAATTGCTGCCGCCTGGCGCAGTGCGATAACGGCACAGCACCGGGGTTGAAGTCAGTCCAGTTTTTTCGCGCGCCTCCGTCAATGACGAAGGACATGCAAGCCATAGTCCAGAAGCAGGCCCCAACAGAGTGTTTTCAACACAATAGGCCATAACCTGTCGGTGAGACAGGTGCTCCATAGCCACCGTTCAAGCAACCTGGTTTGATCGCTCCTATCGAGTAACGGCCACACCGCACGCCCTTGTCGCATGGAACAACCAAGCAGGCGACGCCGTTGAAAAGACATTCGAGCCTTCCGTGGCGCTGATTGAAAGATCCCGAGAAGCACTGCTCAGGTCCGGTTTGGCTGCATGGTGGCGCCCCCCTATGGCAACTGATCTCGCGCAGCATGCTGCCGACTTATCGTGGCTCGGAAGCGCATTGCGCGTTTTGTAATTCGGAGTAACAGCCGGGTCTGCGAGGTGCAACTCGCCTCTGTCGCGCAGGCTGCGTGAGAAGTGGCCTGGCGTGCGCCTGATCGTGCGCGCCGGCTCGGGGTTCTGCCGCCCGCGCGCCCTGCGGCGCTTTGATGCCTGGGGCATCGACTACATCATCGGGCTACCGTGGGCATAGGCATTCGATTTCTGGAACTTGCGTGAATTAATGCACGTTTCGGCGCTTTGTATCTGTTGCAAGCTCGGCGGTCTGCAGGCCGGCTTGGCACAATCGCTGGCATGTTGTCCCTCGCTTCTTGCGCTCGAGCTTTTCGGCTCGATGCAGTTCCATGTCTCGCCTGAACACCCCATCCCGAATCACAGCCTTACTGGCGCTGCCAGTAGCCATCATGTTGCTGTGGGCGATCTGGAACGAATCTTGGCAATTCCAAATCGCCAAACATGATGTGCAGGCACGCGCGCAGAGTGCGGGCCTGCAATACGCGAATCGAATCGCCAGCCGACTCGATTTGCAATTCTCGGCGCTGCAATTCATCGGCACCGCGCTGTTGCAGCCAGACAGTGCCTTGAGTGCGCCCAGCGCCAAGACAATCGAGACTCTCCGGCTCTATCTGGCTTTGCACCCAGGCCTCTATGCCTTCAATATCCAATCGCCGGATGGAAACCGGATCGTCTGGTCTACCCGTCGGCAAAGCGCCCGCCCCATCAATCCGGGGCGCGTCTTGACTCCCCTTTCGCGGAATTCGCAGTTTCTACTAGGTCAGGACCAGTATGCGCAACGCGTCCAGTCACGCGTGATCCCCATGCGCTACCGGGTTTCCGATCACCTGGGCCGAACCCAGTTTTTCGTGGGTACGCCCTACCGGATCGACCGGCTGCTGGGATATTCCGATTCTGCGCCCTGGCGCTTCCAGGTCATCGATACCCGCGATCACAGCGTCGTCGGAATCTGGCAGCCCAGCCAGGTCGTCCAGACGGCAACACTCTCCAAGTCTGCGGCAGCAGAATTTGGCCCGGACATTGCGGTGCCCGGCTACCCCTTCACGATCAAGGCAGGATGGCCACCGGCGCTCGTCGTCCAAACTTGGCTCAAGGGAGCATGGCCGCGCTGGCTGCTCGAGGCTCTCGCCGTAACGCTTCTGACTCTGGCCGCCTGGTGGATGCGTCGTCTGTTGCGCCAGCAACAAGCCGACAGAAGCCGCCTGCGAGCTGCGGCGTACAGCGACCCGCTGACGGGCCTGCCCAACCGCCTGGCTTTGCAGCAGCGCCTGCCCTTGGCGCTGGCGCAAGCCAAGCGCAACGGAACCCTACTGGCCGTCGGATTCATGGATCTGGATGATTTCAAACCAGTCAATGACACCTGGGGGCATGCGGCGGGGGATGCCCTGTTGCAGAGTCTGGCCAAACGCCTGCGGTCCTGCATGCGCGGAACCGATCTGGTGGCGCGCCTGGGCGGGGATGAGTTCGTCCTGGTCTTTGAAGGGCTGACACGATCCGACGATCTCATGGCAGCGCTTCGGCGTATCCATACCGCCGTCGAACAACCCTTTGCACTTCCTGGCGGTCACCGCGCCCAGGTCGGTATCAGTCTCGGGCTAACCCTATACCCCGACGACGACTCCGACGCTGACCTGCTGCTGCGGCATGCCGATGCAGCGTTGTATGCCAGCAAACTGCACAAGATTGACCGTCCCCATTGGTGGCGGCTCTGGGGACAAGACAACCATGACAGTGATGACACGCGGATGGCGCGCAATGCGCTGCGCATCGATCCCTATGGCCCAACAGCCGCAGGATTGCTCGAATCGGCACAAGAGCATTTTGCGGCGGCGGCAGACAGTTTTGTCGGGCGTTTTTACGCCGCTGTTGCCGAGGAGCCCGAATCGACGGAGATTCTCTCGCGCCTGACTCCGGCCGAATTCTCCCACCTCAAGGCAACTCAGGCAGAACACCTGCGCAGCCTGCTGTCCGCGGATTTGACGGAAGATGTCCAGCGCCAGCGGGCTGCTCAGGTCGGCGGAATCCACGCCCTTGTTGGCATGCGATCGGCGGTCGTGGCCAAGTCATTCGGACGGTATCTGCAACTGCTGAGTCAGGTCGCTGGAAGCTTGCGTGCCCGCGCTTCGGAGCGGCAAAATCTGGTGCACATTCTGATCGGCCGATTGCAAGTCGAGCTGGAGGCCCAGGTCGAGTCCATCCAGCAGACCCACGATCAATTTCCGCAGTGGATTTTCAGACTGGAGCAACGGCTTCCGGAATGGGCGCACTGGGTCGATTTTGCGCGGGATATGCTGAATGAGGTCATCAAGCTGCCGGGCCTTTGTGCTGCCGTTTTTTACAAACCCGATGCGCAGGGACACTTCGTTTACGAATTCAACTCTGGACGCTTCGGGGACTACATGCGTTCCATCGAACGTCATGGCGTGCCACCGTTGGTGCTGAACAGGCACAGCGCCTATGGCCAATCCCCGCATCCCCGCGCCTGGCGCAGTGAGCGCATTGAAACCAACCCCAGCTATTCCAGCGATCCCCGCATGGCCCCCTGGAAAGAAGCCGCGCATGCAGTGGGCATCCGCAGTTCGGTCGCCATTCCGATCAAGGACGGGCGTGACCATATGGTGGGCGTGATCGGCCTGTATGGCTTGTATCCCGGGCAGTTCGAGAGCGCGGCGATGCACGCGTTCTTCGACAGTCTGGCGCAGGTGTGCCGCCGTTTCCTGCAAAGATCCCAATCCTCGCGTCTGAGCCTGCCTCTTCCTGCGCAGGAGCGGAGTCATTGGCGCGAACGGCTGTTCGGCGGCGGACTGGAGATGTTCATGCAGCCGGTGGTCAATCTGCACACGGGCAAGCCGTTCAAGATCGAGGCGCTGGCCCGCTTGCGACTGGAGGATGGGCAGTTGATCACCCCGGACCAATTCTTGTCCACATTTGGGAGCGGCGAGCTGTCCCACCTGTTCGTCCTCGGGCTGGATCAGGCGCTGTCCCAGGTTTCCCAATGGGATGCTCAGGGCCTGTCGCTCGACATCTCCATCAATCTGCCCCCCGAAGTGTTACTCGACACCGATTGCCCGCGCTGGATCGAGGACGCATTGCAGAAGCACGGCATGGCCCCGGGACGCCTGCACCTGGAGATTCTGGAAAGCGCGGAATTCGACGATGACAAACGTCGGGATGCGGCTGTGCGAATGCTGACGGATTTGGACGTACGACTGGTCATGGATGATCTGGGCTCCGGCTACAGCAGTCTGCTGCGTTTGCGTACCCTGCCGTTTCATGGCGTCAAGATCGATCAGGGGCTGGTACGCGAAGCGCACAAAGATCCTCGCCGGATCATTGGCTTCATCGGCGCGCTGGTGCGGCTGGGGAAAGGACTGGGGCTCATGGTGGCAGTCGAAGGCCTGGAGACACCAGACCTGATCGAGGCCGCGGCCGTGTTGGGTGCGGACGGGGGCCAGGGCTATGCGCTGGCCAAGCCGATGCCTGCTTCCGAGTTGCCGGACTGGGTGCGGCAGTTCCGTCTGAACATCAATCACTCCAGCCCCCAAACGCCCCTGGGCGCAGTCGCGGCAGCTTGGCTTCGGGAACAAACCGTTCTCATCCCCCAACCCCCATCGGGAGGGCCACGGGTGTAAAACCGCGGGTAAATTGCCAGAATGCACCGATGGCGGATTCATCCAGTAACCTACGCTAACCCATCAACAGCACTTTCCCGGGGCGCTTGATCGTGCGCACGGCACGAACGGCTTCTTGAACCCGAGACAGCGTGAAGCTACCGATCACCGGCAGCAGATCCGGATGTTCCGCGAGCATCGGCCAGAGTTCCTGTTGCGCGGCGGTCAGTTCTTCTTGCGCGGCATGGCCCAGCCAGCCGTCGATGCCGAACCCCTGCCATAGCATGTTCTTGTACAGGATGCGCGACGCCTTGAGTGTGATCTCGCCGTCATCAAGGATGCCGTCAACCTTGCCAGCAGGTCCATTGATCGCCTCCTATGTTGCTTCACCCCTGCTTTGATTCCATTGGTGCGGCGCGATCTCAAGGGCGCTTGCCGTAAACCGCTGCACGACGTCTATGAAAGCCTCACGGTCGATCGGGCGGTCCGACATGATCGCCCTATGCAGCGCTCCGTCGAGGCCGTGAAACAGGACGGACGCCACGAGTTCAACCTGCTTAACCGATCGTTTGGTTTGACGGAAATAGGAGAGGATGGCGTCGGTCAGGCGTTTCAGGATCGCTTCATCGGATTGGCGACAAAGCGCAATCGCAGCCGCATCGGCTGAGCCGTAGACGATTCGGTGCAGATAGGCATGTTCCAGGGCATGGCGAGTCAGCGTACTCATCAGTTCCAAGATCAGGCGACCATCGCTCATTACGCGGTTTTCCTCTTCAAGCATCTTATCGGTGAGGGATGTGTACCCCACCACATAACGCTTCCACAGCTCGGCGATCACGTCGTCCTTCGACGAGAAGTACAGGTAGAACGTCCCGCGCGCGACCTTTGCCCGATCCGTAATATCGCCGATTCCGGTCCCGCTGACCCATCGCTCCAGAAATAGCGCGGATGCAGCTTCGAGGAGTTCCTCCCGCCGCACCTCAGGCGCCT
>JAPTVL010000197.1 GCA_028065725.1 Betaproteobacteria bacterium
GTGTTGTCTGTTCGGCTTCGCTGCGGTCGATAAAGACGCCACGTACCATTTCTGATTCAACGACCTTAGACCACTGAACAGCCTGCGCCTTGTTTGGAAAGACCTTCGACTGGACGGGGAAGCCCTTGCTCCGGATGCGGCACTGATAGCCGTTGCCATGCTTGCGAATTGATGCCATGCGTATGCTCCATTTGGTTGGTGGAGCTGCGTATAGCGAGGTGGGCCAGATTTGGGCCAAAGCGTGCTTTTCGCACATTTTTGGCGCTCAACAGACTTATGTAAGATGTTGATTTTACTGGTGCCCGGAGCCGGAATCGAACCGGCACGGCCTTTTACGGCCTGCGGATTTTAAGTCCGCCACCAACAACATTCATCGATGTTCCGATGTGTTCCTGTTTCGCGGGTAGAAGGGGTGGAACCCGCGAAAAATCTAGTTTTCCTGGCTTGTTGACTGTTCCCAAGCATTCCCCAAGATGCCTAGAATTCCATTACACCGCCATGACACGGCGGCGAAGGCGAGGGCGATATGGGCAAGCGCGAGAACTTCACAGCGGGCAGGGTGGCAGAGTTCACCTGCCCGGCCGGCAAGCACCAGTCGATCTATTGGGACGGCAAGCAGCCGGGGCTGGGCCTGCGGGTGACGGCCAAGGGTGCCCGGGCCTACGTGTTCCAGGCCTGGATCGACGGCGGGTCCGTGCGCGTGACGATCGGCCATCCGGACGTCTGGCCGCTGGAAACCATCTGGACGACTGACCGGGAAACCGGCCAGCGTGTGGAGCTCCAGCGCGGCGCGCGCCAGGAGGCGGCCAGGCTAAAGGCGTTGGTCGACAGCGGCGTGAACCCGGCCGAGCACCGACGCGAGCAGGCCGCGGAGAAGGTGCGCCGCAAGGCCGCGGCCGATTCGCTGAAGGAGAAGACCGTCGCCGCGCTGTGCACGGCCTACATCGACCTGCTCAAGCAGCGCAAGAAGGTCGATGCCCGAGATGCTGAGTTGACGCTGCAGCGCTTCCTGGCGGCGAATGAGGCACTGGCAGCCAAGCCCGCGCACGCCGCGACCTCGGCCGACTTCGTGACCGGCCTGCGCAAACTGCACGAGGATGGCAAGGTGCGCGAGCCGGGAAAGGTGCGCAGCTACGCCCACGCGGCTTTCCGCACCGCGATGATGGCCGCGACCGACCCGGAAATCCCAGTGAAGTTCGAGGCATTCCGTGTCACGGCCAACCCGCTGGCCACGATCCGCGCCACGCCAGCGCGCGCCGACAAGCGGCCGCTGAGTGCTGGCGAGCTGCGCACCTTCTGGCGCATCGCCCAGGCGGCCGAGGGCACGACTGGCGCGCTGATGAAGCTGCACATCCTGACTGGTGGCCAGCGTATCGCCCAGCTGCTGCGCCTGCAGCGCGAGGACGTGCACGCCGACTACATCGTGCTGCGCGACCCGAAGGGCCGACGCACGGAGGCCAGGCGCCATCCGGTGCCGCTGCTGGACGAAGCCAAGACGGCGCTGAAGACTTTCGCGGGTGCGCCGATGGTGTTCACTGTCGACGGCAAGGCGATCTCGCCGGCGGTCCTCTACCGCATGGAGTCCGAGGCGATCGGCGACCAGATCGAGGATTTCGAACCCAAGCGCCTGCGCTCGGGTATCGAGACGGCGCTGGCGTCCATGGGCATCGGTCGCGAGATCCGCGCGCAGGTCCAGAGTCACGGCCTGGGCGGCGTGCAGGACCGGCACTACGACGACCACGACTACATGGGCGAGAAGCGCGCCGCGCTGCAGGCGCTGATCGACCTGCTCAACAGCCACCCGGCGGCCAAGGTGACCGTGATCAAAGCGAGGGTCAAAGCGTGATGACCTGCCACCGAAATTCTGCGTGTCTTGCTTGTGCATCGTATAGGAACGCTATACAATTTAACCCGTGATCAAGTCCTTTCGTCACAAGGGCCTGCAGGCGTTCTTCGAGACGGGCAGCAAGGCCGGCATCCAACCGAAGCATGCCGCTCGGCTGGGCAATCAGCTCGACCAACTCAATGCCGCCAAGTCGCCCGACGACATGGGGCTGCCAGGCTGGAAGTTGCATAGGCTCAGCGGCGATCTGGCCAATCACTGGTCGATCTGGGTCAGTGGCAACTGGCGACTGACTTTCACCTTCGATGGCGAGGACGCGATCTTGGTCGACTACCAGGACTACCACTGACGGATCGACCCATCCGTGATTCACTGACTCGAGGTACTCACCATGGCCCGCATGTTCAACCCACCCCATCCGGGGCTTACTCTGCGTGACGACGTGCTGCCCGCACTGGGTCTGTCCGTGACCGAGGCGGCAGAGCAACTCGGCGTAACCCGTGCCGCCTTGTCGCGCGTGATCAACGGCCGCGCAGGGATTTCCCCCGAAATGGCGCTGCGCATTGAGGCGTGGCTGGGCGTCGACCGCGGCGGCCGCGCCGAGCTGTGGATCGAGCGCCAAGCTGGTTACGACCTGTGGCA
Source organism: Betaproteobacteria bacterium (assembly GCA_028065725.1). Next base: position 2,486 of record JAPTVL010000197.1, read on the forward strand.
GGCCCGCAGGGCTGGCGCATCGAAGAAGGTCAAGCGCGCGCCAGTGGAACCTGAGCACGCCGCAGCCTGACGGTTCGCGCCAGGCTACCGCGACGGCGGGAAAAGCGGGAACCTTCGCCCGCCTGCCTGGCGCCCCGAATCGAAGGCGAACGCACGAAGGAGCGCGAATGCGAATCATCGAAATCCCCGCGGGAAGCCGATTCATTGCGGCCTGGGAGCTTGGGCGCCGCATTGGCGAGCTGCTGCATCCAACCCCCGACACGCCACCCCTGCTGGTGAGCTTGCAGAAGAAAGTCCCGGAGGCAGAGCCTGGGCATTTTCTAATCGAGGAACTTTCCGATGCCGACCTGCTGTACCTGCGCGCCGTCTGGAAGGACATCGACATTCCAAACGCCCTGAACATGACTCGGGAGCAGTGGGCGCTGTGCAAGACCGCATTTCACTCTGCACCCGACCGCCCAGCGTGGGAGCTTGTCGCAGGACTTCGCGACTACGCCAACGAAGCGCGCAGTGAGCAATTCCGCATCGCCAACAAGCATGTCCAGGCGATGAACGCGCTGATCAGCTCGGGCGCCCTTCGAGCTTATGACGCCGAACTGGCGCCCGTCCAGAAGGTTGATGGCTGGGGTGCGCAGCTTCGAGTTGAAGATGCGCGCGCATATCTGGCGGAGCTCGGCATCGAGTTGCGAGAGTCTGATGGGCGACGCGGGGCGCTTGGCCTCATCGCGGCAATGGATCAGTCCCTGACGCAGCAAGCCGTGGAAGCCTTGGCTGCGGGGTATCCGACGTCGGAGGGCCCTTACCGTCGCACGCTACCCGCGGGGAAACGATTCTTCACTATCCCCGAGGCGGCTGGCGAGACTGCCAGCGCAGTCTATCCAGAGCAGGCAGACGACCGGGCCAGCGCCAAGGTGAGCGGTTTCCTCTACTTTGAGGCAACGGACGCCGGGAGAAAAGTTCACCTGACAGAGGAAGAGGCGCGCGAATTGGAAGCGATTTGGCACGCAGCCTCGTTGCCGCCGGCCGTCTTTCCGATGGAGCAATGGACTGCTGAGGCCTACTCGCTGGCACTGCGCAATTCGGAGCGTGGCCGCAACTGGGTGTTGTGCCCGGCGCTCCGAAGTCGACTGAAGGATGCCAGCGTATTGTGGGCCGCTACGCGCCGCGACCATGAAAAACTGCTGCGCCAGGCCGTCGCCGCTGGCCAGATCACGCTACTTCACCCGGCAACCAAGACGCCTATCGGTGCGGGGGCTGCCGGTGACGCGGCGTTGATTCGGCGTGACGACCTGGTGAAGTTCGCTGCGTCCCTTCCGGAGCCCGTCGAGCTGGTCGATCCACTCGAGATGCAACAAACCGAGATCGCTGCTGATCGTGCAGCTATGCCGCAGATAACGCCGGAGCCGACAGCTGTAAGCGGCGCTGGAAAGCACCTGACGAGGAATAGCCATCACCGGTACCGCCAGCGGGAGCAAGAGGAGGAGATCATGCGGGTCCTCTCCGAGTTGGGGTTTGACCCCACCAATCTCCCGAAGCGTCAGGGAGGTGCCGCTGGGCCGAAGTCCGCGGCGCGCAAAAGACTGTCTTACACCAAAAGCATTTTTGACAAGGCCTGGGAGCGCCTGCGCGCATCCGGGGCCATTGCAGGTGGAGACGGGTAAGCCTCCTCCCCCAAACTGGAGGAACGGGGGACTCTTGCGGGGGAGGATAGACGCGAATTTCCAATGGGTTCTGTGTGTAGCAGCTGCCACGGCAGCGACAACACGGAGCCGATATGGAAACCTCGAATTACCCGCCGGAACTGGCCCGCATCGCGCAGGGCCGAGATTTTCTCAACACTGCTGAATTTGCCCGTGCGCTCGGGCGTTCCGGCCAGACCGCGCGCAAGAACCTGAGCCTGACTGGGCACGCCTGGGGGATCAAGCCCCGCAAGGTGGGCGGTCGCCTGCTGTGGCCGGTGGCGGACGTTGCCCGCGCCCTCGTAGGTGGCGCGCAATGAGGCCCGGAAATGACGACGCCGCAGACTCCGGCCAGAGTCGCGGCGCCAGGGCAAAGCAGAACGATCAGCAGCGCGATGGTAGCCCCAACGCAGCCGCCGCACAACGCGCGCGCATCCTCGCCCACCTGCAGGCTGGGCGGCCGCTGACGACCATTCAGGCCAGGCGCGAGCTGGACACACTTCACCCTGCCGCCAGGGTCATGGAGTTGCGCCGCGCCGGCTGGTCGATCAGCATGGCCTGGGTCACCGAGGAAACTGGTGCTGGCCAGCGGCATCGCGTCGGGCGCTACTGGCTAGAGGTGCAGCCATGAGCCTGTATCGACCTTCCGCCGTCGTGATCCCGCTGCGCCCTTCTCGCATGCGCTTCACGGCCACCCTCTGGCGCGTGGCCTGCTCGTGCAAGGTATCTGGCCGCTGTCCCGTCTGCCTCGAATGGCACCGGCGCCTGCGCTTGCGCCAGTTGGTGGCGCAGCAGATCACCCGGGGGAGCTGACATGGCTCGCTTCCGAAAGATCGATCCGCGGATCTGGAACGACGCCAAGTTCCGCGCGCTCAGC
>JAPTVL010000060.1 GCA_028065725.1 Betaproteobacteria bacterium
GATCGCCTGCCGGGCCTGCAAGGCGAGCAACTGGTTCGTCGCCTGGGTGGCCTGCAAGGCGCCCACCGCCGACTGGCTGCTGTTCACGAGGGCGGACAAGGTCTGCTCGTCGGAAGCGAAGTTCTGCACCGACTGCGACTGCACCTCGGTCGCGGTGCGTAGCGCCTCAAGTGCGTTCTGCCAACGCTGGCTGGCATCGAGCGCCATCTGGCTTGCCGGGGTCGAGGCGTTGTAGGAAGAGGGATAGAGCTGCGCGAACTGGGTCTCCATTTGCGTCAGATTCAATGACAGCCCCTGTGCCTGTTGAAGCAGCTGGTTCGTCGCGGACAGCGCGGATTGCAGTTGATTGAGCGCGCTGAAGGGGAGACTGGTCAGGTTCTTCGCCTGGTTGGTCAGCATCTGCGCTTCGTTCCGCAGTTGCTGGATCTGGTTGTTGATCTGTTGCAGGGCGCGGGCAGCGGTCAGGATGTTCTGCACGAGATTGGCGGGGTCGATCACCACCCATTGCGCCTGAGAAGCGGGCATCACGGCCATGAGCATGGCGGCGGCGATGGCAGGCAAGGCGTTTTTCATGACGGAATCTCCTTGGGAATGGACGGGAAGGCGGGGATGAGGTCGGCAGCCCAGTCGAGGCCGCGATGGCGCAGCCAGGCGGCGGCGAAGTCCGCCGGCGGCACCGATTCGGAAACGGCGTCGATGGCGCGCTGGTCCTCAGGTCTAGCGGCACCGGCAAACGCCAGCGTCACCGGCCCGAGCCCCAGATTGAAGACCCGATTGCCGAGCCGTGACTGGTAGTAGTAATCGCGCTTGGGCTGGGCCTGCGCCACGATCTCGATCTGCCGCGCATTGAGGCCAAAGCCTTCGTAGATGGCGCGAATCTGCGGCTCGGTCGCTTGCGGGTTGGGCAGAAAAATACGGTTCACGCAGCTCTCGATAATGGCGGGTGCAATGCTGGAATCCTTGATGTCCGCCAGCGACTGCGTGGCGAAGATCACCGACACGTTCTTCTTGCGCAGCGTCTTCAGCCACTGGCGGATGCGCGCGGCGAACACCGGGTCGTCGAGGAACAGCCAGGCCTCATCTAAGATCAGCAGCGTTGGGGCTCCATCGAGGCGCTCCTCGAAGCGCGCGAACAGGTAGCGCAGCACCGCCAGCGCCGCCGCCTTGCTGTGCATCAGCTCTTCCATCTCGAAGCCTTGCACGTCGGCGACACCGAGCCGGTCATGGTCGGCATCGAGCAGCCTGCCGTGTGCGCCGCCCAGCACATAGGGTTGCAAGGCTTGGCGCAGTGCGTTCGACTGCAGCAGTACGGATAATCCAGTCAGCGTGCGCTGATCGAGCGGCGCGCTGGCGAGGCTATTCAGCGCCGACCACACGGACGCCTTCTCGTCCGGCCCGACGACCACGCCTTCGTGAATCAACAGACCTTGAACCCACTCAGCCGCCCACGCGCGATAGCTGTCCTGGTCGATATAGGCGAGCGGCTGGAAGGCGATGGCACCGTCCGCGCCCAGGTCGTAGTGCTCGCCGCCGAGGCCGAGCACGGTGGCGCGAATCGAGCGCCCCATGTCGAATGCGAAGATGCGCGAGCCGGCGTAGCGGCGGAACTGCAAGGCCAGCGTCGCCAGCAGCACTGACTTGCCCATGCCGATGGGGCCGACCACCAAGGTGTTGCCCACGTCGCCGATGTGCATGACCAGCCGGAACGGTGTCGCGCCATCGGTGCGCGTCACGATCAGCGGCGGCCCATCGAGGTGGGTATTCCACTCCTGCCCGGCCCACACGGCGGAGACCGGCATCATGTGCGCCAGGTTCAGGGTCGAGACGATAGGCTGGCGCACGTTGGCGTAGGCGTGCCCCGGAATCGACGACAGCCAGGCATCGACCGCATTCAAGGTCTCGGGGATCGTCACGAAGCCACGGCCCTGAATGGTTCGCTCGATTGCGCGGAGTTTTTCTTCAGCGGCGGTCGCGTCGGAGTCGAGCACGGTGACGGTGGCGGTGACGTGGCCGAAAGACACTTGGTCGCTACCCAGCTCCTGCAATGCCGTGTCAGCATCGGCCGCCTTGTTCGACGCATCGGAATCAACCAGCGGACTTTCCTGCTGGAACAGGGTCTCGCGCAGCAGTGCGACGATGTTCTTGCGCTTGGCGAACCACTGCCGACGCAGGCGGCTCAATTCCTTCTCGGCCTCGGCCTTGTCGAGGCACAGGAAGCGTGTGCTCCAGCGGTAGGCAAAGCCCAGGCGGTTGAGGTCGTCGAGAAGGCCAGGCCAAGTCGAGGTCGGGAAGCCACGCACCGACACCACGCGCAGGTGCTGGTTCCCAAGCATCGGCGCGAGGCCGCCCGTCAATGGCTCGTCGGCCAGCAACGCATCGAGGTGCATCGGCACCTCGGGCACGGCCACCGGGTGCCGACGCGTGGACACGCAGGCATGCAGGTAGGTCAAGGTCTGAGCGTCGTCGAGCCAGCTGATCTCCGGCATCACCCCTTCGAGTAAGCCGAAGACGCGTTCGCTCTCCGACATGAAGCCCTCCAGCCGCTCGCGCCAGTCCACGCCTTCGACCCTGCTGTTCTCATAGAGAAGCTTGGCGGCGCGCGCCGTCGATTCTTCGGGCGGCAGGTACAGCAGCGTCAGGTGGTAGGTGCTTTCGAAATGGCTATCGGCTTCCTCGAACGCGGCGCGGCGTTCTTCATCAACCAGCCAGGACAGCGGTTCGGGGAACGTAGAATTAGGATAGTCCGCTGCTTCGAGTCGCTCGGCCTCGACGAACAACGCCCAGCCCGATCCAAGCCGACGCAGCGCATTGTTCAATCGCGCAGAGGTCGCGACCAGTTCGCCCTGGGTCGCGCTGTCCAGATCCGGCCCGCGAAAGCGTGCCGTACGCTGGAACGAGCCATCCTTGTTCAACACGGCGCCGGGTGCGACCAGACCGGCCCAGGGCAGCCAGTCGGCCAGCAACGTGGGGCGCTTATGGTATTCGGCGAGGTGCATCATGGGATCGTCCTCACACGTCCAGCAGCTGCCGGTGCTTGATGTGCCGGGCGAAGACCGCCATAAACTGCGTATCCACTCGCGCGCCCCACACGGCCAGCGAGTGCCCGACGATCCATAGCACCATGCCGGGCAGCCAGAGTTGCAGCCCGAGCCCCACGGCGGCGGCTAGCGTGCCGTTGGCAATCGCCACGGTGCGCGGTGCACCTCCCAGCAGGATGGGCTCGGTCAGCGAGCGATGCAGCGGAATCTCGAAACCATTCGCGAAGCTGGCTGTGTCAGCGCCCAATGTGTTCAGGCCGGTCGCGTTCATGCGATCACCGCTCCGCCCGTGAAGCTGAAAAAGGTCAGGAAGAACGACGACGCGGCGAACGCGATCGACAGGCCGAACACGATCTGCACCAGCTTGCGGAAGCCGCCGCTGGTGTCGCCGAAGGCCAGCGTCAGCCCGGTGGTAATGATGATGATCACCGCGATGATGCGAGCCACCGGCCCCTGGATCGAGTCCAGCAGGGATTGCAACGGTGCTTCCCATGGCATGTTCGATCCCGCGGCGTATGCGGGAATGGCGATGGCCAGCAGCAGCGCGGCGAGAGCCACGAATTGCAAGGCAGGTTTTACGGAAATACGTGAAGTCGTCATGATGGTTCTCCGAGAGTTGATGAAAGTAAAGGGACGAAAGGCATCAGCTCGGCGCTGAGCTGGTAGCCGTGGCTGTCGAAGCCGATGACACGGGCGACTTCCTGCACGCGGCGCGCACGACCGCGACCGGCGATGTAGACGATGACGTTGACCGCTTCCACGATCAGGGCGCGTGGTGGCGTCACGGCGACTTCGAGGATCAGTTGTTCCAGGCGCAGCAGCGCGCCCGCGGCGGAACCGGCATGGACGGTGGCGATGCCGCCCGGATGGCCGGTGCCCCAGGCCTTGAGCAAGTCCAACGCTTCGGCGCCGCGCACTTCACCGACGACGATGCGGTCCGGGCGCAGCCGAAGGGTCGAGCGCACCAGCTCGGCCATGGTCACGATGCCAGCATGAGTGCGCAGCGGTACATGGTCGCGCGCGGTGCATTGCAGCTCCACCGTGTCTTCCAACACGATCACGCGGTCGCCGGTGGCGGCGATCTCGTCGAGCAGGGCATTGGCCAGCGTGGTCTTGCCGGTGCTGGTGCCACCCGCGATCAGGATGTTCTGGCGTTCGCGCACCGCGTTGCGCAGGAAGGCTGCCTGGGCCTCGGTCAGGATGCCGTCGGTAACGTAGGCGTCGAGCCGGATCAGGCCGACCGCGCGCTTTCTCAGCGCGAAGACCGGCCCCGGCGTCACCGGTGGCAGCGCACCCTCGAAACGTTCGCCGGTCTCGGGCAACTCGGCGGACAGCAGCGGCTTGCCCGCATGCACCTCGGCGCGCACGTGGGCTGCGACCAGGCGGATGATGCGTTCGCCGTCGGCGGGGGTGAGGCGGATGCCAAGCGGTTCGCGGCCGCTGCCCAGCCGGTCCACCCACAGCGAACCGTCCGGGTTCAGCATCACCTCCACCACATCGGGGTCGTCCAGGGCTCTGGCGATGTCCGGCCCCATAGCCGTGCGCAGCATGCGCACGCGACGTTCCAGCGCCAGCGAGGCCGACATGTCATGATCACGCAGTGCGTTGTTCATGACGGGACTGCCCCTGATTCGTCGTCAGCAGGCGCTTCGCTGGGGTTGGTTTTGCCCTGGCCGAAGAACTGGCTCTGATCGGGCTGAATTTCTTCGACCACGTCCTTGACCAGGCTGCGTCCGCGCAGCAGATGCCGGCCGAGCTGTTCGACGAACTGCTCGAAGCGTGCCCGGCCCTGGGCGCGTGCCGCTTCCTGATGCGCTTCCGGCACGGGTGTGCTGACGGTGAGGAAATATCGCACGTACAGCGCCAACGTCTCGATCAGGATGTTCTGGTCGCGCTCCAGCTTATCGAACTGACGCGACAGCCGGTCCAGCCGCTTGGCGATGGCGGCTTCGCGCTGGTCGCCGGAATCCGGTGACAGGAAGGAGGCCAGGGCCG
>JAPTVL010000421.1 GCA_028065725.1 Betaproteobacteria bacterium
GGCGGTCCACAGGTTCTTGCCCAGCCGGTGCGTGTTTTGCGCGATCAGCGTGTTGGCCGCGGTGAGGATGTGGCCGTGGCTGCGGTAATTCTGCTCCAGCTTGATGACGTTGCCGTGGGCGAACTCGCGCTCGAACTCGGCCATGTTGGCGGTGTTGGCGCCGCGGAAGGCGTAGATCGACTGGTCGTCGTCGCCGACCGCGAACAGCGCGGTATGCGGCCCGGCGAACAGCTTCAGCCAGCGGTACTGCAGGGTGTTGGTGTCCTGGAATTCGTCGATCAGGATGTGGCGGAAGCGGTCCTGGTAATGCTGGCGCAGCGGCTCGTTGCGGTACAGGAGTTCGTAGGAGCGCAGCAGCAGCTCGGGAAAATCCGCCACCCCCTCGCGCTGGCATTGCGCGTCGTAGGCCTCGTACAGCTCGGCCATGCGCATCGAGTATTCGTCGTAGGCTTCGGCGTCGCGCGCGCGGCGGCCGGCTTCCTTGTGGCCGTTGATGAACCACTGCACTTTCTTCGGTTCGTATTTCTCGGTGTCGACGTTCATCGCCTTCATCAGCCGCTTGATCGCCGACAGCTGGTCCTGGCTGTCCAGAATCTGGAACGACTGCGGCAAGCCTGCTTCGCGGTAATGCGTGCGCAGCAGGCGGTTGGCAAGGCCGTGGAAGGTGCCGACCCACATGCCGCGCGTGTTGATCGGCAGCATGGACGAAATGCGGGTGAGCATCTCCTTGGCCGCCTTGTTGGTGAAGGTCACCGCGAGGATGCCGTGCGGCGACACCTGCCCGGTCAGGATCAGCCACACGATGCGCGTGGTCAGCACCCGCGTCTTGCCCGAGCCGGCACCCGCCAGAATCAGCGCGGATTCGTGCGGCAGCGTGACGGCAGCGCGCTGCTCGGGGTTGAGATTTTCCAGCAGATGCTTGTGCCCTTCAGGGTAGGCGGACATACGGGGGTAAAATCGAGCAATCAATGACGAATTATAAGGGGGGAGCGATGGTGAAAATCCTGTTTTTCGGCGACCTGGTGGACACGCTCGGCATGGCCTCGGACGAATTCGCCCTGCCGCCCGACGTGACCGACGTCGAGCGTCTGCTGTTCGTGCTGTCCAAACGCGGCGAGATGTGGAAGAAGATGCTGCTCGGCAATCCCAAGCTCAACATCACCATCAACAAGCAGTTCGCCGACAAGTCCGCGCCGGTCAGGGACGGCGACGAGATTGCGCTGGTAGGGTTCTCGGTGGTTTGACCGTGCAGCGCCCGGCCTGCGGCGTTTCTTCCATGACCACGGGCGCATAGCCATGCCTGCCTTCAGTCCGTCCCGTCCACCCCGTTCCCTGTTGGCGGGCGTCATCGTCTTTCTGCTCGCTGCCGCGTTGTCGGGTGCGATCGTCTGGCAACTGGAGCAGCATGCCATCGAGCGTGAGCGGGTGCGCGTTGCGTATCTGGCAGGCGAGCATGTCCATGCGATCGAGCACACCATTGAGCATGCCCTGTCTGCGGCGCATGCGCTGGCAGCCATGGTGCGCCAGGGCAACGGCGCCGTGTCCGATTTCGAGACGACTGCAGGCAAGATGCTGCCGTTATACCCGGGCGTATCCGAGCTGGCGCTGGCCCCCGGCGGGGTGATCCGGGACGTTGCGCCGATGGCGGGGAACGAGCGGGCGGTCGGCCTGGACCTGCTGGCCTTTCCGGCGCAACGCAAGGAGTCCCTGAATGCCCGGGACAGTGGCAGGCTGACCCTGGCCGGACCGCTTGAACTGGTGCAGGGCGGAACCGGGGTCGTCGGGCGGCTGCCGGTTTTTCTGGAAGACGGCAGCGGGCGCCCGGTTTTCTGGGGCTTTACCCTCGTCGTGATGCGCCTGCCCGGCGGGCTGGATATGGCCCACCTGTCGAGCCTGGATCATCAGAATCTGGCTTACGAACTGTGGCGCGTCCACCCGGATAACGGAAAGAAACAGATCATCGTCCGTTCATCGCCAACGCCCCTGGTCGAACCCGTGGAGCAGGTCCTGAAAGTCCCCAATGCCACCTGGACGCTGAGCGTTGCGCCGGCCAGGGGCTGGGCTCATCCGCTCGCGATCTGGGCGCGCCTGGCGCTGGGCATCCTCGTCAGCCTGCTGCTGGGCTATCTGGCGAGGATTATTTTCGAGTTGCGGGCGCAAAAGCAGCTGCTCGAAGCGCGCGTTGCCCGGCGCACCGCCGAAATTTTTGCGGCGCAGCGCCAGTTGAAGTCCACCCTCAACGCGCTCCCCGACCTGGTCTGGCTGAAGGATGCGGACGGCGTCTTCCTGGGCTGCAACCCGATGTTCGAACGGTTTTTCGGCGCCAGCGAGGCTGACATCGTCGGCAAGACCGACTACGACTTTGTCGACCGCGAGCAGGCGGACTTCTTTCGCGAGCACGACCGCAAGGCGATGGCGGCCGGCACACCCAGCATCAACGAGGAATGGCTGAGCTTCGCCGACGATGGCAGCCGCAGGCTGTTTGAAACGATCAAGACGCCCATGCTGGATGACGACGGGCAACCCGTCGGCGTGCTGGGTGTCGCCCGCGACATCACCAAGCGCGCGCAGGCGGAACAGGCGCTTCTGCAATCCCGGCAGCAGGCGCAGCAATACCTGAACATCGCCGGCGTGATGCTGATTGCGCTCGATGCCGAAGGCCGGGTGCAGCTTGTCAACCACAAGGGCTGCGACATGCTGGGCGCGCCCGAGGCGGAGATCCTGGGCAAGGACTGGATCGGCCATTTCCTGCCCGAACGCGTGCGGCAGGACGTCAGGGAGAATGTCGCCCGGATGATGAAGGGCGACATCGCACCCGTCGAGTACATGGAAAATGCCATCCTGACCTGCAAGGGCGAGGAACGCATGGTTGCCTGGCACAACGTGCTGCTGCGGGACGAATCGGGCCGGATCACCGGCGTGCTCGCCTCGGGAGAGGACATCACCGAGCGCAAGCTGGCGGAGCAGGCCTTGCACGATTCCCGCGAAAGCCTGCGCCTGCTGCTCGACTCGATGGCCGAGGCGGCCTATGGCGTGGATTTCGACGGCAACTGCACCTTCGCCAACCGGGCCTTCCTGAAAATGCTGGGCTACCAGAACGAGGATGAGGTGCTGGACAAGCGCATCCACGCACTCATCCATCATTCTCGTGCCGACGGCAGTGCCTATCCGGAAAGCGAATGCAGCATTCATCGTGCCTATCTGTCGAACCAGGCGATGAACGTCTCCGACGAGGTGTTCTGGCGCAAGGACGGCGCGGCGATCCCGGTTGAATACTGGTCGAACCCCATCGTCACCGACAGCGTGGTGGTGGGGGCGATTGCGACCTTCATCGATATCACCAAGCGCCAGCAGGCCGAGGCGCAGCTGGCCCTTGCCGCCAAGGTGTTCGAGCAGAGCGGCGAAGGGATCCTCATCACCGATGCGCAGGGCACCACCATCATGGTCAACCAGGCATTCACCGCCATCACCGGTTACAGCGAGGCCGAAGCGCTGGGGCAGACACCGGGCATGCTGGCTTCCGGGCGCCACGACAAGGCTTTCTACCGCGCGATGTGGGACGCCATTTCCACGCAGGGGCGCTGGCAGGGCGAGGTGTGGAATCGTCGCAAGGATGGGGGGCTGTATCCGGAACTGCTCTCGATCATCCGGGTGCTCGATGCGCAAGGCGCAGTCACCCACTACATCGGCATTTCAAGCGACATCACCCAGCACAAGGAAGCGCAGGCGCACATCCAGCGGCTGGCGCACTTCGATCCGCTCACCGGGCTGCCGAACCGCGCCCTGCTCAACGATCGCGTCCGGCACGACCTCAGTACCGCCCGGCGTAATCATGCCGAGCTGGCGGTCATGTTCGTCGATCTCGACCACTTCAAGAACGTCAACGACACGCTCGGCCATCGCATCGGCGACGCGTTGCTGGTCGAGGTCGCCGAGCGTCTGAAGGGAGTGGTGCGCGAAGTGGACACGGTTTCGCGCCAGGGCGGCGACGAGTTCATCCTGCTCCTGCCCGACACCGGCGCCGAAGGCGCGGCGCACGTCGCGGGGAAACTGCTGGAAGCCGTCGGACAGCCCTTTCAGATCAAGGGTTTCGAGCTGAGCGTGACCCTGTCCATCGGCATCGCCCTGTACCCCGGCGACGGCGAGGATTTCGAGTCGCTTTCCAAATGCGCCGATGCGGCCATGTACCGTGCCAAGCACGACGGCCGCAATACCTACCGTTACTTCACAGCGGAAATGCAGGCGCGGTCGGCCCACAGCCTGCAAATGGAAAACGCGCTGCGGCGTGCGGTGGAACGCAAACAGCTGCAATTGCACTACCAGCCGCAGATCTCGCTGCAGGATGGCTGCCTTATCGGCATCGAGGCGCTGCTGCGCTGGGAGCACCCCGAACTCGGCATGATCGCGCCGGCCGACTTCATCCCCATCGCGGAAGAAAGCGGCCAGATCCTTCCCATCGGGGAATGGGCGCTGCGCAGCGCCGTCGGGCAGATGAAAGCGTGGATCGACGCCGGCCTGACGCCGATGACGATGTCGGTCAACCTGTCGGCCGTGCAGTTCCGTCATCCGCACCTGCCGGAGCTGGTGACGCAGGTTCTCGACGAGACCAGCCTGGCGCCGCAGTACCTGGAACTGGAACTGACCGAGAGCGTCGCCATGGACGACGCGCCGGCGGCCATCGCAGTGATGGACCGGCTGAACGCGCGCGGCGTTCGCATGTCGATCGACGACTTCGGCACCGGCTATTCCTCGCTCAGCTATCTCAAGCGCTTCAAGGTCCACCGGCTCAAGATCGACCAGTCCTTCGTGCGCGACATCGGCGAAGATCTGGAAGACCGTGCCATCGTCAGCGCCATCATCAGCCTGGCGGGAAGCCTGGGGCTGCGCACCATTGCCGAAGGCGTCGAAACAGAAGGGCAACTGGCCTTCCTGCGCGAACAGGGGTGCAACGAGGTGCAGGGCTATTACTTCAGCAAGCCGAAGCCGGCCGACGCGTTCGAGGCATTCGTGCGT
>JAPTVL010000092.1 GCA_028065725.1 Betaproteobacteria bacterium
CTTCTGGTCGCCACCCGCCTCGCCCATGTTCTTGCGCAACTGGGTGAGCTCGCGCAGCCGTTCCTGTCCGTCCTTGTTGATGAGCTTCATCACCACCCGCGCCTTGAAGCCAGCGTAGGGCGCAATAACCAAAGGACATTGCGCCCTATGTTTCGTTGAAATACGGTGCAATGCGCTACGCCCTTCGACTGCGCTCAGGACAGGCTTCGCACCCTGCACGAACTTCACCATTACTTGGCGTCCTTGCGGTTACAATAGTCGTTTTTAACGGGCAACCACTATATGCATGAGATGTCGCTGGCGGCGTCGGTCCTTCAGCTTGTCGAGAACAGCGCCAGGATCAACGGGTTTTCCCGGGTGAGAACGGTGTGGCTGGAAATCGGCGCCCTGGCCGGGGTGGAAGCGGAGGCGATGCGTTTTTGCTTCGACGCGGTGGTGAAGGGCACGCTGGCGGAGGGCGCCCGGCTGGAGATCGTTGAAACAAAGGGCCAGGGGCGGTGCCTTGATTGTGGCGGCAACGTCTTCATCGAGGCGCTGTATGACCCTTGCTCCCTGTGCGGCAGCTATCGGGTAGAGCCGACCGGCGGCACGGCGTCGCGGGTGAAGGAGCTGGAAGTGGAATGAAAGGGTGATGAGTAATGAGAAATGGGTGATGGGGCAATAATTCCGTCACCCATCCCTCATTCCCCATTCCTGGAGGTCATTATGTGCACAATTTGCGGCTGCGGTGAAGACGATGTCAACATCGAGGGCGAGGCGCACGCCCATCCCCATACCTACACCCATGTTCACGAATCCCAGCAGGGTGGCCTCGTGCATGCCCATCCGCATCCGGGCGAAGCACCACACGGCCATGGCCGTGAAGACCTGCATTTCGGCACCGGCGCCGCGGGTGCGGCGGCGCCGGGGATGAGCCAAAGCCGCATGGTGCAGGTCGAGCAGGATGTCCTGGCCAAAAACGATGAATACGCTGCGGGGAACCGCCTCCATTTCGCCGAGCACGGCATTTTCGCGCTCAATCTGGTGTCCAGCCCCGGCTCCGGCAAGACCGCGCTGCTCACCCGCACCATAGAGCGGTTGAAAGGCAAAATACGGGTCGCGGTGGTCGAGGGCGACCAGCAAACCAGCCTGGACGCCGACCGCATCCGGGCCACCGGCGCGCCCGCGATTCAGGTCAACACCGGCAAGGGCTGCCACCTCGACGCGCACATGGTGGGGCACGCGCTGGAAAAACTGCCCCTGCAGGATGGCAGCCTGCTCCTGATCGAGAATGTCGGCAACCTGGTCTGCCCGGCGGCGTTCGATCTTGGCGAGGCGCACAAGGTGGTGATCCTGTCGGTGACGGAAGGAGAAGACAAGCCGCTGAAATATCCCGGCATGTTCGCGGAAGCCGACATGATGCTGCTCAACAAGGTGGATCTGCTGCCCTACCTGAATTTCAATGTGCCGCTGTGCATCGAATATGCGCGCCGCGTTAACCCCTATATCAAGGTCATCCTGACTTCCGCTGTGAGCGATGAGGGGATGGGGGAATGGCAGGAATGGATAGAGGCGGGCCTGAAGCAGGCGGCCGGGCAGAAAGTGAACGAGGTGGACGCACTCAAGCGCCGGATCGCTGAACTGGAGGCTGCGCTGGCTGCGAAAGGCAGCTAGCGGCCATGCTGTCCCGAGTTGACGCCCAGGCTGCAGCGCGTTTTCGCGTGCGCGGCCAGGTGCAGGGCGTGGGCTTTCGCCCCTTCGTTTACCGCCTGGCCGCAGAATTAGGGCTTTCCGGCTGGGTGCGCAATGACGCCGACGGCGTGGAAATCGAGGTGCAGGGAACAACGACCTCAATCGAAGCGTTGCGGCGCAGACTGGAAAGTGAGGCGCCCCCCCTGGCGCGGGTGGATGAGGTCATCGTGGCACCCGCCGGGGTTACGCCGCGGCACGATTTTGTCATCCTGGAAAGCCGCGCCGGCCATGCTCGCACGGCGATCACGCCCGATGCTGCTACCTGCCCGGCCTGCCTGTCCGAAATTTTCGACCCGTCCAACCGGCGTTACCGCCATCCCTTCACCAACTGTACCCACTGCGGGCCGCGCTATACCATCACGCGTCATCTGCCCTACGACCGGCCCAATACCAGCATGGCGAAATTCGCCCAGTGCGCGGCCTGCCAAGGGGAATACGATGATCCGCTCGACCGCCGTTTCCATGCCCAGCCCAACGCCTGTCCGGCGTGTGGGCCGCGCCTGGGTCTGGTGGATGTTTCCGCGTCCCTGCCCTCATCCCCAGTCCTTCTCCCAAGAGGAGAAGGGAGCACTTCAGGGACAGGGCATAGTGACCCAATCGCCGATGCCGTCGCACGCCTGCGCGCCGGCCGGATTCTGGCGATCAAGGGTCTGGGCGGCTTCCACCTGATGTGCGACGCGCGCAACGGCGAGGTGGTTGCCAGATTGCGCCAGCGCAAGCAGCGCGAGGAAAAACCGTTTGCGGTCATGCTGGCAGGCGCTGCTTCGCTTGCGCCCTTTGCTGCTTGCGATGAGGACGAGCTGAAGCTGCTGGCGTCGCGCGGGCGGCCCATCGTTTTGCTGCGGAAGCGTCCCGGCTGCGACGAAATCTTGCCCGGCATCGCGCCCGGCATGGGCGAACTGGGTGTGCTGCTGCCCTATGCGCCGCTGCATTACTTGCTGTTCCACGAGGCGGCCGGCCGGCCCGACGGCACGGCGTGGCTTGCCGAGCCGCAAGAGCTGGCGCTGGTGTGCACCTCGGCCAACCCCGGCGGCGAACCGCTGGTAACCGGCAACGACGAGGCGCTCGCGCGTCTGGCCGGCATCGCAGACGATTTCCTGATGCACGACCGCGATATTGTGGTGCGTTGCGACGATAGCGTGGTGAGGGTAAACAAGGAAACTCCCTCTCCCCTTGCGGGAGAGGGGGCTAGGCGCATACACCCTCTCCCCAACCCTCCCCCGTCCAGGGGGAGGGGGCACACGGCGCTGGCGCGGGTTTGTTTTATCCGCCGCGCCCGCGGCTACACCCCGCGCGCCATCAAATTGCCGCAGCAGGGGCGTGCGGTACTGGCCTGCGGCGGCTGGTTCAAGAACACCGTCTGCCTGACCCGCGGCGACGAGGCCTTTCTTTCGCAGCACATCGGCGACCTCGATAATGCAGCCACCTGTTCGTCGCTGGAAGCAACGGCGCGGCACCTGATGAACGTGCTGGAAATCGAACCGGAAATCGTCGTCCACGATCTGCACCCGGATTTTTTCAGCAGCCGCTACGCCGCCGCTTTCGCGCGGCAACGCGGCATCCCCTCTCTTGCAGTACAGCACCATCACGCCCACATCGCGGCGGTGATGGCCGAGCATCAATTGACCGCGCCGGTGCTGGGGCTGGCGCTGGACGGCGTTGGCCTGGGGCTGGACGGGAGGGCATGGGGCGGCGAAGTGCTGCGGGTGGATGGGGCGATGTTCGAGCGTTTGGGCTGTTTGAGAGAACTGTCCTTGCCCGGCGGTGATCGTGCCGCACGCGAGCCTTGGCGCATGGCTGCAAGCGCCCTGCATGCCTTGGGCCGCGGCGAGGAGATCGAGCGCCGCTTCAGCTTGCCTGCCGCAGCGACAGTGCGAGAAATCCTGGCGCGGGGCGTTAACGCGCCCTTGACTTCGAGTTGCGGGCGGCTGTTTGATGCGGCGGCCGGGCTGCTCGATGTGCGCACTGTTTCAGTTTTTGAGGGCCAGGCGGCCATGCAGCTGGAAGGCCTGGCCGAGCGCCACGGCCCGGTTGCGCCGCTGGGAGGAGGTTATACTATCGATCAGGGCAGGCTGGGTTTCCTGCCGTTGCTCGACCGCCTGGCGGACGCCGGCGACGCCGGGTTTGGGGCCGCCTTGTTTCACGCCACCCTGGTGGCGGGGCTGGCGGCATGGATGGCGGCGATGATGGAGAAGACGGGGTTGAGCGACGTGGCGTTCGGCGGCGGATGCTTCCTCAACAAACTGTTAAGCGCGGATCTCGCCCCCCGCCTGCAACAAATGGGCGCGAATGTTTACCAGGCACGCCAGGCGCCGCCCAACGACGGCGGACTGAGCCTGGGGCAGGCGTGGATAGCGATGCAATCAAAGGATTAAATCATGTGCCTGGCGATTCCGGCCCGCGTGGCCGAGCTACTCGATAACGACAACGCCGTGGTGGACCTGGGCGGCGTGCGCAAGGAAATCTCGCTGGTGCTGGTGGACGGCGTAGGGGTGGGCGATTACGTCATTGTCCACGTCGGCTTTGCGCTCAACCGGCTCGACCCGGAGGAGGCGGAAAAAACCCTGCAACTGTTTGCCGAGATCGGCGTAATTCCGGAATGAAATACATCGACGAGTTCCGTGACGGCGCGCTGGCACGCAAACTTGCCGCCGATATCCGGCGCGAGGCGCAGCCGGATCGAAGCTATGGCCTGATGGAGTTCTGCGGCGGCCACACCCACGCCATCTTCCGCCATGGCGTTCAGGACCTGCTGCCTGCCTGCGTGAACTTGATCCACGGCCCCGGTTGCCCGGTATGCGTGCTGCCGGTCGGCAGGGTGGACAGTGCCATTGCGCTGGCGCGCATGCCCGGCGTGATCCTCTGCACCTATGGCGACATGCTGCGCGTACCGGGTTCGGATCGCGTCAGCCTGCTCAAGGCCAAGACGGGCGGGGCGGACGTGCGCACGGTCTACTCCAGCGCCGATGCGCTGAAGATTGCACGGGAAAATCCGGACAAGGAAGTGGTGTTCTTCGCCATCGGTTTCGAGACCACCACGCCGCCCACCGCCGTGGCGATTCTGCAGGCGCAGCAGTTCGGGCTGACCAATTTCTCGGTTTTCTCCAACCATGTGCTCACCCCCGCCGCCATCAGCGCCATCATGCAGAGTGGGGAAGCGAAGGTGGATGGCGTGATCGGCCCGGCCCACGTTTCCACCGTGACCGGCAGCCGGCCCTACGAGCCTTTCGCCGCGCAATACAAAATGCC
>JAPTVL010000014.1 GCA_028065725.1 Betaproteobacteria bacterium
TGACCGAGCATATCGCAAGGCTGCTGGATTACTTCGCACAAGGCGGTGTATGGGGGGCCGCCTTTGGAACAGGCTTCCTCACAGCGCTGCTGTCCTCGGCTATGAACAACATGCCGACGGTACTGGTCGGCGCCCTGTCCATTGATGCCACAAGCGCAACGGGCGTGGTGAAGGACGCGATGATCTACGCCAATGTGATCGGTAGTGACCTGGGGCCAAAGGTCACCCCCATCGGCTCGCTGGCGACGTTGCTTTGGCTGCATGTGCTGGCGCGCAAAGGAATGACAATCACATGGGGGTATTACTTCAAGGTGGGCGTTGTGCTGACCGTCCCCGTGCTCGCGGCGACCCTGGCAGCGCTGGCACTGCGCCTGAGTCTCACTTGATGCGTGCGGAGCGCTGTTTGCGGACATGCAGTATTTGAGTAAAGAAGGGTGAGCGGCTTGGCGTATGGCTATTCTCTTGAGTGCAGTCATCGGGATACCGCTCTATATCCGCGCCTTTTTTTAGCGGAACTGGACTTACTCGGCCACAGAAAGAAAAAGTGCATCCATGCCACGCCGTTCGATCCTGTCCGCCGCCGAGCGTGACAACCTGCTGGCATTGCCGGACGCCAAGGAAGAGCTGATCCGTCACTACACGTTCAGCGACTCCGATCTGTCCATCATCAGGCAGAGGCGCGGCCCGGCCAACCGCCTGGGCTTCGCCGTGCAGCTCTGCTATCTGCGCTTTCCCGGCGTCATCCTTGGCGCCGATGAACCGCCGTTTCCGCCCTTGCTGAAACTGGTCGCTGACCAGCTCAAGATTGGCATCGAAAGCTGGGGTGAATATGGGCAGCGGGGGCAGACCCGGCGCGAGCACCTAGTTGTGAAGCGTCAAGACGTTGTTGTCTGACGCGGCGTTGAGTCTGGAGATCGGCGGCACGCCGCCGATGCCCTGATGCGGGCGGTGCCAGTTGTAGTGGTGCTGCCACTTCGCAAGCATCTGGGTACGCTCCGTCGAGTGGTTGTAGGCGATGCCGTAGGCCCACTCACGCAGCGCGCTCTGGATGAAGCGTTCAGCCTTGCCGTTGGTCTGGGGGCGGTAAGGGCGGGTGAACTTCTGGCGAATGCCCAACTCCAGGCAGGCGGCCCGAAAGATCTTCGAGCGGAACGCGCCGCCGTTGTCGGTCAGCAGGCGCCTGACTGTCACGCCCAGCGAGGCGTAGTAGGCCACTGCCGCCCGCAGGAAGGCGACGGCACTGGGGCCGCGCTCGTCGAGCTGCATCTGGGTAAAGGCGATGCGGGCATGATCGTCGATCGCCACGAACAGGAACTCCCAGCCCGCTCCGTCCACGGAATCGCGCCTGTTACCGGTAACGCGGTGGCTGGCGCGTTCGATACGCCCGAGCTTCTTGGTATCGATGTGCAGCAGGTCCCCTGGCGCAGCGTGCTCGTAGCGCCTTATCGGCTCGGCCGGTTGCAGATCCGCGAGCTTGGACAGCCCGGCACGCGACAGCACCCGGCTCACGGTGCTCTCCGAGACACAGAGGCTCGCCGCGATGCGTGACTGCGTCAGGCGCCGGCGACGTAACTCGACGATCGCCAGTGCCTTGGACGGCGCGATCGATCTTGGGCTGCGCTTGGGCGCCGAACTCGCATCGACCAATGCCGCCTCGCCTCCGGCCAGGTAGCGCCCCAGCCATTTGCGCGCAGTGGGCTCGCTGACACCGGCAGCGGCTGCCGCCGCAGCCGGTGTCAGACGCTGCTCTGTCATCTGGCGAACCATCTCGAGTCGACGGGCGAAAGTGAGTCGGGCATTCTTGTGCGTGTTCATTCGGCTGGCGTCCCTGGGATCTGGGTGTTTGGCGACTTCCAGTCTCTCAAACCCAGTCCGAATGGACACAACAACCTATTGAAGCTTCACACCTAGTCGAGCTGCAAACGGTGTTCGGCTTCCAGCCGTTCACCATGAGCCACTACCGGCAGGCTGTCCAGTTGCTGACCGAGTTGGCCATGCAGACCGACAAGGGCATTGTGCTGGCCAGCGCCTTGATCGAGCATCTGCGGCGGCAGTCGGTCATTTTGCCTGCCCTCAATGCCGTCGAGCGGGCGAGCGCCGAAGCAATCACCCGCGCCAACTGGCGCATCTACGACGCCTTGGCCGAACCACTGTCGGACGTGCATCGCCGCCGCCTCGACGATCTGCTCAAGCGCCGGGACAACGGCAAGACGACCTGGCTGGCCTGGCTGCGCCAATCACCGGCCAAGCCGAACTCGCGGCACATGCTGGAACACATCGAACGCCTCAAGGCGTGGCAGGCGCTCGATCTTCCTTCCGGCGTCGAGCGGTCGGTGCACCAGAACCGCCTGCTCAAGATCGCCCGCGAGGGCGGCCAGATGACGCCTGCCGACCTGGCCAAGTTCGAGGCGCAGCGACGCTATGCCACCCTGGTGGCGCTGGCCATCGAGGGCATGGCGACCGTCACCGACGAAATCATCGACTTGCACGACCGCATCCTGGGCAAGCTGTTCAACGCCGCCAAGAACAAGCATCAGCAGCAGTTCCAGGCATCCGGCAAGGCGATCAACGCCAAGGTGCGGCTGTATGGACGCATCGGCCAGGCGCTGATCGACGCCAAGCAGTCGGGCCGTGATCCGTTCGCCGCTATCGAGGCCGTCATGTCTTGGGATGCCTTCGCCGAAAGCGTCACCGAGGCGCAAAAGCTCGCGCAACCCGATGACTTCGATTTTTTGCACCGCATCGGTGAGAGCTACGCCACCCTGCGCCGCTATGCACCGGAATTCCTTGCCGTGCTCAAGCTGCGGGCCGCGCCCGCCGCCAAAAACGTGCTGGATGCCATTGAGGTACTGCGCGGTATGAACACCGACAACGCCCGCAAGGTGCCCGCCGATGCGCCGACCGGCTTCATCAAACCGCGCTGGCAGAAGCTGGTGATGACCGACACCGGAATCGACCGGCGCTACTACGAACTGTGCGCCCTGTCGGAACTCAAGAACTCCCTGCGCTCGGGCGACATCTGGGTGCAGGGTTCGCGCCAGTTCAAGGACTTCGAGGACTACCTGGTGCCGCCCGCGAAGTTCGCCAGCCTCAAGCAGTCCAGCGAATTACCGCTGGCCGTGGCCACCGACTGCGACCAGTACCTGAGCGAGCGCTTGGAGCTGCTGGAAGCGCAGCTCGCCACGGTCAACCGCATGGCGGCGGCGAACGATCTGCCGGACGCCATCATCACAGAGTCGGGCCTGAAAATCACGCCGCTCGATGCGGCGGTGCCGGACACTGCGCAAGCGTTGATCGACCAGACGGCCATGATCCTGCCGCACGTCAAGATCACAGAATTGCTGCTTGAAGTCGATGAATGGACGGGCTTCACCCGCCACTTCACGCACCTGAAATCGGGCGATCTGGCCAAGGACAAGAACCTGTTGCTGACCACGATCCTGGCCGACGCGATCAACCTGGGGCTGACGAAAATGGCCGAGTCCTGCCCCGGAACGACCTACGCCAAGCTCGCCTGGCTGCAAGCCTGGCATACCCGAGACGAAACCTATTCGACGGCGCTGGCCGAGTTGGTCAACGCCCAATTCCGGCACCCCTTCGCCGGGCATTGGGGCGACGGCACCACGTCATCGTCGGACGGCCAGAACTTCCGCACCGGCAGCAAGGCCGAGAGTACCGGGCACATCAACCCGAAATACGGCAGCAGCCCAGGACGGACTTTCTACACCCACATTTCCGACCAGTACGCGCCATTCCACACCAAAGTGGTCAATGTCGGCGTGCGCGACTCGACCTATGTGCTCGACGGCCTGCTGTACCACGAGTCCGACTTGCGGATCGAGGAGCACTACACCGACACGGCGGGCTTCACCGATCACGTCTTTGCGCTGATGCACCTGCTGGGCTTTCGTTTCGCGCCGCGCATCCGCGACCTGGGCGACACCAAGCTCTACATTCCCAAGGGCGAAACCGCCTATGACGCCCTCAAGCCGATGATCGGCGGCACGCTCAACATCAAGCATGTACGCGCCCATTGGGACGAAATCCTGCGGCTGGCCACCTCGATCAAGCAGGGCACCGTGACGGCCTCGCTGATGCTGCGCAAGCTCGGCAGCTACCCACGCCAGAACGGCCTGGCCGTGGCCCTGCGCGAGCTGGGCCGCATCGAGCGCACATTGTTCATCCTTGACTGGCTACAAAGCGTGGAACTGCGCCGCCGCGTGCATGCCGGGTTGAACAAGGGCGAAGCCCGCAACGCGCTCGCCAGGGCGGTGTTCTTCAACCGGCTGGGCGAAATCCGCGACCGCAGTTTCGAGCAGCAGCGTTACCGGGCCAGCGGCCTCAACCTGGTGACGGCAGCCATCGTGCTGTGGAACACAGTTTATCTGGAGCGAGCCGCGAATGCCCTGCGTGACCACGGCAAGCCCGTTGATGACTCTCTGTTGCAGTATCTGTCGCCGCTGGGCTGGGAGCACATCAACCTGACCGGCGATTACCTCTGGCGCAGCAGCGCCAAGATCGGCGCGGGCAAGTTCAGGCCGCTACGGCCGCTGCAACCGGCTTAGCGTGCTTTATTCTCCGTTTTCTGAGACGACCCCAACGAGGACGGTTCGGACTACGACGATGACGTCGGCGGTCCAGCCTACGTCGCAGGTCGTGACGGGGTAGATCTTGAACCGCTTGCTCCGGCGCAAGACGCCGCTGCCAGGCTCGCTGCGCAGAAACTGTTTGAACAGATCGAACAACACGCAGGGTAGGTCTGCTGGCTTTGTGCTAGGGACGCTTGCTCACTCTGGTAGCCAATGCTGCAATCCAACCGCTTGATTCGTCCGCGCGTAACCCATTGATTCGTATGGGCCTGCGTTGCGGCCTTTGCGGACTTCGGGCCAGTTCCAGGGAGCGAGGTCGGAGCGAGGAATGGCCAGGAGAGAGTGGAATGTGGCCCGGAACGGCCAATTCGGGCGGCTGGCGAAGTC
>JAPTVL010000231.1 GCA_028065725.1 Betaproteobacteria bacterium
AAGAGCGAGGGCGAGGTCGATACCGGCGATTACACGGTCGACCTCAAGTCGCACCAGGTGCTGCTGACCGAGGCGGGTCACGAAAAAGCGGAGGAGATTCTGGCGCGGCTGGGCATGCTGGCCGAGGGCAGCAGCCTTTACGAACCAGCCAACATCCTGCTGATTCACCATCTGTATGCCGCATTGCGCGCGCACACGCTCTACCACCGCGATCAGCAGTATGTGGTGCAGAACGGCGAAGTGGTGATCGTGGACGAATTCACCGGCCGCCTGATGGCCGGCCGCCGCTGGTCGGATGGGCTGCACCAGGCGGTCGAGGCCAAGGAGGGCGTGGCGATCCAGGCCGAAAACCAGACCCTGGCCTCGATCACCTTCCAGAACTACTTCCGCATGTACGGCAAGCTGGCCGGCATGACCGGCACGGCGGACACCGAAGCTTACGAGTTCCACCAGATCTACAACCTCGAAACCGTGGTGATCCCGACCAACCGGCCGATGATCCGCAAGGACGAGAACGACCAGATCTTCCGCACGGCGCCGGAGAAATATGCGGCGATCATCGCCGACATCCGTGCCTGCCACGAGCGCGGTCAGCCGGTGCTGGTGGGCACCACCTCAATCGAGAATTCCGAACTGCTCTCCGGCCTGCTGGACAAGGAAAAGCTGGCACACCAGGTGCTCAATGCCAAGCAGCATGCGCGCGAAGCCGAGATCGTGGCCGAGGCAGGGCGCCCCGGCATGATCACCATCGCCACCAACATGGCCGGCCGCGGCACCGACATCGTGCTCGGCGGCAACATTGAAAAGCCGACCAACGCCATCCGCGACGACGAATCGCTTGGCGCCGAGGAGAAGGCGCAGCGCACCGCCGAACTCAAGGCTGCCTGGCAGAAGCTGCACGAGCAGGTGCTGGCCGCCGGCGGCTTGCACATCATCGGTTCCGAGCGCCACGAGTCGCGCCGCATCGACAACCAGCTGCGCGGCCGTTCCGGTCGTCAGGGCGATCCGGGTTCCTCGCGCTTCTACCTGGCGCTGGATGACGCGTTGCTCAAGATCTTTGCCGGCGAGCGCCTCAACACCATCATGGTGCGCCTGAAGATGCCCGAGGGCGAAGCCATCGAGCATCCGCTGGTGAGCCGTTCGCTGGAGTCGGCCCAGCGCAAGGTCGAACAGCGCAACTTCGACATCCGCAAGCAGCTGCTCGAATACGACGACGTCTCCAACGACCAGCGCAAGGTGATCTACCAGCAGCGCAACGAACTGCTCGACAGCGAGAGTATTGCCGAAACCATCACGGCGATGCGCCAGGGCCAGATTCACGATACCTTCCGCATTTACATCCCGGCCGAGAGCGTCGAGGAGCAATGGGACATTGCCGGACTCGAAACCGCGCTGGCAGCCGAGTTGCACCTCAAGCTGCCGGTCGGCGAATGGATCAGGAGCGATCCGCAACTCGGCGACGACGACATCCTGAAGCGCCTGCTCGATGCCGGCGATGCCGCCTACGCCGAAAAGACCACGGCCGTCGATCCCGCCGCCTGGTCCGGTTTCGAGCGCAACGTCATGCTGCAAAGCCTCGACACGCACTGGCGCGAACATCTTTCGGCACTCGACCACCTGCGCCAGGGCATCCATCTGCGCGGTTATGCGCAGAAGAACCCGAAGCAGGAATACAAGCGCGAGGCCTTCGAACTGTTCGAGGGCCTGCTGCAGACGGTGCGCAGCGAAGTCTCCAAGCTGCTGATGACGGTCGAAGTGCGCAGCGAGGCGCAGATCGAGGAAGCCGAAGCGCCACCGCAGCTGGAAAACGTCCAGTACCACCACGCCGACTACGATGAAGCGCTCGGCACCGCGGCGGCCCCGAAGGCGGCACAGCCGGTCGAGCGGCATGCGCCCAAGGTCGGCCGCAACGATCCCTGTCCTTGCGGCAGCGGCAAGAAATACAAGCATTGCCACGGCAAGCTGAATTGAGCCGGGAGCAGCATCCGACGCTGAAAGAGGATGGCGCCAGCGACCAAACGGCGGTCCTCATTCTCGACCAGACTCGTTTGCCGCGCGAAGCGGTGGTGCGGCGCCTCGCTTCGCTGGAAGATGCCGCTCATGCCATCCGCGTCATGCAGGTACGCGGCGCGCCGCTGATCGGCGCCACCGCGGCCTATGGCGTGGCGCTCGGCCTCGCCGAGGATGCCGGCGATGCGCGTCTCGACTGCGTAATCAAAACCCTGGCCGCGACGCGGCCCACCGCCGTCAACCTGCACTGGGCGCTGGCGCGCATGCAGCGAATACTGCAAAAGTCGGCGCCGGCGGCACGGCGCGATACCGCCTGGACAGAGGCGCGAGCCATCGCGGCCGAGGACAAAGCGGCCAATGCAGCCATCGGAAGGCACGGGCTGCCGCTGATCGAACGCGCTCGTCGTAACGGTGACGCGGTCAACGTCATGACCCATTGCAACGCCGGACGGCTCGCCACGGTCGGGCACGGCACGGCGCTGGCGCCGGTATATGCGGCGCAGGCCGCCGGCCTGCCGCTGCATGTCTGGGTCTCCGAAACGCGGCCGCGCAACCAGGGCCTGCTGACCGCCTGGGAGCTGGCCGAGGCCGGCGTGGCGCATACGCTGATCGCCGACAACGCCGCCGGTCTGCTGCTGATGCAGGGCAAGGTTGATCTGGTGATCGTCGGCGCCGACCGCATTGCGGCCAACGGCGATACGGCAAACAAGGTCGGCACCTATCTCAAGGCGCTGGCCGCCCGTGCGCACGGCGTGCCGTTTTATGTGGCGGCGCCGCTGTCGACCATCGATTTCGCTTGTCCGTCGGGAGCGCAGATCCCGATCGAGGAACGCTCGGCGGATGAACTCGGCGCCGGCACCGTGCCGGTCGCCAACCCGGCCTTCGACGTGACGCCGGCCGCGCTGATCAGCGGCATCATTTCCGAGCGCGGCATCGCCGCCGCGAGCGCCCTGGGGCAGTGGCAGCCATGAGCGCAGCGTCGATCGGTCTTGCCGAAAAAGTGCTGGCCACGGCGCGCGCGATGAATGCCTCAGGCATCAATCGCGGCAGCGCCGGCAACGTCAGCGCGCGTTGCGACGGCGGTTTCGTCATTACTCCGACCGGCATGGCCTATGACGTCTGTGTTGCCGGGGACATGGTGAAAGTCGGCGCCGACGGCGCGGTGAGCGGCCGCCGCAAGCCTTCGTCGGAATGGCGTTTCCATCGCGACATCTATGCCGCGCGGCCCGAGGCGGGCGCGGTGGTGCACACGCATTCGCCGTTTGCCACGGCGCTGGCCTGCCAGCAGCAGGGCGTGCCGGCATTCCACTACATGGTGGCGCGCTTCGGCGGCGGCGACGTGCGCTGCGCGGGCTATGCCACTTTCGGCAGCCAGGAATTGTCCGATGCCATCATCGTCGCGCTGGAAGATCGCTGCGCCTGCCTGATGGCCCATCACGGCATGGTGGTGTTCGGCCGCGACTGCGACCAGGCGCTGGCCCTGGCCGTGGAACTGGAAACCCTGTGCGAGCAGTACTGGCGCGTGCTGCAACTCGGCGCGCCGCAGCTGCTCGCGGCGGACGAGATGCAGCGCGTGTTGGCCAAGTTCGCCAGCTACGGCCAGCAGGACTGACGCTCGCCGCTCAGGCGGCGTGATAGGACGTGACGCGCTCCACTTCCCGCTTCGAGCCGAGGATCACCGGCACGCGCTGATGCAGCTTCTGCGGCGGGATGTCGAGAATCCGTCGCCGGCCGTCGGTGGCGGCGCCACCTGCCTGCTCGACGATGAAAGCCATCGGGTTGGCTTCGTACATCAGGCGCAGTTTGCCGCCCTGGGCTTGCGTCTTGCTGTCGATCGGATACATGAAAATGCCGCCGCGGCTGAGGATGCGATGCACGTCGGCCACCATCGAGGCCACCCAGCGCATGTTGAAATCCTGTCCACGCGGGCCATCCTTGCCGGCCAGCAGTTCATCGACATAGCGCTTGACCGGGGCTTCCCAGTAGCGCGCATTCGAGGCGTTGATGGCGAACTCGCGGGTTTCCTCGGGAATCCTGACATCGCTCTGGGTCAGCACGAAGCGGCCGAACTCACGATCCAGGGTGAATACATTGACGCCGTCGCCCAAGGTCAGCACCAGCAGCGTGGTCGGTCCATACACGGCATAGCCGGCGCAGACCTGGCGCGTACCGGGCTGAAGGAAGGCCTGCTCGGTCGGGTCCATGCCTTCCGGGCATTGCAGCACCGAGAAGATGGTGCCGACCGAGACATTGACGTCGATGTTCGATGAGCCGTCGAGCGGATCGAACAGCAGCAGGTATTCGCCTTTCGGGTAGCGGTTGGGGATGGCATGCGGCAGTTCCATTTCCTCCGAGGCCATGCCGGCCAGGTGGCCGCCCCATTCGTTGGCGTCGAGCAGGATCTCGTTGGAAATCACGTCGAGCTTCTTCTGCACCTCGCCCTGCACGTTGTCGCTGCCCGCGCTGCCCAGCACGCCGGCCAGGCTGCCCTTGCCGATGGCGATGGAAATCGCCTTGCAGGCGCGCGAGACGACTTCGATCAGCAGCCGCAGGTCGGGGGAAATCACATTCTTGTCGCGTTGCTCTTCGATCAGGAAGCGGGAAAGCGTCATGTGGCGCATGGTTGGTCACTGCCGATGGGTTAGGGAAGGGCGTGATTCACATCTGTCCGGGCGATTTCACAGCAAAATCATTTGGTTATCGGCGGGGTCGTCTGAAAAGTGCGATACAGCATCGAAAACCAGCTTATCCAGTTGTATTTTTTCAAACATATTGACCTCGAAAATGTTGAGCAAGAGTTGCGGAGATGCCGGCAGATTCAGGCGTTTGCGCGCGATGATGACAATGAGATAGACGCAGACGGCGATCCAAATCTGCGACTTGACGGCATTGATGGAGTTGCCGAAAAAATGTTTGATCGACAGGTTTTGCTTGATCCATTTGAAAAAGGTCTCGACCGCC
>JAPTVL010000097.1 GCA_028065725.1 Betaproteobacteria bacterium
TCCTTGCCTCACCGCACAGCACTGACACGCACGACGCAGCAAAGAGGACAACACGATGACCAGCGAAAGCCCGAAAGCTCAAGGCAAGAGCCTCAAGCGCGCGGTGTTGACGGGAAGTCTCTTACAGAAGGTCTGAACAAGTTCAGACCTTCCCAAGCCATGGATGGCTTGTCGCGTATCGAGCACACAAGTGCTTGATGCAGCGTAGCCGAGTCCGGACCCCGGATCAGGTCCGGGGCATGCTCTGCGCCGGACTCGGCGCCCTCTGACAAGTCCAGAGCCTGCCCCGGACTCGATCCGGGGATGGACTTGTTCAGAGGTTTCCTAAAAGTGCGGCCACGCCGCGAGGCCGTCGCATAGCACGCCCAGGTATTCGCGATAGGGCTGCCATGCCCCCATGCGTGGACGCACGGGCTCGCGCACCTGCTGGTTGCTGGGGGTGGCCACGATTTCGGCGCCGAGGCTGGCATCCAGACATTGCGCCTCGTACGGCAATGCACAAAACGCGCAGACACGTCGCAGCAGGCGCTCGGTGTCGGTGAATTCGGCATAGTCCACGTGCAGCACGCGTCCCGGCAACACGCGTTGCCAGTGCGCCATCAACGCGCGGTAGTGCGCGTAGTGATCGACGATACCCTGCTGCGCATAACTCCATGGGTGGGCGCCGCCCAGATACTGGCGCAATGCCGCGAAGCCCGCATCCATGGGTGCACGCGCCACATGCACGATGCGCGCCTGCGGCAAGGCGCGCGCGATATGGCCGATCAACCACACATTGGATGGCAATTTGTCGGTGTAGTGACTGCGTCCGCGCGCGCGCCAGCGTGATTGCTCGAGATAGGCGCGGCCCAGCGCAGGGTAATCGATATCCGTGCTGCGCTCGATGCTGGCCAGCGGCAGCAGGTCGACGCTGTCGCAATCGGTGGCCCAGCTCAACTGGTAGGCGAAATCCGCGTGCTCGCCGGCGGCGGTCACCTGCGTATGCCGGCCCAGCAAGGCTTCCAGCAGGCTGGTACCGCTGCGCGGCAGCCCGACGATGAAGATGGGTGTCAGGTCGTTGGCACCGGTAGCGGCGGGCGTGGCCGCCGTATCCTGCGCCAGTTGCGTCCGCAACAGGGCATCGAGGCGCGCGCGTTCGCCGGCGGCATCGTACGGCCATTGCCGCTGCGCGGCGGCGGCGGCGCGCTGCAGCGCATCCCAGGCTTCGGCGTGGTGCCGCAGTGTGTGCAGATCCTCGAACAACGCATAGCCCAGGGCGGCTTCCTCGCGGCCGCCCGCGGCCGCAGGCAGCACGCGCCGCAGATGGGCGATGCGCGCTTCGGCCGCCTCCGGCTGCCCGGCCCCGACTTTCGCCAGACCCAGCGCCGCGACGCCGGAATCGGGGCGCAGATCCTGCGCGGCGGCGTAGTCGAGTGCGGCGCCGCCGGCGTCGCCGCAATAGTCGCGGGCCCGTGCGCGCAGCAACAACAGGTCATACTCCGCCGGCTCATCCACGGGCGCAGCCTGCTCGGTCAACGCCAGTACCGCGCGGTATTCTCCGGCGCGTGCGCGCAGTTGCGCATGGCGCAGCAGCACGGCGCGGTCACGGCTGTCGCGCACCAGCGGCGAGTCCAGCAGTTCGCGTGCGCGCGCAAACTCGTCCACCCGCATCAAGTCGGTTGCCGCCCGCAGGGCTGCATGCGCATCGCGTGGTGTCAGTTCACCCAGCCGCCGTGCCAGCGCTGTGGCGGGCCGCATGCGTCCGCGCATCAGCCAGGTGTGCAGCAGCAGTGACAGGCTGTCGGCATCGTCGGGCGACCGCTGCAGGTGCGCTTCGAGTACGGCGCTCGCGGCAGCGTACTGGCCTTCATCGATATAACGCTGCGCGCGCTGCAGGTGCCGCGCTACGGGCTGGTCCATACGACAGGGGTGTCCGCAAGTTGGCGCCGGCAGCGGAGATCGTGCCGCGCGCGTGAGGGATCATGCGTCAGCGGATCACGGTGGGCAATGGCAGACCGGGCTGAGGCCTCATCTCCGATGCTCGCCCGGGCCGCATCCGCTGCCGCGGCGCGGTAGGTTCCGCTGACTGTGGACGATGGGCGGCGTGCGGCGGCAAAGCGGCCATTGCCGGCATTCCTGGGCCAGGCGCTGATCTCGTCTTAAGTTTACGAAAACGTATTTACGCGACGGCTAACCACGAGCCCGTTTGCCAATAAAGTGCTGCGCGTCTCGGTTTGAGACTTTGGATCCTCACAGGGGAAACAGCATGGAACGTTTCAGGGAATCGGCATTTGCCGTACTTGTATCGATCATCGGCGCGCTGCTGCTCGCACCAACGGTGCAGGCGACGCCTCCACCATCCAATGGCCGCATCCTGACCGGGCATGTGATGGTCAAGCCCGGGCCGAACGTCCTCGGGATCATGCCCAAGGGCTATTCGCTGACCAAGGGCCATGTGTTCGGGCGCGTGGCGGGCAACACAATGCTCGACGCGCAGAACTCGCCGTTGAACGACCCGTATGCGCCGCTGGTCAATGGCGCCGATGCCGCTGTGCCGGCCTGCTTCAGCGGTCAAGGAGACTGCTACACCTCGGGCAGCTATTTCGGCCCTGGTCCGGTGATGCAGATGCAGCGCCATATCTATCTGGTCTGGTACGGCAACTGGCAGGGCAACAGTGCGCTCAACATCATTCCGCGCTTCATCATGCAACTGGATCGATCGCCCTACGAGTCGATTCTGCAGACCTACAGTTACGCGGCGCACGGGCAGGGGATTTCCAACTCGATCGTGCTGGGCGGCCAGACTTTCGACGACTACTCGCTGGGCCAGAGTCTCAGCGACGCCAACATCCAGACCATCGTGCAGAACGCGATCACCGAGGGCCGCCTGCCGCTGGATGAAAACGGCATCTACTTCGTGCTGACTTCGCCCGATGTGATGGAGTCGTCCAATGGCAATCTGGCCAACGGTGGCTTTTGCACTGCCTATTGCGGCTGGCATACCGATGGCTTGAACATGCAAGGCGTGGACGTGAAGTACGCCTTCGTCGGCGACGGCGAAGCCTGCGCCAGCGCCACTGCGGAAAGTTATGGCTCCTGGCCCGGCGCGTGCATCGCCATGCAGAGCTACCAATCCAGCAGCAGCTACGTGTGGAACAGCCCCAACGGCAATCCGGGCGCCGACGGCATGGTCAGCGTGATCGCACACGAATCCGAGGAGGCCGCGAGCGATCCGCAGGTGGGAACGGGCTCCTACGGCTTTTTCGGCTATGACTGGTTTGACGGCCAGGGATACGAAAACGGCGACCAGTGCGCTTGGCGCTTCGGCGGCAATACCGGGAACCTGTACGTTACCGCCAACAGCAGTTACGCCAACATGTTCCTGGGCGGCAGCAATTATCTGATCCAGAAGAACGCCGTGCTCGTCGACTTGTCCGGCTACAGTGACTATGGCGTATTCGAGAACACCATGTTCGGTTCGCTGCCGACCAACTGGTGGAACTGGTACTGGTTTGGCGCTTCGGCCGTGGGCGGCACGGCAGACTACTGTGGCCTGTCCGTGCCCTCATACCTCGCGCACTTCTGAGTGATCTCCGGGCGCGGGTGGCGCCGCGTCCGGTTTCATGCACCGGCTGCGTACCACCGGCAGCCGGTGCGGGCCGCGTCCGGGGCGGTATGACCCCCCTTCCCGGGGGGGGATGTGGGATGCCTGGGTAGCGGCAGGACGCGCATGGCAGTCCGGAACGCCGTGGCGCAAGGCATCGCCTACAATCGCGCGACTCTTTCAATTGTCGCCATGAGCACACACTCGCGTCGCCATCCGCGTGCATGGCATGCGCAAAACCTGTCTGCGGTGGGCCATGCCGGCCGGCCGTCAGCGCGTGCCGATGACGCCATGTCGCTGGCATTGGCGATGTCGCGCAGCAGATTTGCGGCGACGCGTCAGCAGGGTGACGGGCTCGTTGTCGCAAGCTGTGATCCCTGCGATCGCGGCGCAATCGGCGTGCGTGTGCAGGGTGTCGAGAAGGCATGAGCACCGGCACGCCGCGCATCAGCTTCATGATCGGCGGCGCGCAGAAATGCGGCACCACGGCACTCGCCGAATTTTTGCGCTTGCACCCGCAGGTGCGTCTGCCATCGAACAAGGAGGCCCACATCTTCGATGCGCCGGATTTCGATGACGCGGCCGTGGCCGCGAACATCGATGCGCGCTTCGCGCCCTGGTTCGAGCAGCCCTGGCAGGACTCGCTGTTGTACGGCGATGCCACGCCGATCAGTCTGTTTCTGGAGCCGGCCATCCGCCGCGCCGCGCGTTACAACCCGGCGTTGCGCTGGATCATCCTGTTGCGCGATCCGGCCGAGCGCGCGATCTCGCATCACGCCATGGAACGCGCGCGCGGCAACGAATCACTCGCCCTATTGCCCGCGCTGCTGGCCGAGCCTTGGCGCCTGCGCCGCGCGCGCGGCGATCTGGGCTGGAATTCATCGCTGCGCAATCACAGTTATCGCGCGCGCGGTGAATACGCGGTGCAGTTGCGGCGGTTGCTAGGTTACTTCCCGCATGAGCAAGTGCTGCTGTTGCGCAGCATCGATCTGGCGCAGGATGCCGCGGTGACACTGCGCAAGGTTTACGCTCATCTACGGCTCGAAGGGCCACTGCGTCTGCCCGAGGTTCAGCGGCACTTCGAGGGCGCATACGGTCGCCATGTGCTGGGCCATGCCGTACTGCGCTGGTGGTCGTGGCGACAGCGACGCGAGCTGCGCCGTGCACTGGGTATCGATCTGCGATCCTGATGCCCGCTCCCGGGCGGGCCGCTCTCTTACAATGTGTTGAGATTACCCTCGGGATTCCCGCAATGGACATAGTTGCAAAGCCGGGCCTCGGCACCCGCGCCATCCACGCGGGGCAATCGCCGGACCCCTCGACCGGCGCGGTCATGACGCCGATCTACGCCACGTCGACGTATGTACAGCGCAGCCCCGGCAAGCAC
>JAPTVL010000423.1 GCA_028065725.1 Betaproteobacteria bacterium
ACTGCGCCGGCATCGATCTGAACACCGTGCAATGGGCGGCACATTGATGATGGTGAGTGGTGAGGCGTTAGGGGCTAGGCGGGAAAACCGCGGCGCACGCTCTGGGTTCCTCACCCCTAACGCCTCACCCCTCACCCCTAACTGGAGGTAACGACATGTCATACAGCGACAAGGTACTGGACCACTACGAGAACCCCCGCAACGTCGGCGGATTCACCGCGGACGACGCGTCGGTCGGCACCGGCATGGTCGGCGCCCCGGCCTGCGGCGACGTGATGAAGCTGCAGATCAAAGTGAACGACGACGGCGTGATCGAGGAAGCGCGCTTCAAGACCTATGGCTGCGGCTCCGCCATCGCGTCCTCCTCGCTGGTGACCGAATGGGTCAAGGGCAAGACCCTGGACCAGGCGCTGGCGATCAAGAACACCGAAATCGCCGAGGAACTGGCGCTGCCGCCGGTCAAGATCCACTGCTCGATCCTGGCCGAGGATGCCATCAAGGCGGCCGTTCTGGACTATCGCAACAAACACGAAGTCGCCACGGAAGGCTACGCCTCCTGCGATCCGACTGCAGTTTAAGCGCCACCCTCACAGGAGATAGACACATGGAAACGCAAACCCTAAAGGACTCCGATCCACTACGTGCTGAAGCACCTGTGGAATCGTATGCACTCAGCCCGGTCGTGTTCACCGACGCCGCCGCGATCAAGGTCAAGGAACTGATCGAGGACGAAGGCAATGCCGCGCTCAAGCTGCGCGTCTCCGTTTCCGGCGGCGGCTGTTCCGGCTTTCAGTACGGCTTCACCTTCGACGAGAACAGCGGCGAGGACGACACCGTGGTGGAGAAATGCGGCGTGGTGCTGCTGATCGACCCGATGAGCTTCCAGTACCTGATGGGCGCCGAGATCGATTACCAGGAAAGTCTCGATGGCGCGCGCTTCGTGATCAACAACCCGAATGCCGCGTCCACCTGCGGCTGCGGCAGTTCGTTTTCCGTCTAAGGAGCCGGGCATGGCCATTACGCTGTCAGCAAGCGCCGCCGACCGGATCCAGAAATTTCTTGCCCAGCGCGGCAAGGGCATCGGCCTGCGGCTGGGCGTGCGCACCAGCGGCTGTTCCGGCATGGCCTACACGCTCGAGTTCGTGGATGAGAGTCTGCCCGACGACATTGCCTTCGAGTCCGGTGGCGTCACGGTGCTGATCGATCCCAAGAGCCTGTCCTTCCTCGACGGCACCGAGCTGGATTTCGTGCGCGAGGGCTTGAACGAAGGCTTCAAGTTCAACAACCCCAACGTGAAGAACACCTGCGGCTGCGGGGAAAGCTTCAACGTATGAGATGCAAGTTACAAGGTACAAGTTGCAAGGTAAGTCACATGAAAACCTCCACCTTGAATCTTGAATCTTGCCCCTAAGGAATCTACATCATGGCCCTACTCCAGATTGCAGAACCCGGTTTATGTGCGGATCCCCACCAGCACCGGCTGGCCATCGGCATCGATCTGGGCACCACCAATTCCCTGGTCGCCACCGTGCGCAGCGGTGCGGCGGACGTGCTGGAGGACGAAGCAGGGCGCGCCCTGCTGCCGTCGGTGGTGCGCTACGTGCAGGACGGCAGCCCGGAAGTCGGGCTGGATGCGCAATTGCGCCAGAGCGACGACCCCCACAACACCATCGCTTCGGTCAAGCGCTTCATGGGGCGCGGGCTCAAGGACGTGCCCAACGCTGCCGCCACGCCTTACCGCTTCGTCGACGCCCCCGGCATGGTGCGGCTGGAAACCCGCGCCGGCGTGAAAAGCCCGGTGGAAGTCTCGGCCGAAATTCTCAAGACCCTGCGCAGCCGCGCCGAAGCGGCGCTCGGCGGCGAACTCACCGGCGCGGTGATCACCGTCCCGGCCTACTTCGACGACGCCCAGCGCCAGGCCACCAAGGATGCGGCGCGCCTGGCCGGCATCAACGTGCTGCGCCTGCTGAACGAACCGACCGCGGCGGCGATCGCGTATGGCCTCGACAATGCATCGCAAGGCACCTTCTGCATCTACGACCTGGGCGGCGGCACCTTCGATGTGTCCATCCTGCGCCTGCGGCAAGGCATCTTCGAAGTGGCCGCCACCAGCGGCGATTCCGCGCTCGGCGGCGACGATTTCGATGAGTGCATCTATCGCTGGATCGTCGAGCAAAGCGGCATCGCCAATGCGTCGGTCACGGATGCCCGCCTGTTGCTGAGCCTGGCGCGCAAGGCCAAGGAAACGCTCACCGATAGTGACAGCGCGCGCATCAGCGCCACGCTCTCCTCCGGGATGGAAGTGGATCTGATCCTGGGTGCCGAGACCTTCTTCGATCTCACCGCCAGCCTGACCGCAAAAACCATCAGCCCCACCCGCAAGGCGCTGCGCGACGCCGGCCTCGGCATCGAAGACATCGACGGCGTGGTGCTGGTCGGCGGTTCCACCCGCATGCGCCACGTGCGCAGTGCGGTGGCTGAGTTTTTCGGACGCGAGCCGCTCACCAACCTCGACCCCGACAAGGTGGTGGCGCTGGGCGCCGCCATGCAGGCCAACATGCTGGTGGGCAACCGCAAAACCGACGACTGGCTGCTGCTGGACGTCATCCCGCTGTCGCTCGGCCTTGAAACCATGGGCGGGCTGGCGGAGAAGGTCATTCCGCGCAATGCCACCATCCCGGTCGCGCGCGCCCAGGAGTTCACCACTTTCAAGGACGGCCAGACCGCCATGAGCATCCACGTAGTACAAGGCGAACGCGATCTGGTCGGCGACTGCCGCTCGCTGGCCCGCTTCGAACTGCGCGGCATTCCGCCCATGGTGGCGGGCGCCGCACGCATCCGCGTCACCTTCCAGGTCGATGCCGACGGCCTCTTGTCGGTGTCCGCCCATGAGCAGGCCAGCGGCGTGCAGGCCACCATCGAGGTGAAGCCTTCCTACGGCCTGGGCGACGACGAAATCGCACGCATGCTGCAGGATTCCTTCAGCAATGCCCAAAACGACATGGCCGCGCGCAACCTCCGCGAGCAGCGGGTGGACGGGCTTCGCCTGCTCGAGGCCACGCAGGCGGCGCTGGACCTGGATGGCTGGCAACTGCTGTCCGAGGTGGAGCGGATCGCCATCGACCGCGCGATGGAGATCCTGCGCGTCATGCTGGACGGCCTCGACCACACCGCCATCAAGCGCGCAGCCGACTCGCTCAACCGGGCCACCGCCCAGTTCGCCGCCCGCCGCATGGACGCAAGCATCCAGCGCGCCCTGACCGGCCGGCGGCTGGATGCGATCGAGGCCTGAGCCCATGCCGCAACTCATTGTGTTGCCGCATGAGCACCTGTGCCCGGAAGGCGCCGCGCTGGACGCCGAAACCGGCGCCACCCTCTGCGACAGCCTGCTCGCCGCCGGCATCGAACTCGACCATGCCTGCGAACAGTCCTGCGCCTGCACCACCTGCCACGTCATCGTGCGCGAAGGCTTCGCCTCGCTGAATCCCAGCACCGAGATGGAAGACGATCTGCTCGACAAGGCCTGGGGCCTGGAACCGCACTCGCGCCTCGCCTGCCAGGCCATCGTCGACGGCGCCGACCTGGTGATCGAGATCCCCCGATACTCGATCAACATGGTCAAGGAAGGGCATTGAGCACGCTTCTTTTCCTGCGCTGAACCGATATTCCACCAGGAGCACGCATGCGCATCGGCATTCCGAAAGAGATCAAGGACCACGAATACCGCGTCGGCGTGACGCCCGCAGGAGTGCGCGCGCTGATCGCACATGGCCATCAGGTTCTGGTGGAAACCTTTGCCGGCGCGCGCATCGGTTTCGGCGACGCGCTGTACGAGGCGGCCGGGGCGATGATCGCTGGACGCAACGAAGTCTACGGCTGCGACATGATCGTCAAGGTCAAGGAACCGCAGCCCTCGGAAGTGGCGCTGCTGCACGAGGGCCAGCTCCTGTTCTGTTACCTGCACCTCGCGCCCGAGCCGGAACTGACGCGCGGCCTGCTTGAGCGCAAGGTCGTCGGCATCGCCTACGAGACCGTCACCGATGCCCAGGGCAATCTGCCGCTGCTGACCCCCATGTCGGAGGTGGCCGGCCGCCTCGCAGTGCAGGCCGGTGCCACGGCATTGCAGATCGCCAATGGCGGCAGCGGCGTGCTGCTTGGCGGGGTACCGGGCGTGGCGCCGGGCAAGGTCGTCATCCTCGGCGGCGGCGCCGCCGGACTCAACGCGGCGAAGATGGCGGCGGGCCTCGGCGCCGAGGTCACGGTGCTCGACGTCGACCTGGCGCGCCTGCGCCAGCTCGACGACGTCTTCGGCATGCGCGTGAAAACGCGTTTCTCCGAGCCTGCCGCCATTGCCGAACTGGTGCGCGAGGCCGACCTGGTCATCGGCGCCGTGCTCGTCCCGGGCAAGCGCGCGCCGCACTTGCTGACCAGCGCCATGGTGAAGACGATGAAGCCTGGCTCCGCTCTGGTGGACATCGCCATCGACCAGGGCGGCTGCGCCGAGACCTCCCGCCCCACCACCCACTCAGCCCCCACCTACGTCGAGCACGGCGTGGTGCATTACTGCGTCACCAACATGCCGGGCGCGGTCGCGCGCACCGCTACGCTGGCGCTGACGCAGGCCACGCTGCCGCTCGTACTGGAACTCGCCGACAAGGGCCATGCGCGGGCGTTGCTGGACAATCCCGGTCTGCGGGACGGCCTCAATGTGTTTCGCGGCCAGGTCACCCATCCTGCCGTCGCCGCGGATCTCGGCTACGCCTGCGAAGCCGTTGCGGTAACGGCGCTGGCGGCCTGAACCGCCCTGTCGCAATCCCTACAATCCCCGACAAATGTTGTTTCCGTCCGCTCGGCCCTGATCCGGGCGAACATCTAAGCGGCTGATTGGAAGGAACAATTTACGCTGGCACGCCCCTTGCTGATTGCTTGATGAAAGCGAATCTTCATCGGAG
>JAPTVL010000438.1 GCA_028065725.1 Betaproteobacteria bacterium
AGTCGTAGAGGTTGTCGATGCCGACGACCTCGTCGCCGCGCTTCAACAGGATTTGCGCGACGTGCATGCCGATAAACCCGGCGGCGCCGGTGAGCAGGATTTTCATTATTTGTCCTCCAGGGTGGCGCCAAGTTTAGCACTGGCGCCTTTACAATCCGGCGATGCCCAACCCGCGCCTGCTATTCGACTGGACGCTCTACCGGCTGGCCCTGCTGCTGGCTGCGCCGCTGATTCCATTGCGTCTGCTGTGGCGCGGGCGGCGCGAGCGCGGCTATTGGCTGCACTGGGGCGAGCGGCTGGCGCTCGGGCCCGCACCGGTCACCGGCGCGCTGTGGATCCATGCGGTGTCGGTGGGCGAGATGCGTGCGGCGCAGCCGCTGATCGCCGCATTGCGCGACGCGCATCCCGACGCACCGGTGCTGCTCACCTGCATGACGCCGACCGGACGTGCAACCGCCGAATCCTTGTACGGCAGCTTCGCGACCATCGTCTATCTGCCGTATGACTATGCGTGGCTGGCGCGGCGCTTCCTGCGCAGTGTCAGGCCGCGCGTCGGCATCCTGATGGAAACCGAGCTGTGGCCCAACCTCATCCACGCCGCCGCGCGCGAAGACGTGCCGCTGGCGCTGGCGAACGCGCGCCTGTCTGCGCGCTCGGCGCACGGGTATGCGCGGCTGCGGAGGCTGACGCGGGCGTGTCTTGAGCGGGTGGCGGTGGTCGCCGCGCAGGCCGACGCCGACGCCGCGCGGCTGCGCAGCCTGGGCGCGATGACGGTTCACGTCACCGGCAATCTCAAGTTCGACATCGCGCCGCCGGCCGATCAGCTCGAGCGCGGCATGGCCTGGAAAGCGAGATGGGGCCAGCGTCCGGTGCTGCTGGCGGCGAGCACGCGCGAGGGCGAGGAGGCGCCGCTGTTGCGCGCCTTCGCCGACACCGCCCCGGCCGAGGTGCTGCTGGTGCTGGTGCCGCGCCATCCGCAGCGTTTCGATGCGGTGGCGGGGCTGATCGAAGCGGCGGGTTTGGCGTATCAGCGCCGCAGTGCGCTGGACGGTACGAATTTGAATGCGGGCACGCGGGTGCTGCTGGGCGACAGCCTGGGCGAGCTGTTCGCGTATTACGCGGCGTGCGACGTCGCCTTCGTCGGCGGCAGCCTGATGCCGCTGGGCGGGCAGAACCTGATCGAGGCGGCGAGCGTGGGGCGGCCGGTGCTGGTGGGGCCGCACACCTTCAATTTCGAGGAGGCGACGCGGCTGGCGACCGAAGCCGATGCGGCGCTGCGGGTGAACGATGCCGGAGACCTGCTGGCGAATGCGCTGAAGCTGCTGAACGATGGTCCGGCACGCGCGCGCATGGGCGAGGCCGGTCTCGCTTTCGCCGCGCGCCATCGCGGCGCGGCGGCGCGGGTGGAAAGGCTTATTGCACCGCTGCTGGCGGACGCAGGTGCTGGTCGATCTCGGCCAGGTCGGCCGGGCTGAGGGTGCCGACGGCGGCTTTGAGCGACAGGGTGGCCAGCAGGTAGGCGTAGCGCGCGCCGGCCAGGTCGCGGCGGGCGGACAGCACCTGCTGCTCGGCGTCGAGCACGTCGAGGTTGGTGCGCACGCCGACGTCCAGGCCGAGCTTGGTTGAATCGAGCTGCGCCCGGGTGGAGACCAGCGCCTGTTCCAGCGCACTCACGCGGGCGACGCCGCTGTTGACGTTGAGCCAGGCCTGGCGGGCCTGCAGGCCGGCTTCGCGGGTGGCGTTCTCCAGGTCCTGGCGCGCCTTTTCCTGGTTGGCGACGGCTTCGCGCACGCGCGAACTGGTGAGCCCGCCCTGGTAGATCGGCAGGTTGAGTTCGACGCCGATGCTGGCGGTGCGGGTGTCGACCTGTTGGGCGCCGAAATTCTGGTTGTTGTTGATGGTGTAGCCGGCCACCGCATCCAGCGTCGGATAGTGACCGGCGCGGTTGCGTTCGACTTCCTGGTCGGCGATGGCTTTGGCGATGCGCTGGATTTCGGCCTGCAGGTTGCTTTCGGCGGCGCGCGCGGCCCACTCGTCGAGGGTGCCGGATTCGGCCTTCAGCAGTTTGTTGTCGACCAGGCTGTCGAGCGTGCCGGCCGGCTTGCCGATGAGTTTTTCCAGCGCCCGCAGGCGGATGTTGAGGCTGTTCTGCTCGGCGATTTCCTGCGCCACCGCGAGGTCGTAGCGCGCCTGCGCTTCATGGGTGTCGGTGATGGTGGCGGTGCCGACCTCGAAGTTGCGCTTGGCGGCGGCGAGCTGTTCGGTGATCGCGGCCTTCTGCGCGTTGATGAAGGCGATGTTGTCCTGCGACTGCAGCACGTCGAAGTAGGCCTGCGCGACCCGCAGGATGAGATCCTGCTCGGCGGTCTTGAACTGCATCTCGGCGATCCGCACCTGGTTCTTCGACTGTTCGTACTGCACCAGGTTTTGTTTGCGGAACAGCGGCTGCGCGCCGGTCACCGAGAGGCCGTTGGAATCGAAATCGGTGTCGCCGCCGGGCAGGCTGGAATCGACGCTGTTGTAGCGCACGTTGCCGCCCAGATTGACATTGGGCAGCAGCCCGGCGCGACCCTGTACGGATTTTTCCTGGCCGGCCTGATAGGCCGCGCGGGCAGAGGCGTATTGCGCATCGTAGGCCAGCGCGTCGCGGTACACGTCGGTCAGGTTTGTGGCGTGGGCGGCGGGCGCCAGGGCCAGCGTCAGTGCAAGAAACAGGGGCTTGAGTTGCATGATGGATCCAGTCCTAATTGTTGTGTCAGTAGCGCGGCATGGCCGGATCGACTTCATCGGCCCAGGCGGCGACGCCGCCTGACAGGTTGATGACGTCGCCGAACCCCACTGTTTCAAGATAGCGGGCCGCGTGATAACTGCGAACCCCATGATGGCAGATGACCACCGTCTCGGCGTTTTTGTTCAATTCGGCCAGGCGCGCGGGCAACTCGTGCATCGGGATCAGGACCGCGCCGGGCAGGCGGCACAGGTTCCACTCCCACGGCTCGCGCACATCGAGCAGCACCGGGGTGTGTCCGGTCTGGATATGGGCGGCGAGTTCGGCGGGGCGGAACTGGCGCATGGCGTTAGAGCCTGTTCCAGCAGGAATCATGCCCCACGCCGCCTGCCTGCGGGATGCAGGGCAAGGCGCGGGGAGCGAGGTTTGGTCGTTCCAAATGAGCGAGCCGCAACACGGCCATGCACCCTGAAGGGCATAAACGCCCGCAGGCAGGCGGCCCTCCGGGTTGAGACCAGAATCGGCGTCTGCGGCGTTGCAGCGCTTGGCAAGGGGATGGCCCTTGCCGGCGCACTGCGCCTTGCATCCATCCGATTATGGTCTCAACGTGGGGCATGATTCCTGCTGGAATAGGCTCTTAGAACACGAACGCCGAGGGATGCGGCGCATTCAGCAGCGGCGCCCCGCAGGTTTCGAACAGCGTCACGCTGCGAAATGCGCCCGGCGCCGTGCAGGTGACCAGTTGCGCCTGCATCACCGGCGCCTCGCCGACGATGGCGAACAGCCGTCCGCCGACCCTCAGGCGGCGGCGGAATGCGTCCGACAGCAGCGGGGTCGAGCCGGTCAGCACGATCACATCGAACCCGGCCTCGTCGGGCCAGTCGCGGGCGGCGTCGCCGCTGTGCAGGTGGACATTGCTGAAACCGTGTGCACGCAGTTTCTGCGTCGCGGCGGCAGTGAATTCTGGAACGATGTCGACCGACACTACTTCGGCAGCACGGGATGCCAGCAGGGCCGCGAGGTAGCCGCTGCCGGTGCCGATTTCCAGCACACGGTCGGTGGGGCGAATGTCGAGCTCCTGGATCACCCGCGCTTCCAGTTTGGGCGTCCACATCGCCTGGCCGTGACAGAGCGGGATTTCCATGTCGACGAAGGCGAGCGCGCGGTGCGCTTCCGGAACGAAATCCTCGCGACGCACCTTGAACAAGAGGTCCAGCACATCCTGATCCAGCACATCCCAGGGGCGGATCTGCTGCTCCACCATGTTGTAGCGCGACTGCTCGATGTCCATGCGGTACCCTTGATTATCAATAAGTTAGATGGGGTCTTGCCTTGCAATTATTCCACATTTCGGCTACCTTGAGCCGCTCGCCAGGGGTCTCCCGCCGGATGTTTGCGGAGGGAGTGAGACATACCCTTCGAACCTGATGCGGTTGAGACCGCCGTAGGGAGGCCGACAGGCCTCCTTTGAATTATTACAGCGAGGTGCGTCCGACGCCTCCTGTTTTTCTGGAGCGCCACATGAACGCCAACCCCCAATTTCTCGCAGCCACGGCCCACGTCGACGAGGCCGCAGTGCAGCCGCTGCCCAATTCGCGCAAGATCTACGTGCAGGGCAGCCAGCCCGACATCCGCGTGCCGATGCGCGAAATCAGCCAGGCCGACACGCCCTTGATGTTCAGCGGCGAGCCCGGAAAGGGCGGCGCCGCCCGCTCGGAACCCAACCCGCCGATCTTCGTCTACGACTGCTCCGGTCCCTACACCGATCCGGCCGCAAAGATCGACATCCGCACCGGCCTGCCCGCGCTGCGCACACGCTGGATCGAGGCGCGCGGCGACACCGAGGTGCTGGGTGATCTGAGTTCGGAATACGGTCGCCAGCAGGCCGCCAATCCCGCGCTCGCCACAATGCGTTTCCCGGGCCTGCATCGTCATCCGCGCCGCGCCAAGGCGGGCATGAACGTCAGCCAGATGCACTACGCGAAGAAGGGCATCATCACCCCGGAAATGGAATTCATCGCCATCCGCGAGAACAACAACCGCGCCGCCTACCTGGAATCGCTGAAGCAGTCCGGCCCGATGGGCGAGAAGCTCGCCGCGCTGATGAACCGCCAGCACCCCGGCCAGAACTTCGGCGCCAGCCTGCAGAACGAAATCACCCCCGAATTCGTGCGCAGCGAGATCGCACGCGGCCGCGCCATCATCCCCAA
>JAPTVL010000487.1 GCA_028065725.1 Betaproteobacteria bacterium
GCACCGCCAGCGTGGCGCCGGCCGCCGCGCCGGTGCGCAGCATGGCGCCGAGGTTGCCGGGGTCCTGGATGTCTTCCAGCACGATGACAAGCGGCATAGCCTCGCTGGCAGGCGGCGCAAGCCAGGCGGCCTCGGCGAGCACACCGGTGGGCGTGGCGACCGGCGACAGTTCGGCCAACAGCGCATCGGGAAGTACGATGGTTTTGGCCTGCGGGCATCGCGCAGCCAGGTGCACGAACCGCTCCCCATCGAACGAAGCCGCGCGCACCAGCGTGTGCGGCTGGCCTCCGGCCTCCAGATAAGCGGTGAGCAGATGCTCGCCATCCAGCAGGGTCATGCGCGCTTCGCGCCGCGCGCGCGCCGATTCGGCGAGCTTTTTCAGCCGCTTGAAAATCGGGTTGTCGCGCGAGGAAATGGCGGTTTCGGTCATCGGCCGATTATCCGCGATTCATGGTCTCAGGCGTACACTGGCGCCATGCGCATCGCCCTCATCACCCCTTACGGCCGCGAGCACCGCAATGGCAACTGGCACACCGCCGCACGCTGGGCGCGCTTCCTGCGGGAAGCCGGACACACGGTACGAACGCAGGTGGAGTGGGATGGCCGCGGCGCCGACCTGATGCTGGCGCTGCACGCGCGGCGCAGCTTTGCCTCGATCCGCGCCTTCGCCGAGCGCTTCCCCACCCGCCCGCTGCTCGTCACGCTGACCGGTACCGACCTCTACCGCGACATCCACGAAGACAGCGACGCCCAGCAGGCGCTGGAACTCGCGCACCGCATCATCGTGCTGCAGGAGCGCGGCCCCGACGAACTCACCCCGCATCTGGCCGCCAAGACGCGGGTGATCTACCAGTCGGCGCCCGATGCCGCACGCCGCCCCTCGCCCGCTCACACATTCGAGGTGCTGGTGATCGGCCACCTGCGCACGGAAAAAGACCCGTTCCGGGTGGCGCTGGCAACGGCCCATCTGCCCGAGCAATCGCAGATTCGCGTGACGCATCTGGGCAGCGCCCTCTCCGAAGACATGGCCGAAACCGCGGAAATGGCACAGGGCAAGCTGCCGCGCTGGCAATGGCTCGGCGATGTGCCGCACAGGACGGTGCTGAAGCACTTGTCGCGCGCGCGCCTGATGGTGATCAGTTCGGTGATGGAAGGCGGCGCCAACGTGATCTGCGAAGCGCTGGCGGCCGATGTGCCTGTGCTCGCCTCGCACATACCTGGCAACGTCGGCATGCTGGGCGAGAACTACCCGGGTTATTTTCCGGTGGGCGACGAAAGGCGGCTGGCCAGGCTGCTGTCGATGGCCGAGACCGACCCCGATTTCTACGCCGAGCTGCTTTCCCATGCCCGTCAGCGGCGGGCATTGATGCGGCCGGAACAGGAAGCCAGCCGCCTGCGGCAGGCGGTGGCGGAATTCGAGCAAAGCTCAGGTTAAAGATTCAACCCTCGTCGAACAGGATGCCGAACATGCGCGCCCGTTCGGCCGGACTCAGTCCGCGCAACACCCCCACCGCCTTGCGCGCGACCCGCTCATCGCGCGTGATCGAATACTCCAGCGCCAGCGTGCGCCAGACCTCGGCCAGCTTCGGGTCGGGCCTGCAGCTTCTGCAGCGCCCCGGTCACACCCGCCTCGCCCCGGGTCAGATAAAACGTCAGTCCCAGGTTGTGCCAGGCCGGGATGTAGTCGGGGTCGAGCTCCACCGCCGCGCGATACGCCCGCATCGCCTCGCGCGGGCGCCCGCTGTCGCGGTAGGCATTGCCCAGGTTGTTGCGCGCCCACACATCGCCGGGCGCGATCCGGAGATTCTGCCGATACGCGGCAATCGCGTCGGTCAGCCGTCCCAGTTCGCCCAGCGCGCGTCCCTGGACGAACCAGGCCAGCGGATTCTGCGCATCCACCCGCGCCC
This sequence comes from Betaproteobacteria bacterium, assembly GCA_028065725.1. Next base: position 1,908 of record JAPTVL010000487.1, read on the forward strand.
AGTCCTGCCCCCACGCCAGCAGGCCCGTCCAGTCGCCGCGCCTTTCCAGCGCCTGCGCCTGGCGTACCCATTCGGCGTGCGGGCGCGCAGCCAGCGCAGCCTGGCCGTCGCCCAGGCCGAACGTCTGCGCGGCAGCCACGGCCTGATGCGGGAACATCAGGCCGGACAACAGCACACACAGGGCAATTCGGCTGAACATGGGCGGGAAGGTCTGGCAAAGCGCGGATCGGCGCCCTTTATTTTACGCCGCACTTGACGCATGGCTTATCCTGTCCGGTCTCCCTTCACGCATCTTCCCCATGTCCACCCCCGAACATTTCATCCCCGGCAAGGACGCCTCGCTCGAAGCGTCGATCGCCACCCTGCAATCCAAACTCGAAGCGATCGGCTTCCACATCGAGGAGCGCTCCTGGCTCAACCCGGTGGAAGGCGTGTGGTCGGTGCACATCCGCGACCGCGACTGCCCCCTCCTGTTCACCAACGGCAAGGGCGCCTCGGAACTGGCCGCGCGCGCAAGCGCGCTGGGCGAATATTTCGAGCGGCTGTCGACCAATTATTTCTGGACCCATTTCTATCTGGGCGAGACGATCGCCCAGCGCAGCTACGTCCACCATCCCGACGAGCGCTGGTTCGCCCTCGACGGCGGCGACGCCTGGCCGCAAGGCCTGCTCACGCCCGATCTGCATGCCCTGTACAACCCGGACGACGGCGTGCGCGCCGACCAGCTGATCGACCTCAACTCCGGCAACGCCGAACGCGGCATCTGCGCCATCCCCTACCAGCGTCTGCGCGACGGCCAGACCGCGTACTTCCCGGTGAACCTGATCGGCAACCTCTATGTCAGCAACGGCATGTCGGCCGGCAACACGCTGAAGGAAGCGCGCGCCCAGGCGCTGGCCGAAATCTTCGAGCGCCACATCAAGTTCCGCATCATCGAGGAAGGCCTGTGCCTGCCCGACGTGCCCGAGGACGTGATCAATCGCTATCCGCACATCGCCGCCGGCATCCGCGGCCTGCGCGAAGCCGGCTTCGGCATCCTGGTGAAGGACGCCTCGCTCGGCGGCCAGTACCCGGTGATGAACGTCACCCTGCTGCATCCGGACGACCAGGGCTGCTTCGCCAGCTTCGGCGCGCACCCGCGCTTCGAGGTCGCGCTGGAGCGCGCGCTGACTGAATTGCTGCAAGGCCGTGCGCTGGATTCGCTGGCCGGCTTCCCCGCCCCCGGCTTCGACCAGGCCGAAATCGCCGACCCGCAGAACCTGGAAATCCACTTCGTCGATTCCAGCGGCGTGATTTCCTGGCAGTTCCTGCGCGACACGCCCGACTACGACTTTGTCGACTGGAACTTCGGCACCACCACCGACGAGGATTACCACTGGTCGGTCGACGCGCTGCGCGCCGAAGGCCGCGAGCTCTACATCGCAGACTTCACCCACCTCGGCGTTTACGCCTGCCGCATCCTGGTGCCCGGCGTGTCGGAGATCTACCCGTTCGAGGAACTCGAATTCGAGAACAACAGCGTCGGCAACCTGATCCGCCCCGCGCTCGCGCGCCTGCCCGAACTGAGCGACGACGAATGCGCGGAACTGCTCGACCTCATCGTCGAACTCGATCTGGCCGACGACCGCCTGGTGACGGTGCTGATCGGCCTCGCACCCGATGCCGATTCGCCGTGGACCGACATCCGCGTCGGCGAGATCAAGCTGCTGCTCGCGCTCGCGCTCGGCGACGACGACGCCATCCGCGAAGGCTGCACCTGGATAGCCCAGTACGGCCAGCGCAGCGAAGCGCGCCTCAAGGTCTACCGCTGCATCGCCGACCTCGTCCAGCTCGACGACCCCAGCCCCTTCGAACCCGCGCTCGCGCTGATGTACGGCCGCGACACGCTGGAGCAGGCGTTCGCGCTGTTCAACCAGGACGAGCGCTTCTTCGGGCTGACGACGCTGGGGAACGACTTCGAAGGCAGCGCGATCCACCAGCGTCTGCTGGAGGCGTACCGCAAGGTGCGCGGCTAGATCAACAGCTGATGAAAATCCCCAAGCGCCTCGAACCCCTGCTCGAAGACGGCCTGATCCACGGCGTCGTGCGCCAGTTGATGAGCGGCAAGGAAGCCATGGTCTTCGTCGTCCGCTGCGGCGACGACATCCGCTGCGCCAAGGTCTACAAGGAAGCCAACAAGCGCAGCTTCCGCCAGGCCGTCGACTACACCGAGAACCGCAAGACCAAGAACAGCCGCCAGGCGCGCGCCATGGCCAAGGGCAGCAAGTACGGCCGCGAGATGCAGGAAGCCGCCTGGCAAAGTGCCGAAGTCGATGCGCTGTACCGACTGGCCGCCGCCGGCGTGCGCGTGCCCACGCCGTACAACTTCCACGAAGGCGTGCTGCTGATGGAACTGGTCGCCGACTTGGAGGGCAACGCCGCACCCCGCCTCAACGACGTGTCGTTCACCGAAGTCGAAGCCCTCATCCACCACCGCACCCTGATCGGCGAAGTGGTGCGCATGCTCTACGCCGGCGTCGTCCACGGCGACCTGTCCGAGTTCAACATCCTCGTCGGCGCCGACGGCCCGGTCATCATCGACCTGCCGCAGGCAGTCGACGCCGCCGGCAACAACCACGCGCAGGCCATGCTGGCGCGCGACGTGAATAACCTTCGAACCTACTTCGGCCAGTTCGCCCCGTCGCTGCTGGCGACGCACTACGCCGAGGAAATCTGGGCGCTGTATGAACACGGCAACCTGAACCCCGAGGTCGAGCTCACGGGACGGTTCGAATGCGAACGGCCGCCGGTTGATCTGGAGGGGGTGATGCGGGAGATTGATGACGCGCGTGAAGCCGAGGCTGCGCGCTTGTTGCGCTTGCAGGTACTAGGTTGAGTCGCTTCTAATGTCTTGTTACGCGGGGGTATCCCGAATTTTGTGTAAACGGAGTTTCGGTTAATGCTGAGGCATCCTGTCTTCGAACTGGATCGTAAACCGGTTCAGTGCGGCTTTCCAATCCCGAATCGGCATTGTCCATTTGGCGCGTAT
>JAPTVL010000059.1 GCA_028065725.1 Betaproteobacteria bacterium
ATCTGGCGCGCACCCGCGGGCGCCGAGCGGCCCGCAAGCGGCCAAGCTAAGCCGGTCGATTCCGGACTTCCCGATTTGAGCGGCGAAACCTGGGTGATGGCGCCGATACGCTGGACGGGCAACGCCGGCACCAGTGGCAATTATTTCAGCTCCGATGGCGGGAATAGCCTGAATATCGCCAATAACCTGAACGTACAGGTCAACAGTTTCATCGGCGCGCCTTACATCGCCCAGTGGTCGGGCGTGTTCGGGATGAATTCAAGCGATTCCACGTTTACCCAGGCCACCGGCGCGACGCAGAAGAGCGACAGCAGCGGACTCAATTTCGGCGGCAGCGTCAATGTTTTCCCGGTCAGTCGTTTCCCCTTCAGCGCCACCTTCAATCATGGAACGTCGGAATCGCGGTTCGGGGAGACCCGGGCGCCCACCACCAGCACCTCCCTCGGCTTGCGCCAGCAGTATCGAACGGAGCGCGGCGATACGTACACGGCCAGCTACAATCGCAACAACTTCGTCAGCGGCGCGAACACCAGCCAGAATTCTTCGCTGAACGGCAGTTTTTCGGCGCGGCGGATTTTCGATCCCGGCCATTATCTTGAGGGCAATCACAGCCTGAACGCCAGCCTGACCTTTACTCCCTCCGCCAGCGATCTTGGCGGTCAGACCTCGCGCCTGCTGAACGCCAATGCGAGTCACAGTTGGGCGGTTCATGAAGATCTCAGCATTGGCAATTCCATCACCCTGGTCGGTACCCAGCGTGACCAGTTCGTCGGCGACAGCCTGGCTCGCAATGATTCACGGGTGTTTCTCGCTGCCACCAACTTCATGTGGCGGCCCGTCGAAGATCTGCCGCTGACCTTGACCGGTGGCGGCAGTTACACGCAAACGCACGTCATTCAGGCGGACGGGGTCATCAACCAGCAGACTTTGGCCGCCAATGTCTCCACCAGTTACCGCTTCAGCAATAACCTGTCGGCGTCGGGGAATGCGACCGTGGCCTCGACAAGTTCGGGCGCCGATCGAATTGCCATGGGGGGCATTGGCGCCGGCGCTTCGTATACGGGTGATCCGCTCAAGTTCGGCGACTACATTTACGGCTGGAATCTCGGCGCCGGTGTCAGCGGCAATTTTGCCACCCGGGGCACCAGTTCCGCTGGCGTCAGCACCTCGGCCGGTCATAATTTGACGCGGACTCTGGTGATCGACGGGGCCCAGGCGGTGAACCTGAATGCCGGTCAGACGTTGTCGTACAGCCATGCCCAAGGCGGGGCGGCCACGGCCCTGTCGCACAACCTGGGGGCGGCATGGCGAGCAAGCTACGGCGAAGCGCTGACGGTCAGTCTGAGCGCCAACTTTTCCGACCACATCAGTACCGGGCAATCGGGGAACAATCACTATCGCTACATGAGCCTGGCGGGCAACGGGCAGTACCAGATCAGTTCGAGGGCAGCGCTGTCGCTCAATGCCAATATGAACTGGAGCCAGAACTTCGTTGGCGCCAGCGCTCGGCAGCAAGTCATCAATGGCCTGATCGGCAATGACGACCAGAGCCAGGCGAGTGGCAGTTTCAGTCTTGGCTATGCGCACAGCCGCCCATTTTCGATCCGCAATCTGCATTACAACGCCAGTGTGCTCTGGATCAACAGCCAGTCCGGCACCCGGCTGGTTGGCTCGGATCCGCTCGGCAGCCTGGCGCAAAAAAGCGTTTCGTTCCAGCAACTGCTCGATTACAGGATAGGGCGGCTCACGTTTCGCCTGAATCACGCCATGATCGATCAGGCTGGCAGGAAAAGTGCTTCCATCTTCGGCTCCGTTAACCGAGAGTTCGACGGTTTTTTCGACGGACGCTGGTAAGCGATGTTCTGTGGGCTAAACTTCCACCCTGGATTTGCAACGAGGAAAACCATGTCAGAAAAATCTATCTGGCGGCGATTGCTGCTGGTCGTGTTGGCGCTGGTCGCGGTGCTGACGGTCGAGGTCGATGAGGCGCGCGCCGAATACGGCGATATCGTGATCAACAACTATTCCGACGCGGCGGGCATGCGGCCGGCGATCTTCCCGCACTGGTTTCATCGCGTGCGCTTTCGCTGCAAGGTCTGCCATGCCGACCTCGGCTTCAAGTTCAAGGCGGGCGGCAACGAGATCAACATGGTGAAGATCATCGACGGCCAGTTCTGCGGCGCCTGTCACAACGGCGAACTCGCCTGGTCGGTCGAGAACTGCAACCTGTGTCATTCGGCGAAGCCGGGTACGCCGACCCAGGTGCACGAAAGCACGATCCAGAAGCTTGCTCCCGCGGCGCTTCAAAAGAAATAAGGGACGCGCGATCATGAAAATCGAACGAATTGTTGTTACGGCGCTGGCCTCGTTGTTTTTGGTCGCTTCCGCAATCGCGGCGGATGCCGGCAAGGATCTCTATGCCAAGACCTGTGCCGTCTGTCACGCGGCGGGAATTGCCGGCGCGCCACGGCTCGGCAACGCCGCAGACTGGCAGCCACGCATTGCCGCCGGCATGACGCGTCTGTATACCAGCGCCCTGAAGGGTACGCCCAAGGGCATGCCGGCCAAGGGCGGCAATACCGGCGCATCGGATGGCGACGTCAAGGCGGCGGTGGATTACATGCTGGCTTCGGTCAAGGGCAGTGCGGCCAAGCCGGCGCCGGCTGCCGCGGTTCCCGCTCCGGCAAAACCTGCGGCTGCTCCGGCTCCCGTCGCGCAAACGGTCGCAATCCCCGCGGCCGCGGCACCTGCCGCTCCATCCGCCCCGTCCGCCGTGGTCGATGCGTCCTCGAATACATCGGGCGCGTCGTCGGCCGACATCAATTCCTTCAATCGTCTGTTGAAGCCGGTCGGCAAACGCAATCCCCCTCCCGCCGAAGACGGCATCCATGATCCGGCCAACGACGGGACGATCGCCCTGATGGCGCCCCTGGCGGCCTATGGACCCTTGCCGAAAAGCCTGGCCGGCAATCGCGTCAATTGGGTCAAGGCCATCGAGGAGGGGAAGATCAATCCGCGCTGGGACAAGCAGGACCCGAATGCCGCGCCGGTGATCGTCGATTTGAACATCGTGCGCGAGGTCAAGGGATCGATGCCCGACGTGGTTTATCCACACAAGCAGCACACCGAATGGCTCGACTGCTCGAATTGCCATCCGGCGATTTTCACCCCGCAAAAAGGCGCCAACTCGATCAGCATGGCCGCCATTCTTCTGGGCGAAAAGTGTGGCGTCTGTCACGGCAAGGTGGCTTTCCCGGTGTCGGAATGCCGCCTGTGCCATTCCAAGAAGAAGGACATCCGTCCCGCGCAGGCCGCTGCGGCGCCGGCAAAGTAAAGAGGTCAAGCCATGAGCAAGTCCATTGTTTTGCTGGGTTCCCTGCTGCTGTCCGCTGCGGTGATGGCACAGGCCACAGCGCCGGCGAATGCACCCGAAACGGCTGCATCGCGCCTGGCCGGCAACAAGATCGACAAGGGACAGTTGTCGTCCAACCTCGATTCCGTCGCGAAACTGCTGGAAAGCTCGTCGGCCGCGGGCCAGATCGAGTCGAGCAAGATACCCGAAGCCATGCAGCGACGCGACCGCGCGCGCGAGTTGCATCGTGCCGCCAAGACCGCCCTGGAGCAGGACAATCTCGAAAAGGCCTCGGCGCTGCTGGCCGAATCGCGTGCGACCTTCTTCGATGCCGTGCGCTTCGCCGCGCCGGAAGACGTCACCGTGAAAAAGTTTGAGAACGATTACCTGTTGCGCCTGGAGAGCGTGCAAGCGCTGCTCGGCGCTTACAAGCGGGTTTCGAGCGAGAAATCCGCCAAGGGCGTGGCGGAGACGGTGACGCAGATCGAAAAATCGATCGCCGCCGGCGCGGTTCTGGCGAAAGACCGCAAATTCAAGGAGGCGCGCGCCGAGATCGACCGCGGCTATCTGGTGGCGAAAGCCGGGTTGACCAGCCTGCGTAGCGGAGATACCTTGACCCGCTCCTTGAACTTCGCCAACAAGGAAGAAGAGTACCACTACGAAATTGATCGGAACAATACGCACCAGATGCTGATCAAAGTCCTGGTTGACGACAAAAAGGCGAGCGGGGACATGATTCAGACCCATCTTTCCAAGGCACAGGAAAAGCGTATCAAGGCGGATGACGCGGCATCGCGCAAGGCCTACGACGAGGCGGTCAAACTGCTGGAGGATTCAACCGCGGATCTGGTGCGCGCAATTCGCAATGCGGGCATATATATCCCTGGATAAATCAGTGTGCCTGGGGCTCGCCGCCGCTTTTGCGGTATTGGCGAGCTTTTCCGTTCAGGCTCAGGGCTGGGAGTCGCTGTACAAGGATGGCATCCACGATCCCCGGGCTCCCGCCGCAAGGGAATTACAGGAACCCGGCGAAGCGCTTTCCAGACTGACGCCGGACAACACCGGCAACATGGTACGCTGGGTTCAGGCTTTGGAAAAAGGCGAAATCAATCCCCGCGCCAGCATCCGTCCCGACACCAAGATTCGTGTCTATGAGTCGGATTCTTTGCTCAATCTGAAGGGCGGCATGCCCATCGTCCGCTTTCCGCATCGCCAGCACACCCTGTGGCTGGATTGCAGCAATTGCCACGATCACTTGTTCAAGGCCGAGGCGGGCGCCAATCAACTGTCCATGCTGAAAATTCTCGAGGGCGAGCAGTGCGGCGTGTGCCATGGCGCGGTGGCTTTCCCCTTGACCGAGTGTTTTCGTTGCCACAGCGTTGCGCGACCGGACAATGTTTTGCGGCCGACCTTGCCGATAGCGATTCCGCCCGGCGCGGTGCCGCCGCGGTGATGGGTGCGCGCCAGGTTCGAATCTTGCTGCTGTCCTTGGTGGCGTTTGCCGGCGATATGCCGCCGGCAGCGGCCGAGTATGCGGACGTGGTGCTGAACCGTCGCGCGGAAAAGGAGGGCGTGCGGCCGGTGGTGTTTCCGCATTGGTTTCACCGGATTCGATTTCGTTGCAAGGTTTGCCATGCCGAACTTGGATTCAAGATGCGCGTTGGCGGCAATGACTTCACAATGGCCGACATTGTCGAGGGGCGCTTTTGCGGCGCCTGTCACAATGGCGACATCGCCTGGGCGCCCGATAAATGCGATTTGTGTCACTCCGGCAAGCGCGGCTTGCCCACAGGAATCTATGGCGGTCATGAAACCGGTGGTCCCGGGCGCTGGTAGTCGCCGCGGCTTTCTCCTGCGCGGCGCTGCCCTTGCCGGCGCATTGGCAATAGTCGGCTGTGGCAGCACGGCGACCGTGCGCGCCGGGGCCGAGCATTGGCTGGAGCCGGCTTTCGGCATTACCGGCGCGACCCTGACCGACAAGACGGACGGAACCGGCTATCCCTTGCCGGGGGGGAGGGAGACGTATCTTCCCTTCATGTTTCCGGTGGCCGTGGTGGCCAGCCTGGGGTCGATCTACATTGCCGATGCGGGCCATCGACGCTTGTTCCGCTATGAGCGCAACAGCGGTTTGATGCATGCGTTGCCGGGGGTGAGGATCGCCGCCGGCAGCTTGTTGCGCGGTTCGCCGGACGGCACGCTGTATGTGCTCGACGCCATGCGCGGCGAAATCCAGCGCTACGGTCTGGATGGCCGTCCGCTGCCGGCGCTGCATCCGCGGGTGCCGAGCAGTCGTTATCTCGATTTCGCGGTCGACGGCTCGAGCGGTCGCGTGTTTGCCGTCGATGCCATGTGGAGCGTGGTGGATCGGATCGAACCGCCGGGTCGTATCGCGCTGGCGCATCTTGACGTTCCCGCCGCCGGCCCGATGGCGATTTCCGGCGACAATTTGCTGATTGCCGACGCCAAGTGCCGATGCGTCAGCGAGTGGCGTGCCGGACGCCTGGTGAGACAACTGGCCGTGGGGCGGATTCGGCTGCCGAAGGCGCTCGTCGCGGATGCTGGAGAAATTTATGTACTTGATGGTTTCGACGGAAGCATCTCGCGGGTTTTCCAGGGGGGGCTGGAAACCATTCCGGCCGCCGAACTCAATCTCCTCGCCCCTGACCGGATTTCAGTTTTCGGCGGCATGATGTATGTTGCGGACGGCGCCAGTCGCACCGTTGCCGCATTCCGGATTCGTCGGCATCGAAAATGAGCCCGTGCGAGACAATCGGACCCAAGGACCCAAGGATGCAAGACTTCGCCAATGACGCTTTCAGCCGCAAACGAATGAAATTTCTGATTCTGGTCTTGCTGTCGTTCGGTCTCGCCGCTTGTTCCAGCCTGCGTGAAAAGCCGGTGTTTTCCATGGGCCTCGACGCTACCGTGGAGACCCGGCGCCTGATGTTTCCGCCGGAAAGCGACGGCGAAGTGCCGCGCTACATCTATCTGGGCGAGCTTCGGGGGGAGACCAACATCAGCCGACCCGAGGAATTCGGCGATGGCGTGGTCAACAGCATTTTCCGGATGCTGGACATCATTGTCGGTCCGGCGCCGCCCATGGTGCTCGACCGGCCGCAATCCGGCACGGTGGATAACAAGGGCCGTGTCTTCGTTACCGACATCGGTCGCGGTGCGGTGTTCATGTTCGACGAAACCACGCCCGAAGTGAAGGTCTGGTCCAAGGCCGAAGGCCTGGTCGACTTCGTCAGTCCGGTCGGGATTGCCATCGGACCGGACGGCCAGATGTTCGTCGCCGACGCGGCCCTCGGACTGGTGGCCCGTCTCGGTCCGGATGGCCAGACGCTGCCCAGCATCGGCAAGGGCCACCTCGACCGTCCCAACGGTGTGGCCTACGATCCGGTTGCGCGCAAGCTGTATGTCGCCGATGCGTCCGCGCATCAGGTCAAGATCTTTAACCTGGAAGGATTATTGCTTGCCGAACTGGGTGTGCGTGGCGACGGGCCGGGCGAATTCAACTTTCCGACGCATATCGCGATCGCCAATGAAAAACTTTACGTTACCGACACCATGAACGCGCGAGTCCAGGTATTTTCGACCACGACCGGCGGCTACCTTGGCCGCATAGGCAAGCGTGGCTTGTTCATCGGCGACCTGTCCCGTCCGAAGGGCGTCGCGGTGGACAGCGAGGACAATGTGTATGTGGTCGAGTCGTATTTCGACTACTTGCTGATCTACAACCGTCGCGGGCAATTCCTGATGTCGCTGGGCGGGGTGGGATTCAGTGCCGGCCAATTCCATCTTCCTTCCGGTGTCTGGATCGACGCGCGCAACCGGGTTTATGTGGCGGACATGATGAACAGCCGGATCGCGGTGTTCCAGTTCCTTGGCGGAGGCAGCGAGAATGAGTAACGGACATCTGTCGGCAGTGTTGGTGGCGTGTATCCTGCTGTTGCCGCGACTGGTCGACCCTGCCTACGCGGCGCGCACCTCGGATGTGCGCGGTACGCTGCACAACCTGTCATCCACGGGCCCCGGGGCCGTCAAGGCGGCCGGCGAAAGCGAAGTCTGCGTCTTCTGCCATACGCCGCACGGCGCCGATACCTCGCAGACGCCGCTGTGGAACAAGACGCTCGCGGCGAAAACCTACACCGTCTATACCTCGAACTCGCTGGACGCGGAGACGATCAAGAACGCCTCGCTCGATCAGCCGATGGGCAGTTCCAAGCTCTGCCTGTCCTGTCACGATGGCGCCATGGCGCTGGGCAGCGTGCGCGTGCTGCGCGGCGTGGCCAATCCGGCCACCATCGACGTGGCGAATACCGGTACCGGCGGCATCATGCCTCCCGGCAGCGGCATCACCACCGGCTACACGCGCAACATCGGCGCCGGATCGCTGGGGCAGACCACCGGCTTCGACCTGACCAACGACCATCCGATTTCGGTTACCTATGACGCCGCGCTGGCCAGCCGCGACGGCGAGCTGCGCTCCATGAATGCCAACCAGCAGTCGCCGATATTGATCAATTCGACCCATCCCCTGTTCGGCAAGCGCGCCGCCGGCCAGTCGGCGGATCGTCCGGTGCTGCCGCTGGAGCCCACCGGGGCCTCCGGCGCCGGCCAGGTGCAATGCACCACCTGCCACGATCCCCACATCAAGGGCGATGCCACCGATCTGGCCAACGAGGGCAACATCAAGTTCCTGCGCCGTCCCCGGATCCAGACCGAACAACCCACCTATGTCGATGGCCAGGCGGTGTATGGCGACAGCGGCAACATCATCTGCCTGGCCTGTCATGACAAGGGCTTGCAAGGCATGGGCGGCAATTCGTGGAATTACTCGGCACATGCCAACAGCCAGGTGGCAACCCAGGCCTATCGCGCGGCGGCAGCGACCACGCGCAATTTCCCGACCACCATCCAGGTCTGGCAGGCGGCCTGCCTCAACTGCCATGATACCCACACGGTGACCGGCTCGCGCCGCCTGCTGCGCGAGGGCACCGACGCTGCGCCGGGCACCGCGCTCTCCGCTGGAGGCTTCAAGGCCGGCGGCAGTTCCGCACTGGAGGAAACATGCTACCAGTGCCATCGCGACGCGGCGGGCAGCATTCTTTCCAGCTCGACCTCGGTGCCGGACATCCGCACCGACTTCAATATCGCCGACGGCTATCGGATGCCGATCACCTCGGCTGACCAGGACGCCGGCGGCGTCGAAATGCACGACCCCGGCAGCGGCCGCGCCGGCTTCAACGACGGTTACGCCGGTGGCGTGGTCAATGGCGTGACCACCAGCGGCTCGAACTGTTCCGCCGCCAGCAACGACAAGTGCGGCGCGGACCTGATCGAACGTCGCGCCTTGCTGGGAACCACGGCAACCAATCGCCATGTCGAATGCACCGATTGCCACAACCCGCACCGGGTGGTGAAGTTCAAGCTGTTCTTCGGCAACAGCGGCGACCTGAGCGGGGCGGGCGACACCCAGGGCGGCACGCACGAGCATACCGATACCGCGATGACCCACACCAACGTCGCATCCGGCGTGCTGCGCGGCAGCTGGGGCGTCGAGCCGAGCTACAGCAGCAATTCCTTCCATGCCTCGGCCAGCAACTACACGGTGCGCCGCGGCGATCCCGGCAGCGAGACGGTCAGCACCGCGATGCCGCTCAACAACGCGGGCGGCACGGTGGGCGGCATCGCCTTCAATGCCATGGACACCAAGGGCTTCGTCACGCGCGAGTACCAGGTTTGCCTCAAATGCCACTCCACCTACGGCTATACCACGCCGCCGAATCTGCGCGCGGCGGCCAGCCGGCGCGGCCTGACGCCGGCCGGCACCGTGGCGACGCCCGGCGCAGGCAACGCCCTGACTCAATACACCGACCAGGCCAAGGAATACCAGGCGCCCGACAGCCATGCCGATGAATCCACCAGCGCCACGGCGGTCAATCTGGGCAACGATGCCGGGGCCATCGGCTACAACAACAACAACCATCGCTCCTGGCACCCCGTGATGCGTTCCACGGGGCGCACCGCGAGCAAGCGCAACGTCACGGCCACCAGCGCGTTCAAAACCCCCTGGAGTGCCGCCGTGGGCAGCCAGACCATGTACTGCAGCGATTGCCACGGCAGCAACGTGACCAGTACGACCTCGGTGATTCCCGATGGCACCAATACCACGACCGGCGCGGGAAACCCGTGGGGTCCGCACGGTTCGGCCAATCCCTTCATCCTCAAGGGGACATGGAACAAGGATAGTTCGCATACGTCCCCAGCGTTTTGTATCAAGTGCCACAGCCCGACCAGTTCGACCGGGTTTTCGGGATCCAGGGGAAACCTGCATCAGTATCACATCAACCGGGGCACTAATCCGCTGCAATGCACCTGGTGTCACATCGCGGTGCCGCATGGCTGGAAGAACAAGTCATTGCTGGTCAACCTGAACGACGTCGGCGAGGAGGCCGGGTATGCCGCCGGCAGCAGCAACGAGGTGGCCATCGGCGGCAATACCAACAATTACACCAAGGCTCCCTACTACCTTGAAGCCAAGAACAAGATCCGGACGTTCGCGCGAGCCGGGAACTGGGAAGAGAACAATTGCGGAAGCTCGACCCTGGGCGTTCCGATCATCGCCAACAACCAGGGAAGCACCACGAACACCACCGGAAGTGGCAGGGGCTGGATGCGTAACATGTGCAGCAACCCGCCGTGAACGTTCGATCCCCTGTCACCCGAAGCCACGCGGCGCCTTGACCAGGCGCGATATCGAGCAATAAATTGGCGTGTGCCTTCATCGCAAACGCGGCGAGTTGCCGATGGTTTTGCATTTTCAAACCATTTCGTGCTTGAAACCATGGCTGGACTGCTTGGAATATCCGCCTATTACCATGACAGCGCCGCCGCACTGGTGGTCGATGGGCGTGTCGTCGCGGCCGCGCAGCAGGAACGTTTTTCGCGACTGAAGTTCGATCCCGGCTTCCCCGCCGACGCCATTCGCTACTGCCTGCGCGAGTGGGGCGACACGCTGGCCAGTCTCGATGCCGTTGTCTTCTATGACAAACCCATCCAAAAGTTCGATCGCCTGCTGGAGACCCATCTGGCGCTGGCGCCTCGCGGCGCGCAGGCCTTCGTTGCCGCGATGCAGGCCTTCCTCAGGGAAAAACTGCCGCTCAAGCGCGTCCTGCGCGAGGCCCTGGCCGATGCCTCCGGCTGCGGTATCGCCGACCTGCCGCCGCTGCTGTTTTGCGCGCATCACCAGTCCCACGCTGCTTCGGCGTTCTTTCCCGGTCCCTTCGAGCGCGCCGCCGTGCTGTGCGTGGATGGCGTCGGCGAATGGGCGACGACCTCGCTGTGGCACGGCGAAGGCCGGGAGATCTCGCCGTGTTGGGAGCTGCGCTTCCCGCATTCGCTGGGGCTGCTGTATGCGGCGTTTACCCAGTACTGCGGTTTCCGGGTCAATGCCGACGAATACAAACTGATGGGCCTGGCGGCCTATGGCACGCCGCGCTATTCCGACCTCATCCTGTCGCGGCTGGTGCACCTGAAGCCGGACGGCAGCTTTCGCCTGCAACTCGAGTATTTCGATTTCGCCGTGGGCCTGAGCATGGTGAACCAGCGTTTCTGCGCGCTGTTCGGTGGTCCGCCGCGCTTGCCGGGTGCGCCGATCACCCAGCGCGAGAAGGATATTGCGTGTTCGATCCAGCATGTGACCGAGGAAATCCTGCTGCGACTAGCCGCCACGGCGCAGCGCGAATTGGCGGTGACGAATCTGTGTCTGGCCGGCGGGGTCGCGCTGAATTGCGTCGCCGTCGGTCGCTTGCGCCGCGAAGGACCGTTCAGCCGCGTCTGGGTGCAGCCGGCCGCCGGCGACGCGGGGGGCGCGGTCGGCGCCGCACTGGCGGTGTGGCATCAGCATTTCGGCCGGCCGCGCAGCGCATCGATGCAGGATGGCATGGATGCCGCGCTGCTCGGTCCTGTCTACGACGACGCGGCAGTGCTTGCCTGCCTCGCCGGGCTGGGCGCGCGCCATGAGCGCCTCGACGAAGCGGAACTGCTCGAAACGGTGGCGCGGCGACTGCTTGAGGGCGAAACCATTGGGTGGTTCGAGGGCCGCATGGAATTCGGCCCGCGCGCCCTGGGTGCGCGCTCGATCCTCGCCGATCCACGCCCCGCGGCAATGCGCGAACGACTGAACCTGCACGTCAAACGACGCGAGCCTTTCCGTCCGTTCGCCGCCGCGGTCACCGAGGAAGGTGCCATGGAGTATTTCGGTGTAAGTCTGCCGAGTCCTTACATGAGCTTCGCCGAACGGGTGCAGCCGCCGTTGCCGGGAAAGCCGGCCCTGGCGGCAGTCACCCACGTGGACGGTTCGGCCCGCTTGCAAACGGTGTCCAAAAAGAATCAACCCCGGCTCCACCGGTTGCTGGAACGGTTCGCGGCGCTGGCTGGGGTTCCGGTGCTGCTCAACACCTCGTTCAATGGCCCCGACGAACCCATCGTCAACTCGCCGGCTGAAGCTTTTCACTGCTTCATGAAGCTTGGTCTGGATTGCCTGGTGATCGGCGATTACCTGCTGGAACGCAAAGCGCAGCCGGATTTGCCCACCGCACCCGCCGCCGTACCCGCCGTTGCGACCACGCGGCGTGGCAGGCTGATCGCAATCCTGGCCCGCGTCCAGACGAAGCTGATTCTGGGATCGATCTATTTCCTCGTGATCGTTCCGGCGGGATGGATTTCAAGAGCGCTGGGTCGACATCCCCTGGAGCTTGGCGTTGATCCTGAACGATCGAGCTATCGGGTTGCCTCCGCGGCTCCCACCAGCATGAGGCTGCCGTTCTGATGTTCGAATTACTGCGCGACCTCTGGCTGTTCCTGCGCTACTGCAAGAAGTACTGGCTGGCGCCGATCTTGTTTCTGCTGGTGCTGGTCGGCGGTTTGATTGCATTCGTCCAGACCAGCAGCATCGCGCCATTCATCTATGCGCTTTTTTAGGCGCAGTACTGCCGCCGGCAACGGCCGGACGGCGCAGCAGGCGCAAGCCTTGGCGGCGCGGCTGCCGGCGTGGAAAAAGTTCCTGTTCGGGGCAATGGTCGTCGCCCTCGTCCTCGCGCTGGCCGAGTTGGCGCTGTCCATGGCAGGCGTTGCACCGCGGCTGGCGACCGACGATCCCTTCGTCGGTTTTGCCGCCAGCCTGCCCTTGTTTGTAGAAAAGGCACAGTCCGATGGCACGGTGATGATGGAAACCGCCCATGACAAACTGGGCCACTTCAACCGGCAAAGCTTCCCCAAGGTCAAGGCGCAAGATACCGTTCGCATATTCTGTATTGGCGGCTCCACCACCTACGGCAATCCCTATCGCGATGTCACCTCCTTCTGTGGCTGGCTGCGCGAGATGCTTCCGGTCGCCGATCCCTCCCGGCGGTGGGAATTGATCAACGCCGGAGGCATCAGCTATGCGAGCTACCGCGAAGCCGCCTTGATGGAGGAATTGGCACGTTACGAGCCGGATGTGTTCATCGTCCTCTCGGCGCAAAACGAATTCGTCGAACAGCGCAGCTATGGCCCGATGCGGGAACTGCCTTCCCCGATTCTCGAGGGCACGGCCCTGCTGGCGAGAACACGCCTCTACACCGCCATGGATGGCGCCATTCGCGCCGCCGGCCTGGCGGATCGCGGCCGCTATACATTGTCGGCAACCGTGAATGATCGACTCGCCAATTTTGTCGGACCGCAGGACTACCATCGCGACGATGCCCTCGCCGGTCGGATTGGCGAGCATTTCGGCTGGAATCTGGCCCGCATGGCGGCGATTGGCCGCGCGGCCGGCGCGCGCGTCGTCATGGTGACGCCGCCGGTCAACATGAAGGACATATCGCCGTTCAAAAGCGAACACCGCGAAAACATGACGGCGGCGGATCTGTCGCGCTGGAGCGCTCTCGACGCGCGTGGCCGGCAGGCACTGGATCGCGGGGCGCCGGATGAGGCGGCGGAGGCTTTCGCAGCCGCCCTTGCACTGGATCCGCGCCATGCGGAAACGCATTTCCTGTTGGGTCGGGCGCTGTTCGCGATGGGCCGTTTCGAAGCCGCGAAGCAGTCCTTTCAGCGCGCGGTGGATGAGGATATCTGCCCGCTGCGGGCACTGTCCTCCATGCAGGCCACCGTGCGCAGCGTGGCCGCGCGGCAGAAACTTCCCTTGGTGGATTTCATTCGTCTGGTGGAAGACGAAAATGAGCGCCGTCTCGGCCACCGCATCCCCGGCAACGAACTTTTCCTCGACCACGTGCATCCCACCATAGAAGTCAATCGCCTGCTTGCCTTGGCGCTGATCGAGGCACTGAATCGTGAAGGCGTCGTGCGCTTCGGGCCGGAGTGGGGCGCGCAAGCGCAAGCGCAGGTGACGCAAAAAGTGCTGGCGCGCCTGAAGCCGACCGACCACGCCGACGCCATCCAGCACCTGGGCCGCCTCTTCGGCTGGGCGGGCAGGCTGGAAGAAGCGCACGCGCTGCTCTTGCGCGCCCTCGAAATGTACGGGCACGATCAGAAAGACACGCTGCTATTGTTGGCCATGTCGTCGGAACGGCGCGGCAAGCCGGAGGAAGCGATCGGCTATTACCGGCGCATCGCGGCGTTTCGCGATATTGCCCGCCTGTCCGAAAAGCTGGGCCGCGACGTCGATGCCGCCGCGGCGTATGCGGAGCTTGTGCGTCAGCACCCGGACGACGCGCATTCACGCGTGCAGTATGCCGCCACGCTGATACGACTGGACCGGATTGACGCCGCGCGTGGCGAACTCGACGCGGCCTTGCGGCTTGTCCCCGGGCTGGCGGAGGCGCGCGGCGAACTGGCCAATCTGTACCTGCGGCAGGAACGCTTCGATGCCGCGATCCGGGAATATGAGGCGCTGCTGGCGCAACGGCCGGATGACTTCAATGCCCATTACAACCTTGCCATCGCCTTGCTGCGCACTGACCGCCTTGCGCAAGCCGTCGCGCATTCGCGCCAGGCAATCACCATTCGTCCGGATTCCGCGCCTGCACATGTCGGCCTCGCTTCGGCGCTGGCCGCACAGGGGCTGCTCGACCAGGCCGTGGCCGAATATCATGAAGCGCTGCGTCGCGACCCCCTCTCGGCGGAGGCGCACAACAACTTTGGCATTCTCCTGGCTCGCACTGGCCGCCTCGACCAGGCGGTCGAACACTTTCGCGAGGCCCTCGCCGCAACTCCGACCTTCGAGGAAGCGCGTCACAATCTCGCGCTTGCATCGGCCGAAATGCAACGAGTCAAGGAACGCGTCGCAAGTGGCTCCCGGCAAAATGTCGCCGCAGGAAGCGCAGGAAAATCAAGTGGATCAGTCCGAGATCATAGATGATTCCATCACCAAGCATGCTGCATCGCCAAATTTCAAATCGTCGACGATATTTGCCAGCCCATCTAAAAGTCGGCGCTGGCGAGACGGCGGTGCGCTATTCGTTCTTCGCGCCAGTTGCAATTTCGAGTCGCGGGAGGACGGTGGGAACTGACACCTTGACGGGGCCGACCGGCGGCGCCGTCGATACGCCGACTTTCGGCGATCCGCTCCACGAAACCGGCGCTGACGCCGGGGCACCGCACCGTGCAGACTGAGCGTCCGCCAGCGTTGTCGCCGGCCGTCTCCGATTCGGCCCAGGACATACCTGCGCGGCAGGGCCTGGTGATGGCGCTGGCATCGCTGCGCCTGACCCTGTTCAGTCTGGTTTTGCTGCTGGCTGCCGTGGTGTATATCTACGACTATCAGGGCGAGGCCGACGCGACCTTGCCGCTGGTCCTGCCGCTGGCCATGCTGTCGCTCAACCTGCTGGCGGCGATGGCGAGCAACAAGGTCTTCCGCCGGCAATTGCCGCTGCTGCTGTTCCACCTCGCCCTGCTCGCCATCATCGTGCTGGTGGCCATCGGACGCCTGACCTATCTGCGGGCGACCAGCGAGGTGGTGACGGGCGGTGAGCACCAGGCCATGCACCGCATCCAGGCCGGGCCCTGGCACCGGGGCGCGAAGGACGAGGTGCATTTCGAGAATCTCGGCTTCAAGATCGAGTACAAGCCCGGCCTGCAGCGCGACACGACCGTGAATAAGGTGCGCTGGCGCGACGAATCGGGTATCCCCCGCACCACGGAAATCGGCGACCAGGTGCCGCTGGTGATTCGCGGCTACCGCTTCTACACCTCGTCAAACAAGGGTTTCGCCGCCTTGTTCCGCTGGGAGCCGAATGGAGGCAGGGCCGAACTTGGTTCCATCAACTTCCCCAGTTATCCCGCCAACAAGGATCAACAGACGTCGACCTGGCGCCTGGGCAATGATGAACTGCGCATCAAGCTGAACATCCCCGAACAACTGATCGATCCGGATGCCGCAAGCCGTTTTCGCATGCCCGATCGCCACGACGTGACCGTCGATTTTTCATGGCGCGTGGCGGTCCTGCAGCCGGGCGAATCGGTGCTGATCCCCGCCGGCCGTCTGGTCTATGTCGGCCTGGGCACCTGGATGGGCTACAACGTGTTCTACGATTGGACCATGCCCTGGCTGTTCGCCGCCTGTGCCCTGGCGGTGCTGGCGCTGGGCTGGCATTTCTGGAACAAGTTCGCGTCGCGGCCCTGGCAGGCGGAATAGGGCGGGGCGGCAGTGGCACACCCAACGCCGTATTGCCGGCGCCGACTCTTGGCCGAACCGCGGCCGTACTTGATGTTGGCAGCGTCGCCATGAAAACATTCCTTCACTCTCTTTGCCATTTCTTCGCCACATGACCAAGGACAATTCGCCGGCTTTCCGTTACTTCCTGATGCTCACCACCACCCTGTGCGGCGGCTTGGTCATGGTGATCGAAGTGCTGGGAGCGCGGGTCATCGGCCCCTACTTCGGGGTCAGCCTGTTCGTGTGGACGGCGCTGATCACGGTGACCTTGCTGTCGCTCTCCGCCGGCTACGCCTTGGGCGGCTACTGGGCCGACCGCAAGTCCTCGCCAGACTGGCTGTACGGCATCATCGTGGCGTCGGGCGTGCTGGTGATCCTGGTGCCGACCCTGAAGCCTTGGGTAATCCAGGCCACGGTACCGATGGGGCTGCGCGCTGGCGCGTTGGCCAGCGCGATCCTGCTGTTTGCGCCGGCCCTGCTGCTGCTCGGTTGCGTTTCACCCTATGTGGTGCGCATCGCAGCCAGCGAATGGTCGCGCCTGGGGCGCACGGTCGGTATCCTCTACGCCTTATCCACCATCGGCAGCATGCTTGGCACCGCGCTGGCCGGCTACGTGATCATCGCCTACGTCGGCGTCGCGCGCGCCTTCCATCTTTGCGGCGCCTTGCTGGTCCTGCTCGGCCTCGCCCATTTCCTGGTCTTCCGCCGCAAGGCAACCTCGGCGGTCGCCATGCTGTGCCTCTCGGTGTTGATTTGGCGGTCGGCGCCGGAACTGCCCTCGGCGGTGCTGCCCGACGGTACGCAGGCGCGCTTGGTCGCGGCACGCGACAGCTACTACGGCAACATCAAGGTCGTTGACTACAGCGGCACGGTGGCGAGCATTCGGGAACTGCTGATCGACGGCATGGTGCAAGGCGGCATCGACCGCAACAGCGGCTTGTCCATCTATGAATACACCTACCTGCTGGAAGCTTTGCCGATGGCGGTCAAGCCCGATGCCAGGTCGGCCCTGATCGTCGGCCTTGGTGCCGGCGTGGTAGCGGATCGCCTGCAGCGGCGCAATGTGGACGTCGAGGCGATCGACATCGATCCGGCCGTGGTGGAAATGGCCGAGACCCATTTCAATCTGCGCCTCAAGCGTCCCGCGATCATCGAGGACGCCCGTTACTTTCTTGCCCAGGACGGTCGCGCCTTCGACATCGTGATCATGGACGCCTTCACCGGCGACACGACGCCGAGCCACCTGCTGAGCCAGGAAGCGCTGGCGCGGGTCATGGCCAGGCTGGCGCCCGACGGCGTCGTCGCACTCAATTTGATCGCCAGCAATCGCGCCGACTCGCGCCTGTTGCCGGCGGTGGTGCGCACGCTGCATACCCAGTTTTCCCAAGTCGCCTATTTCCCGCTGTTCAACATCGCCGATCCGCTGGCCAAGGGCGGCAACATAGTGCTGATCGCATCGAACCGGGCCCTGGATGCGGCTTTTGGCGCACGCGTCGAGAACGTTCCCCCGATGGCGCGTGAGCTGGTCGCGCTGGGCCTGCGCCAGGGGCGTTTGCACGGCGTGACCGTGGCCGGGCCGATCTTGAGCGACGATTTCAACCCGCTTGATGTGCTCGACGTCGAAGTGCATGAGATGGTGCGCAAGACGATCCTGGAAACCACACCGGCGGCGATCCTGCTGCACGGCTGACCGTAGCCGTGGTGACTCAACGCGCCAATCGATGACGTATCCGCGAGCCGCTGGCGTGAAAGTATTTGTAGCGATACAGTGCGTCGAGTCCGTGGCAATCCGTGCACAGGATGTTGTCGCTGGGATTGCGCAGGAAACTCGACAGCGAGTCGCCTTCCTCGTTGCGCCCGCTGCCGGCTTCGGGCTTGGCGGCTTTCCACTGGTGCGGATTGTGACAGGTCGGGCAGGTAATGATGCCCGATTTGCCGCGCTTGCCGTCGATGCCGAATACCGGGTAGCTGGCGACATTCCGCGCGCCCGGTCGCTGCTGACCCTGGCTGACGATAACGCGGGTCGGGTGATTTCCCTTGAACGGCTGCTTGTGGGCGGCCAGGCGGCCGTCGTCGTGACAAGATCGGCACAAGCCCTCTGCCCGATCAGGCGCTGGCCCGGGTTTGCGCGCCCACATCAGCAGCGTGTCGGGCGATTTGTGCGGCAGGTGGCACTGGCCGCAGACGCCCGATTCGGCGGCGGTTTGACCGAGCAGGTTGGTCTCGCTGCCGGCCGTTACGGCCAGATCGTGGTCGGTGCCCTTGACCCGTGCCTTGTCGCCATGGCATTCCGCGCACAGCTCGGGCGACGGCGCCGCCGCCTTGCGCAAGAAACTGTCGCCCGCGCCGCCCTCGGCCTTCGCACTGGCGCCCGAACTGCTTGCCGGATCGCCGGGCTTCCATTGATGCGGATCGTGGCAGGTGGAACAGCTGATCTTGCCGTTTTGCTGGTTCTTCCCGCCGTCGGCCGTAAACAGCGGCAGTGTCGGCGTGGCACCGATTTTTTTCGGGTCGACCCCCAACGGATGATCGTTCGGGCCGGTCAGCTTGCGCGCCGCGGCGCCTCCGGTCTGGTGGCAGCTGGTGCAGCGTTTCTCGATGTCGTCGCGGCCGGCGCCGCCGGGGCGGGCCCACATCTTCGAGCCGGATCCGTTGTGCGGCAGATGGCAGGCGCCGCACACCCCTGTTTCCGCCGCGGTCTTGCCCAGCGCATTGGCCGCCGTCGGCGCGGAAATTTGCAGGTTGTGCTTGGACAGATTCACCGCTGCCTTCTCCACGTGGCAATTGCCGCA
The DNA here is from genome assembly GCA_028065725.1 of Betaproteobacteria bacterium. The sequence continues at coordinate 18,806 of JAPTVL010000059.1, forward strand.
CAAGGCGGCGCCTTTGTCATATGGGATGCGCAGGAAGCGCGACTCGCCGCTGCCCTTGACGTCCTTCGGATGAACGCCGGGAGTGGCGGGTGAAGCGACCGACCATTTGTGCGGATCATGGCAGGTGCCGCAAGTGACGTTGCCGCCTTCCATGGCCGGGGCGCCGGATTCGTCATGCAGCGGCAAGGGTAGCAGCGGCTTGCCGTCGATGGCCGTCTTTCCTTGCCATGCGCCGGCTCGGGCGGCGATTCCGAGACTCGCAATCGGTACGCCGGTGGGGTGGCTCTGCGCGCCAATCAACTTGTCGCGCGCCATGCCTTGTGCATCGTGACAACCGAGACAGGTGGAGGCCACCGGATCGACTCCGGGCTTCACGGCGCGCGCCCACATGCGCGGACCCATGCCGTTATGCGGCAAATGGCAACTGGCGCAAGGTCCGATTTCGGCCGCGGTCTTGCCCATGGCGTTTTTCTCGCCCGGCGCCATTACCGCCAGGTCGTGCTTGGTGTTGAGGATGCTTTTCTTGTTGGTATGGCATTGCAGGCACAGCCCAGCATCCGCCGTATGCGGGCGGCGCAGGAACTTGTTTTCGGGAGTGGATGGGTCTCCAGGGCGCGACACCGCGTCCGGATTTTTCGGATCCCACTGGTGCGGGTCGTGGCAACTGGCGCAGGTGACCCTGCCCTTGCCGTCGCCAATCGTTTTGACTCCCTCCGGGCTGTAACCGGGCAGGTCGACGTGCGCGGGAAGCCGGGCCATGTCGCGCCCGACCGGATGACTGTGCCGGCCAGTCTGTTTCTTTTCGCCCGGGCCGCCATCGCGGTGACAACTGGTGCACAGCGCCGCCATCGGATCGGCATTGGGATCCACGGCGCGTGCCCACATCTTCGGGCCCTGACCGCCATGGGGCAGGTGGCAGGCACTGCATGTGCCGGTTGCTTCAACTTCCTGGCCGCGGACGTTCTTCAGTGTCGGGTCGGTGAGCGACAGGTTGTGCTTGCTGTTGGCGACCTTGCGCTGGTCCGCGTGGCAGTTCGTACACAGTTCGCCCTGTGGATTCCTTGCCACCAGCAGTTTCGCTCCCTTTTCGGCGGCGTGCGGGCGATGGCAAGTCTGGCAGATAATGGTGCCGCCGGCCCCCAGTCGTGCGCCGGATTCAAGCATCGCCGGTGGAATCACGGCCTTGTCGGGCTTGACGTTGACCGGGTGGGTGCCCTGGCGTCCGGCCTGCGCCCGGTCGCGGGCGTAGCGGTCCGCATGGCACTGGCCGCACAGTTCGGAGTTCTCGTTCTTCATCACCAGCAGCTTCCTTTCCGGCGCACCGTGGGGGCGGTGGCAGGACTGGCAGATGACGCTGCCGTCGTCGCCAAGCTTGCCTCCGGCGGCCTGGAGGCCAGACGGACTTTCCTTGACCGGCTTGAATACCGGATGGTTGCCCTCCTGCGGCCCGGTGCCGGGTTCGAGATGGCAGGCAAGGCACATTGATGAATTCTGGTTGCGCATGCGCAGGAATATACCGCCGACCTTCTTCTCGTCCCAGCCCACGGTATGGGCGCTATGGCAGGTGCCGCAATACATCTTGCCGTCGTCGTTGAGCGGAAACAGCAGCTTGCCGTCCTTCGACGGAATCTTGACCTTGGCCGAAGGCACCACGCCGGTCGGATGAAAATGCTGGCGATTGGCGAACGAGGAACGCGAGTCCCTGACGAACCCGTCGTGGCAGGAAATGCACATCCGCTCGGTGCTGACCACATCCTGCTTGCCGCTGGCGACCACCGGTTTCGGGTTGTAGGGGATCAGGGGCGTGGCGCCGGCGCGGTTGAACTCGGACAGCCACATGACATGACAGATCGAACACTCGCGATTGGCCGAGACTTCGCGCGCCGCCTGGGCCATCATTGGCGGCAGAAGCACCGCCAGCAGCGCGGCGAACCCCCGGAGCCGCCTAGCGAAGGGCATGGACCGAAACCTTGTTGGCAAGCATTTCCACCACATACAGGCGGTCGCCGCCGTCGATGGCGAGTCCCACCGGGGCGCTGAAACGCCGGGGCTTGCCGGCGTCGCCAAGGACATGCTGCAGCCGGTAGCTGGTATCGAAGACTTGTATCACTTCGAGATAGGAGTCGCTGACGTAGACAAAACCACGGCTGTCGAGAGCCACTCCCTTGGGACGGAAAAACTGTCCGGGCAGGACGCCCCAGCCACCGACGCGAAAGCCGCGCCGACCGTCGCCGTCGAAGACCTGGACGCGGGTATTGAGGACATCGACGACGTACAGCAGTCCCTTGGGCGACAGGGCCATGGTGGCCGGATAGCGAAACTCGAAGTCCGATACGCCTTCGCCGCCCCATTGGCGCAGCAACTGGCCGGAGGCCGAAAACGTCATGACTTTGTGGTTGTTGTTGCCGGTCACGAACAGGGTCTTGCCCTGGCCGTCCGGCTCGACGTCGATCGGCCGCACCGGCTTGCCGCCCTCGCTGACGGCAAACGTGTTGAGGAATCCGCCGCTGGAATCGAACACCTGGATGCGATGATTTCCGCTATCGGCAACATAGACGCGACCCTGACCGTCGGTGCCGATGCCCACCGGATCGCGAAATTCGCCTTTCCCGCTGCCCTGGTGGCCGAAGCGAAACAGGTATTGCCCCGAGTTCGAGAAGGCCACGACCCGGTGATTGCCGCCGTCCACCACGTAGACCCGCCCGCCGTTGCCGACGGCAACATCGGTTGGCAGCGACAATGCGCCCGCGCCGCCGCCGGCGAAGTCGAACAGATGACGCGCGGCGGCGGTCGGGATGCCCTGTGCCAGTGCAACGGCAGCCTGTAAGGCGAACAGCGCCGCGCAGAGAAAGCTACTTGCCGGACGACGTTGCATCGCCTACCCCCGCCGCGGGAAAGGCCTTGGTCGGCGGCTGGAAGGAGTTGGCCCACCAGGTTCGCGGATCGCGCTTCATTTCCTCGCTCATGTTGATCGGATGCGGGGCGCCGAGCAGGGCTTCCTTCTTCTGATCGGAAATGCCTTTCTCGAACATCGTCGGCAGATAGAACTCGCGATACTTCTGGACGATGCCGACGATATTGACATTGGTCACGGCGGCGATCCGCTTTTCCGAAAAGCCCAGTTCCCGGAAGGGAATGAAGCTCTCGTTCTCCTCGGCATGGCAACGGCTGCAGAAGCGCCCGACCGGATTGATCAGCTTGTGGAAGGACTTCTTCACCGACTCGCGGTCGAGTTCGGTGAGTTTGTCGCGAACCTTCAGGTACTCCTGGGCATCGGCCTCGTCCTCGGGGATTTCGAGCAGTTGTTCCTTGCCGTCGACCATCCGGTAGGTGACGATCTTCGAAAAGAAATCATCGGTCTTGAGCAGTTCGCCAGTCTTCGGGTCGACGTCGGTGCCGAACGGTTTGCCCTTGACCTCGACGCCGGAATAATTGAGCCAGCGTCGGCGGGTAGTCGCCTCGGGAACCTTGGTTTCGTCGAAGTGGCAGGTGTGGCAACCGATGAACTGGGTGTGCATGTTGAGCAGGGTGCGTACCATGGGTTTCTTGGAATGCGGGAAATCGCCGTGACAATAAAAGCAGACCGGGCGCTTTCCCGGGCCCCAGGGTTCGGTCTCAGGCATGTTGTGAAAGTGCTTGAGCCGCTCACTGCGGCGCTCGGCATCCAGTTTGGAGACGATCTTCGGCGGCTCGACGGCTGGGGAAACCTTGGCAAACAGGCTCCAGACCCAGGAGACCAGCAAGACCGCTATGGTCGCCCAGAGCAGCAGGGACGACGTCAGCCAGGCCCAGATCGGGTGACTGCGGCGCTGGCCGACGATGCTGAACAGATCATCGCAGGCGGGCGCGGAAATTCGCGCCTTGTGATCGACAATCACCAGCAGCGCGATCATCAGGAAAACGAACAGCAGGACCGACAGAACCACGGTGATGTGTTGCATCGCGAGTAATTGACTCATGCTGGAACCTCGTGAAATTCATTGGGCAATAATCAGCCAGATGATGGCCATTCCGAGCAACGTGCATGCCAGAACAGCCAGCAGCGAGCCATAGGCGATCAGCTTCTGCCATGCGTTGAGGGGGGCGATCACGCGGGTTGTTCCCGCAACTCCCCGGCCTCGGTCGCCGGTTGGGCAATTTTGCGCGCCAGCAGCATTGCGCGCAGGATGCGCTTTTCCTCGGGGACTTCGACCAGGCAGCGCAGATATTCGAGAAAGTGCTCTTCGATTTGGTGCTCGCGCGTGATGCGGCCGGTGAGGAAGGTCCATTGCATCGGGAAGCGTCCAGGCGCGAGATGAACGTTGTACCAATGCCAGAAGGCGATCGCCAGCAGCGCCAGCAGCGCCTCGTGCGGGTGCGACAGACGCATCATCTCCTGGAAATATCCGGCCACGGCGGTGGGCAAAACGCTGGCCCAGACGTCGGGAAACAGGAAAGCCGAGCCGGAGACGATCATTACCGAATTGCCGAAGGCCGCGGCAAAGTAATGGATTTTCTGTTTGTACATGAACTTGTCCATCTCTGGCCGGCAGGCGCGCTTGCCGGCGAAATAGAGCATGTCCTCGCGAAAATCGATGATGTCCTTGGGTTGCGGCACGATCGTTCGCTTGAGATCGAATCGCCCCTTGCGATGCAGGAACCAGGTGCCGAGCGCGAGCGTCAGGACGTGGTAGACCATGGAGGCGATCATGGTCACGGCGAGTGTGCGATGGATGATGCGCGTGACTTCGATGCCGCCCAGCAACTCGTTGAACGGCTGCGCCCAGAAGGCACCGAAGTAGTGCACCGGCATCCCGGTGAAGGCCAGCAGCAAAAAGGTGGTAAACGTCAGCAGGTGCTGGATGCGGATGTGAATCGAATAGCGCGGTAGGTCGCCGATCGGGTTCGAATCGACGTTCTTCTGCAGCAGGACGCGATCGTCCGGCATCATCGCGATGACTTCCTCGATCTCGCGGATGTCCTGCGGCGTGCTTCGGTGGTCGCGCAGCGATCGGTCCAGCACGGCGCGTGCTTCGTTGCTCAGTATCATGATGTCCTATCTCCATTTCCAGAAAGGTTTGGCCGTGGTCTTGGCTGTTTTATCGCCGGTGGCGACCCGGTCGCGCCCGCGCGGTGAGCGGCGCCACCAGGAACTGCCGCCACTGAAGCGCCAGCCCACGCCATCGCGGCGGCGGCCCAGGGTTTCAAAGCCGGCAAGCCCGACGAGGCCGAGCAGCGCGACGTCGCCCACCAGCGTGTAGATGATGTTGGCGTAGTGGACGAAGGCGTTGTCTTCCTTGCGTTTGGTGGGATGCGGGTCGATCGCCGCGTAGCTCTTGTCCGCCAGCGTGTGGCAACGCTTGCAGGTGTCGACGCGCTTGTCGGCATGGACCGGCGATTTGGGATCGCGGGAATTCCTGATCTCATGCACGCTGAGGTAGTAGTTGTCGGAGTCGGCGTGGCAGTCGAGGCAGTTGGCGGCGTCGGTGTGCCCGTAGCGCGTCACCTTGCCGTGAAAACTGTTCATGTACGACTCCACGGCGAACGGGAACTTGCGGCCGAGTTCCTTGCCGACCTTCTTCGCTTCATTGGCGTGGCGTTCGACCAGTTGCCGGTCGTTGTGACAGTTACCGCATAGTTGGACAACCTCCTGCGAGGAGCGCTTGACTTCGCGAATTCGCCGGCTGGTATGGTCGTACCATTTATTCACGAATTTGGGGTCTTCGTGGCAGACTACGCAGCGGTCGGTGATCTTTTTCGGCAGCGCCTTTTCCGCCGGGTTGTAGATCGGGTTGGTGTGGCAGGTGGTGCAATAGGGCTTGTCGCCGTCGAGACCGGCCGCCGACTTGTCGCGACCGTGCACGCTGCGCTTGAAGGCATCCTCGATCTGCTTGTGGCTGAATGGCCTGCCGGTGGAGGGGTTCTTCACCAGATGGCAATCCTGCGCGCAATTGACGCCCTCGGTGACCGGCTTGTGCGGCAGTTCCTTGATGTAGTTGTGACAGTCGCGGCAGGGAACGTTGCGGTGAACCGTCTTCGAGAACACATCCGGCATGATGTAGTAGGACTTCTGCACGCCATTCTCGGTGACGCGGCCCATCTTCGGGTATTTGTGGCACATCAGGCACGCTTCGTCGTCCTCGAAGCTCCAGGCGCTGCCGCTTTGCAGCAGTAGCCCCAGCAAGATTCCACCCGCCGTTTTCCAGATTTTCCTCATGGCTTTTTCCTCAATATGCTCCGAAAGGGTTCCTCGGTGGCGCTTCACAGGTTGTGGCAGACGGTGCAGATGCGATCCTTCGGTCCGCCCCCCGCGCGCAGGCGTCGGGGCCCGTCGGCGCCCCGGTCGGCGCGTTCCAATATCTGGACGCCGCGTTCGTGGGGGTTGTGGCAGGTTGCACAGAAGATATGTTCGTTGGTCGGGTCCAGCGGCAGAATCATGCCGCGCTGGTTCTCGGTCTTGTTGATGAATTCCAGGGTTTCCGGACTTGGCTTGTAGAGGTGTCCGGGGCTGCCGGCCGGGTGAGGTATAGGTGGGTGGCAGCCGGCGCACAGCAGGGTCAAGTTTCGGTCGATGTTGAAGCTGACGTCGGCGATGCTCTTCACCTCGCGCCGGTTCGGCGCGACGCTGTGGCAAACCAGGCACATCTGCGAATTCAGTTCGCCTTCGTCGCTGATCTGATCGTGAGGATTCAGGCGCTCGTAGTGAGTTGGGTTGTGGCAGGAATAGCAAAGCTGGCTGCGTTCGGCGTAGGGACCGTCGCGGAAGAAGCGCGGATTGTCCTTTCGCTCATGGTGGCGCTCAGGCAGGCACTGCGCCGTCAGATCGTGGCAGGAAATGCAGGTGATGACGTTGCCGCCGCGCTGCAGCGCCTGACGAAGGCTCTGGTTCATCCGGTTGCGCTTCTCTGGCGACGGCACCATGCCGACAGCGTGAATGTAGTTGTGGGCCGAGATCGAGTCATGACAGGCTTGGCACAAGCGGTTGATGTCGCGATTGCGCAGCGCCGAGTTTCGCGCCGTGGGTTTGCCGAGGTGACAGGCGGGGCAGCCGTCATCGGTCCAGTGCGGGGTCGGCACATCGTCGGCCTTGATCCGCGCCTGGGCGATCAGCTCCGCTATCGACTCGGGTTTCGCGATCAGTTCGCCGCGTCCCGGTTTGGCCACGGACGTTATTGCGGCTTTGCGCGCTGGCGCGGATTCGGCCGCCCGCGGCGGGGGTTCATGCATCAGCAGCGTGGCGAGCGCGACCAGCGTACCGATACCGAGGAAACGCGTTTTTACCGCCATGCGCTGACCTCGCCGTCGACGGTTGCCACAAACAGCGTCTGATTCGCCAGAATCGGCTGTGCGAACGCCGGCCCGGCAACCGCGATTTGCCAGGCGATGCGACCGTCGTCCATGTCTATGCCTAGCACCCGTCCCGGGTAGACGCCGATGATTCCGATGCCGTTGCCGCTTACGACCGGCCCGTGACGCAGTTCCCCGCCGAGGTTTCGCGACCAGACGACGCTTCCGTCGCTGGCCAGCAGTGCGTACAGGGTGCCGCTGCGTGCGGCGACATAGACGAGCGGCTCGATCAGGACCGCTCCGCCCTGCGGCCAGTCGTCAAGCTGGGCGCGCCAGATGACGCCGCCGGTACCCGCGTCGATGGCATACAGCCCGCGATCGTAGGCGCCAACGTAGAGTCGTCCCGCTGCGACCAGCGGCGGGCCGTAGATCGAGCTTCCCAGAATGGCCTGCCAGACGTGCTGGCCGGTTTGCCGCGAGACGGCGTGCAGCACCCCGTTCTTGGCGCCAACGTATACGTACTGCCGGTCAAGTCCCGGTGAAGCGTAGAGGCCGCCGTACTTGTAGTCGGCGGCGAAATACTTCCACAGGATGACGCCGTCCGTCGCTCTTACCGCGTACAGGTTCAGGTTCTTGCTGCCGAAATAGATGACGCCGTCGTCGGCAATCGGGGATGAAACAACTGGCCCACCGGTGCTGATTTCCCAGCGCCGCTTGCCATTGCGACGATCCAGCGCGGTGACCCGGCCGTCCTTGGCGGCAACCACGACCACTTCACCGACCAGCAACGGAGTCGCCGAGATGGCCCCGCCGACCGCAAAGGTCCATTGTTCTCGCCCGGTGTTTGCATCGAGCGCCCTGACTTGCTGGTCATGGGCAACCACGAACACCGAGCGCTCGCCGGCGACGGGAGACGCGTAAATGGCGGCATCCAGTCGCATGCGCCATATCGCCTGCGGCAGGTTTCGTGTCTGGTCGGTCGTTTGCGAGGTGTGGGCCGGATTCGCTCCGAGCATGTTCCAGTCCGCCGCGTTTGCAGGCAGATGAAACATCAACAGAATGATCAAAACCACAACCAATATTTCCCCCGTATCATTCGCTCGGCAGATGGGTAACGTGCGGCATTTTCCGAATCTCAAGGGGCGCGGTGGTTGAATCAATCACACAGCTATTATTCTTATGGGTCACTGAAGTTTAGACA
>JAPTVL010000235.1 GCA_028065725.1 Betaproteobacteria bacterium
AGAGCAGCGAGCGCAGCGGCATGCTGTTGATGATCTCTTTCTCCAGGCAGTCGATTTCACCGATCCCCTGGGTCACGAGGTCGATGGCCGCGCGGTCCTTGCGTCCCATGCGGGCGAGTTCCGAGATGAGGCGCCCGACGATCTGCGGGGCGTCGGCCACGAACTTGTGCATCTCGTCGAGCAGCACGCGCGCGTCAGTGCGGCGCGCGAACGCCAGATGCTTGAAGCGCAGCGCGATGAACACCAGGTAGAAGCGCAGCAGCTTGGGACTGGCGCGGTCGACCTCCCTGAGGTCGCAGCCGGTGATGCCCGCGCTCAGCTGCAGGTTGTCGCGCCGGGCGAAGATGCGCCCGGCGGCGGTGCCGAGGAAGCTGTGCAGGTTGGCGGCGATGCGGCGCGCGGCGGTGCGCTGTTCGCGCGTCTCGTAGTCGCTGTGCTCCAGCCAGTAGAGGTAATCGGTCAGGACCGGCGCCTCGGCGGTCGGATCGGGTCCCGCATAGAGCTGCTGCAGGGCGTGCTCGGCGGCGGCACCCTCGTGCACGTCGAACTCGGTGCGCCCGTCGGTCAGCAGGAAGGCGAGCGCATTGAGCGTGCCGCCGGCAATCACCGCGTCCAGCGGCACGGCGGTGTGCGGTACGGCGACCGCGTAGGGCGGCAGCGGATTGACCGCCGTCTCGCGCGGATCGATGGTGGTATAGGCTCCGCCGAAACCCTCGACCACCCATTTGTACGAACCGCCGATCTCGAGGATGTACCAGTCGGTGCCGAACGGATAGGTCTCGGCGATGGTGGCCACCTTGTCGACCCCCTTTCCGCCCCCGGTCATGGCGACGGTGAAGCTGTGCGCGACCGGCTGGTTCGCGAGACTGAAGCCGATGAGCGCACCCGAGGCGCCGAGGCGCAGCGACTCGGGCACGGCCTCGCCGCTGCGGTAGACCTGCACCGGCAGCATGTGGGCAATCTGGTGGGCGTGATCGGCGCGGAACAGCGGGGCCCGGTACCCCTGCCCGGGCTGCGCCGTGCGGAAATACGGCAGCTGCACGTAATCGGCCATGCGCACCTGGCCGCCGGCGGCCATGATGCGGTCGCTCACGATGCGGCCGTGCTCGGCGAGTTCGGCGCGCGTCCCGTGCAGATGGATGACGTAGCTGTTGCGGTAGACCGCGAGGTTGTGCTCGGCGACATAGGCGCGGAAGCCGGCGAGATCGCGGACCGCCTGCAGCTGGCGGTCGCGCCCGCGCCGCCCGAGCGCGCCTTCGGCGAGGTCGCTCTGGCGCTCGGCGGCACGCAGCGCGGCGCGCGCGTCCAGCGGGCGCAGGATGGCCGTCACGTGCATCGGCACGGGCAGGGCCGCGAGCGGCAGGAACCAGGCCGGGCCGGCGTCCGGGTAGAGGTGCACGAGCTGCACCAGGGTGAGCCGTTCGCCCACCCGCACCACGGAGTCCTCGACGCGCGGAGCGCTGCGCAGCAGCTGTTCGCACAGCAGCAGCTGCGGGTCATAGGCGACGCGCGCGCCGTGCTCGAAGGCGTCGCGGTCGAAGCTTTGCTGGATGCGCTGCAGATATCCGGGCGCCGGCGCGATGCGTGCCCCCGGCAGATGCGGCAGCAGGCGCAGCGCCTGGGCACGCAGCACCTCGGCTTCTTCGGCCTGGCGCCGCAGCGCACGGCGGGCGCCGAAGAACGGCAGCGGCACAGGAACCCGGGTGAGGACGACGGCCACGCTGTTGGCGGTGCCGTAGCGGCGCAGGTGCTCGGCTTGGGCGGTGCGCACAGCGGCGGCGAGCGCACCGCCGCGCTGCATCGTCTGGCCGTGCTCCAGATAGGCCGCGGCCAGGCCCGCATCCCATTCGCGCCACCAGTGAAACTCGGCACAGCAGCCGGCCTCGAGGGTCGCCAGCGCGCTGTGCAGCGCCGTCCAGCACTGCGCGCGCTCGGTCTCGGTGAGCAGTTCGGCGTCGATGCCGGACCATTCGATGAGCAGCGACACCGCACCGTCTCCGTGCGCGATCACCTCCTCGCCGAGCAGATGCGACCAGGTATAGAGCGCCGGATACTGGCGCGAGCGGGCGAGCAGGCGCGGCGCGCGCGGCATCAGGCATCCGTCCGCGTTTCGCCCGTGACCCGGCCGCGCTCGCGGCGCGCGGCCAGCATGACCGGCAGAAACGGGCGTTCGTCACCCAGCCACAGGCCGCCTGCGGCCACGCCCAGCGCCGCAAGCGCGGCTGCGGCAGTGAAGGGCTTGAGTACCGCCGGCAGCAGCAGCGTAAACAGCAGAAGCGGCAGCGCCACCACCCCGCCCACGGCGGTCGGCGCGGGCACCCCGAAAAACTCGCGCGGTTCGTAACGGCGGTTGAAGGCGCTCATTGACCGGCGACCAGGGCGGCGATGCCGTAGGCGAGCGCGGCAATGAGGATGCCGAGCGAGCCCCAGAGTACCTGGCGCTTGCCGCCTTCCGGATCGCCGGCGCCCATCTTGATGGCCCCGACGATGATCCCGATGATGCCGACGATCCCCGCGACGAAGGCCAGCAGATCGCTGATCGCCTTGCCGCGCGATTCGAGGGCACCGCGCAGGTCCGAGCCCTGGGCATAGCTCGGCAGAGTGATGCTGTCGGCCCGGGCGGGCGGGACGGCAAGCAGAATGCCGAGCACGGCGAGTGTTGCGAGCATGAGCTGTTTCATATCGGTTCCCTCCGGATCCAGGCGCAGTACGATCGGCAAGTAACTGCCGACCGCCCTGCGCCGAACTGTTCCCTCAGTTCCTTGCGTCGTGCGCACCATTCCTGGTGCGCACGACGGCGCTACAGCGGTTCTCTGTCGCTGGCGGCCGCCGGTGCAGCCACGAAGGAAGGGTCCGTCGCGCTCATCAACGGACATCCCTTCACTTCGGCGCCGCGATCCGGTCCGTCCCTGGTCCGGCTGCACGCGACTTCCGATGTCGCAGGATCGCCGCGGTGGCCATAGAGTGCGCCGGAGCCGGGCGACAGAGAGCGGGAAAATGGATCGACGGCGGGCAATGCGGCGCCGCGCTGCGGCGCGGGACGGAGATACCCGAACCGGGTCGGTGTGGCGGGCGGCCGGCACTCCGTGCGCGGTGCGTGTCCGACGCAGACCGCACGCAGCGGCCTGTAAGGCACACGCGGGGTGCCCACGGGAATTGCTGCAGTTTCTTCGTGCGGGACCGGGTGAACCGGAAAGGGAAAAACGGGGATACCGCTGCCGGCACTCCCTGCCCGCATTCCTGTGCGAGGAACGTTCCTCAGCATGGCCGTCGCTCCGTGACGGTGATGAATTCTATATACCGCGTTTAACGGGAAATGTCACTAGGCCTGTGAAGCGCGCTGCAAGGGCAAGGCAAGGGCCCGTTTCTCTTGACAGCGTTACATGTTTATTATAATCATATACACATGATCCGAACATTCGGCAATGCCTTGGCGGAGGACTTATTCAACGATAGTGTGTCGCGGGCCGTCCGCCAGTTCCCGTCGGAGCTGCGGGCCAACGCGCGGCGCAAGTTGCAGATGCTCGATGACGCAGACACACTACGTGTGTTAATGGCGTTGCCGGGCAATCGCCTGGAAAAGCTCAAAGGCGATCGCAAAGGACAATACTCGATTCGGATCAACGACCAGTGGCGTGTGTTGTTTCAGTGGCAAGACGGCAACGCCCTGGATGTACGCATTGAGGATTACCATTAAGGTGCAATCATGATGAAGAACCCATTCCATCCCGGTGAAATCCTGCTGGAAGAGTTTCTAAAGCCGGCCGATCTCACACAGACCGCATTTGCCAAGAAGCTCGGCTGGGCGCGGTCGCGTCTGAATGCGTTTATTAAAGGAAAGCATAACGTAACGGCCGGTGTGGCCTTGGATTTGGCGGACGCAACACGTACTACCGCCAAGTTCTGGATGAATCTTCAAGCTACCTGGGACTTGGCGCAGGCGATCAAGAAGCGCCGGGCGGCCTGAACAACTTCGCTCTTTACCGTCCACTTGGGACTCGCGATCGAGATCAATCTGCACATCAGTGACCAACGTCGCCAGCCATTTGTCGTCAATAACCAGCGTCTTGCTACAAGCTCGCTGAGTTTGACGTATTGCGCGGCCACATGGACATCCAGCACCTTTTGCGCGGCTTTCACGCATCGGCGGGCAGCCACGCTGCTGCAAGGCCGATGCAGACGTTACCGCCTTCTATCAGGGCATCCTATCCCGCAAGGTGTCCGCCAGGACCGAAAGAGCATCGGCGAACCGGCTCACCGTTTCCAGTGGTGGCAGCGGCACCTTGAGGTGAGGTACGCCAGTGGTCGGGTCGCGCTTGATCCCGGGGGTGGGAGTCGGTCGAAGGATCGCCGACGGCGGCCAGCGCCGAAATAAACTGGACACCAGCCTGCAACAACGCAGACCAGGGATCAGTGTTCGTCCTGTCCGGTACGGCGCCCCACCTTTCAGCACGGTACCGCCCGTGCTGGCGTGGTCGGGGGGCCGTCGCAGTCATTGACAGGGCTTCGGTTGCGGCAATGGTGGTCACCTTTCCCGCCGGTACCATCGTCTCGCCTTCGCCCATGTGGCCCGTCACATTCTTCACGTCCTTCATGAACCGGTTAAGACGCGAATCTCCAAACGAAATCTCGCCGGTACCGCCGTCGAGGATGCTGGCCGACAGCGAGCGTTTGAACGCGGGTACCGAAAGCATGCCTTCCTCGATCGTACCCTTGGCGATGAAATTTACGATCAGCACCGGCCGCTTCTGCCCCATGCGATGAATACGCGCGATGCGCTGTTCGAGGATCTCCAGGGTCCATGGCAGATCCATGTTGATGAGGGTCGAGGCATGTTGCAGATTGAGCCCCGTGCTGCCGGCATCG
>JAPTVL010000093.1 GCA_028065725.1 Betaproteobacteria bacterium
CCGGGCGCGATCTGCAGCTGACGATTGGGGTTGTCGCGTGCCTGCAGGCTGTTTTCGAAATAGAGATAGAACATCCCCAGCACCAGCAGGCTGGCGACCAGGGCCATCCCCTTCCCAAGGCGTTGATGTGGATTGTCGGAGGCGTTTCGGTTCACGGCATGGAGACAGTGTGGACAGGGAATCGTTCAGCGCATGCAACGCCTTCCCATTCATATCACACCCGACTCTACACGCGCCATCCCTGCAACGGCGCTGTCGCAGACCTGCCGCTCAGTGATGCGACATCCGCGGCTGGCTGAAGTGACAGTGCGGGGCGTCGCCGAACATCTCGCGCAGGTAGCGGGTTTCAATGTGCAGCAGGCGTTCGTGGTCTCCAGCTTCCAGGTAGATATCCGGCTGCGCCATCAGATCGTCGTCCCACACCATTTCCACCCCCCAGGCGTTCGGCAGGCCAGGCACCACGCCGGGCTCGCATTCGCTGAAGAGGCGGCTCACGCTGGCTTCGTCGGCCAGGCTGAACTCGACGCCGTGGTCCAGCCCCAGCTTGCCGAGATGGACTTCCTGGTTGGCGGGGATCATCGCCACCATCTGGCAGCCGATGCCGTCGAGCAGCACGCCCTTCGCCACCCGCTCAGGGGGCACCCCGGCGGCACGCGCCGTTTCGACGCTGGTCTGGCTGTGCGGGTGTGCCACGAGGTCGAACGGAATCATGTGCTCGTCGAGAAAACGTTCCATGCGATGCAGTGCTTTCATGACCGGCTCCTAGCAAAACGATTGGACACTTCTCAATATAGTCCAACGCTGTCCGTCTGCAGGCGCGTTATCGCCGCTGCGGCCGGTCGCCTGCACGGAAATGCCGGCGCGGCGGCTTGGGGTGTTCCACCTGCTGGCAGGCGCGGCGATACGCGAGCAGGGTGTCCTGCGCGTGCCCCAGCACGCTGGCGTGGGGATAGTGCCCCGCTGCGTCGGGTTCGCCCGCCGCCACGCCGGCCAGGAGTGCGAGGCCCTCGCTCACGTGGTCGGCGGCATGGAGTTGGAAGCGTCCCGCAGCCACCGCCTCCACCAGCCGCGGCGCCAGCATCAGGTGGCGGCGGTTGCGCGCGGGAATCAGCACGCCCTGGCTGCCGTCCAGCCCCGCCGCCTCGCAGACGCGGAACCAGCCCTCGATCTTTTCGTTGATGGCACCCACCGGCAGCACCTCGCCGTGCTGGTTGACCGCGCCGGTGACGGCGATGCCCTGCGTGAGCGGCAGGCCGGACAGCGCCGACAGCAGCGCATACAGCTCGGCGCAGGAGGCTGAATCGCCTTCCACCTCGTGGTACTGCTGCTCGAACACGATCGAGGCGTTGAGCGAGAGCGGCGCCAGATGCGCAAACAGTCCCGCCAGATAGTTCTGCAGGATGAACACGCCCTTGTCGTGGATCGGGCCGGACAACTCCACCTCGCGCTCGATGTTGAGCAGGCCGTCCTCCCCCGCGTAGGTGCGCGCAGACAGCCGCACCGGCAGGCCGAAGCGGTAGTCGCCGAGATCGATCTGGGTGAGGCCGTTCACCTGCCCCACCCGCGCACCGGTGAGTTCGATCAGCACGTCTCCTTCGGCGATTTCCTCGCGCAGGCGCTGCTCGGGGTAATCGTGCCGCGCGGTGTGCGCCGCAAGCGCCGCCTCGACGTCGGCAGCCGTCACCAGCCCCGGCCCGCGCGCGCGGCAAATCGCCGCGCTTTCCATCACCGTCGCCTCGGTGCGCGCGAAAATCGCGCTTTCGCGCGCCTGGTCGCCCGCCTCGCGGTGCGATTCCTCGAGCAGCCGCGCCACCGCCGCCGCCGAAAAATGCGGCAGGCCGTGCTCGCGGCAGGCATGGGCGACGAAAATCGCCGAGGCGCGACGGGTGTCGGCGCTGGCGACGAAGCTGTCGGCGAAATCGACCTTGGCGCGGAAATGGCGGGCGAATTCCGGCGCCGCCTCCTGCAGCTCGTAGTACTGCTCGCGCGAGCCGACCAGCACCAGCTTGACGTCGACGTCGACCGCCTCCGGCACCAGCGAAACCGCCGCGATCGGCGAGAACGACACGCCCGGCTCCTCGATCTGCAGCCGCCCGCTGCGCAGAAAGCGCCGCAGCTTCTCCCACACCAGCGGATCGGCCAGCACGTCCTGCAGGTGCAGCATCAGAAAACCGCCACGCGCCTGCAGCAGGCTGCCGGCGCGGATGCGCGAAAAGTCGGTCATCAGCACGTCGTTCTCGGACTGGTATTCGATGCTGCCGAACAGCACGCGGAACAGCGGGTTGTCCTCGACGATCACCGGCGCACCGGTCAGCCCGCCGTTGTCGACCACCAGGTTGACGCGGTAGCGCGCCAGCACCATCTGCAGGGTTTCCTGCCGGCCTTCGTCTTCCTCGCCACCGCTGAACAGTTCCAGCTTGTCGAACACATCCTGTTCGATCGCGTCGAGCCAGGCATTGAGCTTGGCGGCGTCCTTGATCTGCTTCTTGAGACCGTCGCGGATCGCCTGCAGCTCCCGCTCGGCCAGCGGCTTCACCACCTGCCGCCGCAGCGCCGCCAGCGCCTCGTTCATCGCACGCTCCAGCGGCTGGGTCTTCTCGATGTAGCGGGTGATCTCGGCGCGCAGTTCCTGCTCGGCCTGCTCCACAGCCGTGCGGCGCGCCTTCGGCAGCGCCAGCACCTCGTCCTCGGTGAGCGCCTGGCCCTTCTTGCCGGTCAGCGTGAACACCATGCGCCCGGCCTCGCGGTGCAGCGAAAAGCTGCGCGCCTCGGCAAACGCCGTCAGTTCGGCGTAGTGCCGCGCCACGTCGTCCTTCCAGGCCTTCTCGATGCGTTCGCTCTCGGCCTTGTAGTCCTGGCCTTCGAGCCGCTTCGGGATCTCGTTCTGCAGCGTCTTCACCGCCTGCGCCAGCGACTGGCGCAGCAGGCGCCCCTCGCCGGCCGGCAGGCGCAACGCCAGCGGCCGTTCGGGCGCGTCGAAGTTGTGCAGATAGCAGAGGTCGGGCGGAACCCGCTTGCCCGCCGCCACCTCGCGCATCGCCTGCTTGAGCAGCGAGGAACGGCCGCTGCCCACCTCGCCCAGCACGAACAGGTTGTAGTCGGGCTGGTCCATCCCGAGACCGAAACGCGCGGCCGCCTCGGCGCGCGCCTGGCCGATCCACGGCAGCGGTTCCTCGATCAATTCCGAGGTGTCCGCAAATCCCATGGCGTCGGGATCGAGGGTCAGGCGCAGGTCAGCGGGAGACAGCGTGGTGATCGGCATGGTTCAGGACCGTGAGGGAATATCTTCGAATTATTGCGCAAGTCGTTCCGGCGGCAACAGGCCGGCCCACTGCGCCTGGCTTTCCAGGTAGCGCGTGCGCAGCTGCGCGGCGTTGTCCTGCAGCGCGTCGGCGGGCACCGCCAGCGCCTGCATCACTGCGGGCTCTACCTGGGTGGCTGCCACGCTGCGCGGCATCGCGTCAGGCTCCCAGGTTTCGGCAAATGCTGCCCGCTTATCGGGGCGTGGGCCCTGCTGCGGCGGCGCGAGGCTCACCCGCGGCAGCCCGTAGGCCAGCGCGACAATGCGGCCGTGCAGGCTGCTGGCGACCACGCCGCGGCTGGCGGCGATGAGCGCGCAGATGTCCCACAGGTGCAGCGACGGAAACAGCTGCGCCATGCCGGGCGGCAGGCGGCGTTGCAGGCTTTCGTGCAGGGCCGGATCGTCGTGCCACGGCGCCGCGCCGGCGCGGAACAGCGCCAAGCCCAGGCCAGTCGCCGCAGCCACTCGCGACAGGCCCTGCGCCAGCGCATCCAGGCTGACGTCGTCGGCGAAATCGGCGCTGAACTGACACGCCAGATAGCCTTGCGGAAAGGCGTCGCGGATCGCCTTCACCGCGCCCTGCTGCCGGTGCCGGCGTATCACCTCGCCGAAGCACTGTTCCACCATCACCGCCGGATCGGGGCACAGCGGCGCGTCGATGCCTTCCGCCCGCAGCGCGCCCTGGGTGACGTGGTCGCGCACGCTAAGCCAGTCCGCCTGCCGCAACGCCGCCTTCACGTCGTCCCGCTGCGCGGCCGGCAGGCCATCCCACTCCACGCCGCCGACGGCGTTGAAAATCAGCTTGCCCCCCGGCGCCAGCGCATCGCGCCCGACGACGTAAGGCATGCTGCGCGCCGTGCCGAGCTGGCGCGCAGCCCACGCGGCGGCCGCAGCTGGTTCATTGTCGTAGCGCGCGACGGCTTCAGCGGCCGCCGCCGGATCGAGCAGCATGACCGCAGCCTGCCAGGCGCTGCAGGTCAGCAGTTCGCCGCCGGCGTGGATCAGGTGCGCCGGCCGCGCCGGAAGCGGCGTCACCCGATGACCACCAAAGGCCCGCAGATCGCGTTCAGCCAGTCCGCAGCATTCGAACGCCCGCCCCGGCAGCAGCGCCGCCAGCAGATGCGGGAACAGCAGGTCACCGAAGTTGTGACGGTCGAATGCGCCGAACAGGACCGGCGGGGGATGAATGTTCATTTTCTGCGTACCGAATACGTTCGAAGGACCGGACAAGTTTGCCTTCGTCATTCCGGCGGAAGCCGGAATCCAGTTAATTGAAGCTGGACCCCGGCGTCCGCCGGGGTGACGGCATATCATCGATTCTTTCGCATGCCATGCGATTTCGCACTACATTCTCGAAAAACCGCCCCGCACGCCACCCGATGAAACCCGCCCATCCTTCCTTCTTCGTCCTCATCGCGCTCATCGGCGGGCTGGCCATCTTCAGCTCCACGCTGTCGAAAACGCCGGTGCTGCCGCTGTTCGCCGCGTCGCTCAACGCGACGCCCGCCGAAATCGGCTGGATCGTCATGGCCTCGACCATCCCCGGCGTCCTGATCAGCTATCCC
>JAPTVL010000220.1 GCA_028065725.1 Betaproteobacteria bacterium
CATCCTGATCCGCAGCCCCTCGCTGCGCGGCGTCGCGGAAGAGGCGCCCGGCGCCTACAAGGACGTCAGCGCCGTGGTCGATGCGGCCGATCGCGCCGGGCTGGCGCGCAAGGTGGCCAAGCTGAAGCCGCTGCTCTGCATCAAGGGCTGAACTGTCTCCTGCACGCTGGAACTGTATTCGGCTGTTGCCGTCGAATTAATGGAATGCGTTCAACGGAGTAACCATGCCTTACAGTGAACAAACGGTGCAGTCGGTACGGCCCTGGTCGGACAGGACCTTCAGTTTCACCCTCAGCCGCCCGCAGGATTTCGAATTCGAGAATGGCGAGTTTGTCACCATCGGGCTGAAGCGAGAAGGCAAGCTGGTGGCGCGCGCCTATTCCATCGTCTCAACCGCCGACCGCGACCATCTCGAATTCCTCAGCATTCATGTGCCGGACGGCCCGCTGACCAGCCAACTGGTTCACATCCGTCCCGGCGACAGCGTGTGGGTCAACAGCAAGACCACCGGAACGCTCACGCTCAACCATGTGCTGCCAGGGCGCACCTTGTACATGCTGGCCACCGGCACCGGGCTGGCACCGTTCATGAGCCTGATCCGCGATCCCGGACTCTATGCGCGTTTTGAAAACGTTGTTCTGGTGCATTCGGTGCGTACAGTGGCCGAGCTGGCCTACCGCGACGAGATCGAGGCGATGCATCAGCCGCGTCTGCATTACGTGCCGACGGTGACGCGCGAGGCGTTCCCCACGCCCGAACGCGGCGGCGATCTGTTCCGTTCAGGTGTGCTGTCGCAGCGCCTCGGCCTGTCCGCCCCCGATCCCGAAGTGGATCGCGTCATGATCTGCGGCAATCCGGCGATGACGCGCGAACTGACGCGCTATCTCAAGGACACAGGCTGGACCCTGACCAACCATCGCGGCATCGGAAATTTCACCACCGAGGTGGCGTTCGTCGTGCATCACGAATAATCACTGCCGGCGCCGTGGATGGGAAATACGCCACGGAAAGCGGGCCCAGAAAACCCTGAGCCCGTACCGTAGCCTGCCTGGTCGCGGTCGTGACGGCGATGGTCGCGCCAGCCATCGCGGCGGTCATCCCAGCCGTGCCCGTAATTCCGGTCTCCTTTCAGGTTCGGAACGGCTGCGCTCGGTCGAGCGTCAATCGTCCCAGTCGTTGCGGCTGCTGTGCCAGCGCGCGTCGCGCCGGCCCTCGGCTACGGAAAAATCCCCATCCAGGGTCAGCCACTTGCCCGGCTTGTATGGCAAGTAGGTTTCGTATTCCCGGCCCTGGAAGCGGTAGCGCACGTCGTAGCCGGTGACCACCTGGCGGTAGTCATGGTGGGTGCGGCAGCGCTCGACCTGCTGCGGGACCGATTCGTAGCGGGTACCGTTCTGGTTCCAGCGGTCGCCCACCACCGCACCGGTCGCCGCACCGACGGCGGCTGCGGCAACCCTGCCGTCGCCCTTGCCGACGGTGGAGCCGATCAGGCCGCCGGCGATGGCGCCGAGAATCGCGCTGCCCGTATTGCTGCCGTCGCGATAGCTGCGGGTTTCATAGCCGACCGTTTCGGTCCAGCATTCGCGGCGCGGTTCGTTGATCGTTTCGTAGACCGGTACGCTCGACAGGACCTTGGCGCGGGTGGTGAAACCGTCTCTATCGCCGTGGCCGGCCTGCGCGGCGCCGCTGACGGCGAGCAGTGCGGCAATCAGGGTTGTGTTCAGGGTACGTGCATTCATCGTTACTCTCCTCGTTACTTCAAACAATCGGGTTCAACGACGGCCGCGGGGGCGGTCCTCGTCTTCAAATCGTTTCTGCTGGCGACGCTCGTAGCCGTAGCCGTAGCCGTAGCCTTGCGGCTCATCACGGGCCTCACGCCTGGAAGCGCGGTCATCCTTGCGCGCATCGCGCGGATCCGGGCGAACTTCGTCGGCACGGTCGCGCTTGGCCACGATGAACGCGCCATCCATGAAATCCGGTGCGGCCTGAACCGGGACGGTTAGCGCCAGTCCCAGTGCTGCCAGTCCGAACATCCCAAGTTGCCGTGCATTCATCGTCGTCTCCATTTCTGTGGTCGCCTTGTCTTGCTTCCACGCTTCGCAGTTTGGTTGAGGAAAGTAAGCGCACTGTTTCACGCAAGGGTGATTTTGTAACAGTGTGTAACCGGGTGGGTAAAGCGGGCATCAAGCCGCTGCTATAGTTGCCGCATGGGAAAAGACACCATTTATGTCACCGACGACGACCCCGGCATCCGCGAACTGGTCGCCGAATACCTGACCAGCCAGGGCTATGCGGTCGAGACAGCGGAAGACGCGAGCTCGCTCGACCGCCTGCTGGCCAGCCGGTTGCCCGATCTGCTGGTGCTCGACTGGATGATGCCGGGCGAGGATGGCCTGTCGGTGGCGCGGCGGCTGCGCGCGCAGCCGGGCTTTCCCCCCATCATCATGCTGTCGGCCAAGGGCGAGGACATCGACCGCATCATCGGGCTGGAGGTCGGTGCCGACGATTACCTGCCCAAGCCCTTCAATCCGCGCGAACTGCTGGCGCGCATCCGCGCGGTGATGCGGCGGCAGAGCGGGGCGGCCGCGCCGGTGGCGACCGACACCACCCGGCAGGTGAACTTCGGCCCGTTCAGCATCAACCTCGATGCCCGCACGCTCAGCCGCGACGGCGCCGAAATCCCGCTGACCAGCGGCGAATACGCGCTGCTGGAAATCTTCGTCACCCATGCCAACCGCGCGCTGTCGCGCGATTGGCTGATGGACCAGCTGCGCGGCTTCGAGCGCGACCCGTTCGACCGCAGCATCGACGTGCGGGTGAATCGCCTGCGCAAGAAAATCGAGGATGCCCCGGCCAATCCCGCCTACATCCGAACCCAGCGCGGGCAGGGTTACCTGTTTGTGCCGCAGGGCAAGGGGTGAAGCACATTACGCGCTCGCTGTTCGCCCGTACCGCGCTGACGCTTGCGCTGGCCTTCATCGTGTTTCAGGCGGCCGCGTTCTGGGTGGTGACCAGCACCCTGATCGTGCCAGTGGCAGAGCGCTCGGCCGACGATCTGGCCGGCCTGATCGTGCTGTCGGCGCAGACCTGGGTGGAACTGCCGCCCGAGACGCGCGCGGCGTTCGAACGCGAACTGGCGCGCCGCCACGGCCTGCGCCTGACCACGGTTGACGTCGGTGCCACGGCGGATGCACCTCGGTTCGCCTTTCGCAAACAGATCGAAGCTGCGTTGAGCCGACGACTGGGGGACGAAATAGTGTTGCGCGGCGTGCCGGATACGGAAGCAGTGTGGCTGGACATTCCCGTGGGCGGGCACGATCTGCGGGTCGGCTTTTTCCCCAACCGCTATGCCGTCAAGCCGCCGCTGGCAGCCATCGCGGTGATCGTGCTGGGCGCCTTCCTCAGCCTGCTGACCGCCCTGTTTCTGGTGCGCCGGCTTACCGTGCCGCTGGCGCGCGCAGCGCGCGCCGCCAGCCAGGTGGGTGCGGGCCAGTTGCCCGAGCCCTTGCCGGAAACCGGCCCCGCGGAGCTCGCCGAACTGGCGCGCCGCTTCAACACCATGGCCGCCGAGGTGCGCGAGTTGCTGGATAACCGTACGACCCTGCTCGCAGGGATTTCGCACGACCTGCGCACGCCGATGACGCGCTTGCAGCTCAACCTGGAAATGCTGCGCGACACGCCCAGCCCGGCGCGCATCGATCGCGCGGTCGCCGACCTGGCCGACATGAACAGGCTGATTACCGGTTACCTGGAACTGGCGCGCACCACGCAGCCGGAGCAGAAAGTGCGCTTTGATCTTGCAGTGCTGCTGGAAGAGGTGGCGGCCGATACGGATCTGCCGTGGCCGGGCGCAGCCCCCTGCGAGGTCGAGGCCGGCCGCCTGGCGGTGCGGCAAATCGTCTCCAACCTGATCCAGAACGCGCAGCGCTATGGCGGTGACGCGCCAATCGAACTGGCGCTGGAATGTTCGGACAAGCAGGCACGGGTGGTCGTTCGCGACGCCGGCGCGGGCATTCCGGACGATCAGCTGGACAAGGTGTTCAGGCCGTTTTACCGGCTGGAGGCTTCGCGCTCGCAGGCGACGGGAGGAACCGGGCTGGGGCTGGCGATCGTGCGCCAGTTGGCGGAATCAAACGGCTGGAAGGTGTCGCTGAAAAACCGTGCGACGGGCGGCCTGGAGGCCGTGCTGGAAATTCGCCGCTAGGCGTCAGGCGCAGTGTGCAGGATGCGCCGCCGCACCCTGAATTCGATGAACAGCACCGTCAGGCTGAACATCGACATGCGGCAGGTGCTGCCGCTGAAGAATCCGACCGGCGAACGGGACAGGCTGAGGCTCACGCTGGTTGCTCGACCTATTTGCATCAGGCTGCCGGCTGGCGGGCGAACAGGGAGAACTGCACGAACATCAGCGACAGGCTGGTGAGGCTCATGCGTTCGGTCTGGCCGTGAAACCAGGCAAAAGGAGAAGAGCTGAGTTCGAGAACCAGTTGGCTTTGGCCGAATTGCAGTTTCATGATGCACTCCTTGATGAGGTGGGTTGCCTGACTACCTGCAACGCTTGTGCCACCCCGACTGGTTTTGTCATGCCGAATAAAAATTTAGATAAAACAATGTGTTGCAAATTCACGCCCGGGATGAGCGATGCGGGCGGACGATCGGGTTGACGGAAAACCGTCATCCTGTGTCGAAGCGGCAAACAGTCGGCACCGTGGGCAGGCCGGTTTTGAACAACAGGGTAGAATCCGGCTTTACGATTTGGGCGGAGCGTGTCCTGCGCGCCGCATCTTCTGCATGATCATCCTCAAGAATCTCAGCCTGCGGCGTAGCGCCAAGGTCCTGCTCGACAATGCGTCGGTGT
>JAPTVL010000022.1 GCA_028065725.1 Betaproteobacteria bacterium
ACATCCACTGGGTGATTGTCGGTGGCGAGTCAGGCCACAAGGCTCGGCCCATGCGTGAAGAGTGGGTGGCAAACGTGCAGGTGCAAGCCGAGGCTGCTCGCGCGGCGTTCTTCTTCAAGCAGTGGGGCGGTTGGGGAGCCGACGGGGTCAAGCGCCACAAGAAGGCGAACGGGCGCGTCTTCCAAGGGCGCACCTGGGACGACTATCCGCTTCATCGGCGACATGCTGGAGGAAACCTATGGACCGGATGCGGCTCTTGACGCGGAGGGCCCGAAACCATGCTAAAAATCCCGCAGCACGATATAGACGCAAAAGACCTTGATCGTCTCGTACCCCGACAGATTGTCGGAGACCCGGTGGAGTTCGCTTATCTCGTGGACCGGCTGCGCGCGGATCTGGCCTCGGGTTGGGATCGGCCGCAAGTGGTGCGCTAGGCGCAAAGGCAAAACATCGTGCGCGCAAAAGAGCGGGGTTGAAAGCGATACCGTTCGGCTACTTCGATCCTGTGGCCCGCAATGCCGAGAAAGAAGCGGCGCGGGCCGAGGACGCCCGTCGCCTCGCGTCTGGCGAGATCACGCTCGAGAAACTGGTGTACCGGAATTCCTTCGTCCCGTATACCATCGACCTGTCCAGATGGAAGCTAGTCCGTGACTCAATCGCCGAAGGCGATGACGAGCTGCCTTGAGTGATCAAGCTGTCTGGTGTACGTAACCTTTAATGCTCTAAAATACTCTAATTCTTCGATATTGTACACGAAGCACCACGCGTGAGGCGCCTGGCATTCTGCCAGAAGGCTAGGATGCTCAATGCAACAGCAAACAGTTCAATCCCGAATTCGTGAGTTGCAATGAATCCCTGTATCAAGCCGGGTGCAAACCCCGCCGCAGCGGGGAAAACCACGGCTATGGCACCCACACCCAACGGGATCAGCGGAGTACAACAGAGCAAGGGGGCAAAGAAGGCGACCAGGGCGCCGCCTGTCGCTGAACTCTTACTGGCCTTTTGCCCGCCCTTTATCAGCAGCACCATGATGGCCAATGTAAGGGCGAGCAAAGCTGCCAGACAGAAGGCGAATATCGCTTGTCCCGGCGTGAGCAGGCGCAAGCTAACCCAGCCGATATGTCCGCCGGTCAGAGAAGCCGGCAAGGTGGCCGCATAGAGCGGAAACAGGACGATGAAGGCCAGCCCCGTCGTCCAGCGACCGGCCGGTTCTTGCCAGAGGCGTTGGAATGCGGTTACGAGGTCACCCATATGATCGCGCTCAGCGGTTGGCTGGATTATTCGCGAATGCGAGTATCCGGGAGAAGGTTGCCGAGGGTGCGCTGTCTACCGCCTTGATATGTCCTTTGGCATCGATCAGGAAGTAGATGTCCGGGTAATGCCTGGCGTTATAGCGCGTGCCTAGCTGCTGGGACGCTTGCCCCAACACCCAGTTTTTGGGCGGTGCGAAATGCGGCAGTACTTTTCGAGTGAACTCGGCGATGTGCATCCCAGGATAGCCGTCGTTGCGGTAATTACGCAGTACCACGACGCGTAACCCGGCTTTCTGCAGACCGTCCGCGTGCTGTGCCAACGTCTGCAACCCCGCAGCACAACTGCCGCACCAGGTGGAGAGCAGCCAGAGCAGCGTTGGGTGACCTTTCAGGCTGGTCGTGGACAGCGTCTTTCCAGAGACCGTCGTGAAGGGCGCCGCAGGGGCCAAAGGAGAAGTGCCCGCTTCAGCAGACAGGGAAGTACCCATCCCGAACAGAAGTAACGTAAGCAGGATGCCTCTGTGTACTGAGCGACTGACACGGTGCATTTCCATCAACGAAGTTCTCCTAATCCAATCTCCAGACTACGCAGCCGTGCCTGAAATCCGAAAAAAGCGTTGGCAACCACAGCGGCCTGGGGAACTGTAAAAATGTCACCCTCATGGTCTTTGCTTTCAATTTCGGCGCAACTGCGGCAGACGAAACGAATACTCGGGCATAAGGTGTTGCAGCACGCGTTCGTACCGCAACTTCCCTGTGTTTCGTCGGTCCAGAGGACCGCCGTCTCATGCATCATTGCCTCATGTAAGCTACCGTTGGCGTGCATCCCGAGAGCTAACTGCGTATCGCATAAGGCGCATGAGGCAACGATCTGGGTCGCTTGGCCACTGACGCGCGAAACCGCCAAGGCGTCGATCGCACACATGGCATGAACCGAACGGTTGCCAAGTTGGACCTGCATGCCTGTCGGCAAGGCGCTGAAGGGGTAACAGCCGAGTTGCCCGGATTGATCAACTACTGCATCGATGGCCAGTAAGACATGCAGGCTCTCGGGACTCAGCACATCGGTTGCAAGCGGGCTTGCGGTATCGCACCAGTGATCAATCAGACGGCGATAATCCGCAAGGGCGTCACTCGACAAGGCCATTACACCCCGCTCCAAAGGAAAACGATCGCGCAGACGGACAACGGCCGCTTCCACCTTCTTCCTACTGTGCAGCCGCCCTTTATCGTCTTGATGTCGGATCATTTCTTATATACAACCTCGCTCAAACGGATTCTGACTTACCCAGCGCAGCACGACAGTTGTTTAACGTCCTTGGTAAAGGTCTGCGCGGCTAGCTTGAGTCCCTCGACCATAGTCAGGTAGGGAAAGAGCTGATCGGCCAGATCCTGCACCGTCATGCGGCTGCGGATCGCCAGTGCCGCCGACTGGATCAGTTCGCCGGCTTCCGCGGCGACTGCCTGCACGCCGAGCAGGCGCCCCGTTTCGGCGTGCGCCACCAGTTTGATAAAGCCGCGCGTATCGAAGTTGGCGAGCGCCCGCGGCACATTGTCGAGGGTCAGCGTGCGGGTATCGGTCTCGATGCCCTGCGCATGCGCTGCCTGCTCGCTCAGCCCCACGGTGGCCACCTGGGGATCGGTGAATACCACGGCCGGCATGGCGGCAAGATCGAGTCGCGCCTCGCCTCCGGTCATGTTGATCGCAGCGCGGGTTCCGCCGGCGGCGGCCACGTACACGAACTGCGGATTGTCGGTACAGTCGCCGGCCGCATAGATGCTCGCGGCGCTCGTGTGCAGGCCGTCGTCCACGGCAATGGCGCCACTTGGGTCGGTCTTGATGCCTGCCGCCTCCAGATTCAATTCTTGCGTGTTCGGGCTGCGCCCGGTGGCCACGAGCAGCCGGTCGACGCGCAACTCATCCTTGCCCAGGGTCAGCACCAACTCGTCTCCGGCGTAGGCGACCTGGCTTGCCAGGGTGTGCTCCAGCACCTCGATGCCCTCGCTGCGGAAGGCGGAGGCCAGCGCTTCGCTGATGGCGGGGTCTTCCTGAGACAGCAGGGTATGGCGGGCAAGGATCGTGACCTGGCTACCCAGACGAGCGAAGGCCTGTGCCAATTCCACGGCCACCACCGACGCACCGATCACGGCCAGGCGTTGGGGGATCGCGTCGGTTTCCAGCGCCTCGGTCGATGTCCAGTAAGGCGTGTCGGCCAGTCCTGCGATGGGCGGGATGACGGCACGCGCACCGGTGGCGATCAGGCAGCGGTCGAAGACGACTTCGCGCTCGCCGCCGTCGTTGAGGGCCACATGCAGGGTCCGCGCATCGACGAATCGCGCCTGGCCCCGCAGCACTTCGATGGACGGTGTGCTTTCCAGAATGCCTTCGTACTTGGCGTGCCGCAGTTCCTCGACACGTCCCTGTTGCTGAGCCAGCAAGGGGCCGCGCAGTACGTCAGAGGGGCTGGGCGGCAAGCCGGCGTCGAAGGGGCTCTCGCGCCGCAGATGCGCGATGTGCGCGGCCCGGATCATGATCTTGGACGGCACGCAGCCGATATTGACGCATGTGCCGCCGATGGTCCCGCGCTCGATCAGCGTCACGCGTGCGCCACGCTCGACGGCCTTGAGCGCGCCGGCCATGGCCGCGCCGCCGCTGCCGATCACGGCGATGTGCAGCCCTTGCCCGCCGCCGGTGGATGTGGTTCCCTCACTCTGCAGCTGCGCGCCATAGCCACTTCCCACCACCGCCTCGGTCAACTGCTGCACGGGCACCTCGCGTTCCAACACAACGCGGGCCGTGGCATCCGGGTAGAACACTTGAGCCTCGCGTACCCCGGGGACGCCTTCGAGCGCTTGGCGCACATGCGCGGCGCAACTGTCGCAGGTCATGCCGGTGATAGCGAGTTCAGTGATTGCGTTCTGGGTCATCAAGGTTCTCCAAAGGATTCTCGTGATTAGCTATGTTGCGTGGACGTTTCGCAGCCGTCCGTTGCGCAGCGGCGGTTCGCCGGATTGATCATGTCCCATATGGAGGCCAGGAACATGACGATCAGTCCCGTATAGAAAACCCCTCTCGCCAGGTCCTTGGCGAGGAAATGATGGGTCAGCCCAAACACGCCGATCAGCGCCAGCACCGGGCCGATCGACCCCAACAGAGTGCGCTGCCACTGGTGGTGCGAGAACCAACCCACCAGAGTCGCCAATAGCGCCACGCTGGCGAAGATCGGAATCAGCCAATGTACGAACAGGCCTTCCCAGTGGCTGAGAAAGCCCAATCCGATCGCAGCCCCCAGGCTCGCGGCCGCCGGGAAGCACATGGCACAACTGAAACTGCCGACGATGGCACCGATGACACCGGTTTTGTCGACGATACGGGCGATGACGGACATGGCTGAACCTCCTGGGTGACGTTTCGTAAGTGTTTTGTGGACTCCGATAGGCTAAACTTAACTGCCGTACCATAGTACGGAGTCAAGGTTTGTGAACCCTAGAGCCGCCATATTGACGATCGGCCGCCTCGCCGAAGCGGTAGGGGCTAACCTT
>JAPTVL010000364.1 GCA_028065725.1 Betaproteobacteria bacterium
GGCCTGGTCGGCTTCGGCGACATCGGGCGCTGCACGGCGCGCCTGGCCGCCGCGCTGGGCATGCGTGTGCTGGCTCACGACCCGATGGTCGACCCCCATTCCCCGATCTGGACGCAGACCGGCGCGACGCCACGCGAACTCGACGCGCTGCTCGCCGAATCCGACGTGGTCAGCCTGCACGTTCCACTGACCCCGCAAACGCGCCACCTGATCGACGCCGGGAAACTGGCGCTGATGCGCTCCGGCGCGGTGCTGGTGAACACCGCGCGCGGCGGTGTGATCGACGAACAAGCACTGGCCGCGGCACTGCGCAGCGGCCGGCTCGGCGGCGCCGCGCTCGATGTCTTCGAGCACGAACCGCTCGCCGCCGGCTCGCCGCTGGCCGGCCTTCGCAACCTGATTCTCACGCCGCACGTGGCAGGGGTCACGCGCGAATCCAACGCCCGCGTCAGCACAATGATCGCCGAAAAGGTCGGCGATTTCCTGCGTGCCATCGCCCCTTGATCAGCCGCCATCTCCAACCTTTCACCCATGCCGCACATCGCACTGTCCGCTCTGACCGATCTCGTCGCCACCGGCTTGCGCCGAGCCGGGGCCTCGCCGCTCATGGCGCAGTCCACCGCCCAGGCGCTCGTTGCGGCCGAATCCCAGGGGCTGCCGTCGCACGGCCTCGCGCGCGTGGCGCAATACACCGCGCATCTGCGCAACGGCCGCGTCAACGGCATCGCCGTGCCGAAAGTGATCCATGCCAAGAGCGCGGCCTGCCTCGTCGACGCCGACGACGGCCTGGCGTTTCCCGCCTGTGCGCTGGCGGTGCGGGAAGCCATCGCCCGCGCGCGGGCCTGCGGCGCGGCTTTCGCCGGGGTCACGCGCAGCCACCACTTCGGCGTCGCCGCCGAACACCTGGGCCCGGTCAGCAGCGCCGGCATGGTCGGGCTGGCTTTCGGCAACTCGCCAGCGGCAATGCCGGCCTGGGGCGGCCGGCGTGCGCTGTTCGGCACCAACCCGATCGCGGCGGTGTTTCCGCGCCGCAACGCGTCGCCGCTGGTCATCGACCTGTCACTGTCCGAGGTCGCCCGCGGCAAACTGATGGTGGCGGCCAAGGAAGGGCGCAGCATTCCGCTGGGCTGGGCGGTGGACCGCGAAGGCCGGCCGACCACCGATCCGAAGGCCGGACTCGAGGGTTCGATGCTGCCGGCCGGCGGGGTCAAGGGAGCGATGCTGGCGCTGATCGTCGAGCTGCTGTGCTGCGCACTGACCGGCGCGTCGTTCGGCTTCGAGACCGATTCGTTTTTTACGGACGCCGGCAACCGACCGCGCATCGGCCAGGCCTTCATGGTCATCGACCCGGGCGCGCTCGCCGGCAGCGACGTGTTCGACGAGCGGCTGGAAACCCTGGTCGCGGCGATGTGCCAGGACCCCGAAGTCAGGCTGCCGGGACAGCGCCGTGTCGAACGGGCCGAGAAGGCCCGTGCAGACGGCATCGAGGTCGCCGATCCCCTATACGCGCAGCTGCGGGCGCTGGCACACGGGTGAAGCGGCCGCTGCCCGCAGGGCGAAGGACCGCGCCTCTGCGGTACCCCAGTAGGAGCCCGACCGCGCGCGGTTCGCGGTCCACGGCGGCGCGCACATGGTGATCGACCTGCCGTTTCCGTGGGTCACGCTGCTCAGCGCGACCCTGATCATCGGGCTGGCCTACACCATCTACGGGTTGACCGGCTTCGGCTCGTCGATCACCGCCGTACCGCTGCTGACGCACTTCCTGCCGCTGCGGTCGGTGGTGCCGATGATGTTGATCTTCGACCTCGGCGCCGGCATCGTGCTGGGACTGCGTAACCGCAGCGCCGTGGCGCGCGACGAGTTGCTGCGCATCATTCCGTTCATGGTCGCCGGCATGCTGATCGGCGTCACGCTGCTCGTGCGCGCGCCGCAAAGACCGCTGCTCATCACGCTGGGCTGCTTCATTCTGGCCTACGCCGCGTGGAGCCTGGTGTTCCGGGCACGGCAGCGGCCGATTTCGGTGGCGTGGGCAGCCCCTTTGGCGTTGCTGGGCGGTTTGTTCACGGCGCTGTTCGGAACGGGCGGTCCCATCTACGTGGCCTACCTGGCGCGCCGCCTGCCAGACATGCGCGCCCTGCGCGCAACGATCAGCACCCTGATTTTCTTCAGCGGTCTCGCACGACTCATCCTGTTCACATCAGTGGGCCTGTACAAGCAACCGCATGTGCTGCAACTTGCGCTCGTCCTGCTGCCCGTCGTGATGGGCGGCCTGTACCTGGGCAGCCACCTAAGCCGCAAGCTGCCGGCCCATCGGATCGTGCAGGCGGTATGGGCCATCCTGATCGCCGGCGGCACGAGTCTGATCTGGCACAACCTCTAGGGCCTGCGGCGCTCGATCCCCACGGCACGTCGCCACGGGTTGCCGGGGTCACACCGCAGCCAACTTCGCCTGCGCCGGGCCGATGCCGGCCAGGATGGTCTGCCCGGGCTGGACGCGAGAGAACACCACGGCGTCGTGCGACACGGCAATCCGCTCACCTTCCTGGCGCGCGACGCTGTAGGTCGACGTGGCGAGTTCGCCGGGATCCGGAAAGTCCTCGCGAAAATGCGCGCCGCGCGAATTCTCCCGGCTGGCTGCCGCCGCAGCAATCACGCGGCTAATCGCGATCAGGTTGCGCAGATTCAGCCAATCGTGCCAACTCAGGTTGTAGGCGCGCTCGCCGTCAGCCACGCCGACCGCGGCCAGTTCGCCTTCCAGCTCGGCCAACCGGGCCTGGGCCCGCGTCAATCCGTTCGCGTCGCGCAGAATGCCGACGTCTTCCCACATGCAGCTGTAAAGCGCCTCGCGGATTGCGTGGAGATCTCCTGGCTTCTGCATAAACGGGGCCTCGTGTTCAGCGATGCCGCGCTGGATCGCCGCCAGATCCGGCTCGCGATGGCCCGGGTTGGCCCGCACCCACAGTGCCATGGTTTCGCCGGCGATGCCGCCGAAGACCGTCGAGTTGGCCACGCCGTTGCCGCCCAGGCGGTTGGCGCCATGCACCCCGCCGGTGTCCTCGCCGGCGGCGAACAAGCCGTGCAGTTCGGTGCCGCAGTCCGGGCTGAACACCACGCCACCCATCATGTAATGCGCGGTGGGAACGACCTCGACCTTGCCGCCGGCCAAGTCGAAACCGCAGTCCGCGCAGCGCTCGACCATGCCCTTGAACTGCCGCCTGACCTGGTCCGCGCCAAGGTGGGACATCTGGATGTAGACGCCGCCATTGGGCGAGGTGCGCCCGGCGCGCATCTCGGCGTAGATGCCGCGCGAGACGATGTCGCGCGTCGCGCGCTCGCCGCGCGGGTCGTAGTCGTGCATGAAGCGCTCGCCCCGGCCGTTGAGCAGCCAGCCTCCGGCGCCGCGCAGGCCCTCCTCGAGCACGGTGCCGGTCATGCGCGTGTGCGCGCCCGCCAACAGCCCGGTGGGATGAAACTGCACCATTTCCATGTCGCGCAGCGCCAGCCCGGCGCGCAGCGCCATGGCCAGGCCGTCGCAGCTCTTGTCGCCCGACGGCGTGTTGAACTTGTACATGGTCGGCCCGCCGCCGGTTGCCAGCAGCACCGCGCTGGCGCGCACGAACACGAACCCGCCGCTGCGCATGTCGATCATCAGCACGCCCGCCAGCGCCCTGCCGTCAGGCGTGCGCACGAGTTCGATGGCGCGGTGCTCTTCGAGCCGGTCGATGCCGCGCGCCCAGACCTGCTCCGCCAGGCGATTGATGATCTCGATCCCGGTCAGGTCGCCCTTGTGCACCGTGCGGTCGAAAGTCTGCCCGGCAAAGGCCTTCTGGTGCACGGTGCCGTTCGGGTTGCGGTCGAAAAAGCAGCCGAGTTCGTTCTCGAGTTCGTGGATGCGCTCCACCGCCCGGCTCACCAGGGTCCAGGCCAGATCCTGGTTGGACAACCACTTGCCCCCCTCGATGGTGTCCATGAAGTGCCGCTCCACCGAGTCACCCTCGGCGAGCGCGACGTTGTAGCCGCCTTGCACCATGCGCGTGCAGCCGCACTTGCCCAGCAAGCCCTTGACCGCGATCGTGATCGACAGCCCAGGGTCGGCCTGGTGCGCGTGCAGCGCCGCGAACAGCCCGGCGCCGCCCGAGCCGAGGATCAGGATGTCGGTGTCGATCCGCGTCAAGTCCATGTGTGCGGCTCTCACGTCGCTCTCACGCCAAGCTCGGCCAGCACGCGGGCGCGGCGTTCCTGCACGTCGTGCTTCACGTCGTCGTACAGGCTGTTGCCGTGGCTGTCCATCGCCACGAGCAGCGGCCCGAAATCGCGGATGCGGAACTTCCACAGCGATTCCGGGTTCAGGTCGTCGAGATCGACGTCCTCGATCTGCTCGATCCAGGTGCTCTCCAGGGCCGCCGTGCCACCAACGATGGCCAGATACACGCCGCCAAGTTTGGCAAAGGCCTCGCGCGAGTCGGCGCGCAGCCCGCCCTTGCCGACGATCATGCGCACGCCATGCTGCTGCAGCAGCGGCCAGGTGAAGCGTTCCATGCGGTCCGAGGTCGTCGTGCCTATGCACACCGGCGCGTAGCCGGCCGGAAACTCGGGGCTCGTCGCAACCCGGCGCACGTTCGGCGCGGTGTGAATCACGGCGTGCCCACGCAGATCGAAGCGGGTGCTGCGCCCGCGATCGAACATGTGGATCTGGGTCGCATCGCGGATGCCGAACAGCGTGGGCTGCAAGGTCACCGTGTCGCCCGCGCGCAGCTCTCGTACCTGCGCCTCGCTGACCGGGGTGTTCAGTGC
>JAPTVL010000378.1 GCA_028065725.1 Betaproteobacteria bacterium
GCTCGGCTGCGTGACCATGGCCACGCTTACCACGCGCATCCTGCACAGCCCGCGCGAGCGTCTCATCACCATTTTCCTGATGGCGCTGGCGATTCCCTGCTCGGCGCAGCTGGGCGTGGTGCTGGGCCTGCTCGGCGGGATTGCGTTCTCCGCCACGCTGATCTGGATGGCGGCGATGGTCGCCGTGCTGATGCTGGCGGGCTTTCTCGCCGCCAAACTGATTCCCGGCCGGCGCATCCCGCTGGTCACCGAAATGCCGCCGATGCGGCTGCCGCTCGTCGGCAACGTCGCCAAGAAAACCGTGGGGCGCCTGAAGTGGTATCTGGTCGAGGTCATCCCGCTGTTCCTGCTCGGCACCCTCATCATGTTCACGCTGGACCGGGTCGGCGCCCTGCCCGCCCTCATCCGCGCTGGCGAACCGCTGGTATCGGGCTGGCTGGGGTTGCCGAAGGAAGCCAGCGCCGCCTTCGTGATGGGCTTCCTGCGGCGCGACTTCGGCGCCACCGGCCTGTTCGCATTGAGCGGCCATCTGTCCCCCATCCAGGCGGTGGTCGGCATGGTCACCCTCACCCTGTTCGTGCCGTGCATCGCCAGCGTGATGATGATCGTGAAGGAACAGGGGCTGAAAATCGCCGCTGCCATGCTGGCGCTCATCATCCCCTTCGCCTTCCTGGTCGGCGGCGTGCTGAACCATCTGCTGCGCGCGGTGTGGGGGGCAGGCGCATGAGCCGCCCGGCGAGGGACCCGCGAAGCGGGATCGACGGCAAGGCGAATACTGCCAGCCACCGATGCGAGAACGACGCATTGCAGAAAACGTTTGCGAGGTGGGGCGCATGAGCATCGACCACGCCGCCCGCGTGCCGCTCGGCTTTCTGCTGCCCGGCGTCCAGGCGCGCGTCGACGCCCTCGACGACAGAATCGACCCCACCCAGCGCGAACAGCTGGTGGCCTACGGCCTCGCGCCCAACCGCCCGCTGGTCGTGCTGCAGCAGCGCCCGATGACCATCGTGATGGTCGACGAGGTCGAACTCGCGCTGGAAGACAGCGTGGCGCGCCACGTGTGGGTGACCCGGCGATGACCCGCCCCGCATTGTTCACCCCCGCGCGTCCCCGCACAGCGCGGCTTTTTCAACCCATCTCTCGCCAGCCAGCGTGTCGCCAGCCAGCTTGATCGACATATCCAGTCAAACTGAAAGGAAACACCATGGCTGTCAAACCCGCCGCGAGCCTGGCTGCGCTCGCCGCCGCATTGCTCGCCCTGCCCGCGCAGGCCGATGAAAACCTGCTGGGCTACGTGTCCGGCGCGGAAACCCTGCCGCAGGGCGCAAGCGAGGCGTATCTCTTCGTCACCCGGCGCTGGGACAAGGGCCAGGGCGACTACACGGCCTACGACACGGAACTCGAATACGAATACGGCCTGACCCACCGCCTCACCGCCACCCTCGCCCTGAAGGGGCAATCCATCGACGCCAACGGGCTGGTGATCGACGGCTATCTGCCGGGCGCCGAGCGCTACGGCCCCAAGCCTTCTGGCGTCGAGGCCAAGCTCAAGTACAACTTCCTCTCCGCGGCCAAGGACGCGGTGGGCCTGTCGGGCACCTTCGCCCTGAAGCAGAACTGGCTCGACCCCCATTCCGGCAAGGACAAGGACACCACCAAGGCCGATTTCTCGCTGCAGCTGCAGAAACTGCTGCTGGACGACCAGCTCACTCTGGTCGCCAATACCGGCATCGAAGCCACCTACGCCAAGCGCGCCCCGCTCGACGCCACCACCCAGGCCAGCGCAGACGCCGCCATGCAGGCGCTGACCGGCGACCCGGCGGCCCGCTTCGAGTGGCCGACCGAGCCGGAAATGGAAATCGAGTTCAAGCTCGGCGCGGGCGCCTCCTACCGTTTCGCGTCCAACTGGTCGATCGGCGCCGAAACCCTGTACGCGACCGAGTTCGAAACCGAAGTCGGACAGGAGCGCTGGAGCTGGTTTGCCGGCCCCTCGATCCATTACGGCGGCGAGAAATGGTGGGCCACGCTGACCTGGTTCGAGCAGCTGGCGGGCGGCAAGGAGCAATACATCAACCAGGCCGACGACACCCTGCACCTGATCGAAAAAACCAGGCACGAGCTGCGCTTCAAGCTCGGCTACAACTTCTGAGGACGCCGCCATGCAACACCCGCCCGTCTGGCTGATCGCCCCGGCGCTCGCCACCTTCGTCGCAGCGCCGGCGTTCGCGGTGCAGTACCTCGACATCGAACAGGCGCAGAAGCTGTTCTTCCCCCGGGCCGACGGCTTCACACCCGTGCCGCTGCTGCTCACCGACGCGCAGAAGGCCTTCGTCGAAAAAGCCGCCGGCGTGCGCATGCGCTACGCCCGGCAACCGGTGTGGAAAGTCTCGGAGAACGGCGCGCTGGCCGGCTGGGTGGTGCAGGATGAGGTGTACGGCAAGCACGAGTTCATCACCTATGCCGTTGCGCTCGACGCCGCCGGCACGGTGCGCGGGGTGGAAATCCTCGACTACCGCGAAACCCACGGCCGCGAAGTGCGCAACCCCAACTGGCGCGCGCAGTTCAACGGCAAGCAGCACGGCGCGCCGCTCAGGCTGGACGAAGACATCCGCAACATTAGCGGCGCAACGCTCTCGTGCAAGCACATCAGCGAGGGGGTGCGGCGCATCCTCGCGCTGCACGCCGCCGCGCTGAAATGAGCCATGCCGTCTGCGCCCCTTCCGCACCGGGCGGCCACGCGATCAAGCGCGCGCGTCCCCTTCTCGGCACGCTGGTGGAAATCGGCGCCCGCGGCGCGTCGGCGCAGGCGCTCGACGACGCCGTCGAACGCGCTTTCGCGGCGGTGCAGACGATCCACGACCGGATGAGCTACCACGATCCCGCCTCCGACGTGTCGCGCCTCAACCGTGCAGGCGCGGACTGCGTCGCGGTGCACCCGCACACCTGGGCCGTGCTCGCCCTCGCCCGCGAGGTGGCCGAGGCGAGCGACGGGCGCTTCGATGTGAGCATCGCGCCCGAACTGGTGCGGCACGGCTACCTGCCGCGCCACGCAGGGTTCGCGCAGCCCTCGTCCGGTGCGAGCTGGCAGCACATCGAGCTCCTGCCCGGCGACCGCGTGCGGCTGGCCTGCCCGCTGCATCTCGACCTCGGCGGCATCGCCAAGGGCTATGCGGTGGACTGCGCGATCCGCGCGCTGCTGGAAGCCGGCATGGAAACGGGCCGGGTCAACGCCGGCGGCGACCTGCGGCTGTTCGGCGCCGCGGAGCAGGTCCACGTGCGCCACCCGCACGCCGCGACCCGCCTGCTGCCGCTGTGTCAATTGGAGGACGGCGCCGTCGCCACCTCGGCCACCTATTACTCCGGTCGCCTGATGGACGGCCGCGCAGTGTCCCCGCTGATCGACGCCGCCACCCGCCGGCCCTGCGCCGGCGGACGCAGCGTGAGCGTGCTGGCCGAGCGCTGCGCCGTCGCCGACGCGCTCACCAAGGTGGTGTATGCCGACCCCGAGTCCGCGCTTCCCGCGCTCCTGCATTTCGGTGCCCACGCCGTCGTGCTCGACGCCGACCCCGACGCGCCCGGCCACTGCCGCGCGCGCGCGTCCGCCCCCGGTGGCTGGCGCGACCTGGCCCTGGCCGATCCGGAGGTGGTTGCCGCATGACGCGCCCTCCCCAGCCCATCCGTTTGGGAACCCGCCACAAACGCGCGCTGTACGCGGTCTTCCTCGTTCTGTGGGGGTCGGGCACGCTGTGGCTGCTGTTTCATTACTTCCTGCGCGTGCCGGGCGAATTCGGCGACGCCGCCCATCCGCTGGAAGCCTGGTGGCTGCGCCTGCACGGCCTCGCGGGCTTCGCCGCGCTGGTGGCCGTCGGCACGGTGCTGCCCGTCCACGCCCGCCGCGCCTGGCAGCTCGACAGGAACCGCCGCTCCGGCCTGGCGATGAAGGCCTGGCTGCTGTGGCTCGCCGCCACCGGCTATGCGCTGTACTACTTCGCCTCCGAAGCCAACGAAGCCTGGCTGCCGCTCGCCCACTGGATCGCCGGGCTCGCGCTGCCGCTGGCCGGGCTGCTCCATGTCCGCCTCGGCCGCCGCCGCGCGCCGCGCGCATCGCAGCGGAGGCAAGCCGCGCACGGCGCCTGATTTTCAACCTGCCAGCCACGGGCATCCGCCCCAGCCAGCCCTTTTTCAAACGAACGAAAGGGAGTCACCATGAAGTACCCATTGATCCGCACCGCGCTCGCCGCGGCCGTCCTGTCGACCCTGAATCCGCCGGCGCTCGCCGACACCGGCATGGAGACGCGCCTGCAGGCGATGGAAGCCCGCCTCAATCTGCTAGAAGCTGAAAACCAGGCGCTCAAGGGCCAGCTCAAGCGCACCGAGCAACAGGTCGCCGCGACCAGCGAGCAGGTGGAAAAAGCCGCATCCACCGGCGCAGCGTCGTGGGCGGAAAACACCCGCATCGGCGGCTACGGCGAGCTGCACTACAACAATCTCGACGGCGAAGGCGGCGCGTCCGGCAAGGACGAGTTCGACCTGCACCGCTTCGTGCTGTTCTTCGGCCATACCTTCAACGAGCGCACCCGCTTCTTCTCGGAACTGGAGGTCGAACACAGCATCGCAGGCGAAGGCAAGAAGGGCGAAATCGAGCTCGAACAGGCCTACGTCGAATTCGACCTCAACGCCGACCATCGCGCCCGGGCCGGCCTGTTCCTGCTTCCGGTCGGCCTCCTCAACGAGACCCACGAACCGCCAACCTTCTACGGCGT
The DNA here is from genome assembly GCA_028065725.1 of Betaproteobacteria bacterium. The sequence continues at coordinate 4,764 of JAPTVL010000378.1, forward strand.
GGAGCGCAACCCGATCGAGA
>JAPTVL010000165.1 GCA_028065725.1 Betaproteobacteria bacterium
GCGCGCCATCGTGGTGGCGAACCGCGACGGCACGCCGGTGCGGGTGGGCGATGTGGCCACGGTGCGCATCGGCAGCCTGACGCGCTACGGCGCGGTGACCAAGGACGGCCGGGGCGAGGCGGTGGAAGGTCTGGTGCTGGGGCTGCGCGGTGCCAATGCGCGCCAGGTGGTGGCAAGCGTGCACAAACGGCTGGCGGAAATCGCGCCCACCCTGCCCAAAGGGGTCACGACGCAGATCTTCTATGACCGCGGAAATCTGGTGGAGCGGGCCGTTGGAACGGTGTCCAAGGCGCTGATGGAGGCCATCGTCCTGGTGGTGGTGCTGCTGCTCCTGTTCCTCGGCAACGTGCGCGCAGCTCTCGTGGTGGCGCTGACGCTGCCGCTGGCTGCCTTGATCACCTTCATATTGATGCAGCTGTTCGGCATGTCCGCCAACCTGATGAGCCTGGGCGGTCTCGCCATCGCCATCGGCATGCTGGTGGATGCGGCCGTGGTGGTGGTGGAGAACATCGTCTCGCATCTTGCCCACGACCAGGGCGCGGTGCGGCTGCCGCACCTGCACGTCGTCTACCGGGCGGTGCGCGAGGTGGTCACGCCGGTGACGTCCGGGGTGGTGATCATCATCGTGGTGTTCCTGCCCCTGCTCACCCTTCAGGGACTGGAAGGCAAGCTGTTCATTCCGGTGGCGCTGACCATCGTGTTTGCCCTGGCCGGCTCGCTGCTGCTGGCCTTGACCGTGATCCCGGTTCTTTCTTCCTACCTGTTGCAGCGGATGCCGCACAGCGATCCCTGGCTGGTGCGCAAGCTCGACGCACTCTACATGCCCTCGCTGGGATGGGCGCTCGGCCACAGCCGGACAGTGATTATCGGCGCGGTGCTGGCGATGGCGCTGGCGGTGGCGGCTTACACCCAGATCGGCAAGACTTTCATGCCGGTGATGGACGAAGGCGACCTGATCATCGGCGTGGAAAAGCTGCCCTCGGTCAATCTGCAGCAATCGGCGGATCTGGACATGCGCCTGCAGCGCGCGATCATGGCGCGGGTACCGGAGGTGAAGGGTGTAGTGGCGCGGGTAGGCTCGGACGAACTCGGCCTCGACCCGATGGGGCTCAACCAGACCGATACTTTCCTGGTGCTGAAGCCCAGAGCCGAGTGGCGCAAGCCGGACAAGGCGTGGTTGACCGGCGAACTGAGAAAGGTGCTGAAGGACTTTCCCGGCATCGCCTACAGCTTCACCCAGCCGATCGACATGCGCGTGTCGGAGATGATCATCGGCGTGCGCGGCGACGTGGCGGTGAAGATCTTCGGCCCCGATCTCGCCGCTTTGAACCAGCAGGCGGAAAAAATCGAGTCCGTGCTCAAGGGCATCAAGGGCAGCGAAGACGTGTACCGCGTCATGAACGAGGGGGTGCAGTACCTCCAGGTCGATATCGACCGGCTTGCCGCCGGCCGCATGGGCTTTTCGGTGGACGAGATCGGCAATATGCTGCGCGCCCAGCTCGAGGGCCAGGTGCTCGGCGTGGTGCTGGAGGGCGGGCGGCGCACGCCACTGCTTTTGCGCGGCCCCGACAGCCTGCACCTTTCGCCGGCCTTGTTCGCCGGCCTGCACTTGACCCTGCCGGATGGCCGCAACGTGCCGCTGTCCGCCGTGGCACGGCTGAAGCGGGTGGACGGGCCGGTCAAGATAGACCGGGAGAATGCCGTGCGCATGGTCGTGGTGCAGGCCAACGTGCGCGGGCGCGATCTGGTCGGTTTTGTCGAGGAGGCGAAGCTGGCCGCAGCCAGTCAGGCGCCGCTGCCCGCAGGCTACAGCATGACCTGGGGCGGCCAGTTCGAGAACCAGCAGCGCGCCGCGGCACGCCTTGCCGTGGTGGTGCCGATCGCCCTGGCCATGATTCACCTGCTGCTGTTTTCCACTTTCGGTTCCCTGCGTCAGGCGACGCTGGTGTTCGCCAATATCCCCTTCGCCCTGATCGGCGGGGTGTGGGCATTGTGGCTGTCGGGCGAGTATCTTTCGGTGCCGGCCTCGGTCGGGTTTATCGCGCTGCTCGGCATCGCGGTGCTGAACGGGGTGGTGATGGTGAGCTATTTCAATCAGTTGCGCGACCATGGCCTGCCTCTGGCCGAAGTGGTGATGGAAGGCGCCAAGCGGCGCATGAGGCCGGTGATGATGACCGCCAGCATCACCGCCTTCGGTTTGATTCCCTTGCTGTTCGCCAGCGGGCCCGGTTCCGAGATCCAGCGGCCTCTGGCCATCGTCGTGATCGGCGGGCTGGTGACTTCCACGCTGTTGACCTTGATCATGTTGCCGATGCTATACCGCAAGTATGGCGCGGCAGCTATGGGGAGTAAATGATGAAACAAGCCGATTGCTGTTTGACTGTGGTTTTTCCGGTCGCGCTGGAAGAAAATATTCTCGATCATCTGCTTGAACACCCGGAACTGGCAAGCGGATTCACCACCTACGAGGTCGAAGGCCACGGCCAGGGCGCGGTTTACCCCAGCGTCAACGAGCAGGTGCGCGGCCGGGCGCGGCGCATGAAAATGGAAGTGGTGATGGCCCATGACGATGCACTGGCACTGATCGCGCATTTCAAGGCCTCGTTGCCGAGCCGCGATGTTGCTTACTGGATGACGCCGGTCGGCGAGTTCGGGAGGTTCGCATGACCGGATCAAAGCCTACGATCACGCTGCCATGGGTTTTCAAGGGGCTGGTGCTTGCGGCAGCCATTCTTTCGCCTCCCGTGGCAGCGCAGCAATTGAAGGCCTATCCCGACCTGCCGCCGCCGGAGGCGGTTGTGGCCGCCCTGAAAAACAGTCCGGAAGCGCTGGCGGCGCAGGCCGGCATCCAGGTCGGGGAGGCGGTCAGCCGGCGTCTGCAGGCGGGGGAGCACGAGTTCAATCTGCGCGTGGCGGGGCAGCGGCGCACTGTCAACCCTGCCGAGCGCTACCGGGAGTGGGATGTCATGCTGGAGCGGCCGATCCGGCTGCCCGGCAAGGCCGTGATCGACGGCAAGCTGGGGCAGACCGAAGTGGCACGGACGCAGACGATGTACGGCGATGCCTTGCACGAGGCCGGACGCAGCTTGCTGAAAGCCTGGTTTTCCTGGAGCCGGGAGCGAACGACGGCGCGGCAGTGGGAGGAGCAGGTCGGGCTGCTGCAGAAGGAGGCGGACATCGTGGCCAGGCGCGTGCGCGCCGGCGATGCGCCACGGCTTGAAAGCGATCTGGCCGAGGCCATGGTGGCGCAGGCCGGGAGCGCGCTGCTCCAGGCGCGGCTGCGCGAGCAGGTGGCCGCCAATGACCTGGCCCAGCGTTTCCCCGCCATTTCCCTGCCCAAGGTGCAACCCGTCGCCACGCCGGTGCCGCTGCAGCAGGGTCTGGAATACTGGCGGGAGGAAATCCTCAGGCACAACCACGAACTCGGCGTGGCGCGCAGCGAATCGATGCTGGGGAGGCTGCAGGCGGAGCGTGCCTCGGCCGACAGAATGCCCGATCCGACCGTGGGCATGCGCATGGCCGGCGAGCGCGACGGCGCCGAGCGTCTGGTCGGGCTGCACGTTGCCATTCCCTTCCCCGGCGGGGCGCGCTCAGCCCGCACCGACGAGCAGCGTGCGCTGGCGGAGATGGCGGCACAGCGGGAAGCCGCCGTGCTGCGCAAGGTCACCGCAGAGGCAGTCAATACCTTCGCCGCCGCCCAGGCTGCCTATGGCGGCTGGCAAAGCGCGCAGGCAGCGGCGGAGCGCATAGCTCGCAGCGCCGAACTGATGTCGCGTGCCTATGCATTGGGTGAGATGGGGTTATCGGAAGTACTGACGGCGCGCAGGCAGGCGCTGGAAGGCAATCTGGCCGCCGCGCTGGCGCGCCTGGACGCCGCCGAAACCCGCTATCGCCTGATGCTCGACGCGCATCAGCTATGGCCGCTGGATGAGGACGAAGAGGATGCGGATCACGCCCATCTTTAGCTTGGAGGGCTAGTTGTCAGTCAACTTAACCCGGATTATCCATTTCTTTGTAGGTGCGAATTCATCCTAGAAACCGCAGTTAATTAACCGCAAAGACGCGAAGGCGCAAAGAAAGCAAGGATATAAAATCCATCTGGTATTCACCTATCCGGTGACCGGGTAGATTCCGATAACACATTGTTTTTGCGAGTTGGGCGATAAAGCCGCCCATCCCTGCTTACCCCGTTTCCTTTGCGTTCTTTGCGCCTTTGCGGTTTAAATGCTTTTTTTAGGTTCATTCGCACATTTGGCCGAATGAATTCGGCCCTACAAGAAAATCACGCAAATTCAACATGATGGCTGCCAGGCCGGCTTCCACCGGGGTATCGTTGCGGTTGCCCCATTCCGACCAGAAGCCGGCATAGGCCTTGATCTCGGCTGCAAATAGCAGGATGCGCTCCATGCTGGCTTCTCCATGACCCGTCACGTCTGGCTCACGAGACGATGCCACCCGCCCTTATCAGCAACGACTTCACCCTTGACCCAGACATTGGGGGTTGGGGGCCTATCGCCGGAAAATCAAAAAAATTGCAACGTAGCGTTGAAATTACCCGGCAGGCGGTTTATGCAACATTCAGGCTAGAAGCGGCCGTTTTCACCCATCTTCGTGGTAATTCTGCGGCCTGCTAGTCTGCTAGTATTGAAGAAAAAAGAATACTTTCGGCGAAAACTTGGCGGACGGCATTGAATAAAGATTCATCAACGCGGTAGGTAGAGGTGAGGTGCAGGGCATGGATGTTCTATTGGTTGAACCCGAACCAGCAATGAGTGC
>JAPTVL010000484.1 GCA_028065725.1 Betaproteobacteria bacterium
CTAAATTGTTGATTCTGTTGGTGGTGGACTTTACCCAAAAAGAAAACCGGCATCTATAACCAGTGCGGGCTTGGGCGGAATCCATCGCGATTGCGCGGCAATCCTGGCCCCTACGTCGGCATTTCACCGACCGGGAAGAAGTCGCCTTGATCGTCATCTCGCAAGCTGATGTACTCCAGGCGCCACTGATCCACGCGGCGCAGATCAGCCAGCGTCAGGCGCGTGTCTGCCACGGCTTCGCAAGCGTCGAGCGCGATCTCCGTGGCAACGTCGGGCTTGCCGTAGGTCTTTTCGAACAGATCGCGCAGCTGCCCAGCGACCCGCTCAGCCGACAGCCTCGCTTCGGTGCCACCCTCGGTGACGTCGAAGACAACGAACACTGAAAGCGCATAGGGCTCCCCTTCGCCCGCTTCTGCGCCTCGCTGCTCACCCAGATCGAAGAACAGCCCGACCAGGTACTTCGCGTCGGGCTCCAGAATCTTGGCGATCAGCTGCTCGACGGTGCGCTTGCCAGAGAGCTTGCGCAGCCGCTTCTCGAAAGCATTGGGGAAGGCTGGTCGGCCGTATCGCGCGGCAAGCCATTGCTTCAGGGCACGCTTCGCGTCAACCGGCAGCGCAAGGCTGTTGTCTTTGACTGCGCGCTCGGCGAAGTCACCTTTCGGTACGCTGCGGCGATCACTATGCCGGAGTTCAAGAATCAACGGCGCAGCGTCGGTGCCTTCGTATGCGAGGTGGAGTCGTCGCGGGTTCTTGGCGTAGGAGATTTGCGGGTCAGGCTTGGGGTCCTTGACAACCAACTCGGCGACGATGACCTCGACGCAGAGATCGCTTTCATGCGGCAAGTCGCAGTCATGGGTGATGACGATTGCGCGGCGCCCTTGGTCGGTCGCGCCGACCAAACCCAATGCAGCAGCGGCCTCGCAAGTTAGAAGATCACCCTGTCGCCAGTCCGTATCGCGCGCCAGCATCCATCGCCCCTCGACCTATCGCTCGGGGGACCCGGGAATGGACACCTCGGTACGCCAATCGTCCGAGGGCCTCGCCTTCGACTTCGCCAAGCCTGATCGGTCGTACGCCGCATCCATCGCCTGGGCTTCGGCGACCAGCGTCTGGATGTGCGACGGCAAGATCTGACCGGCAGCAACGAGCTCCATCAAGGACCGGCCCTCAAACGCCTTCATCTTCAGCATGGAAGACGCGCGAGTGATGCCAGCGTCTCGGAAAGCGTCGGCAGCATGGCTGAGGGCGACAATTCGCTCGAACTTGTCAGGCTCGGGCGTGGCCTCTCCGCCGATCCACTTGTAGATCGCCTGCCTGGAGACGCCGAACACCGTGGCCAGATCGGAGATGGCCGGATTCAACACCTGACGGATGTTGCCGATGTGGTCAGATGCGGATCGTAGATCAGGGCGTTGCTCCTGGATGTCATCAGCCATCCTGACGTCGACGTGGAAGGGAACTCGCGCCTCCAACATTCCGCGCCAGTCCCCTGCGCGAGAGATATCGAATACGCTGCCCGTGCCACCGACCGCAAGAGCCGAGCCAAGCAACACAAAGGCTGCGGTGGCGGCGACGCTAATTGGCGCGGCTAACGGCATCGGTCGGGAGGTAGGTAGGGTCGCGGTGTACATGGCGTCTGTTTAGGCTGGTTCAGGCCCACGCGTCGCGCGCGTGACCCGTCGTCGTCGCTTCGAAGACAGACTTGATGGTCGCATGCAGCGAGATCGCCTGCTTACCCAGGTTGTCCATATCGATAGGCATGCGGCCTTCGACAAAGTGATCCGTGTCGATGACCGCATGCGACCGAGGCTCCTTCACCTCGAACTTCGGATTGATCATCAAGCCATTGGGCTGCATGTCTGGCGGGAACCCCAGAGGCGCGGTCATCCTATGCACCCGGGTCACGAGCGTCCCCGTCGACACCAGTGGGCCGGTCTCCGTCCCGAAGACCGATTCCGTCAACCTGTACCGCTGCGCGGCATTGAACTCGATGCCGTGCAAGCCACCGACGAGGTACTGCTCCACGCTCTCACCGGCGCAAGGCAACACGGCATCCAGGTAGCGAAGTCCTAGCCGGCTGACGTGATCGAGGGTTGCCACTTCGTGCACGGCCGCCAAGCCACGTAGCAACTCGGGGATGAACTCGTTGTGCGTGTCGTAGTGGGTCGTGTGGTACGTGATGGCCGACGGTGCCAGGATGAACCCGGCCGTACGGTCGCCGCGCGTGATGAGCCAGGAGACCGAATGCGTAATCTGCGGCTCTGCTTGCTGCGCCTTGCCAGGACCCGGCACGACTAGGTGCGTGACCTGTTGCGGCTCGAACAAAGGGTATCCCTCGTGCCGCAGACGGTCCTGGATCTGATCCACGTACTTCGACATCGCGGCGACAGGATTGAAGTGCGCCTGCGCGAGCGCGTAGTACACCGGCGCATTCGACATCCTCTCGCTCACTTGTAGGCTCCGATCTCTTCTTGGTTGACAGTTCAGTTGTCAGTTTACACCTTGGTTGACGCGGGCGCCAGAAGATTCGCACGCAGTACTCTCCGCACTCAAGCTGCTCCAACGTTGTTCATTCGTTGTTCCAATTTCGCTTGACCGCGCATATCGGCATACCTATGATCCACGACGGAACAACAAACGAACAACGAGGTGCGGCATGGAAAAGCGTTTTGTGGCAACCCTGAGCCGGTCGCAGGGTCGCAGTGCATGGGCGGTGATCTTCCGCCACCCGGTTCGGGTCGACTCGAACACTGGCAAGCCGGGCTTGCGAGTCCGCCAGGGGCTAGGAACGTCCGACGAGGCCGAGGCCAATGATCTGAAGGATCAACTCAACCAGCTACTGGCAGAGGAGAGTTTCTGGAGCTTGCCGGCCAGGGCGGAGGCTGAAAAGCGGTTCCATCGCCGGGTCGTCGAGATCTTCTATCACGGCATGGAACCTGAGCAGAGCGACTTCGGTGCGATCCGCGAGTCGATCATTCCGCTGCCGACATCCAAGGATTCCGACTATCGGCGGGCGCTGCTCCTCGGGACGACCGGCGCCGGCAAGACGACGCTGCTTCGGCAGTTGATCGGCACGGACCCGGAGACCGAGCGCTTTCCGTCGACATCGACGGCGAAGACCACGGTGCATGAGACCGAGGTCGTGCTTGCGCCAGGCTCGTACAAGGCTGTGGTCACCTTCTTCCCTGTCGACGAGGTTCGCGAGCACCTGAACGAGTGCATCTCCGAGGCGGTGCTGTCCGCCTACCGGGGCGACGGCGACGGTGAAGTGCTGCGCAAGCTGCTGATGCATGTGAACCAACGGTTCCGCTTCAACTACGTGCTCGGCAACGGGCCTCAGGCGGCCGGTGCTGACGACGATGAGGATGACGAGGACGACGCCGCGGAGCCGACCGAGGAGACCGCTGCTGACGGCGCGATCGATCTTGACGCCACCAATGCACTGCTGACGAAGACGTTGACGGCGTTGCGCGCCATCGCCGCCCGCCACGGCGACCAACTGAAGACCGAGCTGGGCGCCACCGACGAAAAGGACCAGCGGGTCGTCGACGAGCTGTTCGAGGAGGAGCTTGATCGCCGGCTTCGTGAAGACGATGAGTTCCACCGCATGAGCGACGAGATCATGGACGAGATCGAGCTTCGTTTTTCGCTGCTTGCGGATGGCGCGGTACGCCGCAACAAGCAGGGTTGGCCGCAATCGTGGTCGTGGGAGACCGACGACCGTGCGACGTTCATCAAGACAGTTACGCGTTTCTCCAGCAACCACTCCTCACGCTTCGGACGCCTCCTGACGCCCCTGGTTAACGGAGTCCGCGTGTCCGGTGCGTTCCTGCCGGCGTGGAACGGCGGCCAGCAGCCCAAGCTCGTGCTTCTCGACGGTGAAGGCCTGGGCCACACGCCCAAGTCGGTCGCAGCAATCTCGACCTCGCTGACACGGCGCATCGAGTCGACGGATGCCATCGTGCTCGTCGACAACGCTGTTCAGCCGATGCAGGCCGCGCCGGTTGCAGCCATGAAGGAGATGATCACGTCGGGCAGCGCCAGCAAGCTGCTGCTCGTGTTCACGCACTTCGACGAGGTCAAGGGCGACAACCTGCCCAACGCAGCGGCCAAGGAGCAGCACGTCCTGGCTTCCGCCGAAAACGTGCTCGCCTCCATTGGCGAGGAACTGGGCCCGTTCGCGGAACGAGCGCTTCGCGGCCGCCTGAAGGACGCCTGCTTCTTCGTCGGCGGGATCGACGAAGACCTGGACGCCACGAAGAAGACCCACAAGCGGACCATCGGACAACTACAGGCGCTGCTCGCGGCAATCGATGCCATCGTCGAGAAGCCCGAGCCCGTGCTCGCGGAGCCGGTGTACGACCGGATGAATCTCGTCCTGGCCGTGAAGAACGCTGCCGAGAGCTTCCACGATGCGTGGTGGCCGCGCTTGGGCCTCGACTACAAGCCCGGCGTCAGCAAGGAGCACTGGAAGCGCATCTGGGCATTGAGCCGACGACTCAGCACGCCCGGCCTCGGCGACGAGTACGACAACCTCAAGCCGGTCGCTGATCTCCGCAAGCAGCTTCAGGATCGGCTGTATGTACTGTTGCAGAACCCACTCCGGTGGGACCCCGCCGAGCCGACCGACGACGCGCACAAGCAGCAGGTGTTTGACGGCCTGGCCAACGCGCTGTCCACCAAAACGCTGGACCTCGCTACCCGCCGCGTTCGAGCCGAGCGGATGCCGGAGTGGCAGTCGGCGTTCAATCAGTCCGGACGTGGTTCCAGCTATGCGCGCGCCTCGATCATCGGCGAACGCATATACGAGCGCGCTGCGCCGATTCCTGACGTCACCCCCTCGCCGGATCGCAATTCCTTCCTGCACGAAGTGGCGGCTGTGGTCGAGAGCGTCTGCGAAGAGGTCGGCGCCAAGCTCGCGTAGTGGACGGTCACAGACATTCGAGGAGGGGCCCGCCCCAGAGCGAGGCTAGGCTTGCGCTTGCCAGCGGTCTCGCCCGCTTGGCAGCCACCGGAGCCATCAGCGCGCGGAGCTTGGTGACCGCATCCGATGCGACATGCGGCAGGGAGATGAATACGACCTTCCTGCCGCCATCTAGACTCCAGGGGCTGATTGACCAGGCCATCTTCTACCTGGAGAATGGGAGTTTTGTCAAGAACAAGAACTAAACCCTATGGCCACTCCACTGCCGACAAAGGACATCCTCGGGGTCTTCAAGGCCCTCAAGGACGACATCCAATCGACGCTGCTCACTCCGAGAGGGCTCTCGATCAAGAGCTGCGGAACGAAGGCGCTCGCTCTTGCAGAGCCAACCAGCCCGGCGACGGGTTATTGGGCCAACCCTCAGTCTGTCTCAAGCAAGCCGCCACGTTGGATCATTCAGGTGGAGGGACAGGCGACTGGCGGGGTTGCAGCAAGGTTTGCCCTTGATGCCACCGGATCTCCGATTCCGATGGGCCGCACGGTCGGTTATGTGAACAACCGTGATGGCTCATGCGCGGTTTGCGCGTTTCGCGTGTTGCCAGCAGTCAAGCCGACGGGGCCCGGTAGCCCGTGGGAGTATCCCCAAGGCTGGGAGTACCTCCTGGTCGTCGCCTTCGCACAGCCGCTCCCAGCCGGCACCTCTGGCGATCCGCTTAGCGACTTCAACCCAGCAGCAGGCACCATTGACTTTGGCGGTGGCACGGCGAAACGAAGCTACAACGTAGCGTTCCGCGCGGTGGTGAAGGTTCCAGGAGCGATACCAGGTGCGGCTGGAACGACCTATGACAACACTGCTCAGGCAATCGCCACGCTCGCGGGCGCCACCCTGTATGACGGAACGCAGGATGCTGAGCGGGACCGACTTGTCGCCGACCTTTCTGCCGTGTTTGCGGCTGCGCCTGCCGCAGGACCTTTCACACTCGCCGAGGACACGTCGCTGGTCGGTATCGACCCTTTGGTCTATCGGCAAATCGAAGCGGCGGTCAGCTCTGGCAAGCGGCACATCATTCTCTATGGCCCCCCGGGAACTGGCAAAACCACCCTAGCCGAGTACTTGGCCCGCGAGATCTCAGAACGAGATGACGGCGATGGCTCGTACCTAATGCTCACAGCCTCTTCCGCGTGGAGCGTGCAAGATCTTGTTGGCGGGTACCAGCCGCTTGGTGGAGGCGCGATCGGCTTCATCCCGGGTGCGATGCTCCGGAATTTCGATAAGCCAACCATCATTGACGAACTCAACCGTTGCCCGATCGATAAGGTACTGGGACCGCTCTTCTCGATCCTGTCAGGGCAAGCTTCTGTCTTGCCATGTCGGGCAAATGCGACCGATCCATCGAGCCCATTTCACGTCGTCTTGCCGGAGCCCCGCGCCGGTATGGCTGTACACGAGCATGCCCCTGAAGCAGCATGGCGACTTATCTGCACACTCAATACTTACGACAAGACCCAGCTTGGACAGATCTCCTACGCCCTTAGTCGTCGCTTCGCATGGATCAAGGTTGGCGCTCCGTCCGATCCTGACCAATTTACAGAGGAGATGGCTGGCCGACTCGGGATCACCGTTCCGAATCCTGTTCCTGCCAATCCGGTCGGTGCAATGTGGCGTGCGGTGAACGCCGCGCGAGAAATTGGCGGTGCGCCGATCGTCGATTTTCTCAAGACGCTTCGTGCCCTTAATCACGGCGTCGACCCGTTCGCTCAGCCGGTTGGCGTTGCTGCGGACGCCTTCCTGTCGGCGTTCAGTATGTGCGTCCTGCCCCTAATGGATGGATTGAGTCCAAGAGAAGCGACTGATCTCGCGACCAACGTGGCCGCGGCTTGGGCACTGGACGCCAACAGGGCGGCTCGGCTCACCTTGGACTGCAGGGAGTTCTCCGCTTGACACATGCGGAGACAGTGCTCGAGGCGATGTGCCTCCGAGGCTTCCTCCGATATTTGGGGGCAGGTCCACGGTCGCCGTATGGCGGCCCAGCGACTTCGCTGACTCCGGCTGATGTCGACGCCCTCCGGATGTGGTGGGCACTCTCGGGACCTGTCGGCGTCCTTGCCGCACGATGTGTCAGTCGACCCCGAGAAATTGCGCCGGCCTTCGATGACTTCAGACGAGAAACGTCAGGGGAGATTCCAGGGCCACCCGATGCTGCCGCCTCGGCGCTGCTCCAGGCGGTAACCTGTGATCCCGGCGCATTTGTCGTCACCGAGTCGATGGGAACCTGGGTTTCTGGACCGAATCGGGTTCTGGTCAAGACGCTCGACGCCGCAAGAAGCGCACTTCGGGCGGCGTCCCTCCATGCCAGGGGCGGCCTGTTCGACGGACCCGCAAGCGAGCGTCTTGCCATCATTGACGACGCGCTACGAACGGCGCCGCTTAGGGAGATCCTCGCCTCACCTGCAGGCCGAGCGAGAGTCACAGCGCACGAGCGAAGACAAGCTGCCAAGGCACGTGCGCCCCTATATCGCCTTGCCTGGGATTGCGCCTCTGCCGCGTCCGCCATCGAGGACCTGGAGCCGGAGGCTATCACCGCCCTGCTGAGGTCCGAAGTCTTACCTAGACTGGAGGCATGGCGTCAGTTCGAGTTGGCTTGCCTACTCGAGGTCACCGCTGTGCTTGCCTCTGCTACCGGGGCAAGCTGCGCTTTAGATGCATCGTTCACACCGAGCAGGCCAGCTGCCCGAATCGGTGACCTAGAAGTCTGGTGGCAGCGCGCGATACGGTCGAGACCAGACGTGAATCTCGACGAAGGTGAACGTAAGGCGGCTAGTCTGGCAGCATCACTGGGAGTTACGGCCGGGACCGCCCGAGCCGATCTGACTATCGAGCGGGCAGGGCGTGTACTCGGGATTGTCGAATGCAAGTGGTTCGGTGATGAGTCCTCTGTTCCGGGAGCCATCCTTGACGCCTGTGCGCAGATCGTGGGCTACACCCGTGACGCCGCTTGGAGACAAGAGGAGGATGCGGACGCCATCCTTTCGAGAAGCTTCATCGCTCTCGCCCGGCGAGGAGCAGTCCCATTCCGAGCAGCGCACGGACCGATTGGCTGCGTCGGCCTTGATGACCTTGGTGTAGCAGCGCTGCAACCATGGGCTAACTCGATCTTGGGGGCCTAAGCCGCTCGTGCTGCTCCGCCGTCGGCCACAAGCGGTACGACTCGCTCGTCGACAGGAGCAGCGCAGGGTGTGTGGATCATGTACGAGGACGGCTTGCCAGCGGATAGTGGATCCGCTGCGCCGACGAACCGTGCCATAGCCCCTTCAAGGTATGACGCGTTCATCTCAACGCAGGCCCAACTCCGGCTGAGCGATTCGGCAACCGCCCCAGTTACACAGGAGCCACCAAATGGATCGAAAACAAAGTCGCCGGGGTCGGTGGTCATGCGGATGAAGTACTCCGGCAAAGCCGCAGGAAAACGCGCCGGGTGGATGTCCAAACCCCGCTCTCTGCAGTAGTCCTGATACGTACCGTTTGATTCAGTGTTGGCAATTGCCAGCAAATTAGGGGGGACAGAGCCCCCGTTGTCCTTACCGAACTTCTCTGAGATTACATGGCCAGAGGGTCGTGTCTTTGCCTGATAACCGTTCTTGAGCAAAGATTTCATTGAATCGCTGTATGGGGCAAGAACGCGACGATTACTCGCTTTGGGAAAGGGCTTCTTGGAAAGCCACCACACGCAATTGACTGCGTCCTTGGGTCTAACACGCCGAACATTCACCCACTCTGCGGGTGTTGGAAGCTTCGCCGGATTCCACCAGTAGTGTTCGAGTGCGAGGTGAAAGCCATACTCCTCGCAGAGCATGATCAGCAGTTCGAAGTGATAAAGAGAACGCGTTGGCGACCCAGGCTTCCACGCACCCCCAATGTCAATAACTAGGCTGCCATCATCTTTCAGGATCTTCCGGAAACCCTCCGCAAATGGGCGAAACCAGTCGCAGTAGGCGTGCGCATCCTCGTTGCCATAGGACTTCTTGCGGACCAGCCCGAACGGTGGTGACGTCATGATGAGATTGACGCTGCCGGCTTCCCGGGCATCCATCCAGTCGAGAGAGTCCCCGTTCCACATGGCCCCGTGCTCGGTGCGGTGGTACTCCGTCAGCGGCCTGGTAACGCGTGGAGTGCGAATCTTGGGAGTGGCAGACTCAATATCGGCACGTGCGAGTGCTCGCAGATAGTCGCTAAGAGATCTGTGCCCGAGGGCCTTCACCCGGTGTTCGAGTGCGGCCTTCTCGGCGGCGCTCATGCGAATCGAAGTCGTGGTCTCTCGCGGCTCCGATACAGTGGGTCGAGCCATGTCTGTTCCTCTTGATCGTGATCGGTTTTCGTAACGCAAAAACCAGCGCTGTTTTCGTATTACATGCCGCCATTGTGACTCTGGACTCGGCCTTCGCGCAAGCCCTGAGCGACGGCGGGCCACGGAAAGTCCGCTGACCTCTGGGCATCGCTCTCGCGCAGCCATCACTCTCAATGTGCGACGATTGGCTCTTCCACAAAAAGCCGACCACTACAGGTCTTGAAGGGAAGCATGGAGTACACGCCCGCGGCAGTTGCCGCTTCCGCGCTGCAAGAGGTGGCGCCAGCAGACCTCCAGAGGCTGACGGGGCCGGCTCTTGTCCGTCGATTGCGTCTGATCGCCTTCGATCTAGACAATGGCTGGCTCGACCTAACGGTCGACGGCCTGGACATGCCGCTCACCATTCAGCAGCACCATAGGATGGTCTTTGGTGGCGAAGGAGTCTCCGCCGTGGACTACCTGAGGCGAGTCCTAGAGCGAGGAGACCTGATTGACTGCGTCGCAGGGCCGACGGAGGCCGGTCGAATCCCGCTCAGCTTGTTCTGGATACACATCATCTACGTTGGGCAGCCCGGAGACGCCGGCGACTTCTCCAAGAAGGAAGACGGGCTGTTCGCAATGCGAGCCAAAGCCGGTGAGAAGGCAGAGCGCATCGTGGCGAAGAGGCTCCACCACAGCTTCGGCCACTCATTTCCGCCAGAACTACTCGTCACTCCTGGCTACTTCGAAATCCGGTACGACAGGACGAAGAAGCTTCGGAAGCCAGATAGGCGGTGCCTGGTTTGTGGCCTCACGTTTGAAATCAAGAAGCGCAACCGAGATCATCGATTTCGAGTATCACACAGCGACGGCAGACCCTTCGCCACCGAGAACAAGCCAGACGGATGGCATGCATTTGTATTCCCCGACATGAAGCCAAGGTTCATGTCCAACAGAGCAATCACCGACGCGATTGCCCGTGGGCTCTTTGATCCTGGATCTGACGAATATGACTCGTGGGCGGACGTTCGGCCTGATGCTGTCGGCGTGTCTGACCCTCCACATTGCTGATCTGTGACCGGGAAAGCACGATGTTCCAAGGCGGTCGCACTCTCATATCCCAGCGTTGATAGCCGAGTATTTGGCAATGAGGTCCACTTCTGCTCTGCGCCTAGCAACAAGCCCGGGAAACACGATTTCGGCATCGTAGACCCATCACCATCGTCGCAATTCGGTGGCTGCACCTTGCCAATCGCGCTGATTGACCCGCCGCCGCAGCGTCGCTGATTGGAGGCGCCCCGCGCCGAGCTTGAACGTGAAGTCCACGATGGCCGCGAGCCGCGCCTCGATTTCGCTGAACAGCACCGGACAGTAGCGCAGCGTGGCGGTCAGCGCGATGGTCAGGTCGTCCGCCAGGTAGCGGTCAGCCTCCGCCTCCGTTATCGGTGGTTGTTTCGGATCGCAGAGGTGGCCGAAGCCGATGGTCCAGTAGCCGGCTGGGCAGACGTAGGGGTGCGCTCGGCCCGGATCGGCTCTCGGCACTCAATGAACCCCCCCCTCGAGGCGCTTGGCAAGACCAATGGCCCTTCCTTCAGTGCAACTGCGCCGCCGTTCCGCAGCACTTCTTGAACTTCTTCCCGCTGCCGCAAGGGCACGGATCATTGCGCCCCACTTTCGGATGCGTGCGCTCGATTGTGGTCGCGACCTCTCGTTCCATCACCGCCTGGCGCGTCGGCAGCCAGTATCGATAGATCGCCGCCACGGCCGCCGGGATCTGCAGCGTCAGCGCCTCGCGCTGCGCCGGGGTACGGGTGGCCTCATCCAGTTCGCCTTGCGGGTCGTCCGCGCCGAGCAGCCAGATCGGGCGCAGCACTTCTTGCATCCCGGGGTCGTCGAACAACGGTTGCCAGGCTGTCTGACGCAGCGCGACGCCCTTCATGTAGCCGTAGGTCCACATCTCGCCATCCACGTACGGGTGCGGATCGTCGGCATACACGGTGGTCTCGAAGCTCGGATCGAAGGTGTCCGGATCGTGATGCAGACTCCACACGATGCCGTTGTACTGCCGCACGACGGTTTCGACGATGCGCGAGGCCTGTGCCTCGGACTCGAAGTCCGGCACGCCCTCGGCTGTCGGCCCCCATACTCCGGGCAACCATTCGCTGCCAGCCACCTCCACCGGGCCCGAGGCGATCGCCGTCAGGTAGCCGTCCAGCATCTCGAGCATCATGACCTCGTCGGATGTGGCGTCTGATAGCAGGAGCGCTTCGAGTTCGTCGATCTGCTCCTCGGTCGGCGGCGCCATCATGCGCAGAGACTCCGCCGGTGTCAGTTCGGGCAATGGTTTCATCACGGATGCTGGAGGCAAGGCATCGCTCGATGCTATCGCACCGGATGCGGCGCGGGTTTTCTCTGCAAGCCGAGAAGTGCCTCCAACTGCTCGACGTAGCCTTCGAGCATGGCGACGCTGACGACATACGCCCGCATCACCTGCGCCGGACTCGATGTCGCCGAGAGTGCGGCGATCGGCAGCGCCGGGCGTGCCGGCACACTTGGCGCCGGACACGGCTGCACGATGGGCACCGGCACGCGCACGAACTGCGTGCGCACCGCGGGCGACGCCGCGCAGCCTGCCAAGGACAACATCGCTAACCCAACTGCGGCTGTCCTCATCGTCCCCACCCCCGAGCCAATCCTGCGGCCTGCTCGACTCCCCAGGCCGCAGCGCTTGCACAGGGATTTGGTACGGGCGCCGCCTCGATCTGCGCCACGCGCTGCGCAGTCGTCGACAGCGCCCGAGCGGCTGCAATCTGTCGCGCTTTCCTCGCTGCCGCCACACGCTCCTGCGCTCGATGGGCGGCATCCAGCAGGTTCTCCACGCCGAGGTTCTGCGCGGCGATACCTGTGCGCAACTGTGCGATGCTCGCTTGCTGCTTCACCGCAGCCGCCTGGCACGCCAGAAGCTGCGCCCGCAAATGCTCGATCGCGATCCGCTCCCCCGCGAGGCCCGCGGCAGCCAGGATCACGGGCGCCAACCACCACAGCCGCCGGATCAGAATCCACAGCACGCTGCCCATCGTCAACTCCCGAGGTGTTTGCTGAAACCCGCACCGGCCAGGAGCGCGCCGATGCCGATGCCGTACTGCTGCAGATCAAAGGGCTTGCCCGAGAGCACGGCGTAGACCTCCAGCCCCAGCCCCACCAGGATCGCCAGCGCCCACCAGCAGTAGGCCGGCTCCAGCGTGGCGTTGTCGTCGCCCGTGATCAACTCCAGTAGCGTCATACCGTCCTCCCTTCGAACTCCATCTGCTCGGCCAGACGGCGATGTAAAAGCCCGGCCAATACGCGCCCAGCGTCGTGATCCCACAGCGGGAACTGCGCTGCCGCCGCCGCCAGATTCCCCGCATTGAGATCGCGCAACAGCGTCGAGCGCGCGAAGGCGCCAACTCCGAGGTTGAACACGAAGTCCGCCAGGGCATCGAACTCGGCCTGTTTGAGCGGCACGTTGACCAGCCGGTTGACCGCGGCGGCAGCTTCCCGGGTGTCCTGCTCCAGCCAGGCGAGCGCCTGCTCGCGCGTGCAAGTCATGCCCTCCAGCACACCGTGGGTGTGGCCGTAGCCGATCGTCCAGACACCTCCGGTATCCGCATAGGCTTGCAGCCGGCAGCCTTCGAAGCGTTCGGTCAGCTGCTCACCCGCCTTGCTGTAGGTCATCGGCGGATTCATCGCGCGTCTCCCTGGTACTGCGGTTCATGGGCCAGCACCCAGGCCCAGAGCCGATCGAACGCCTGCTTGTAGTAGTCCGCCAGGCCTGGCGAAGCCGTAAAGCACAGATCGTTCATCTGCTGGCTGGCGCTGGTGGAGTAGTTCCACGATCCATCCTCCACGCCGACCTTGCCGTCAGGCGTCCAGATCACGGTGGCCTTCAGATGCACGATCTGGTGGTGCACGGGACTCGTGCCGATGAGGAAGTGCTCGCCATCGACGAGCCCTGCCGCGCGAAGACGCTCGATCTGCGGTGCCTCGGCACGTCCCGCCGCCTGGGTGTGATCGAAAATCACCTTCACGTCCGCGCTGCACCGATGCGCCTCGATCAGCGCGTCGAAAAACGGTTGCAGGGTGCAGCCGTAGATCATGGTGCGCAGCTTGGCTCCGGGAGCGGCAGCCCCGGCCAGGAACGCTTCGAAGGCTTTGAGGCCGTCAGCGTAGGGGGTGATGATGCGGGTCTGCTCGGCGGTCTCATGCAGGATGCCGAGTGCGGCGAGGACTTGGCTCATGGCTTGATCACTCCATGCAGCACACCCCAAATGACCGCCAGGCCGCTGCCGACGACGGACAGCCACATGACGGCGCGCGCCCCACCCTTGGCGGTAAGAAAGGTCTGCTTCATCTCAGCGAACTCCTCCGACTGCTTCTGGTGGAAGGCTTCGATGTAGCGGGCCAGCAGCCGGAACTCGGGCGATGGAATCTGATCGATCTCGGCGCGAAGCGCGTCGATCGTGGATTGAGGGGGTTGGGGTTCGGTCATGGCAAATGCTCCTTTCAATCGACCCTTGATAAAAAAATGCCGCCTCGGGTCGCCCCGGGCGGCAGCCAGTGCAAAGCAGGACGTCAGAGGTTCTGCTCGCGCGCCGTCATGGCCCGGTCGCAGTGCCCCGGATCCAGGCGATCGAGCAACGCGCACAGCAGGCAGCCCCAGCGCGCGGGCCGGGCGTGGGCGGCGCGGCTGCTGATGGTTTGGCCCAGCTTGCCATTGGCCGCGACGTTGCCCAGGTCGTCGAAACCGATGGCGATCAGCCAGGCGCGCTTGGGGGCGCGGACGATCGCCCAGGCCATGCGCACCAGTGCCACGGGGGCGACCAGCCACAGCCCCAGCCAAATCAAGATCAACGGCCAACGCTTCATGCAGAACTCCTTACGGGTGACATGGAATGAATCGGAATGACGCGGCGCACCACGGCGCCAGCGCCTACCCGTGCATCGCTGCCGAAAAGATCCCGGCGCGCATCGGGCAAGGGATCGCCCTCCAGCGCGTCGATGCGTAGCGGCACGGTTCCAGTGAGCAGTTCGAACGCCAGGGCGAACACCACCACCGCGTCCGAATACGCCGCGTCGCAACTGGTCTGCCACAGTGGCCCTTCGAGGAACATGCAAGATCCCCGGCAGATGTGCAGCACCGGGCAGCGCGGGCACTCGGGGCGCCGACTCCAGTGCGTCCCAGAGGCCAGCGCCACGCGCTCGAGCGCGGCCGCTGTGCCCAGGCGATGGGGCTGCCCATTGGGTGCTACCGTGCCTGCTGCGACGTTCTGGCAGGTCAGGACATTGCCGTGCAGATCGACGGCCAGGTGGTCGGCGCGGTCCATGCCGCACTTCTGGCCGAGGGATGAGGCCGGGCGGCGATGTGCGATGCTGGCCATGAACGCTTCGACCTTGCCGCGCAGCGCCCCGAAGTTGCTGGCGCATCCTGCGCGCGCCTCGGCGAAGGCCTGCCGGCGAAACATCGCGTGCTCCGCAGGGCTGCGCAGGCACGCGTGCACACCGGCGTCGTCGTAGGCGTCGATCCAATGCCCTTCGCCGATCGGCACGTCCGCGTCGCCCGTGAGTGCGACAAAGAACGCTTGGACCTGCGCCCGGCTGGCATTGCCCCGGTGCAGCATCGCGTTGAAGGAGACGCGCCCCTGCGGCTTGAACCTGCGGTACAAGTCCAGGATGGCCGCGCGGGTGCTCGGCACCTCCAGCGGATCGGGTCCACGCGCCGCCTGCCCGGGGCCGTCGTGCGAAATGCCCACCGCAAAGCCCATGCGGTCGAGCCAATCCACCTTGGCCGCATCGAGCAGCGCACCGTTGGTGATCACGAGGAAACCGGCGTCCGGATGGCGCTCGCGCAGCGCCTCGGCCAGTGGCTGCAGCAGCTTCCAGTACACCAGCGGCTCACCGCCCCAGAACTCGAAGGTGGGCGCGCGGTGGATCTCGACGCTCAGCCAAGTCGCAAGCGTCGCCAGGAAGGCGTCGATACGCCCGGCGCCTTCCTGCGCGGGCCGCTGGCTGGCCTGGTTGCAGTAGCTGCAGGCGTAGTTGCACTGCAGCCCGAGTTGGATCTTGATACGCCGAAATGGCCCGCCTTTGTGCCCGGGCGTATCACGCGAGATGGCCGACACCGACTGCCATGGCGCGGGTGCCGGAATCTCGAATGGCATCGCCACTGGGCGGCCATCTCCCTGCGTGAGGCTCGATGTGGCGTTGTCGTAGACGAAGCGCTGCCGGCCCTGGGGGCCCAGGGCATCGATGACAAAGCGCATGGGGTCAGGAGGCGGTGGGCGCGGCGACCGTGCCGCTGGTGGTCGCCGTCGCCGAACTCGGCGGTGCTGTCACGGCCGCTGCGGCGGTCATGGCCGATTGGGATGCCGCGAGGTAGGCCTTTTGCACCGCGCGGACCTGAGTCTTGACCGCGACGATATTGGCCAACATCGCGTCTTGGGGAATGATCGTCTGCACCCCGGCTTGGGAGAGATCGCTACTCACGGCGGCGAACCACGCCGGCTGTTGCGCTGTGGGCATTGCTGCAAAGAGTTCCAGCACCGCAGAGGTCAGCAGGTCGACCTGCTGCTCCAGGGCCATGACCGCATCCGGGATGCAGATTTGCGACATCGCATCGATTTTGGCCTTGTAGGCCGCCTGCAAGTGGGCCAGTTCCGGGTAGAGGTCGGCCGCGATCGTCATCGCAAAGCGCTTGGGGTTGGCGGCCACCGTGTAGGGCAGCGTGCAACTCGTCGGCACGGTTGCCACCAACGCGACCCGGTCGATGCTGTTGCCGCAGCACAGCACGAACAGCGGTGCCTGGGCGTTGACGCCGTGAGCGCCTTGCATCCAAGCGACGAAGTCCTTGGAGTCGACCTGCTCGGAACCGGGCACGGTGATCCAGCGGCCCAGGAAGTCCTGGTAGATCAGCAGGGACGACAGCGGCGCAAACACCGAGGCGAGATCCAGTGTGAGCGTCTGCGATCCGGCGCCGGATAACACAGGCTGGGACGACGTGCCAGCAACTGCGCATTGCGCGGCGAAGCCAGCGGCCTTGGGGTCGCTGGTGAGGAGAATGGTGGTCATGATTCAAGGTCTCGCTTGTGGAATGTCAGACACATGAGCAATGCCGCGCCAGATTGCGTCCTATTGCGCCCAATCGCGCAGCACGGCCGCCAGGTTTTGTGCAGCCTCGAGCGCCACCGCGTCGTACAGCGACGCCCGAAATCCCCCCAAGCTGCTGTGTCCGTCCAGTCCCGAGAAGCCGGCGTCGGTCAGTGCCCGGCGCAGTGATGCATCGCGCGCTGGGTTGGCCAGGCGGAACGCGACGTTCATCTGCGAGCGCCAAGCCGGTTGGGCGTGCGGGATGTAGACGTCGGGGTTTGCGTCCAACGCCGCGTAGACCGCTGCCGCCTTGGCGGCGTTGATGTGCGCCATGCGCTTCAGATCTCCGATCTCGTCGCGCAGCCAGCGCAGCACGAGCAGCACCGTGTAGATCGCGGCGACTGGCGGGGTGTTGTAAATCGAGCCGGCTCGCGCGTGCGTGCGGTAGTCGAGCATGGGCGGCAGGCCGCTGGGCGCCTGCTCCAACAAGCTCTTTCGCACCAGCACGACCGTGACCCCGGCCGGCCCCAGGTTCTTCTGGGCGTGGGCGTAGATCAGGTCGTAGGCATCGAGGTCGATCGGCCGCGACAGCAGGTCTGAGCTCATGTCGCAGACCACGAGCCGCTCCCGCAGTCGCGGTGGCGCATCTCGGAACTGCAACCCCTCGACCGTCTCGTTGCTCACAACGTGCAAGATGCCGGGCCGCTGGGTGGTCTGGTCCCACCGCGGCAGCGCGCGGTAGCCCTGCGCGAGCCCATCCCAGGCCAAGTGCGGCGCGCACACCGCGGTCGCCTCGGCCATTGCCCGCGCGCTCCAGTACCCCGCGCGCACCCAATCGACCGGTGTTGCCGGGGTGCAGCCCAAATTGACGAGTGCCATCGAGAACTGCAGCGAGGCGCCGCCCTGCAGGAAAAGCACCTCCCAATCATCGCTCGCGCGCAGCAGCACGCGCAGGATGGCCTGGGCTTCGTCCACCACCGCGCGGAACCAGTCGCTGCGATGGCTGATGCCGTAGAGTGACAGACCGACCTCGGGAACCTCCAGCGCGGCCTGCGCCAGTTGCTCCAGCACCGCCGGCGGCATAGCCCCGGGGCCGCCCGAGAAGTTGTGCGCGTTGCGCCAGGCGGCGTTCATCGACGCAGCGCCCGTGGATCCCACCGGAATGCGGCGTAGTCGAATCCCCATTCGTCCACCCCCGCGCCCGCCACATAGCCGCCCACCACGATCGGTACCCCGCCCGTGAGCGGCAGGTACAGCGGCGTGGCCGGCCCGAAGCCTGAGGCCTCGACGACGCGGCGCTCGCGCCAGCCCTCGAGGTGGGCAAAGGCATGGCCCTGTCCCGTCCACAGACTGCCGTTGTCCTTCAGGCCCCGGATCGCGCCCACGGCCGCCTCCAGGCGCCAGCGATCCGGGTTGGCCGACCACCACCATTGCTCGCCGGCCGCATCGCGCGTCCACAGCGCGTGCTCCTCCGACCAGAGCAGCGAGGCGTCGTTGAAGGTCAGCATGCGCCGATCACCGAGGAGGGGGCGATCGATGGCCAGCACTGCGACCGGCTTGCCGTCGGCCCCCATCACGCGCTCGCCTGGGCGAAGGGTCTCGATGGAGCGTTGCGTTCCATCGGCCATCAGCACGCGCGTGCCCGCCGGAAAGCAGGTGCAATTGCAGTTGCAGTTGGCCAGGCTCGCAGCGACGGTAGCCGATCCGGCAGTCCGAGCATAGTTGGCAGTACTCGCGTAATTGACGCTGAAGTTCGAGGGGTTCCAGACATAAAAATTGGCCCCGTCGTTGCTGCCCACCAGCCACGTGGGCTGCCCGCCCTGGCCGCTCCAGTTCAGGTCCCACGCAGCACCGTCGGCGCGCAGCGGGTGGGCGCGGCTCGCGGTCGCCGCGTTGCCCGAGATGTTGATGCCGTAGGTGCCGCCGTTGTTTTGCACGATGGCGGTGGTGTCGACCCCGCCCACGGCGACGTGGTTGTTGGATCGGTTGAAATTGACGATCGAGCCGCCGCTTGCCGAGTACAGGCCCCAGGCGCTGGCGTTGTTGTAGAGGTAAGCGGGGTTTTGGCCCGCACCTACAGCGCCCACCTGGGCTTCGCCGCCGGGGTTGCTCGCGAACAGGTTGCCGTTGACCGTGCCGCCGCTGGCGCCACCCACGGTGGATACCGTGCCGGCGTTGCCGGCGATGCTGCTCGGAAACGCGATCGCCGCGGTGGCCATCGCCGTGACCTGGCCCTTGGCGTTGGTGGTCAGCACCGGCACGGTCGTGGCATCGCCCGCGGTGCCGGGGTTGGGGTTGACGCTGGATAAGGTGGCCGCGATGCTCACGTTGCCGCTGCCGTCGAAGCTGGCCGATCCGGTGATGTCGCCGGTGAGAGCCAGGGTCACCGCCTGCTGCAGTTTCTTGGACTGTGCAGCCACGACGTTGTAGACAGCGGCCAGCGCGCTCCAGGCCGTGCCGTTGAACTTCTCCCAGAAGGCGTTGGCGCTGTTGAAGCGGACGGCACCCGCCGGCAGGTTGGCCGGGTTGGTGGTGGCCGGGTCGAGTCCCTGCGCCAGATCGGAGGCCAGCGCGTTGATCTCCGCGGTGACGTCCACATAGGGGTCCGTCACCTGCGGTTTGGAGAAATCCGAGGTGTTACTCATGCGGCGATCCTTTCCATACCTTCAATACCCTTTGGCGGCCCAGGACACCGCGCCCGAGGAGCGCTGCCCGGCGGGGGTGAACAGATAGACGCTGAAGCCGCTCGGGTTCGCCTGCCCCGAGAAGTCGTAAAGCGCCACGAGTGGCGAGGTGCCCGCGGGGGTGACGGTGATGCTGGTGACGTCTACGAAGGGCACGTTGAAGGCGACTGCCGTGCCGTTCGCGTCCGCCGCGTTGGCCAGCACGGTG
This sequence comes from Betaproteobacteria bacterium, assembly GCA_028065725.1. The sequence continues at coordinate 19,264 of JAPTVL010000484.1, forward strand.
CCGGCATCGTTCTTGAGCTTGACGGACAGTTTGATCTCCAGGCGCGAGATCTCCAGCAGGGACGTTGCATCGGGCGCGGTGACGGTGAGAAGCACCTTCACCCAGCGAAAGTCGGTCAGGTAGACGTTGGCGCCCGCATAGTCGGTCCAGGGACCGGTTGGCCCCACGTTGCTGCTGCTGACCGTGATCGAAAGCGCAGGCGTGCCCGCCACGACCGTGGTGGTGGGAGTGACTTGCACATTCGTGGCGCTCAGCACCGCGCCGTAGTCGATGACTTCCTCGTAGGAGCCTGCGGCCAGCGCGGGCTGCGCGTAGATCGGCAGCCCTGCAGCGATTTGGTCCTGCGGAGCGTTCCAGGATCTCGCGCTAAAGTGCTGCGCCCAGGTCGAGGCAGTGTCCACTGGCAAGGTGATCGCCCCCTCGTCGAGCACGGCGTTTGTGAGCGTGCCGGCGAACGTGGAGAAGATGTCGGCGTGCAGCACGTAGTCGGGTGGAGCGTTGACGGCTGCAGCCACCGCCCCAGGCGTGCCCACGTTGCCGGCCGAATCCACCGCAGCGACCCAGTAGCGGTAAGTGCCGGCGCTGGTCTCGAACACCGTGGTGAACAGCCCCGCTTGGGTGCCGATGATCTGCGCCGCATCGAAGGTGCCTGCCGCGGGCCCCCGGCGTACCTGGTAGGTGGCGACCGGCAGCGTCGCGGTGGCGTCGGTCCAGGACAGCAGCACGTTGTTGTCGATGACCTGCGCGCTCAACGTGGGCGCTGCGGGCGGGGTGACCACCAATTGAGCCATCGCCCAGGCGCCTTGGTTGCCGGCGGCATCGACCGCGGCGATCCAGAAGGTCTGGGTGCCCGCCCAATCGACCTTGCTCTGGTACTGCGTGGTCTTGTTGTTGGCGATGACCCGCGCCGAGGCCGCCTGCGCGCCGGTTGCGATCACGTAATGGTCCACCGGGAACATACTGGCGGGAAGCGTCCAGCCCAGCACGTAGTGGTCGCCCGAGAGGCTGGCCGTGACGCCGGGCGCTTGCGGGGCGGTGACCGAGAGGCTCGCGGGCGTGGCGTTGACGGATTCGACCAGAAGCAGGTTGCGCGCCTTGATCCACCAGTCGTATTGCGTTTGCGGCAGCGGCGGCACGTGGGCCGAGGTGCCGGCGTAAAAACCCACCAACGTGCCCGAAACCCAGTCGACACCCTCGCGGATCTCATAGTCGTAGCGCATGGGGTCGGCCACGTCGGTCCAACTCAGCAACACGCCATTGCTTTGCACCGCCGCCTGAAGCCCCGCCACATCGGCGATGGTTGGAGGTGGCGCAGGGGCCGGCGTCACGCTCAGTGTGGCCGCGGGCGAGACCTGACCGACCGCAGAGAATGCCGTGACGGTGAAGGTGTAGGGCACGCCGATCTCGAGGCTTTCGATGTCCACGCTGTGCTGATCGGTCATGATCGTGGTGGACGGCGCGTTCGCTTTGTTCCAGACCACCCGGTAGCGGCAAGCGCCGCTTGCGCTCCAGGACACGGTACCCCGCAGGCCCGCCACACCGATGTCGATCACGTACCGCGACACCAGGAGACGAAGGTTGGACGGCGCGGCTGGAACAGCGGCAATCAGGCTCGTAGCGGGGGTGGTGAGCGCCAGACCGTCTTCGATGAAGGCGTACTTGCTGGCGTTGTAGGCCACGGCGGCCACGTCGATCTGCGTCGCGTTCGCCTCGGTGAGGGTGACCACCTGCCAAAGTTCGGGTTGAACCTGGGCGTCGCTGAGCAGGACCAGAGCGCCGGGTACGGGCGTTTGCGGCAGGGCCGCTGCCAGCACGATCTGGTTGCCGGTGACGCCGGCCACCGCCTGCGTCGCCAGGCTCCCGTCGGGCAGGAGAACTTGCGCCGAGAGGCCGCTGGCTGCCGGCGGCGCTGCGTCGAGTGTGAGGGTGAGCAAGTCTGCGGATACGTCCAGCATCCGTCCTCCCATGCGCACGCCTGCGCGCGTCGGGTCGCTGGTCTGGATGATGTCGCCCGGCGCCAGATACATCCCGTCCATCGCGCAGCGAAACGTCACCGTCTCGGTTTGCAGACTCTCCGAGTACAGCAGCCACTTGCCCAGGCGATGCGCCTGGCCGCGACGGGTGCAGCCCAGGGCGCGCACCTGCGCGGTGATGACGCCGTACTTGGCCACCAGCGCGTCGTCCTGCACGTACTCGACGACGGTGGCGTAGCCGTTATCCGGGTCGTTCCACGTCACCTGCGCCACGGTGTGGCGCGCGCGCAGGCTGGTGCCCTGGTAGGAGAACGCGCCGCCTGCGACATTGGCCGGCGCGAACATCATCACCGGATCGGCAGGCGCATCCTGGCTGACGTGAAGCGTACCTGCGCCCCAATAGACGATGGCCCGGAAGATGGAGGCCATGTGCTGCACGGCGGCGTAGGCGTCCTGCTGCGAGGCCAACAGAAGATTGCAGGTAAAGCGCGGCTCGAGCCCACCGAAGCCATCGGGCACCATCTGGTCGCAGTATTGGCCGATGGTGTAGAGCGACCATTTGTCGATGCTGCTCGCATCGATCAGTCCGCCCAGGCCGTAGCGTTCGTTGGTGAGCAGGTCGTAGAAGCACCAAGCCGGGTTGTCGGTCCAGGCCAACTGGAACGTGCCGTCCCAGGTTCCGGTGTAGCTGCGCGTGGCCGGGTCATAGTTGTTCGGGACCTGCACGATCAGGCCCCTCACGTCGTAGGCCCGCGCCGGGATGTGATCGAATTGCATGGCGTCGATGGCGATGGCCGCCATCGCGGTGTGCGGGTAGGCCAGGCTCGCGTTGGACACCAGCGTGAGCGCGTCAAAGTACAAATCGTTGGCCAGGAGCGAACTGCCCGAATCTGGCGTCAGGCGCGTGACCTGGACCTCCCACGGCCCCGTTCCCGTCAGGGGGATCAGGTAGTCGCGGGTGTACTGGCTCGTGGTCTTGCCGTTGAAGCTGTCACCAACGACGGTGACGAAGCCGCCACCGTTGGTGTTGAGCGCGATCTGAAAGGCCACCGACGTGCCGCCGATATTGCCGCTTTGAGCGTCTGTGTCGGTCAGCGCCGGTGTCATGATTGACGCGCGCAGGGCGTTGACGTTGGCTGCCGTGACGGCCTGCACGACGGGTGTGGCCTGGTAGACCTTCGCGTGGACCGAGATCGTGTTTTGCGCGTCGGAGCCAGCGTAGCCTGCCGCGTTGGTCACACCCACGGCGCCTGGCGTGCCGGTGGCGTACTCGAACACGAAGCCATTGAAGTTCCACGAGCCGTCGGCGTTTTGTAGCGGGGTCTTGTCCAGAAAGACGGACTGCGCGCCGTTGGCAAGGCCCACGATCGGCCCTTCGCACCAGGCGTCGAGCACCAGCGCCTTCTGCGAGGAACGCAGGGTGTTGGGGGACTCGGATACGCCGCCACTGCCACCGCCGCCCTTGCCACCGCCTCCCGCGCCGCGAATGAGGAGATCCGCGCGCATCAGGATCCGCCCAGGTAGGCGCTTTGGTTGGTGGTGTAGGTCAGCGTGCCGCCGCTCTTGGTCGTCGTCGTCACCTGTCCACCAGGTGTCTGGCCGATGGGCACGTCGAAGGACTGCAATGAGGCGGAGACGACCTGCGAGCCGATCATCAGCCGTCCGTAGAGGATCGGCACCGGGTTGCCTTGGGCTGTGGTATTGACCGGGCCGCTGAACGCGGTGGAGTTTTGGCTGTTGGGCAGGTTGGTCTGCGGCGCGTGGGTGAGCATCTGCGACAGCCCCCCGAGCACCAAGGTGGCGCCGAAGGACAGCGCCATGCCGCCCATGGCCGTCGTGGTGAGCGTCCCGCCAGCAAGCGACGCCCCGCCGGTGTAGAAGGCTGCCACGATCATCGCCGCGCCCAGCAGGATTTCTCCCACGCCGTGCCCGGCGCCCGAGACTTGAGGCAGGAAGCGCATGTCGGCGGCGGGCAGGCGCAGCTCCTCACGATCCGTCACCGTCGCGCCGTCGAGCTTGACGAGGTAGTGCCCCTGCGCGAAGTCCTTGCGGAAACCCGGATGCAGTGCGCACAGGGCGCGCACGGCGTCCAGCGCATCGGCGCAGTCCAGGCGATGCACGCGTCCGAAGCGCCGTCCCAAAGGACCGTACAGGCGGATGGTCTTGAGCGTCACAACAACTCCTTGTGTCGGATGACCTTGCGCGTCGCGCGCCGCCAGGCGCCCCCAAACACGTCTCGACTGGACAGGCGCCCGGCGCAGTGCTGCACGATGAGGTTGTCGCCCAGGTGCACGGCAGCGTGGTTGATGACGGGCGAGCCGATTTGCATCAGCAAGACGTCGTGCTCGGCCAGGGTGTCAAACGGAATTTCGACGAATCCGGCCTGCGGAAAGCCTTCCGCATAGAGATCACCGCCACGCAGCCACCACTGCACGTCGCGGTGGAAGTCGGGCAAGTCGATGTGCAGGGTCTGCCGGTAGTAGTCGCGGATGAGGCTGTAGCAGTCGAGCACGCCGTGATGGAAACGGCGTCCGATCAGCGGTGCCACGTAGCCGCTGGGCGCGAACTCGTGGACGTTGCCGATTGGCCAGTTGACGATCAGCCACGGAATGGCGGACGCCTCGCAGCCGACGCGGTCGGCCTGGCTGGGCTCGGGCGCCGCGTAGGGGTGCGAGTGCACGATGCGCACGATCTCGCCCTGGTCTTCAGCCCTGGCGAAGTCGGTCGGCGACAGCACGAAGTGCTCCTCGGGCGAGGCGGCCAGGTTGGCACAGGGGATATAGCGCAGTTTGCCCTGGCGCACGATCACCACGCCGCAGCATTCGCGTGGGGCCTGGGCCTGCGCATGGGCGCGAATGGCCGCCAGGATCGATTCGGGTATCGGCGTCATGAGGTGCCGATCCCGCAGCCGGGAAAGCCGCCGAAGTTCATCAACGCGGGCGGGGCAAAGCGCAGCGCGCAATCCGACAACCGCTTGCCACAGACGTCTTGGGCCGGGTCAGCGGTCGGGTTGCCGGCGGCGTCGGCCACAGCGCCACCCGTGTAGCCACAGTCGGCGCCGCGGTAGACCCAGGGGCAGGCGTTCTGGATGAACTGGCGTCGGGGTAGCTTGACCGCCACCATGTCCAAGGCGCTGGCCAGGTCGAACTGAAGAAGCTGAGGTGTCTCCTGCGCCTTGCGATCGACGAACCAGATCTGCCGGGGCAGTTCTTGGGTGGGGTCGGCCGTGGGATTGACGCCACCGGGGAAATTGGCCGCATCCAGAAAACGCGCGAAGGTGCGAATCCGCGTGAGCTTGCAGCCGGCGAAGTCGTTGTACTGGCGCGCCAGCGCGCCGAGGATGCCCTGCGCATTGGATGCCGAGAGCTTGGGTCTGGGCAGCGCGCCCGTGCCCGACATCTTGAAGCCCTGCGCCTCGATGGGATAGCGCGCGTAGGCTTGGGCCCCCCAGATGATGTCGGCGCTCAGGCCGTTGGTGCCGGCGTGCCAGTAGAGCGTGGAGCCGCCCTGCAGGGACAGGTCGAGCACGAACAACTCGATCAACGCGGACGGCGAGAGGGACTGGATTTCAGCGCGAATGGACATGGTGATGCAACTCGATCGGCGGCCCTTGTCTGTTCAAGCGCCGAAGACCTGCTCAAAGGTGGCGGTGATGCTCACGACGCCTCCTGGCTTGTCGTACTTGCTCCAGTTCTGGCACAGCACGGACACCGGTGTGGCGGCGCGTGGTGGCGTCCAGGCGAAGGGCAAGTAGCCGCCTTGCTCCTGCAGGAACGTATCGATTGCGTCGGCCTCGGCACTGGAGGCGCAATGCAACTGCAGCGTCCAGTGGCCGGGCTGGCTGTTCAAGCCCTGGGGGACGTTTTGTTGATAGCCGTCGCCGAACTTGGCCGTCCATAGCAGCGGCTTGCGCTGCGCGACGACGGATGCGGCATCCCACGCGAAAACGGGCTCGTTGGAAGTGCTCATGATGGCGCCCTCACGCTGGATTCATCAGGCCGCCTGGGCGCATTTCGGTGAGCAGGATCTGGCGCACATGCTCGCCGATCATCGCGCCCACGCCCTGCATCGCGGCTGCCCCCTGTGGGCCGGCAAGACTCGCCGAGCCGTCGTGGTTGACCACCACGTTCACATCGCCGTGGTAGCTGGCGCCGCCCTTGGAAACAGTGCCGCCGCTGATCGCCTGGCGCAACTGGTGGTTGGGCACGACGGTGCCGCTGGCGCCCATCTTGACGACCTCGGGCCCGTGCTCGCCCACGAGATACATGCCACCGGCCTCGACCGAGCCGCCCGCGGCGCGCGCGCCGGACAGGAACGAACCGATTGCCCCGATCCAGCCTGTGGAGGCGCCTGACATCATGCCGGCCACACCGGCCATGGCCTTTTCGGCAGCGATCTTCAGGAGATCCTGAATGATCGACGCGGCGAGTTGCCGGAAGTTGAGCTTGCCGGTCTCGGCGAACAGGACCAGGGCGTTTGTCGCACTCTGGAAGGCGCCGACGATGGACTGCTTGATCTTGGCCCCGGTCAGCACGGCGCTTTGGGCCACTTCCTGCAGGCCGGCATGGATCGCCACCGTCGGGTTGTTGTTGAAGGCGTCCGTCGCCTTCTTCTTCTGAGCCTCCAACGCGTTGACCTGCTGGGCGTACCCGACGGCGGAGGCCAGGATCGCGCGTTGCTGGGTCAAGGTCAGGTTCACGCCCTTGGCCAGGGCGTCGTTGATGCGCTGCTGCGCCTTGGCCTGCTGATTCAGGATTTCGGTCATGGCTGCCTGCTGTTCCCGGGTCTTGCCGATGAGCAACAAGGCGTTCTCGCGCTTGGCGATGTCCTGCTGGCGCCCCTGATCGACGCCTTGCATCTGGGTCTGGAATGCCTGCGTGGCCTTGAGCCTCTTGAGCCGCGCGGTCTCGTCATCGATGGCCTTTGCCGCAGCGAGGTACTGCGCTTTCTGCGTGGCGGACAGCGGCTGAAAACCCTCGGCCTTGCGGCGCGCGTCGCTGAGCTTGCCCTGGGTGAGGGTGAACTCGGCAAGCGCCTGCTTGGCGTTGTCGACTTTGCCGTGGTACTGGCTCCAGTCGTACACCGAGGCGTCGAGCGCCGCCTTCTCGCGGGCAAAACCCTGAAGGGCCTGCGCGAAGGGGTCAGTCTTGGCGTGATGCGTCGCTTTCTTCATGGCACCCGGCGCGTTCGGATTGCGCAGTGCAGCTTCTTGCGCCGCTTCCTCGGCGCGGCGGCGACGCTCTTGCGCGACATCCCGCGCGTGGCGGGCCGCGGCGTCGCGGGCGACGCTGCCCCAGGCGCGCGAGGC
>JAPTVL010000553.1 GCA_028065725.1 Betaproteobacteria bacterium
TGGCCGGGCTTGCCGTGGGCATCGGCATGATGGTGGACGGCGCCGTGGTAATGGTTGAGAACGGCTTCCGCCTGCTCAGCCACAAGGTCGGACAATCGGTCAACAAGAGCCATGTGATCCTGGAAGCGGCGCGGGAAGTGATCAATCCGACCGCATTCGCGATCCTCATCATCATCGTGGTGTTCCTGCCGCTGTTTTCTCTGACCGGGCTGGAGGGCAAGCTGTTCAAGCCCATGGCGCTCACCATCACCTTCGCCATGATCGGTTCCCTGGTGCTGACCATGACCCTGGTGCCGGTGCTCAGTTCGCTGATTCTCAAGCCCAAGGAGGAGAAGGACACCTTCGTGGTGCGCTGGGCGAAAAGGCTTTACCTGCCGCTCCTGGATTGGGCCCTGGAGAACAAGCGCAAGATGGTCGGCGGCGCATTGATCCTGTTGATCGGAACCCTCGCTCTGTTTCCTTTCCTCGGCAAGGAGTTCATGCCGACCTTGCAGGAGGGCGGCATCATGTTCCGCGTCACCAGCATTCCTTCCACCTCGCTGGATGAATCGATCCGCATCTCCGAGGGCATCGAAACCGAACTCAAGCGTTTCCCCCAGGTGAAATCCGCCATTGCCATGATCGGGCGCGCGGAGAAAGGCGAGACGGCGGACGTCAACTACATGGAAATCCTGGTGGACCTCAAGCCTCATGAGCAATGGCCAAAGCCGATTTCCTTTCAGGAATTGACGCGGGAAATGCAGGAGGTACTTGAGAAACAGGTGCCAACCTCCGTCATCGCCGCCACGCAACCGATCCAGATGCGCGTCGAGGAATTGATTTCCGGCGTGCGCGCCACCCTGGCTTTGAAGCTCTACGGCGAGGATCTGGCCACGCTGGATCGCTTGTCCGCAGAGATCAAGTCCGTGCTTGATAAAGTGCCTGGCGTGGCCGATCTTTCCCTGGAAGCCAACAAGGGCAAGCCGCAAATGGTGGTGAAGGTGAACCGCGAAGCGGCGGCGCGCCTGGGGCTCAACGCCGACGACATCCTGGAGATAGTGCAGGCCGGCATCGGCGGCAAGGCTGTTTCCACTCTGATCGATGGGGTGAAGCGCTTCGACATCCAGGTGTGGCTTGCGCCCGATTTCCGTAACAGCGTGGAAGCCATCAGCAACATCCCGATCCGCACCCGGAAGGGAGCGCTGGTGCCGTTGTCCAGAGTGGCGACGATAGAGCTGGACGAAGGCTATTCCTTCGTGCGGCGCGAACAGTTGCAACGCTACAGCGTGATCCAGATGGACGTGAAAGGGCGCGACGTGGACGGCTTTGTGAAAGAGGCCGAGGCGAAAATAAAGCGCGAAGTGAAGCTACCCGCCGGCTACTGGATCGAGTGGGGTGGCGCCTTCGAAAACCAGCAGCGCGCCATGGCCAAGCTCGCCGTGATCGTGCCGCTGACCATCGGGCTGATTTTCATCCTGCTCTACACCGCGATCAATTCGCTCACCTATGCCACGCTGATCATCGCCAACGTACCCTTCGCCACCATCGGCGGCGTGATCGGGCTAGCCATCACCGGCCAGTACCTGTCGGTGCCCTCCGCTATCGGCTTCATCGCCGTGTTCGGGGTGGCGATGCTGAACGGCATCGTGCTGGTGTCCTTCCTCAACGATCAGCGGCGGCAGGGACTGTCGGTCAGGGAAGCGGTCAAGCAAGGCGCTGCGCTGCGTCTGCGGCCAGTGCTGATGACGGCCTCCATCGCCATCTTCGGCCTGGTGCCGATGCTGCTTTCCAGCGGCGTCGGCGCCGAAACCCAGCGGCCGCTGGCGACGGTGGTGGTGGGCGGCTTGTTCACCTCGACGGCGTTGACCTTGCTGCTGTTGCCGCTGATGTACGAGTGGGTGGAGACACGCCGCGAACGCAAACGCGTGAAGTAAACCGGAAGCGTGCGGCCTGACCGGGCCGCACACAATCACCAAACAGGAGAATCCGCATGAAAGAAATCAAGGCTTATATCCATAATCACCGTATTGGCGACGTGATTCGCGCCCTCAAGGAATCGGGGCAGTGCAATGCGAACGCCGGCTGCCGCAACCTCAGCGTCATCCCGGTGCAAAGCCTGCTCAAGGCGGTGGATGCCAGGGAGCAGCACTACTCCATCGAACTGGCCGAAGTGGTCATTCACGAATCCAAGCTGGAACTGATCTGCGAAGATCACCAGGTGGACGAACTGGTGGGCATCATCGCGCGCACCGCCCGCACCGGCCAAGCCGAGGCGGGATGGATTTACGTGAGCGATATCATCCAGGCAATTCTGGTTGCGGGACGACCATGACATCCATAAAATAACGGCGGGGTCAGGAACCCACTGCAACACCGCGCCGCAACTCAGCCTGAAAGGCGCCAACTTCATCATTGACAGGATAAGTCCGCAGTAGTTATAATTCGGCCATGCGACGATTTCTCGTGATCCTTATGCTGTGCCTGCTACCGCTCCAGTTCTCCTGGGCTGCGGTGGCCGACTATTGCGGGCACGAGCAGGGGAAAGCCGGCCAGCACTTCGGTCATCACGACGACGAGCACAAAGCGTTTTCTGAAAAATCCGACTCGGACAAGCAGCCCGGGAAATTCGACCTCGGGCACGATCACTGCCATATGTCTGGCTTCCTGGGTCTCTTGAACGAGACCGCTTTCCTCGCCTCTGTTCCTCCCTCACAGCCTTCGTTGCTATGCGATGAACGGGCTTATTCTTCCCCCGCTCTGGACAGACCCGAACGTCCCAAGTGGCACGCTCTCGCCTGATACGGCGGGACGGATGTCACTTCTCAAGCTAGCACGCACTTTTTAGCCTGCGCGGTTCCGTTTCGCCGGATTCATCCTTTCATTTCTGGAGAATTCGATGCGCAGACGTCTATTGCCGCTTGGGTTGGCGGCGCTGTTTTTCAACCCATCTTTTGCACAAACTACCGATGCCGGACGCGGTGACGCTTATGAGACGAGCCATGTCCGTGCTCCGCGCGCCACCGAACCGCGCACCGCCGAACCAATAGCCCCGCTCACCCTGAAGGCGGCACTGGAACTAGCGCTTGGCGCCAACCCTGATCTGTCGGCGGCGGGCCGTGAGTTAGAGGCGGTTGAAGCCACGATCATTCAGGCACAGGTACGCCCGAACCCGGAAATTTCGACCTCCATTGAGGATACGCGCAGGGCGACGTGGACAACCACGCTGCAGTTGAACCAACCGATCGAGCTTGGCGGCAAGCGTGCTGCTCGCATCGAAGCCGCCGAGCGCGGGCGCGATGCCGCCTCAGCCGAATTTGATGCCAAGCGGGCTGAAATCCGTGCCGCTGTGATAGCGGCGTTCTTTGACGCGCTTGTTGCGCAGGAACGTCTGCGGCTTGCCCAGTTGTCGGTCGAACTCGCGCAGCGTGTAACCACTGCCGCCTCACGGCGGGTCACGGCCGGCAAGGTTTCCCCGGTCGAAGAAACCAAGGCGCGTGTGGCCGAGGCCGGGGTGCGGGTGGAATTCACCCAAGCCACCAGCGAGTTGACCACCGCACGCAAGCGCCTCGCGGCCATCTGGGGCAACCCGTCGCCCCGGTTCGAACGCGCGGAGGGCCAGGTTGAAACCCTGCCGGCACTGCCGACGCTGGCGGAGCTGACCACCCGTCTCACCAATGCGCCCAGTCTTTTGCGGGCCGGGCTCGAAGTCGACCGCCGCCTGGCCATGGCCCAGGTAGAGCGCAGCCGCCGCATCCCCGATGTGACCGTCAGCCTGGGCGCCAAACGCGACGAGCAGCTGGGACAAAATCAGGCGATTCTCGGCCTGTCGATCCCGATTCCGGTGTTCGACCGCAATCAGGGCAATCTGCTGGAGTCGCTACACCGGGCCGACAAGGCGCGGGACGAATTAACCGCCACCGAGGTACGCTTGGGCCGCGAGCTTGCGCAAGCGCACGAACGCCTGAATACGGCACGCCAGGAAGTCGAGTCGCTACGGCGGGACATTCTGCCGGGCGCGCAAAGCGCCTACGATGCCGCGACCAGGGGCTTCGAACTGGGCAAATTCAGCTTCCTCGAAGTGCTGGACGCCCAGCGCACTTCATTCCAGGCCAAATCCCAATACCTGCGCGCGCTGGCCGAGGCGCACCGGTCTGCTGCCGAGATCGAACGCATTCTCGGTGAAGCATCGCCCAGTTCAACCATCGCACCAGCCGCCACAAAGCCGTAGGAGCCCAACATGAAAATCAATATGAACAAGAAACAAACCATCTCTGTTGCCGCGATTGTCGTCGTCGGCGTTCTGCTGGGCGGTCTCATCCTCGGCACGAACAAGTCCACGCCGGAAGGCGACAGCCACGCAGAAGCAAAAGGCCATGCCGACGCCGAGCATCACGGCAGCAAAGCCGGCGACGGCCATGACGATTCCAAAGACCATGCGGACGCGGAACACCACGAAGTAGGTCCGGTCAAGGGTCCCCACGGCGGCAAGCTATTCGTCAAGGGCGACTTCGGGTTGGAAATCCTGCTCGCGGAAGAAGGGGGTGAACCGCGCTTCCACGTCTATCTGTTCAACAAGGGTAAGGCGTTGCCGTCAAACGCCGCCCAAGTGTCGGTGATGCTGACTCGGCCGGATGGCGAGAAGCAGAACATCGGCTTTGCGTCGGAAAAGGATTTCCTGAAGAGCACCCAGCCCATCGAAGAGCCACATGTATTTGAGGCAACCGTGATTGCTCAAAACGGTAATCAGGCGTTCACGTTCTCTTTTTCTAATGAGGAAGGAAAGATCGA
>JAPTVL010000279.1 GCA_028065725.1 Betaproteobacteria bacterium
CGTGAGTTGCGACGTTTCGACTGCCTTTTCAAAAGAAATCTGCTCGGTAACCGCCGGCTTTATAGATGACCGGAAGCTGTGGCCGGAAACCATGGCCGGTGGACTCCGCAGGTAGTCCATGACGGCCTCTGCCGTCGCGCCCAATTCGGTTGCGAGTCTCAGAACGAAGCGTCGCGGTATCGTCGCCGCGACGATACTGCGATCGCGCAGACGTATCAGCAGCAGATTGTTGATGTCGAGTTTTTTAGCCAGTGATTTGAAAGCGGTTGGATTGAGCGTGGCAAACGGGTTTATGACTGACACATCCTCAGGATGGCTAACGGCGGATTGAAACCGCTGCCAAGCCCGATCGACGGTGCCTTCCAAGGTCACCTCGATCTCGTCGCCGCGCGTTGCATCCACCATCAATTCAATTGAGCAGGCGACGAGTGCCTTCGCATGCTCCGGGTACTCTCTTAGGTATTGCTCCAACGTTTTGCGGTCATGTGTCGGCTCGACGGAAAAGGCCAGAAGAACCTCTTCCTCACTGGGTCTTGAGTGTTGTTCAGCAGTCATTATGCATTCTCCTTTTGAAGAATGGCCTTGAGCGCCTTGCAGGCGCGATCGCGGCGGTTGCGAACCGTCCTTTCGTCGCACTGCAGGATGCGTGCAATGGTCATAACGTTTTTATCCTTGGAATCAATCTGAAAACCTTGCATTAATAGCCCGACGACCTGCTTTTGATCATCTGGCAGGCAGTCAATCGCGGCGGTCAGCTCCAACCGGAAAGCCGGATCATCAAGTTTTTCGGGATCGCCACCTAGAAAGTCCGCAGCAGCGGCCTCCACCTCGGCTGAAATCTCCAAGCCGTCGTCCTCATCCGTGCCCAATGGCACCGTGTCCACTACCGACGGCCCAATCTGGCGCAGAGCGGACGTGCGGAAAGCCGCGAATGCCTTGTCGAAGCGGATTTCATAGAAATCCAGTAGACCAGTGCGCCCTTTGCAGTCTTTGGCGATTCGTTCCGCGAATCGATCCATGATCTCCTCCCGGATGCCTCGGGCACCAGCCATACGTGAATCAGAGATAACTGAGCACAGCGACTGCTCGATCCGTTTCATAAGAATGCGGAATATCTTTTCAAAGTCTCCTTGCATTCCATCTGCCCAGGCTCTTCGCAGAAAGTAGACCAGTGCCTCTGACGGCACATGGCCAAGGCTCTTCCTGGACAGCGTCGCGAATTGTCGAAGCCGCTCTGCGACCTCAACCGTCTCCAGCCTCTTGAGCCACGCTTCAATCTCGGGAGGACGCTCATACGAGGTACCGTCCTTCTTTTTCCGTTTAAGGGGTTCCGGCATTCGTTGCCTCCGTTACAGGTAGCTCAATCGATATGAAGGGTTCAAGATCGTGCCCACCGCTCTACCGAATGCGGATCGGCAGTGACACTTGCGGCTGGATCGGCACCAGCGTTTTCGCGTAGGCACGCAAGATGTCGTTGTAGAGGTCCGCGTGTTTCGGCGCTTCGACCGTGATGATCAGCGCGTAGCGAATTTTCTCGGCACCAGTTGCCCGACCACCTGCTTCGCGGGCGTTGTAGTGAATATCGAAAACCGGGTTGTTGAGGCTGCTACCGCGCATGCGCTTAGAGCCATGCAACACGGTTTCCCACTTACCCATGTCGGAGCGGCGTTCCTCCTCAGTCGCGTACTTCTTCATATCGAAGAAACCTTTCGTATCAGCGTTTGCCTTGCCGTCCTTGATCTTCTCGTCATTGGGCCGGAACACGGTCTCCAGTCCAGCGCGCGTATAGGCAGCCGCATCCTGCGGATCGGTGGGCGAGGCATAGCAAAACGTCGCCGTGAGCTGGATGTTTCCGCTCAGGCCACCGGCGGGCAGCGGCAGCGTGGCGCGAAGGTATTTGCCGGGTTTCAGCTCGCCTTGGTAAACGACACGCGCCACTCCTGCCGGACAGGTGATGATGCTCATTAGGTCTTCGGGCACCTTGCCCCAACCCACCTCCAGCTTGTCGTGTGTCGAAGGGTCAGCGGCATGGACCAGCAACGCCTTGATCGCCAGCGGTGTTAACTCCGCGCCCAGGATGGCTCGAATGCCGACTGCGCTGCGCAGCAGGTAAGGGGACGCGAAACTGGTGCCCAACTGCGGCGCGAGCACAGGCTTCTTGCTCGGCGACAGAACGTGAAAATACTTGGTGGCATCGCCGCCGAAGGCCATGAGGTCCGGCTTGACAACGCCAGGGCTGCGGCCGGGGCCAACCGCGCTGTAAGGTGCTCTCGCCCAGCTTGCTTCGATATCGTTGGCCGCGCCGACTGCCAGCGCGTTGACGCAATCCGAAGGAACTTGCACCCGGGCATTGCCAGAGAGCCGGTCCATCTCCCCGTTGTTGCCGATTGCCACCGTCATCAAGGTATCGCCATCGCTCAACAGGTCGTCGATGACCGAGGTCCAGGCATGAACGTCGGTATCCTCAATGGGCAAATCCGGCCCAAGACTGAGATTAATAAATTGGTACTGGCGCGACAGCAAGACTTCTTCGACAAAGCCCAGCGTACGGTATAGCTCCAGCGGGTCTTCGGTATCGGCGTCTTTGTCGAGCACTCGCAGGTGATCGACGTAGGCAAATGGACGGTCGGCGGCACCATTCGGCTGGATCGGACCGAACAGGAATGCCGAGGTGACCGCCAGACCATGCTCCAGACCTTCGGGATCATCAGCCGCATCTTCGTCAAGCACACGATACGAACGCAGCCATGGACCGATCGCATGATGCTTTGGCAAGCCGCCGTCGAGGATGGCAACCTTGGGTTCTGCCGATAGCGGCTGTTCGGCCGGCAAGCTGCAACCAACCGAGACTCCCCCCGCCCGCGGTACGGGCCGCATGCCGCGCAGCTTGGGCATCGGTCGGATGACACGCACGAACACGAACTCGGCAAGCCGCTCGATGTTGCTGTGTTTCCCCTCGACCGGTACGAACCACAGATTACCCGCCGTGAAGCCGAGATCGCTGTGGACCTTGACCTCCACGCCCTTGGCATATTTCGCAAAAGCCCGCTGAACGAACAGACGGTTTTCATCAGGCAGCAGATGGATGCCTACTTCAAAAAACCGATCCTTCTTGCCGCCATAGGTGGCAATGCGTTGCTCGGGGGCGAATGCTGAAAACCTCTCGATGTGCGCCAAGTCCAGCGCCTCGTCGGATTCGGGTTCGACCTGCTGGGTCCAGCCATTGAGATTACGGAATGCCTGACGCTTGCCGGCGACGAATAGTTCGGTCGTCGTGCATTCCTGCGGTGTCCCCTTCTTGGTCCAGCCATCGGGCATCACCTTGACGGTGCGGCTGCCTACTGACTCCAGACCAACGGTGCGCAGCATCGCCACCGGAAAGAACGACCGGGCAATATAGCTGGGATTCATCGTCAGGCGGGCGACGCCGAAGTCGCCAGGGCAGGCATCCGATGGCAAAGTGTCGAGTGCTGCGGCCGTCTCCAAGAATTGGGGCGTCAGTCGTCGCGCAGCCTCTTGAAAGGTATACACCTCGGCCTTGCCCGGTTTGCGCTTCGGTCCCTTGATGTCGTTTGTCAGCAGCTCGCCGCGCCCGATCAGAAAATTAGTTTGACTCATGCGTCAGGTTTCCTTTTCGAGGTTTTTTTGCTGCGGACGGTTGCTCGTTTGTGTATTTTCGGATGGTGTCGCGGCTCACTCCGGTGATGTCAGAGATGGTGTGCTGCGACAGCCGGGTTTGTTTGGCCAGCAGCACCGCCAGATCGATACGCGGCTGATGCTCCAGGACCAGCGCACGCGATTTGATAAACTCTTCGATCAAGTCGGCATCGGAGGTGGTGCCCAGCGCTACCGCACGCCGGAAACGCTGAAGCTCTCGCTCGATGTCGCTGAACGACTCGCCGTTGAAGGCTAAGGTCAGGATGTCAATCCAGCGACCGAACAGCGCATAGTCCGGACCCAGAAAGCGCTTGATCGCCGCCTTGACGGCCGGCATCTCCGGCGCTTTGAAATCGATTACCAGATCGAACCGGCGCCACATCGCGGGATCAATCAGTTCCGGATGGTTGGTCGCGGCAAGCAGCAGGCCAGTGGCCGGCCACTCATCAACTTCCTGCATGATGACGGTAACTAGGCGCTTCAATTCGCCCACATCGGTATCGTCACTACGGCGCTTGGCGATGGCATCGATTTCATCCAGCAGCAGCACGCAGGGAGTGCGTTTCGCGAAATCGAGCGCAGCGCGCAGATTGCTCCCGCTGCGACCGAGCAGGCTACTCATAACCGCCGCCAGGTCGAGCACATACAACGGCACTCCGAGTTGTGCAGCGAGCCAGCGCGCGGTCAACGTCTTACCAACACCTGGTGGCCCTACGAAGATCGCGGAACGCGTCGGGCTCAGTCCCATCGACGCTAGGCGCTCTGTCTGACGTCGTTCCTGAATCAATTGGCTCAACGTCTCGTCAAGGTCTACGGACAACAACGGCTGTTCCCGATCCAGCGTGTCCTTGAAGACCTTCAGTAGCGAAAGCCTCGACTCGTCGTCGACCGGCAATACCTGTTCGGGCACCGCCGGCTGTGCGGTCTTGCGCATGGACGCGCTCGTTCGAGGCATCTTCTTCGCACGCAAGTAGAGATCCATCTGCTCAGCCAGCTCCGGATCAGTGTTGCGGTACTTGCGCACGAGCCTAGCCACGAACAGCCGAACGTCCTCGGTTTGCTCCGCGAGCGCCAGTCGGATCACCTGGGCTAAATCAGTTTG
>JAPTVL010000246.1 GCA_028065725.1 Betaproteobacteria bacterium
GCCCGAGACGGTGTAGCCGTTGGCAGATGCCTGCGGCACGCCCGTACCGGTCATCGGATTGGTGGCGCAGCCGCCAAGCGTCAGCAATGCGGCGCAGGCGATGGATAGAGAAGTGAGTTTCAGGTGTTGCATGGTGTTCATGGTTTTTCCTTGCTGGGGATTTGCAGTAGATTGATCAGAAACTCAGGCCATAGCTCAGGCCCAGCACGTCCTGGCTGGGCAGAGCGCCATCGTGGATGTGCTGGTAGTTCACCCGCACCGTGCCGCCGTCGATCTGCCCAAGCTGCACGCCGAAGCCCGCGGCGGCATAGGTGCCGCCCAGCAGACCGGTGGAGCGGCCATATTTCAGGGTGCTGTCCAGTGCCACTGCCGCAGTGACCTGGCGGCGGGCGTGCAGCACGCCCGCCCAGTGGTTGGAGGTGTAGCCCTCATCCCGCGTGCGTCCGGCCTCTGCCCCGGCTTCGAGCCTCCAGACGTTCCACGGCCCAGCGATGTGGTACAGGCCCACGCCGATCGATTGCCGCTGCAAGCCGCCGGATTGCAGGCCCTGATCGAGGTCTGCGTGCAAAGCCAAGGGCAACCACGCGGGATCGGTGGCGTAGGCCGAGGCCCGCAGGGTCAGCAGAGTTTGATCGCCGATGCCTGCGCCGATGTGTTCGACGGCCGTGCCGGCGGACACATCGATCTGCGCGGCCTGGGCTGCGCCTGCAGAGAGAGCGAGCAGAGCTGCGGCAAGGATGGTGTTGATGTGGTTTTTCATGGATGTTCCTTCTTGAGGTTGTGCGGGGACAACACGTCCCCGCTGTTGCTATTCATGCGGGTGCGAAATTCAGAGCGGGGCGACGAGCTGGATGCCGATGAACCCGGACCCCGATTGGGTATTCGGAACCGCCAGCAGATTGATGCCGAACCCGTGAGCCGTGCGTAGGCGCAGCACTGCGCCGGCGGCGAGCGGTGCGGTAGGCACCTCAGAGCGGCGATAGCCGCTCACGAGACCTGCGGCGAGGCCCGCGCTGGCCGCCAGGCCGGCGGGAAGGTCACAGTGCAGCGGCGTCCATAGCGCGAGTGCATAAGCCGTCTCGCGGCGGTAGCTGTTGCGATAGAAACCGCCCGCCGCGCTCCAGTCCTTGTTGAACTGGCGCTCGATGCCCAGGCCAGGGTTGTCCTGGTTGAGCTGGCGGCGGGCCCAGGCTTCTGTGTGGATGCTCGTCGTGTTGATGTCGAGCGACCAGGGTGAGGCGTCTGCGGCGTCGGCGGTGGTCAGGTTGACGGCCAGCAGCAGGCTCGTGGCGAGGGGTTTGAAGGGGTGCATGCAAGGACTCCTGAGAGTTGGTCTTGCATGCAGACACACGGGTGCGAAATCGACGCGATGGGTGGCCGGTGGGCAAGTGAGCAATTCCTTGGCTTGCGCGTCACTTGTCCACGGGCGGGTTTACTGATTTCTGTATTTGCGATGAAGCAGAAATGAAAAAGCCCGGCGCGAAGGCTGGGCTGTATTGCGTCACGCGGACGATCTGGTATCGAATCAGCGCCGGCGGGTCAGGATGGAAACCAACCAAATCAGGCCGATGCCAGCGGCGGCCACGATGGCCGCGCCGGCGACGCTCAGATGATGGAACGCCTTGAAAACAGCCGCATAGACCAAGCCGTGAATCAGGCTGGACACGATCATGTGGGTAATGTCGAGGTGCATGGATTACTCCGGGCGGCCAGCGCGAACGCGGTTGCGAATCAGGGTGATGGCCACTACAGACCCGGCACCGACCAGGACGCCCCACAGAGCGCCTTCGATGGTCTGTGTTACCCCAGCGCCAAGCGCGAGTCCCCCGAGCGCTGCCCAGGACATGGGGCCGCGCAGGGATTGGATGAATTGCTTCATTTGCTGCTCCTTTCCGCCCGGATGCGGGCGATGATGCGGATGAGAAACTGGCGCAAGTCCTGCGCTGCGCGCCGCTCGATCTCCCGGCGCTCTTGCTCGCACTGCTCTGCATAGAGTTCCTGCAAGGCCGTGCGAGGCCCGCCGGGCTGTGGCCGTGGGCCGATGGTCGCGTAGGCGAGCGGCATTGATAGAGGTTTGCGTTTCATGTCGTGCTCCTGGATGGATGCGGGGCGGCCCCCGCACTCACCATCCCGCAGGTGCGAAATCTTCAGCGCTCCAGCTCGTAGTCGTTCTCCAAATCGGGGCCGTCCTCATCGCGCTCGCGCTCCTGCTCGGGCGTATCGATGATGTGCTCGGGGTTTTGCTCGGTGGCCTTGCTGTGGCTGTGCTCGGCTTCGGGCTTCGTCTGCTCGGCTTGCCGGGCCTGCGCTTCGCGCTCGCCGGTGCGGCGCTCGGTGTCCTGATCCCGGCGGTCTTCGATGGCCTCGCGCTCGCTCGCCTGGCGGGCGGCGTCGAGGTCGGTTTGATGGTCGTGGGGTTGTTTTTTGGAGATCATGGCTTCTTCCTTCTGGAGTTCGACGCCGGCCTGGCGCTCAGCCTTGGCCGCGTCCTGGGTGTAAACGCGGGCGTCTTCCCGCGCTCGGGTGATGTTGACGTAGGTTTCGCGGTCGCCGTGCCGCCCAGCTTCGGTGTTGTGGTGGATGAAAACCTGCTTGACCGTCTGACCTTGCGCGGCGTGGCTGGTGGTGGAATAGGCGTGCTCGATCGTGCGGTACGCCTTGGTGTCGACCTCGATCTGCTTGCCGTTGTCCAGCCGCACGGCCATGCGGTCGCCGTCGATCTTTTCGACCGTGCCGACCTGGCCGTTGCGGTAGCTCACGCGCTCGTTCTGCTGGTTTTCTGTGAAGCGCACACGGTCTCCTGGGGAGAACTCGCGCGGCGCGGCCTGGTAACTCTGCATCCTGGCCTTGTCGGCCCGCGCGATGACTTCGCGCCCGTCTTCCATGCGCAGCGCCACGGTGTTGTGACGGGCGTCGGTGCGAACGACTGTCCCGGTCTCGCCCTTGCGAACGTCCAGGCTCTTGTAGTTGGCGCCGAATTTGACGATCTCGCCTTTCTGGTAACTCGCCGCTTGCCGGGTCTGCGCCTCGCTGCGGTCGAGCTTGTCCAGGGTCTGGATGGTTTTGCCGTTGGCCAGATCGCCACGCGCCTTGAGCTGGTCACGGATCGCAGCATTGATGGCCTCGCGGTCCGCGTTGGTCGAGGTGAGGACCAGGGTTTCGCGGCGCTCCTGCGGGGTCATGCCTGCATAGTCTTTCGCGAGCGCCTGAATCACAGCCTTGTTGTCTTGCTTCGCTGCGTCGCGCAATTGCTCGCGCATCGTCTGCTGCTCTTTGGGAGTGAGAGCACGGCCTTCATATTTGGCGCGGATGGCGTCTTGCGCCGGAGTTTCCTCGCGGGTTTCCAGACCGCGCAGCGCCTGGCCGTGCCGGCGGTCCAGGATCTGGGACACGGCGGTTTTCATGTGCTCGGTTGTCTGGCGGCGGATCGCCCCGCGGCCCAGCTCGTTCAGGGGCAGGACGGCTTGCGCTTTCTCGAACGCCCGGCCAGCTTCCACGCCTTGATGCTGGAGCTTGTCTCCGAGAAAAACGACCCTCGCGCCAGCGGCTTCGGCTGCTTCAATCACCCGGTTGAACTCGCGCTGGCCTGATTGGCTCGCTTCGTCCATGATGCGCAGCTCGCGCACCTGGCCGCCCCGCTCGGCCAGGGCGCGCAGTGCTTCGACCTCCTGGCTCAGTGCGCGCATGTTGCGCACGGCCAGTTCGCCGCGCACGGCCAGCGTCTCGGCGATGCTCGCCGGACGCCAGTTCTCCGCATCCTTCAGTGCTACGCCTGCAACGCGGCCAGCCGTGTGGCCCAGCAGCTCAGAGATTTGCCGGTGCGCCGCTGCGGCGGCCTCGCTGCCGACCGTGCCGCCTTGCTTGAACACCTGTCCATCGTCGGTCAGGACGTACTTCGTCGCGGTCAGGCCCAAGTGATTCAGGTTCGCGGATTCCAGCTCGCGGCTGGCTGGCTTGTACAGGCTGGCGGCGTACACCTCGCCGGTGGCGGTCACCAGGTAACGACGCCCCTGTGAATCGAATTCAACCTGCGTGCCGGCCTGTCTCTGGATGCTCTTGAGATCGGCTTTGCCGCCGACCAGATCGTGGGTTTCGAGCGCACGGCGGGCAAGATCGGCGTCCCGCCCAGCTCGGCCCTCATCGATCAGATGCCGGGCTGTCGTCGTGCTGGCGATGCCGGATTCCTGCTCCATCTTGGCGGCCTGCTCACTGCCGTTCGAAAACCCAACAACCTTCCAGCTCTTGGCCTCAGCGGCATCCCGCACGAATTCAAGCATCGTGGTCTTGCCGGTGCCGGCGAGACCCTGCACGCCTTGGAATGTGTCGCCAGCGGTCAGGATCATCGCTGCGGCAGCCCGCTGGTCCGGGGTCAGCTCGAAGCCCTTGCGCGCCTCGAAATCGGCCAGCGCAGCGGTGAATTCCCGCTTGCTCATCACGCTGACGTGCTCGCCCTTGCCGGCCTCGATCCGGTCGGCCATCCATTGCTCGGCGTTGACCATCTCGGCGGTGGTCAGTTTGCCGTCTTCCCGCGTGATGATCTGGCCCGCGCCGGTACGGGCCTCGATCTCCTTTTCAATCGCGGCTTGATCGGCCCGGCCTTCGGAGAATGTCGCGGCGGCTGAGAAAAGGTCTTTCGCGCGGAATGCTGATTCGCGCTCGGTGATGTGCGCGAGGGCCTTGTGGACCGCTGCCCGGGCGGTCTGGGCGGTGGATTCGGCCCGCGCTTCCCGCGCGAGTGCCGCGTCGCGCACAGGCTCA
>JAPTVL010000257.1 GCA_028065725.1 Betaproteobacteria bacterium
CCATCGCCCGCGTGCAGTCGGCCGTCGGCAAGAAGGGCCTCAAGGTCAATCCCGAAACCCAGCTGCTGGAAGACGTGGTCGACCTCGTCTTCATCGAGCACTACATGCTGGACTTCGCCGCCCGGCATCCGGAATACGACGAGGAAAAGTGGATCGGCATCATCCGCAAGACCTGGCAGAAGATGTCGAAAGAGGCGCGCGAGTTCGCGCTGGCCGGCAAGATCGGGCTGCCCGAGCCGCTGGTGCCGCTGATCCTGAAGTCGATTCAGTAACAGCCGCCGGTTTTCGGCACGCGCTTTTATGGCGGGAAAGGCGCTTCAAGCTTGTTTGGGCGTTCGTGATTCCCGTTCCAGCTCCTCCAGTTCCTCGGCGCTGAACACGCGGGAGCGCGTGTGGAAGGCCTTGCCTTCCGGCCCTTCGAGCGAGAAGGTGCCGCCCGTGCCTTCGATGACGTCGATGATGAGCTGGGTGTGCTTCCAGGTTTCGTACTGCATCTTGCCGATGTAGAACGGGCAGCCGCCGATGTCGCCGAGATATACGTCGCCGGGCCCGATGAGGATTTCGCCCGGCAGCAGGCAGTTGGCCGCGCTGTTGTCGCAGCAGCCGCCCGACTGGTGAAACATCAGCTCGCCGCCGTGTTTCTGCTTGAGGAATTCGATCAGCTCGAGGGCCGCCGGCGTGGCGACGACTTTTTCGACCATGCCCGTCTCCTTGAGAAAAAAGCAGGGGCGGGCCGTTCGGCCCCGCCCCTGAACCCGCGCTGCGGCGGAGGAGGGATCAGAAGAAGCCGAGCTTCTGTTCGGCGTAGCTGACCAGCAGGTTCTTGGTCTGCTGGTAATGGTCGAGCATGACCTTGTGGGTCTCGCGCCCGATGCCGGATTCCTTGTAGCCGCCGAAGGCCGCATGGGCCGGATAGGCATGGTAGCAGTTGGTCCACACGCGGCCGGCCTGGATGGCGCGCCCCATGCGGTAGGCGACGTTGCCGTTGCGGGTCCAGACGCCGGCGCCGAGACCGTAGAGCGTGTCGTTGGCGATGGCCAGCGCCTCGGCTTCATCCTTGAAGGTGGTCACGGCGAGCACCGGGCCGAAGATTTCCTCCTGGAAGATGCGCATTCCGTTATGCCCCTTGAAGACGGTGGGCTGCACGTAGTAGCCGCCGGCGAGATCGCCGCCCATCTTCGCCTGCGCGCCGCCGATCAGCACTTCGGCGCCTTCCTGGCGGCCGAGGTCGAGGTAGGAGGCGATCTTGGCGAGCTGTTCTTTCGAGGCCTGCGCGCCGATCATCGTTTCGGTGTCGAGCGGGTCGCCCTGCTTGATGGCGGCGATGCGCTCGAGGCAGCGCTGCATGAACTTGTCGTAGATCGACTCCTGGATCAGCGCGCGGCTCGGGCAGGTGCACACCTCGCCCTGGTTGAAGGCGAACAGCACGAGGCCCTCGATGGCCTTGTCGAGGAAGCCGTCGTCCTTGTCCATGACATCCTCGAAGAAGATGTTGGGCGACTTGCCGCCGAGCTCCAGCGTGGCGGGGATCAGGTTGTTGGCGGCGGCCTGGGCGATGATGCGGCCGGTGGTGGTCGAGCCGGTGAAGGCGATTTTGTTGATGCGCTTGCTGGTCGCGAGCGGCATGCCGGCCTCGCGGCCGTAGCCGTTGACGATGTTGAGCACGCCCGGCGGCAGCAGGTCGGCGATCAGTTCGACGAGGATCAGGATCGAGATCGGCGTCGATTCGGCCGGCTTCAGCACCACGCAGTTGCCGGCGCCGAGCGCGGGGGCGAGTTTCCAGGCCGCCATCAGCAGCGGGAAGTTCCAGGGAATGATCTGGCCGACGACGCCGAGCGGTTCGTGGAAATGGTAGGCGACGGTGGTGTGGTCGATCTCGCTGATGCCGCCTTCCTGGGCGCGCACGCAGCCGGCGAAGTAGCGGAAGTGGTCGGCCGACAGGGGGAGGTCGGCGTTGAGCGTCTCGCGCATCGGCTTGCCGTTGTCCACCGTCTCGGCATAGGCGAGCAGTTCGAGATTGGCCTCGATGCGGTCGGCGATCTTGAGCAGGATGTTGGCGCGCTCGGCGGGCGAGGTCCTGGCCCAGGCATCCCTGGCGGCATGGGCGGCGTCGAGGGCCAGCTCGATATCCTCGGCGCCGGAGCGGGCGGCCTGCGTATAGACCTTGCCAGTGATCGGAGTAATGACATCGAAGTATTGGCCCTTGACGGGCGGGGTCCATTTGCCTCCGATGTAGTTGTCGTACTTGGGTTTGTAATGGATATTGGCGCCGGGTGCGCCGGGTGCGGAGTAAATCACCAAACTGTCCTCCAGTGGTCATGTGATTGATTTGGCCGGCCGACAGCCGGACTGCTCTCTTGCAGCAAGGCCTGTGCCAACCCTGTATTTTTTTGCAACTGCATGAATAAAAACGATTTTCATGGCCAGGGCAGCGCCGGCAATCTGCCGGTGCAACGTTGCATTGGGTGACACTGTCATGCTTTGATACAGCCATTGGCGATGGTCCGGGCTTGCGCATGCCAGCCTTGCTGCGTAAGGTATCGACACCTTTAAGACGCGCAGCAAAACCCAGCCGATCCGAAGGAGAGAAAATGCTGACCCCTCTACCGGGCGCGGCCTTGCGCCACGCACGCAAGTTATTGGTCGAACGCGGCGAATTGCCGCCACCCGAGCAGGTAGGTTCCACGGTTGCGCGTTCCTGGCAAAGATGCCTGAATGCCGGCCTCGCGCCCATCGGCCCCTTGCCCGAGGTGCCGCAATTCGACGCCCATGCCGTGCTGCGCGCCATCGACCGGCAGCGCGAACTGGTGGCGCATGCCCGCCCGGTCATGGAATATCTGCATCAGCAGACACGCGACTCCGGCAGCATGGTGATCCTCGCCGACGATCGCGGCGTGGTGCTGCAGACGCTTGGCGATGTCGATTTCGTCGGCCGCGCCGAACGCGTGGCGCTGGCGCCGGGCGCCTCCTGGGCGGAGCGTCATCGCGGCACCAACGCCATCGGCACGGCGCTGGCGGAAGGCGGCCCGGTGGTCGTGCATGGCGCCGAGCATTATCTCGATCGCAATGCTTTTCTGACCTGCGCTGCCGCCACGGTGAGTGCCCCGGATGGCCGTTTTCTCGGCGTGCTCGACATCTCCGGCGATCAGCGCGGCCGCCATCCTCACACTTTCGGTCTGGTGCGCGCTGCGGCCCAGATGATCGAAAACCGCCTGTTCGACGCCCGCCATGGCGACGCCTTGCGCTTGCGCTTCCACCCGCTTGCCGAGGGCATCGGCACCGTCGCAGAAGGCGTCGTCGTGCTGTCTGACGACGGCTGCATGGTTGGCGCCAACCCCGCCGGGCTGGCGCTGCTGGGCCTTTGCTCGAAGGACCTGGGCGCCATGCCGATTCACCGCGTATTGCAGACGCGCCTGACCGATCTCGTGGAATGGGGGCGGCGCCACGGCAGGGAAGCCATGCGGACGGCGAGGCTGGATGGCAGCCGCCTGCATGTGCGTGTCGAACCGGGGCGTGCGGCGCACCGGGTCTTCCCGTCTTTCGGCCATGCGGTACCCGAGGCCGATGCGCTGGCTGCGCTCGACACCGGGGATGCGCGTATTCGCGCCACCATCGACAAGGCCAGGCGCGTGATCGGGAAACCCATCGCGCTCCTGCTGCAAGGCGAGTCGGGGGTCGGCAAGGAATACTTCGCGCAGGCCTGCCATGCCTCCGGCCCGCGGCGCGACAAGCCCTTCGTCGCCGTCAATTGCGCGACCCTTCCGGAAAACCTCATCGAGTCCGAATTGTTCGGCCATGCCCCAGGCGCGTTTACCGGCGCGCGCAAGGAAGGCTGTCTCGGTCGCATCCGCGCCGCCCATGGCGGCACGCTGTTTCTCGACGAGATCGGCGACATGCCGCTGGCCCAGCAGGCGAAGCTGCTGCGGGTGTTGCAGGAGAAGGAGGTCGTGCCGGTGGGAGGGCATCAGCCGATTCCCGTCGACTTCACGCTGATCTGCGCGACGCACCAGGACTTGAAGGCCGAAATGGCGGCCGGCCGTTTTCGGGCCGACCTCTATTACCGCATCAACGGCCTGACGCTCATGCTGCCGCCCCTGCGTGAACGCGCCGACTTTTCCGCGCTGGTCGCGCGCATGCTCGCCCGGATCGCGCCAGATCGTTCGATCGGCCTGGATGCCGGGATTGCCGCCGCAATCAATGCGTATTCCTGGCCCGGCAACCTGCGCCAGCTTTCCAATGTCCTGCACACTGCCTGCGCCTTGCTCGATGAGCACGAAACATGCATCTCCTGGAGGCACTTGCCCGATGACATGGCCGATGAACTGCGGCGGCGAGGGCCTCCGCCCGAGGCCGGGCTCATGCAGTTGCCGCGCACCGACAATCTGAAGCGCCTGTCTGAGGCCGCAATCACGCGCGCGATCGAGGTCAGCCGCGGCAACCTGTCGGAAGCCGCGCGCCGCCTTGGCATCAGCCGCAACACGCTCTATCGCCGCCTGAGAAAGGCGGGATCCTGATCCGAAACGAATGCGCCTGCCCTTGCTCTGCGGCGGACGGGCGGGCAGTTTTGCTTCGGATCAACGGCTGAAGACGGACAACTAGCGACTGTCCTTCTTCCACTGCTCAGGTTCGTTGCCCTGATTGAGCGCGCGCGCCAGCACGAACAGGAGGTCGGACAGGCGATTGAGATACTGAAGTTGCAGGGGGGAAACCGCTTCGCTGAGCACCAGGCTGACGATGCGGCGCTCTGCCCGGC
>JAPTVL010000058.1 GCA_028065725.1 Betaproteobacteria bacterium
GTACTTGCGCGCCATCCGGGCCAGCGTTTCGATTCCTCGCTGCAGCAGCTTGCTGTCTGTCGGATGGGAAACCGCCTTCGGCTGCACGGTGGTGTCGATGGTGACGCGCTCGTAGGGGCGGAAGGCCCAACGGTGTAATTTTGCACGGTAGCGGTATTGGACGCAATGTTGAGGGGCGGGTTAGCGGAGGCTTGCCGACCCTCTGCCGAGGAGGGCCTGAAGGCCGAGTTCGATGTCACTCATGCCCATGATGCGGTCGATGCTGCCCTTGCGCAGTTCATCTGCCAACGCGAGGACGGCCTCGGTCACGGTGCGGAGTTGCTGGTTTTGGCCGTCCATCCGGTTCAGTTCCCGCGTCTGGTCTGCTGAGGGTCTTGCAGTTCGCCAGCGGTTGATCTGCCGTGCGTAGATGTCCACGAATTCCAGTTGCTCGGCGTGAACCTGCTTGCTCCGGTCGATGGTGGCGTCGTCGAGCACATGCGGGCGCGTCCGAGCCCGGGTCAGCGTCTCGAGATGTATGCGCGTGTCATCCAGGGCGCCGTCGATCATGCTCGCGATCAGCGGCATTTCGCTGATCGGCTGCCAGTTCACTGGGTCGGAGTGCGGCATGATAGCTCCTTTGGCTCAGGCCATGGCGGGTTCGGGCGCCGCTTCGGCGCGTCGGCGTGGGGACTGGAAGTAGCTGCCGTTAGGGATGACGTGGGCGTGCGCGAGCGGTGACACGCGGGCCAGGTCCTCGTCCTTCACCTCGTGGCCGGCGGCGCGGAGTTGGTCGACAATGCGGGCGATGTGGACGGTGTTCCAGACCAGGACCGCGTTGGAGAGCAGGCTGAGACAGCTGGCTTTATTCATCACCTCTTCGTAGTCACCGGAGCGGAAGCTGCCCTGGTTGGCGAAGAACAGCGCTTTGGCGAGGATATGGCGGAACTCGCCACGGTTGAGCTGCAGCTGGATGGCGTCGCGCAGCGGCTCTTCCTGGATGTATCGCAGGATGTGCAGCGTCTTCATTAGGCGCCCGAGCTGGGTGAGGGCTCCGGCGAGACGATCCGACGCGTTGGCATTGGCCAGGCGCTGCATGACGACGTGGGCCGGGGTCAGCCGGTCCTTCAGCGACGCGGTGAGGCGCACGAGCTGGTCCCACTGCTCCAGGATGAGGTCGACGTTGATGCGGCCGCGCAGTAACGGCTGCAGCACTCCGTAATCGGCGTCGCGATCGATGCGGCTGAGCACCTGGTCGGGCAGGTCTTTCAGCCGCGGCAGGAAGGCGATGCCGAGGAGCGCGCAAAGTCCGAACAGGTGCTCGGTGAAGCCGTGAGTATCGGAGGTGTGCTCACGGATTGCCAGGGCGGTGTCGTTGTCGAGAATGCCGCCGAGCACGTAGCCGGCCTCGCGCGGGGCGCACGAGATCGCCTGGGTGGCATAGACGCTGTGCTGGTCGGAGGTGTGCGTATAGAGCTGAAGCGCGCGGTCGTAGTAGCCGAAATAGCGCGGATAGACGCTGCCAAGCAGGCTGTCGCGTTCCACCGCGAAGCGCTGGCCATCCGAGGAGGAGCGGCTTCCGTCGCCCCAGATCGCGCTGAGTTTCAGACCGTGATGATGATTGACCAGAATGGTGTTGGCCGCCTTGAGCGTGGCGTCGCGCAAGAACCAACGGCTGGTGTCCTGCAGCGCCTCGGCGGTGAGGCTGTCGACACTCTGGCTCATCGCGGCGAGGCCGAGATTGGTGCCGTGCGCGATCAGGGTGGCCAGCAGCGAGCGGTGCGGATTGGCGCCGCGCGGCTCGTAACCGCCGAGTGGCTGGAAGGCGCCGGTGAAGCCGCACCATTCGTCGACATCCTGCAGCAGGTCTTCGATGCGCACGCGCGGCAGGCTGGCGTTGATAGTGGCGCGTAGTTCGTGCAGCGCGCGCGAGACCGCCATGGCATCGCGCCGTTTGAGCTTCAGCCGGCCATCGCGGATTTCGGCGAAGCGGTTGCCGGGCATGCCGCCTTCGGCGGCGCGTGCCACGCGGTCGAATTCGGCAGTCAGCCGGGCCAGGAACGCTTGTCCGTCGAGCGGCAGATCGAGACGCCCGTAGGCCTGTTCACGGGCTTGCTGCCAATTCCGGTCGTCATAGACCAAGTTCCAGAATGAGACGTGGTCGCGGCTTTGCGCCAAGAACAGACTGCCGGCGCGCAGAGCGTCGCGAACCGCGAAGGCGAGCGAGATTTCCCAGATGGCGCGGTCCAGCTTGCCATCCGTGATGAGATGGGGCCGCCAATCGGCCTGCACGAAGCCGTACGGATCGTCTTTGGTCAGCGCGCCGCGCGTGCCGGCATCGAGCGCGCGCAGGATCTCGACCGCGCCGAGAAGGGGCTCCTGTCCGGCCGCCGCCTGGAACGGCAGGGCGAGGAATGCCGGCAGGTACTGGCGGAGCGTGCCGTAGCGCGCCAGCATGGCGTCGAGATGACCGCGTTCCTCCAGCCGCTCGTAGGCCCTGCAGGCAATGGCCGCCTCGATCAGGGCCGGTGGGTTCTGCCCGTCGCGGAACGCAGCGACGGTTTGCGCGCCGTCGGCCGTCACCAGCGCATCAACCGCGCCGAGCACGCGGTGCAGACCGTCACGGGAGCGGCGGCGCAGGGTCTTGCGGCGCTTCTCGACGGCGTTGCGGGATTTGCGGTTCATCGCGGTCAGGAACAGGTCGTTCATCTCGACGATCTGGTCGAGCAGCGTCTTGCGGCCCTCAACCAGATAGCAGGCGACCAGCGCGTCGCGTTTTGGCCTGGCGAAGCGCCGGAGATCGCCGGCGTCGTAGCGGCGCCCGAGCTGGCCGAGCTGGCGCACGATCCGCGGATCGAGATCGTCCAGCCCGGCGTCGGCGCCGAGCAGCTCCTCGATCAGATGAAGACGAACGATGTCGCCTTTGATCACCGCGGCGTTGGCGGATTTCGGGTAGTCCTTGAGCCGGAACAGGCTTGAGCGGGCGTCGCCCTCCGGCACTTCGACCAGCAGCGCGATCGCCTCACGCAAGCTCGGCGGCAACCGCGTCGCCACCATATCGAACAGACCGGTCGTGGCATGCGTCACCTCGGCGCCCACCAACCGTTCGAGCGTGCTCGTGGCCGGCACCATGACCCGCCAATCGCGCAGCTTGTCTTCGGCGTGCCGCAGGAGCTCGGCGGCGGTACGGCCTTCGATGGCGCGCGGACGCAGCCATTGCCGCAGATCGATGGCAGCCTGTTGGCCAAAGTCGCGGATGCCGAGATAGCGGCGGATGCGCAGCGACTGCTCTCGTTCCGTCTGGGCACGGCCAGGCCGGTCAAGGAACAGCACCGGCGCCAAGCCGAGCTGGCGGGACAGGTGGTTGACGATCTTGACCGGCACCCGGCGGTAGTCGTCCAAAAAACAGCCATGGCGTCGCATGACGCAGAGCTGCAGGGCGAAGCGGCGACGATGATCGCCGCTGCGGCATTCGGCGATCACGGCCAGATCCGCGGACGACAGGCTCCAGTCCCGCGCGAGCTCGTCCTCGCTCGGATCAACGGCTATGAGCAGGTGCCGAGGCGGCGTCGCCGTGGCCCATGGATCATCCATCGACATTGAGATGCGAGCGCTCCAGGTCGGCCGCGAGATCGTCGCGCGATGGTCGCGTGTAGATGGCCGTCGTGTCGATAGATTCGTGACCGAGCAGGCTGGCCAGTTCCAGCAGCTTGCCGGGATTGTCGCGCAGGTAGCCCAGCGCGAAGGTGTGGCGCAGCGTGTGCGCCGAAACTGCAACCCGCTTCAGCCTGGCACGGCGGGCGATGCTGGCGATGACGGACTGGATGGTGCGCACCGGCATCGCCGTCTCGCGGCTGCTGACGAACAGCGCCAGGGTCCTGTCCGGCGCCTGGCGGTGCTCGAGATGCTGCTTGAGCGCGCGTCGCGCGGTCGCGTTCAGCGGGACGTCGCGTGCCTTGAGCCCTTTGCCCTGGCGGATGCGAACGCTGCCCGAGCGGTCGTTCATGGTGATGTCGCCGACGTGCAGCGTCGCGACCTCGCCGACCCGCAGCCCGGCCTGCAGCATGAGCTGCACCAGCGCGTAATTCCGGGCGGCCAGGCCGTGCGAGGACGCCCCGGCGGCGCGCAGCAGGGCGTGGCTCTCGACGTCCGTCAGCCCGACCGGCTGGCGATTGCGGATGGTGCGCATCGGCCGGACATTGCTCGTGGCGTCAGCGCTCAAGGCGCCGGTCCCGCGCGCCCAGCGGCATAGGCGGCGCAGGGCGTCCAGGCGACGGTTGACCGTGGCGGGCCGGCGGCCGGCCGCGACCATGTGCTGGCGGTAGGCGATCAAATCGTATTCGGCCAAACCTTCGATCGTGAACGGCGCGTCCTGGACCGTGCTGCGCCAGGCGAGGAAGTGGCGCAGGTCGTAGCGGTAGCCGCGCAGGGTTGCCGGCGCCAGGTCGTCATGCGCCAGGCTGGAGAGGAACGACGTCATCCAGCCCGCCTCGACAGCGGCACCACCTGACGCTGCTTGTCTTGCACGCGATGTCATCCCCCGCGTTAGCACCCCGGTTTGCTGCGTGCAATACACCGCCTCAGACTAGGGCATCGCGTCCAATTACAGTTGCATTCCATGATTGCACGCAGCAAACTGCCTTCTCATACCGCACCCGGAATGCGATCGGGCCATTTTCGCTCGAAATCGCCGAAATCCCGGCCGTGTTCCCGTTTCTTACCGTGCAAAATTACATGGCCGGGCCTTCCGACCCATTGAGATAATGCGCACCG
>JAPTVL010000323.1 GCA_028065725.1 Betaproteobacteria bacterium
ACTTCACGCCGCAATCGGGCTTGCCCTCCTCGAAGGTGCCCAGGTGCTTGGCGCGCCGCTTGGCGGTTTTGTCCGGATAGACTTCCAGCACCTCCTTGATGAGGTCCTGGTTTCTTGCTTTGACTTCTTCGACTGTGAGGCTCATTTCGCCCTCCTGTTTGATGTGAACACTGGACACCGGCACCCCGGTTCCCCGGGAAAACTCTGCGAATGGCACCGTTCCGCGGAACCGCCGATGCCCTTGGCAGAGGTCTCCCTCTGTGGACCCCGTCGCCCCTGCGCCGCAAGGCGCAAAGGCGACGGGAAGCCATTACGCAGCCGCAGCCGCCGCGAGCTCGGCGGCAGTCTTGCCGACGACGGACTCGTCCACCGCCTTCATGATGCCGTGCTCCATCAACATGTCTTCCAGTTCGTCCATGGTGATGGGCGTCGGGATCGTGCCGTTGCCGGCGTTGTTGTGGATCTTCTGGGCCAGGTCGCGATACTCCTGGGCCTGCTTGGAATCGGGTGCGTATTCCAGCACGGTCATCCGGCGCAGTTCGGCGTGCTGCACCACGTTGTCGCGCGGCACGAAGTGGATCAGCTTGGTGCCCAGCTTGCCGGCCAGCGATTCGGCAAGTTCCAGTTCCTTGTCGGTCTGGCGCTCGTTGCACACCAGGCCGCCGAGGCGCACGCCGCCGGAGTTGGCGTACTTCAGAATGCCCTTGGAAATGTTGTTGGCCGCGTACATGGCCATCATCTCGCCGGACATCACGATGTAGATTTCCTGCGCCTTGTTCTCGCGAATGGGCATGGCGAAACCGCCGCACACCACGTCGCCGAGCACGTCGTAGGAAACGTAGTCGATGCCGTCGTAAGCGCCTTCTTCTTCCAGGAAGTTGATGGAAGTGATCACGCCGCGGCCGGCACAGCCGACGCCGGGCTCAGGACCGCCGGACTCGACGCACTTGATGTCCTTGTAGCCGATCTTCATCACGTCCTCGAGCTCGAGGTCTTCCACGCTGCCGGCTTCGGCGGCCAGGCTCAGGATGGTGTCCTGGGCCTTGGCGTGCAGAATCAGACGGGTGGAGTCGGCCTTGGGGTCGCAGCCGACGATGAGGATTTTCTGCCCCAGATCCGCCAGCGCAGCCAGCGTGTTTTGCGAGGTGGTGGATTTACCAATCCCGCCCTTACCGTAAAAAGCGATTTGCCTTAATTTTCCAGACATGTGTATCTCCTTGAGTTAAAAAATCTAAAAATCGACTCGCCCTGGCAGCACGTACTCGGCCGACTCAAAATCTGCTGCGTAACGTTTTTTCTTCTTCTTATTGGATACGGAGCCGGCAAAACATTTACTGCACGCCTGGTATTCAGCAACGACCGTGCCACCCATGGAATAAATTTATAACACATTGTTTAATATATACATTTTTGCTTTTCGACGGGTTTATGTCGCTTGTTGCAAACGCGACAAACGCAAAAACCACTGTCATGAAGGGGACAAGCGCAAAGAAAAAAACAAGGGGGAAAGTCTTCAGATCTGCGTCAGGGTCAGCGGCAGATCGGACAAGCGGTATTGGCCGCTTTGCACCGCCTTCGCCAGATGGATCAGCGTGACGTTGCCGAGGCAGGCGAGGATTTCTTTCTTGACGGATTTCCACTTGCGATGCAGCGGGCAGGCGGTCTCGTCCTTGCAGGCCTTGAGACCGAGCAGGCACTCTCGATCCACGTGGTGGCCATCAGTCAGCCAGAGGATATCGAGCAAATTGCTGTGCTCGACACCGCTGCGCAGGCCGAAGCCCCCATTGCGGCCACGGAACGAATGCAGCAGCTGTGCACGGGACAAATCCTGGAGTATCTTGGCGAGGTAGGGCGACGGCACCCCCAGCTTGTGCGCAATATCGCGGCTAAGCACCAACTCCCCGTCCGGCTGGGTCGCCAGATAGATCAGCGCCTGGATGGCGTATTGGCTGGTGCGGGTAAAAATCATGGTGGCCTCGCTTGGTCGCCTTCTATCCGAAGCAACGCACGTGCCACGCGCCTGAGGCCGCCAGGCCGCGCCCTTGGTGGCCCGTCAGTACCGGCGTTTGTTGCGAACCATACATTCGGTGCAGCCTTGTCCGACATGCGACAGGGACAGCGGCGGCCTTGACCCCGTCCAGCCGCATCCCGCCGTGGCTTGCGCCCCGGAACACTTCTTGCTGAGACCCCGTTCGGTAGAACGAGACATTCAGGAGAAAGGCAATGCAGATTGGCGTAGAGACCGCAAAGGCCCTGGACAACAAACGCCTGTTCGTGGTGGCCAACGACGACATTACCCGCATGGCGCTGCAGTTCATGCTGCACGACGAAAACGAGACCCATGACCTGCCCACGCTGGAAGCGGCATTCGACAAGGGCATCGAGTGGAAGCCAGACCTGCTGCTGCTCGGCATCGACGTCGTGCACGAACGCGGGGTGGATGTCCTGCCGCTCATCCGCTCGCGCCTGGCCGGCGTGAAGATCCTGCTGGTGGCGGACAGCCGCGACGACCCCCTGGTGGCGCCGTGCCAGAGCGCCGGCATCGACGGCCTGCTGCTGAAACCGCTGCGGGTGGAAGACGCGCGCCGCAAGGTGGATGGCCTGGTGGGGCGCAAGCGCGCGCCCATACCGATCCATACGCTTTAACCGGTGAAAGGCGATCGCCCGTTCTGCAAAGCCGAATACCGGCGTGGTGACGATCGGGTCACGGTCCGCTGCCTTCAAGGATGAACGTGACTCGCACTGAGGTGCACGAACGCGCGCTGGGCACCTACCTGGGTTTCGCCGTCGGCGACGCCCTGGGCGCCACCGTCGAATTCATGACGCCGGCTGAAATTCAAGATCGTTACGGCATGCACCGCGACATCGTCGGCGGCGGCTGGCTCAAGCTCAAGCCCGGCCAGATCACCGACGACACCCAGATGTCGCTGGCGCTGGGGCAGGCCATCGTGGCCAGCAGCGGCTGGAACGCCGTGGCCGCGGCCGACGCCTTCGTCGGCTGGCTCAAGTCGAAGCCGCTGGATGTGGGCAACACCTGCCGCCGCGGCATCCGGCGCTACATGGTGGAAGGCACGCTGGCAGGCCCGACCAACGAGTCCGATGCCGGCAACGGCGCCTGCATGCGCAACCTGCCGCTGGCGCTGGCGACGCTCTACGACGACGCCGCCTTCAACCGCGCGACGCCACAACAATGCCACCTCACCCACAACCACCCGCTGTCGGATGCGGCGACGCTGGCGCTCGGGAACATGGTGCGCAGGCTGGTCCGCGGCGGCGGCGTCAAGGACTGCCGCGCCGAGGCGAACCGCCTGATCGCCGACTTCCCGGAATTCCGATTCGAGCCCTATCCCCGGCGCGCGTCGGGCTACATCGTCGATACGGTGCAGACGGTGCTGCACTATTTTTTCCGCACCGACAGCTTCGAGTCCTGCCTGACCGAGGTGGTGAACTGCGGCGAGGACGCCGACACCAACGGCGCTCTCGCCGGCATGCTGGCCGGCGCGGCCTATGGCGTTTCCGGCATTCCCGGCTACTGGCTGCGCAAGCTGGACCGGGACATCAAGGCCCGCATCGAGGAACAGACCGACGCCCTGCTCATGCTCGCGCAGGCAGACAGGAAGGAGACGCGATGAGCACCCTGATCTTCTACGAGAAGCCGGGCTGCGCCAACAATGCGCGGCAGAAGCGCCTGCTGCTCGACGCCGGCCACGAGCTGGTCGTGCGCGACCTGCTGAGCGAGCCGTGGACCGCGCAGCGGCTGCAGGAATTTTTCACCGGCCTGCCGGTGCACGACTGGTTCAACCGCGCCGCGCCGCAGGTGAAGTCGGGCGAGATCGATCCCGCCCGGATCGAGGCCGATGCGGCAATCGGCCTGATGCTGGCCAACCCCTTGCTGATCCGGCGGCCGCTGATCGAAACGGAGCAGTGGAAACTGGTGGGATTCGACGCCGAGCAGATCGAACAGCGGCTCGGCGTGGCCGGCAACAGCGATTCACCGCGCAGCCTGGAAGCCTGCCCGCGCCCGCATGCGACCACGCCCTGCCCCGCGCCGCACGACAGCGAGCGAGCTAGCCCGCATTTCCCACGCCCGCCCGTAGCGAGGGCGTCGAGGCGCCGCCGTGGCGCGCCGCACGGACTGAGTGGCGGCGAAGGCGTAGCCGACTCTACGTCGAGCCGGCGCGAGGGAGTACGGCGCGCCACGGGGAGCGATTCGGCGGCCGCAGTAGGGCGGGCGTGGGAAATGCGGGCTAGAGTCGCCATCGAATACCACGAGCGCACCAAGCACCGGCCCGAGCGTTATGCCGCCGGACCGGAAACGCTGGACTGGACCAGCCAGCCCGATCCGTTCCGTGCATTCGCCGGCAGCCCGTCCCTCCGCCTGCCGCTTTGCGCGGGGCGTCTGATTCGCGACAGCGCGGACGCGGCCCCCGCATTCTCGCTCGACGCGCTAGGCGCCCTGCTGCAACTCTCGCTCGGGCTGTCCGCCTGGAAGGAATACGGGCCGGACCGCTGGGCGCTGCGCTGCAACCCGTCGAGCGGCAACCTGCACCCGACCGAGGCCTATGTGATCGCGCACGGCGTCACGGGACTGGACGCCGGCCTCTACCACTACGCCAGCCGCAGCCACGCGCTGGAGCAGCGCTGCCACTCCACGGCGGCGCACCCGCCCGGCCTGTGGATCGGGCTGTCATCCATCCACTGGCGCGAAGCCTGGAAATACGGCGAG
>JAPTVL010000430.1 GCA_028065725.1 Betaproteobacteria bacterium
CTGCCAGCGTCATCGTGTGGAGCGGCGAAGATGATCCCGGCGACACGCTGGTTCCGCGCCTGATCGCCGCCGGCGCTGACTTGCGGCACGTGCATATCGTCGGCGACGTGCTACAGGACGGCCAGCGCTGCGCATTCGACCCGGCGCGCGACGTGCCGAAGCTCGCAGCAGCCTGCGCGGGAATCGACAACATCGCCATGCTGATTGTTGACCCGCTGGTGTCGGCAGTCAGTGGCGACAGCCACAAAAACGCAGAGGTGCGGCGCGGGCTAGCGCCGCTGGTGGAGCTGGCGGCCCGACTGGACGCCGCGCTGCTGGGCATTACGCACTTCACAAAGGGCACGCAAGGCCGCGAGCCGCTGGAGCGCGTGAGTGGCAGCCTGGCGTTTGGTGCGCTCGCCCGCGTGGTGCTGGGCACCGTGCGCGAGCCGATGAATCCCGACGATCCGAGTGCCCCGCGCAGCCTCGTGGTGGCACGCGCAAAGTCGAACATCGGTCTAGATGGTGACGGCTTCCGGTATGCCTTCGAGCAATTCGAGCTGCCGAAGCATCCCGGGGTGCATGCCTCGCGGATCGCATGGGGTAACGCGCTGAAAGGCCCTGCAAGTTCGCTATTGAGTGAACCAGAGAAGCCGAAAGTCGCGCATTCCGAAGCCGCCGATGCCGCCAGCTTTCTGCGCGAGCTTTTGGCCGATGAACCCATGACCGTCAGAGACGTAAAAAAGGCCGCCGATGACGCCGGCTATTCGTGGCGCACGGTGCAGCGCGCGATGAAAAAAGCGGGCGTGATTTCCAAGCGGCAAGGCGCCCGACTGCCCGCCTTGTGGAGCATTCCAGGCCACACACTCGCGCCAGTTGCGCCAACCACAGAATGTGAGAGCTGGCCCCATTTGTTTGAACAGCCGAACCCGGTTCGATAAGTGGATTCCCTGCGGTATCAAGCTGCCTTGGGCAAGGGCAGCGGTGTGAAGTAGGCCTCATCCGGTGTCTGCCGGGCAAGCGCACTGTGCGGGCGGCGCTGGTTGTAGAACGCGAAGTAGCGTGCGAGCGATGCCTTGGCGTCGCTGACGGTGTCGTAGGCGCGCAGGTAGACCTCCTCGTACTTGACCGATTTCCACAGCCGCTCGACGAACACGTTGTCGCGCCAGCAGCCCCTGCCGTCCATGCTGATCGCGACGCCCTGCTTCTTGAGCAGGTCGGTGAAGGCCTCGCTGGTGAACTGGCTGCCCTGGTCGGTATTGAAGATCTGCGGCGTGCCGTGCTGCGCCAGCGCGGCCTCCACCGCCTCGATGCAGAACGTGGCGTCCATCGAGATCGACACGCGCCAGGCCAGCACCTTGCGGCTGTACCAGTCGATCACGGCGGCCAGGTAGACAAAACCGCGCGCCATCGGAATGTAGGTAATGTCCATCGCCCAGACCTGGTTGGGCGCGGTGACCTTCAAACCACGCAGCAGGTACGGGTAGATGCGGTGGGCCGGGTGGCGCCGGCTGGTGTTGGGCTTGCGGTACAGCGCTTCGAGACCCATCCGCCGCATCAGTGTGCCGACGTGCTTGCGGCCCACCGCGATGCCCTCGCGGTGGAGCAGATCGCGCAGCATCCGGCTGCCGGCGAACGGATGCTCGAGGTGCAGTTCATCCATCCGCCGCATCAGCGCCAGGTCCGCGGCCGACACCAGCCGCGGCAGGTAATACACGCTGCTGCGGCTGAGGCCGAGGGCTTGCGCCTGGCGCGCCAGGGGCAACCGGTGATGGCGGTCGATCATCGCTTTGCGCTCAGCAAACCCGCCTTGGTGAGCGCGCCTTCTAAAAAATCGCATTCCAGCGTCAGCGCCCCGATCTTGGCGTGCAGCGCCTTGACGTCGACCGCGGGCTCGGACGGGCGTGCCGCGCTGCCGAAGACGCTGGCCGCGCCGTTCAGCAGCTGATCCTTCCATTGCGTGATCTGGTTCGGGTGGACGTCATAGTGCTTGGACAGCTCGGCCAGCGTCTGATTGCCCTGGATCGCGGCCAAGGCCACCTTCGATTTGAAGGCCGGGGAGTGATTCCGGCGTGCTCGTCTGCTCATGCTCTGCTCCTGGTGTGGCGATCATCATCGCCTCAGTGACCAGGGTTTCCACCTATCGTGCTGTTCAGATTTCCGGGGCCAGCTCTGTGGCGCGACTGGCGTAACTGGGGCAGAAGTGGCGCGACTGGAAGACGGAGAGGTGGCGATATGACCGCCGTCGCGCGCATCCTCGAAACCTTCGCACAGCAGGGTGTGAGCTGCCGCCGTGATGGCGACCGGCTGATGCTGAAACCAGCGACCGGCACGGTCCCTGCCGACCTGATCCAGCTTGCCCGCGCACACAAGCCCGAGCTGCTGGCCGTGCTGCCCACAGTGCCCCAGACCGCCGCCGAGCGCGTCGAGGCCGTGCTGCATCGGTACGGGCTGCCGCTGGACCTGCTGGGTTCGATCCTTGCCCACGGCGGGGCTGAAGCTGCATCGCGCCTGCAAGGGCTGGCACTGGCCCGGTTCGTGAACATCCGAGCGACACGCGAACTGCACGATCGCGGCGTCTTGCGCGGCACCTGGGCGATCCCCAGCGTCGCGCACCTGCAAACTGCGGAGCCGAAGACGTGACAGTTACCCCGATCCGTTACGTCAGTATGTGCGCCGTGTGCCATGGACTGTTTGCCACCCTGCGCAGGGATGCAGTCACGTGCGGGCCAGCATGCCGGACGCGAGGCCATCGCACGGGCCGAATCCGCGAAGCGGCGGAATGGGTGCGCCAGACGGCGGGCGAGGATGTGTCGCTGTCCCTGTTTCAGCGCGTGCAGGCAGTGCGCAGCCTCTTGCCGGACCGCACGCCTGCGCTGATCGCGGGCACAGTCGAACTGGACGCACCCGAACTGCGCGCGGAGATGAGCGCCGCCTTTGAGGTGCTGGAGCGCAAAGCCGTGCAGCGTGCATGCGCCGGGCAGTCGGGGCCATGAACCGCCTGCGCTGGATCGCATATGCCCTTACGCGCTGGCTAGCGGCGCTTGGGTTATGATTTCACCTATAAAAGGCGCTGATCATGGCAAGCCAACCGCATAAGCCAACCGCTGAAACCCGCAGCAGCGTGGCAGCACTCGCCAGCTTCGGAGTCACCAGCAACGAGATTGCGGCGCACCTGGGCATATCACAGCCGACGCTGCGCAGGCATTACCGGACCGAGCTGGACACTGGAGCCGTCGCGGCCAATGCCAAGGTGGCGCGTGCTCTGTTCAATCTCGCGACGGGCGGGAATGTCACGGCGGCGATTTTCTGGCTCAAGTGCCGGGCACGCTGGCACGAAAAAGACGCAGCCAACGGGGCGCCGCCCTTGGTGAACATCTGCAACGCGCTGCCCGTCTAAAAATAGGCTTCGATATGAACGAGAGCGGCAACCGGTCAACCTTGCCCCGCGGACGTCCACCGGGTGCCAGAAACAAAGTCACGATGGAACTGCGCGAGATGGTGCGGGCGAGCTTGGACAGGGCGGGCGGGCTTGACTATCTGGTGAAACAGGCCCGAATGAATCCCGGGGCGTATCTGGCGCTCTTGGGCAAGGTGTTGCCCAAGGAAATTGCCGCCACGGTTGAGGCGCGCACGTACATCGTGGCGCCTGAGCAAGCGGCCAGCATGGAGCAGTGGGCTGGGCAGGTGCAGGCGGTGCCGGATT
This sequence comes from Betaproteobacteria bacterium, assembly GCA_028065725.1. The sequence continues at coordinate 3,686 of JAPTVL010000430.1, forward strand.
ACGTGCCAATGTCGAAAAAGTGAGTCAGTCCTTTTGATGCGCGTCCCACCATGCCGAGGCATCTTGCTGTGCTTGCGCAACCTGGGCGGGCGTCATCTTCGCTGCAAGTGCGGACATAGAGGAGTCGGACACCTTGTAGCCGTCTGATCCTACTTTGAATGAGGCTTTAGACAAGTCCAGCCATTTGTATGCTTCGACGTAGTCTTGCGGGACACCTTGGCCACTTTCGTACATGCCGCCGAGCGCAGCCTGCGCTGAGGCATTCCCCTCCTGCGCAGCCATCTGATACCACATTGCTGCCTTCACATCATTTGGCGGGAATCCTGTGCCATAAATGTACATAGCGCCGAGGCGGAACTGCGCTCCAGCAAGGCCCTGCTGCGCAGCTAGCCGAAACCACTTCGCCGCTTTCGCATAGTCTTGCGGGACACCATCACCGTGGTCGTACATGCTGCCGAGGGCGGATTGCGCTCCAGCAAGGCCCTGCTGCGCAGCTAGCCGAAACCACTTCGCCGCTTTCGCATAGTCTTGCGGGACACCGTGGCCCATGCCGTACATAACGCCGAGGCCGAATTGCGCGGCAGGATTCCCTTTGCCAGCTGCAACACGAAAATCTGCAAGCGCAGTTGCATAGTCACCAACTTGATAAGCTGCACGCCCTGCAGTGAAGGTTCTTGGTTGTGTAGCCAAGGCTGAAGCGGCGAAGATCAGCAGGCATCCAGCAAGAATTGAGCGCATCGGCTTCACCCCCTTGCGCTGATTGTGCCGCCAGTGCCGGATGAGGTGGTAGGGCGAGTCTCGCGCACGCTGGGCTTGTAATGCTGTACTGATCGGTGCAGCAATATCGCTGTGTGAGTAGTTTTGTGAGTAGATGGAAAAATAAGGCTTCGCTACGGACTTTACAATCAGCCAGTTAGCAGATTTGTTCGACTCCCTCCTTCGCACCAATGAATTAGCGCACTTCCACTGCACAAGGCTGTGCAATGTTTTGTGCAGTTGATACTGGCCCCTGCGCGGCTCAGCGGTACGG
>JAPTVL010000049.1 GCA_028065725.1 Betaproteobacteria bacterium
CGAGGACTGCTACGCGCTCAATCCGAAGGACCAGAAGTCCTCCATTTTCGCCGGCTGGCGCGACATGGACGGCTACATGCGCGACAACAAGATCCCGACCACCCCGCCGGAAATGCTCCCCCGGCCCGCGATCGAGAGCGGCAAGCCGGCCGCGGCGGCGAAGACCAACACGCCCTGAACCTTACTCGACCCGGGGCCGAAGCCGCAGCGTCCGCGACCTAGGGCCGCTGCGCTGATCGAAGCGGTAACGCAGGGTCCTTCGGCATGAAGCGCACGTTCGAATTCGCAGGCCTTCGCTATCCAAGATCGTTCCTGAAGCTGCTGCTGCTCGGCTTCGGCCTGGCGTCCTTGCCCCTGATCCTGGCCCTGTTGAATGCCACCGCGGACGTGGAGCGGCTCACCAGCCAAAGTCAGGCCGCCGTCGATCAGGCGGCCGAGGCGGCGCGCGACAGCCGCGTGCTGAAGGATCAGACCATTGCACTGGAACGCTTGGCGCGGCAATACCTGATCCTCGATGACCCCTCGTTGCTTGCCGATTACGCCAAGGTACGCAGCGGTTTCAAGCGGACCAGCAGCGACATGTCGCTGCTGCCGCTCGACGAGTCGCAATTGCAGGATCTCAACAGAACGATCGAGAAGGAGCAGGCACTATTCGAACTGCTCGGGCGCGAGCACGGCGCCGGACGCAGGCAGCTGATCGGGGGCTACGTCGCGCTCTCGGAATTGGCCAACAATGTGCTCGACCAGAGCAATCTGCTGATCGACCGCGAAATCGCGAACATGGGCGCGGCGGCTCGACGCACCCAGCGCTCGCTGCTGTGGCAGCTCGCCGCTTCGATAGCGCTCGGTGTCCTGCTCGCCATGCTCTTCGCCTTCCTCATCGCCAAACCCATACGCCAGCTCGATCAAGCCATCCGTCAGCTCGGCGGTGCCGAGTTCGCCACCGGCATTCGCGTGCGCGGTCCGGCGGATCTGGAATATCTGGGTCAGCGACTCGAGTGGCTGAGGCAGCGTCTGGTCGAGCTGGAGGAGCAGAAAACAAAATTCCTGCATCATGTGTCGCATGAACTCAAGACCCCGCTCACGGCCTTGCGCGAAGGCGCCGAGCTGCTCGCGGACGGCTCGAGCGGAGCATTGAACCGCCAGCAGCGCGAGATCGCCGAAATCCTCAGGCACAGCAGCCTGCAACTGCAGCGCCTGATCGAGGGCCTGCTCGGCTACCAGCAGGCCCTCACCGGCATCAACCGGCTGGAGCTCCGCTCGGTCGATTTGTCCGACGTCGCCCGCCAGGTGGCGGCGGCGCACAAGCTCGCCATCGCCGCCCGCAAGCTCAATTTGCTGCTGCGCCTCGAGCCCGCCGTGCTGGCGGCGGACGCGGAAAAGCTGCAGGTGGTGGTAGACAACCTGGTGTCGAACGCCATCAAGTACTCTCCGGAAGGCGGTACTATTTCGCTGGCCGTGCGCGCCGAGAAGGAGATGGTCGTGATCGAGGTCGATGACGCCGGTCCCGGAATCGCGGCTGAAGACAAGGAGCGGGTGTTCGACTGGTTTTTCCAGGGCAAGCTCGGCCATCGGGGACGGATCAAGGGCAGCGGATTGGGCCTGGCGATCGCGCGCGAATTGGTGCTCGCCCACCGCGGCAGCATAGAGGTCGTCGCGGCGCGCGGGCCCGGCGCGCATTTCCGCGTCAGCCTGCCGGTCTCGCCCGTTCGAGGATGAAGGAACATATGCTAGGCAAGGGCTTTCTCTTCGCCATCGCGCTGCTGCTCGCCGGCTGCGCCGGCTGGCACATGCCGGACTTGTCCGGCAGCAAACCCGAAGCGCGCCAGGTCATCGACCTGATCGGCTATGCGCAGCGCATCGCGACCATGACGGCCGAACAGCAGCGCCGCGAGTACCGCCTCGACAATCAGGCATTCGCCCGAAACCAGGGCGCGATGAGCCGGATGCGGCTCGCCCTGCTGCTGGCCACGCCCGGCGCCAGCGTCCAGGACGCTGCCCGGGCCACCAGCCTGCTCGAGCCGTTGGCGCGATCGGGCGACGCCGCCAGCCCGCTGCATGCGCTCGCCGGGCTGCTCTATGGGCAGCTGAACGAGCGCGTGGGCGAGCAGAAGCGCGCCGACCAGATGCGGCAACAGCTCGAAGCGCTGAAGAATCTGGAGCGCACCATGATCGAACGCGGGCAGGATGCCCAGCCCCGACGCAGATGAGCGGCGCCAAACCCCTCATCCTGCTGGTCGATGACGACCGCGACATCCTCAAGCTGCTGGCCATGCGCCTGAACGCCTCGGGCTACCAAGTGCAAGCGGTGGACAGCGGCCGCATGGCCTTGGCGGCGCTGGCCGCTTCGCGTCCGCAGCTCGTGATCACCGACCTGAAGATGGACGGCATGGACGGCATGGCCTTGTTCGATGCCATCCACAGCACGGCGCCGACGCTGCCGGTGATCATCCTCACGGCGCACGGCACCATCCCGGAGGCCGTGGCCGCGACCAAGCGCGGCGTTTTCGGCTTCCTGCCCAAGCCCTTCGACAGCCAGGCCCTGCTGGAACAGGTGGCGCAGGCGCTGAAGCTGTCGGCGGGCATCGGCGCCACCGGCGCAGGGTCGGCCAACGACGCCTGGCGCAGCGGCATCGTCAGCGCCAGCGCGGCGATGGAAGACGTGCTCGGCCGCGCCCGGCTGGTCGCCCAGTCCGACGCCAGCGTTTTCATCTACGGGGCGAGCGGCACCGGCAAGGAACTGGTCGCGCGCGCCATCCACCGCGCCAGCGCCCGCGCCGCCGGACCCTTCGTCGCCGTCAATTGCGCCGCCATCCCGGAAGCGCTGATGGAGTCCGAGTTGTTCGGCCACAAGAAGGGCGCCTTCAGCGGCGCCGTCTATGAGCACAAGGGCCTGCTGCAAAGCGCCGACGGCGGCACCCTGTTTCTCGACGAGATCGGCGACATGCCGCTGTCGCTGCAGGCGAAATTGTTGCGCGCGCTGCAGGAGCGGCAGGTGCGGCCGGTGGGGTCTATCCAGACCGTCGGGGTGGACATCCGGGTCATCTCGGCCACCCACCGCAGCCTGGAGCAGCGCATCGCCGAACGGCAGTTTCGCGAGGACCTGTATTACCGTCTGAACGTCGTCGCGCTGACCATTCCCGCGCTGGCCGAGCGTCCCGAGGACATCGTGCCGCTCGCCCTGTATTTTCTCAAGCAGGTGGCGACGCGCTATCGCAAGGAAGTCAATAGTTTCGCGCCCGACGCCCTGGAGCAATTGGTGGCGGCGCCTTGGCCGGGCAACGTCCGGCAACTGCAAAACGTGGTGGAGCAGACCGTGGCCCTGGCCACCAACGGCGTGATTCCGGCGTCCCTGGTGCACAGCGCGCTGAACCATCGGGCCGGCGGCCTGACCCCGCTGGACGAGGCGAAGCGCACGTTCGAGCGCGACTACCTGGTGCGCATCCTGAAGATCACCCGGGGCAACGTCGCGCAGGCGGCAAAGCTCGCGCAACGCAACCGCACCGAGTTCTACAAGCTGCTCGAGCGCCATCGGCTCGAGCCGGGAATGTTCAAGCCGGAAGACGCTTGAATCGGTCACGCAGTGCCGAGCTTGCTGTCGTGCCCGAACGACAGATAAAAATCCAATAGAATCAAATTATTGACGTGGATCGGCGGACCGGCCTGTCGTGCGTCGACTACGGCGATCCGTGGCTCGTGCCCGTCGCGAACCCCCACGAGACAGACTAGGCGATTGATAAACAACGCTGCCTTGTTCATGGCACGGCGTTTGCGATAGGCCATACGGGGACGCCCGAGCCTGCGCGTCCGCCCGCACCGATAAAGGAGACTGACATGGAAAGCACTGGTATCAGAAAGACGCATCCCCTCATCTTGGGCGCTGCCGCCTCCGTGATGGTGGTCAGCCTGGTGGGCGCAGCCGCGATCGGCGGACTGTTGCCGGAAGCGCACTCCGACAAGGCCGACAGCGCCGCGCAAAGCAGCGCACCCGCCGCCGAGGTCCGCCATGGCGTGCCCGGACCGGCGGCACGCGACAGCGTATGCGCGTCTTGCGGCACGGTCGCGTCGATCCGCATGGTCGAGATCAAGGGCGATGCCACCGGCCTGGGTGCGGTCGCCGGCGGCGTCACCGGCGCCGTGGTCGGCAACCAGATGGGCCGCGGCAACGGCAACGCCATCATGACCTTGCTCGGCGCCGCTGGCGGCGCCATGGCCGGCAACGAGATCGAGCGGAACGTGAAGAAACATTACCGCTACCACGTGACGGTACGCATGGATGACGGCTCTTTCCGCACGGTCTCGCAAGCGAGTGTCCCTTCGGTCGCGGTCGGCGAGCGCGTGCGCGTGATCAACGGCGCCGTGCTCAGCCGTTCTTGAAGCGCCGGACGGCTGGCACCAGCGCAACCGATGCAGAGCGAAAGGCGGTCCTGAGCAAGGCCTGGAGGTTCAGGCATGAAACCTACCAAGGCGTCATACACAGTCCCGGCGCATACCCACCCGGTCGGCCAAGAAGTATCTCCTTCCTCCTCCCGCATGGCCGACCCGGTTTTCCGCCCGCACACAGGTGCGGGCGTTTTTTTCAATGGAACCAGCCCTGCCACCCGGAATACGACTTCGAGAGCAGTGAATTGGTCTATCGCGACGAAGCCGGAAACGAATGCGGCCGCGCCGCCTTCGGCGTGCCGATCAGCAATTCGTATTGCCCGGTCAGTAT
>JAPTVL010000179.1 GCA_028065725.1 Betaproteobacteria bacterium
GCGGCCGAGCGCATCCGTCACGGGCACAGTCTCGCTCGCGGTCACGCCGCGGGCGCGTTCGAGCAGGGCATCAAGCAGTTGGTCGGCTGAGAGCATGGTCAAGAATGAAATCGGTGAGTTGGGAAATGGCATCGATGTCGATGCGGGGAAAACCGTTTGGTGGCTCGATGTCGGACGCCACTGCCAGAATAGTCGGGTCGTCCGGGAACAGCCAGGGCTTGGCGGTCTCGGCGCGATGCACTTCCAGCTTGGGAATGGCCTCGCGCTTGTAGCCCTCGACCAGCACCAGGTCGCACGGCGGGAGTTTATTCAACAATTCCCCCAACAGGGGGGGCGTATTGCGATGCTCGGTCAGCACGGCGGTGCGGTGGTCGGAGGCCAGCAGCACCGCCGCAGCACCCGCCTCGCGCGCACGCCAGCTGTCCTTGCCGGGGCGGTCGATATCGAAATCATGGTGGGTGTGCTTGATCACCGCCACCTTCAACCCGCGCGCAGCGAGCTGCGGCAGCACGCGCTCGATCAGCGTGGTCTTGCCGCTGCCGCTGTAGCCTGCGATGCCGAACAGCTTCATACGAACGCGAGCTGGGTGCCGGCGATTGCCAGCATCAGCGCGCCCGCAAAAAACGCAGGAATCAGCCAAAGCGCAAGTTCAAATCCTGTCATGAATCGCGGACCGAAAAATTTGTGTTATATTTTTTCATATATAACCCACTCTGGCAAACCACCCAAGCCGCCATGTCAGCCACGCTTCAGGATCAGTTCGGACGCCGCATCGATTACGTGCGCCTGTCGGTGACCGATCGCTGCGACCTGCGCTGCAGCTACTGCATGCCGGAAGGTTTCAAGGGTTTCGAGGAACCCGAGCACTGGCTCAGCTTCGACGAGATCGAACGCCTGATCGGCGCGTTTGCCCGGCTCGGGGTGAGCCGCATCCGCCTGACCGGCGGCGAGCCGCTCTTGCGGCGCGACATCGCCGGGCTGGCCGGGCGCATCGCCGCCCTGCCCGGCATCCACGACCTGTCGCTGTCGACCAATGCCACCCAGCTCGATCGCCACGCGCAGGCGCTGAAGGCCGCCGGGGTGACGCGGCTCAACGTCAGTCTCGACTCGCTGCAGCAGGCGCGGGTGGAAAAGATCAACGGCCGTGATGTGCTGGCCAAGGTGATGGCCGGCCTCGCCGCCGCGCAGGACGCCGGCTTCGCCCCGATCAAGCTCAATATGGTGACGCTCGCCGGCAGCAACGACGACGAGATCGACGAGATGGTCGCGTTCTGCATGGAGCGAGGCTTCGTGCTGCGCCTGATCGAATCGATGCCGATGGGCACCACCGGGCAAAACGCCGAATACCTCGACCTGCAACCGGTGAAGGAACGCCTGCGCCAGCAGTTCGATCTCATCGAAACCACCCTGCCCGGCGCCGGCCCCGCGCGCTATCTGGGCACGCCCGACGGCCGCTTCAACGTCGGCTTCATCACGCCGATCTCGCAGCACTTCTGCGAAACCTGCAACCGCGTGCGCATCGCCGTCGACGGCACTGCCTACATGTGCCTGGGACAGGACGAGAAATTCGAATTCCGCCCGCTGCTGCGCGGCGGCTGCAGCGATGCCGAACTGGAAGCCGCGATTATCGACGCAATCAACCTCAAGCCGGAACGCCACGAATTCCGTGAGGCGCCGCACAAGATCCTGCGCTTCATGTCGATGACCGGCGGCTGAATCCTAAATCGGGCTTGCGGTGCGGAATCCCGCAAACGGATCGCGCCGATGCGGCAGGTAGAAATTGCGGAAGCCGGGGCGTTTCAGCGAACTGTCGGTGATCGGTCCGCCGCCGCGCAATTCGCCGTGCGTGTGGAACCACGGCTCGGAATAATCCTGGTAGGGATCGGGCGCAAAGCCCGGATACGGCGTGAGCGGATCGCGCAGCCATTCCCACGCCATGCCCCAGCGAAACCCCGGATGCGTCGCCGCGCGCACCCACTGCGCTGCCGTCGGCAATTGCCGGCCCATCCACGCGGCGCAGGCCTCGGCCTCGAAACGGTTCACATGCAGCATGGGCCGGTCCGCACTGAGCGGCTGCCAGCGCTCGAAGCGGCGCACCTGCCAGCCGCCGTGTTCCCGCCGCCAGTAGACCGGATGGCGGGCAGCGCTGGCCGTGCGCCAGGCCCAGCCGTCATCCGACCACTCAGACCTGCTCTGATAACCGCCCACCTCGACGAATTCGGCGAAGGCCGCCTCGGACACCGGGCTCGCGTCGATGTCGAATGCCGTGACCGGCACCGTGTGTCGCCACTTCTCGTTGTCGAAAATGAATCCGTGGTCCGGTCCGCTTCCTAGTTCGATATCGCCCGCCGCGAACACCAGCCGCTTCGTGGGCAGTGAAACGGCAACATCGGGCCAGGGCGGCGGTGCATAGCCCAGATTCTGGAACGCCATCCACCACGCCTCGATGTGCATCAGCTCGTGATAGAGGCTCAACTCGGTGAAATAGGCGAGTTCATCGTTGAAATCGCTGCACAAGCGGGCGGTCACGGCTGCGGTCACACGGGCCGCGTAATCGTCAACTGCAGCGGGTTCCAGTAAAGGCAGATCCCAGCGCGTATCGTGCGGAACGCTTGAGGAGTCGTACAGGGCATCGGTCCCGGGTATCAAGCTGTCCGCGAAACCGCCGTCGGGCCGGGCGCGCAGGCACCAGCGCTCCTGGAACCAGATGATATGCCCGTATTCCCACAGCGGCGGGTTCAGGTGTTCGGCGCGCGGTCCCAGCCAGCCGCCGTCCGGCAGACAATCGATCAGCGCGCGCAGGCGCCTGCGCGCCTGCGTCAGCCGGTCGATGAGTTGGTCCGCGGTATAAGTGCTGATGGGCCGGATCGGGTTCATGTTATATAAAGTACTGTAGCCCATGCATTTAGGGCGTGTTAACACTAATTTCACGCCCTAGGCGCCCACTCAACAACAGACGAATTCGGCCCATGAACGATCCCCTCCTCGCTCCCCCCATCCGCCTGACCCAGTTCTCCCACGGCGGCGGCTGCGGCTGCAAGATCGCCCCCTCGGTATTGCGCGACATCCTGTCCGACACGCCCTTCGCCTCGCACCTGGCGGCGGCCTATCCCGACCTGCTGGTCGGCATCGAGCACGGCGACGACGCCGCGGTCTACCGGCTGAACGACGAGCAGGCGATCGTGGCGACCACCGACTTCTTCATGCCCATCGTCGACGATCCCTACGAGTTCGGCCGCATCGCCGCGACCAACGCGCTGTCCGACGTCTACGCCATGGGCGGGCGCCCATTGTTCGCGCTGGCCATCGTCGGCATGCCGATAGGCAAGCTGCCCAACGAAGTTATCCGGCAAATCCTCGCTGGCGGCGAGGCGGTCTGCAAAGTTGCCGGCATTCCCATCGCCGGGGGGCACTCCATTGATGCGCCGGAACCGATCTATGGCCTGGTCGGCATCGGCGTGGTCGATCCGCGCCGCGTCAAGCAGAACAGCGGCGGCCAGGCCGGCGACCACCTCATCCTCGGCAAGCCGCTGGGGGTGGGCATCTACAGCGCGGCGCTGAAAAAAGGCCTGCTGAGCGCCGATCAATACGCGGCGATGATCGCCGCCACCACCCAACTCAACACCGCGGGCGCCGATCTGGCCGCCCTCGACGGCGTGCACGCGATGACCGACATCACCGGCTTCGGTCTGCTCGGCCATCTGCTCGAAATCACCCGCGCCTCGAAGGTGGCGGCGCACGCCGAACTCGCCCGGCTGCCCCTGCTGCCGGGTGTTAGCACACTCGCACAAGGAGGCCATATCACCGGCGCCAGCGAGCGCAACTGGGCGAGCTACGGCAGCGAAGTGAAGCTGGCCGACGGTATCGCCGACTGGCAGCGCGCCTTGCTGACTGACCCGCAAACCAGCGGTGGCCTCTTGGTGAGCTGCACGGATGAAACGCGGGAAGCAGTGCTGGGCACCTTCCGCCGGCACGGCTTCGCGCAGGCGACAGAAATCGGCCGGCTGCAAGCCGGCAGCGATGTGTCGATCGTGGCCTGAGTGGCATTCACCTTCAAGAACCTTTCCGTCGAGCGCGACGATCTGCGCAACGACGTGCTGAGCGGGCTCGCAGCCAGCCCCAGGTCGATTCCGCCCAAGTATTTCTATGACGAGACGGGCTGCCGCCTGTTCGAAGCGATCTGCGCGCAGCCCGAGTATGCGCTGTGCCGCACCGAACAGGCGCTGATGCATGCCCGCATGCCCGAGATCGCCGCCGCCATCGGCCCGGTGGAGGGCATCGTCGAGCCCGGCGCGGGCGATTGCGTCAAGGTGCGCCGGCTGCTCGACGCGCTGCATCCCACGCATCTCGTCGTGATGGACATTGCCGGCGCCCCGCTGGCCGCGGCGGCGGAACCCCTCTCCCGCGACTATCCGGCGCTTGTCGTCACCGCGCTGGGCATGGACTTCATCCACGACCTCGAAGCGGCCACCCCGTATCTGCCGGAAGGCCGGCGGCTGATCTACTACCCCGGCTCCAGCATCGGCAACTTCCCACCCGACGCGGCAACCGCCCTGCTCGCGCGCTTTCGCCGGCTGGCCGGCGCGAAAGGCCGGCTGCTGATCGGCTTCGACCTCAAAAAGGATCCGCAGCGCCTGCATGCGGCCTACAACGACGCAGCCGGCGTCACCGCCGCCTTCAACCTGAATCTGCTGGCCCGGCTGA
>JAPTVL010000154.1 GCA_028065725.1 Betaproteobacteria bacterium
CTCGTCGTCGCGGGCGCGTGCGGCGGAGGGCGTAATGGCTTGGTTCATCGGCGGCTGGCGTTTATGATGGAACCAAATTATAGCAATCGCACACGGCATCCTCCGCGCCCGTTTCCGACCGCCCCATGACCGATACCCTGCCGCTGATCCTGTTGCTGCTCGCCGCTGCGGTGGTCGTGGTGGTGATTTTTCGCATGCTCGGCCTGCCGCCGATCATGGGCTACCTGCTGGTGGGGGCGGCACTTGGGCCGCATGCGGCAGGCTGGGTGCCGGATACCGAACAGACCCGCCACCTTGCCGAATTCGGCGTAGTGTTCCTGATGTTCAGCATCGGCCTCGAGTTTTCGCTGGCGCGGCTGTACAGCATGAAACGCATCGTCTTCGGCCTGGGACTGGCGCAGGTGCTGGCGAGCACGCTGGTGGCAATGCTGCTGGCGCGGTTTGCCGGGATTCCCTGGCTGGCCGGCATCGCGCTGGGCGGCGCGCTGACCATGTCATCGACCGCGATGCTGTCCAAGCTCTTGGCCGAGCGCGGCGAACTCGATGCGCCGCATGGCCGCGAGGTGATCGGCGTGCTGCTGTTCCAGGACATTGCCGTGGTGCCCCTGCTGGTGATGATTCCGGCCCTGTCGCAACCGGTCGAAGTGATGGCCGAGGCCTTGCTGCTGGCGGGCCTCAAGGCCGCCGTGCTGCTTGCGCTGGTGCTGTTCATCGGCCAGCGCGCGCTGTCGGCATGGTTCTATCTGGTGGCGCGCCGGAAATCCGGCGAGCTGTTCATGCTCAACGTGCTGCTGATCACCCTCGGCCTCGCCTGGCTGACCGAACTGGCCGGCCTGTCGCTGGCGCTGGGCGCCTTCACCGCGGGCATGCTGATCGGCGAAACCGAATACCGCTACCAGGTGGAGGAGGACATCAAGCCTTTTCGCGACGTCCTGCTCGGCCTGTTTTTCGTGGCCATCGGCATGCGTCTCAACGTGCCGCAGATCGCCGGCCAATGGCCGCTGGTGGTGGGGATACTGCTGGCGCTGGTGGCGCTGAAGCTGGTGATCGTGGGTGCCTTTTCACGGCTGCTGGGCAGCTCGCCGGGTACCGCCTTGCGTAGCGGCTTGTGGCTGTGCGCCGGCGGCGAGTTCGGCTTTGTGGTCCTGGCGCGCGCCGGCGACGTCAATCTGCTGAGCGCGGAAACGCTGCAGCCGGTGCTGGCGGCCATGGTGCTGTCGCTGCTGCTGGCACCGCTGATAGTGCATTTTTCCGACCGGCTGGTATTCCGCTTCGTCGCCTCGGAATGGCTGCTGCGCTCGATGCAGCTGACACAGCTCGCCGCGCAGTCGCTGTCTACCGACAAGCATGCGATCATCTGCGGCTACGGTCGTACCGGCCAGCATCTGGCACGCTTTCTCGAAGCCGAAGGGGTTTCCTTCATGGCCCTCGACCTCGATCCCGAGCGCGTGCGCGAAGCCAACATGGCTGCCGAGGCGGTGTCCTACGGGGATTCGTCGCGCAAGGAAACCCTGCTCGCGGCCGGCCTGGCGCGCGCCAGCGTGGTGATCGTCACCTTCGCCGACATCGATGCCGCGCTGCGGGTGACCCATCGCGTCAGGGAGCTGCGCCCCGATGTTGCCATCGTCTCGCGCGCCAGGGAGCAGGACGACGTCGAGAAGCTCTATGCCGCTGGCGTCGCCGAGGTGGTGCCGGAAGCCCTCGAGTCGAGCGTGATGCTGGCTACCCATGCGCTGGCGCTGTCGGGTATCCCGATGCACAAGGTCATCAAGCGCCTGCGCGAAATGCGCGAGCAGCATTATTCCCTGTTGCGCGGCTTCTTTCACGGCGCCACCGATGCCGGCGCCCATCTGGCCGATGCCGAGCAGCCGCGCCTGCATGCGGTGACCCTGACGCCCGGGGCGTGGGCCATCGGCCGTCGGGTCGGTGCGCTCGATCTGGCAAGAGTCGGCGCCGGCGTGACGGCGATTCGACGTCGTTCGCAGCGTGGACTGAAGCCGGGACCTGCGGTGGAATTGGTCGAAGGCGACGTGGCGGTGCTGATCGGGACGGCGGCGGCGGTGAAGGCCGGAGAAGACCTCCTGTTGCGCGGCAGGCAGAAATAAAAAAGCCCGCCGCAGCGGGCTTTCCGAGAGGCGATGACTGCCTGGCTTAGAGGCCCATGCAGACGATGAAGGAGGTCGAATCATCGACCGCCGTGGTTGCCAGCGCGGGATTGCCGCGAGTGTGGCCCATGGCTACGACGCGAACAGACCCGGTGGCAGTATTGCCGTCATCCATGGTGGTATCCAACTGCTTGGCGAACTTGCCGAGAATGCCTGTCGAACACACGAGGTAGGTCGGGGTCAGCGCGGCGATGACCGGCGCCGCATTGGCACCGATGTACGAGCCGCCCACCGCGGCGGAGCCCGATTCGATGCCGATGTCGCCGCCATCGGCGTTCTTCGGGATATATCCGGGATCGGTAACCGTGGTCGGACCGGCAGCCAGGCCGGCCATCCGGACATGCTGCCAGAACATCAGGGTTTCGGTAGTAAGCGCGTCAGCCAGCGCCGCATTCCAGGTACCGTTGATCACGCCATTGCCGGGAACACAGGTTCCAGCGGTCGGGGTACAGTTCGTAGCTCCGGTAATCGCCGTTGCCGCGGTCGCGTGATCCCCCGGCAGCGCCCTGAACTTGTCCTGATAGGCGTAGATGAACAGCGGAATATTGCGGAAATCGGTGGCGAAGTTCTTTACCTTGGCGCTGTTGATCAGTTCCTGACCCTTGAGCACACCGCCCAGCAGCAGGCCGATGATGACCAGCACGATGGCGATTTCGACCAGGGTAAAACCGGATTGTCTGCTTTTCATGATCATCTCCCCTATGGGGTGGTTGTTGGTGTCAAAATTAAAGCATAAGTCGTGCCTGAATAATTATTGCATATATTTCAATGCATTGAATTTTTTCAAGCTTAAAACTTATTTGCTTCTGTCGAAAATTGGACAGCTTCGTCAGCTTTCTGGCAAATCGTTCGCATTCCAGGCTGGCTAGAATCGGCCTATTCTGCGTGCTGCCGGCCCGTGCTACCGACCTGATCCCGTGACGAATTCCCCTGTTTTCACAAGCCTGTCCAAGCGGCTGAGCACGCTGCGCAGCGTATTGCTGCTGGCGCTGCTGACGGTTTTGTACCTGGTGCTGTGGCAGGGGCCGGACAGTTTGCTGGGCCGAACCCTGTTCGTCGTCCATCTGGGCCTGTTCATGCTGTGGCAGCCGTTTGTGCATGCCGAGCAGCGCCTGTCGCGAAACTCGCTGCTGGCTCTGGTCGCCGTGGTGCTGCTGGCGGGGGCGTTCCTCAAGGGCTGGATGATGGTGCTGTGGATCATGATGTTGGCAGGTATTGTCGGCGGCAAGGTGCTCCTGTTCGATGCGCGCGCACCCCGTGTGTTCTACCTGCTGGCACTGGCCTTTCTGGTCATGGCCTTGATGCTGATGGCCGCACCGCTGGCGGTGCCGCTGGCGAAGCCGCCGGTACCGATACTCTGGCTGGGCTATGGCGGGCTGCCGCTGCTGCTGGTGATGATGGCCCTGCTGCTGCCGCGCGGCCAGGAAATCGATACGGCACGCGAAGTGGTGGATTTCGTCTATAGCCTGTTCGTCTTCCTGTTGCTCGCGGTGCTGATGCTGGGCAGCCTGGCGGCCATGCTGCTGTTCGGCAGCGGTTATGTCGAGGCGCTGCTGCAGACGCTGCTGGTCACCGGGGTGATGCTGCTGCTGCTGGGTCTGAGTTCGAATCCGCGTTCCGGTGTTTCCGGGATCGGCGGCCTCATTTCGCGCTACCTGATGTCGATCGGCCTGCCGGTCGAGCAATGGCTGCACGCCTTGTCCAACCTGGCCTTGCGTGAAGAAGATCCGCAGGCCTTCCTCGAACAGGCCTGCGTCGAAATCGCACAACGGCTGCCCTGGGTCAGGGGAGGGGAATGGATGGCCGGGACCAGTCGCGGCAGTTTCGGCGTCGGCGATGGCCGTCGCTCGGAGTTCAGCCACGGCGGCATGGTGCTGGTGCTCTACACCCTGCATGCGCCATCGCCGATCCTGATCTGGCATTACAACCTGCTGGCACAGTTGCTGGCGCAGTTCCACGCCGACAAGCAGCGCGCTCTGGCGCTCAAGCAGTTGTCCTACATGCAGGCGATTCACGAAACCGGGGCGAGGCTCACGCATGACGTCAAGAACCTGCTGCAATCCTTGAATGCGCTTTGTTCGGCGGGTGTCGAGCCGGGCGCCGAGTCCTCGCTCGAATATCAGTCCCTGTTGCGGCGCCAGCTGCCGGCGATCACCGATCGCCTGGCCGAAACCCTGGCCAAGCTCAATGCACCGCAGGGCATGGCATCGGCGCGCCGGATCGCGGCTGCCGACTGGTGGCGCGATCTTGGCCAGCGCATGGCGGCGCTGGAATGGATTGGATTCGGCAACGAGACGCCGCTCGCCGGGGATCTGCCCGGCGACGTGTTTTCCAGCGTCGCCGACAACCTGATCCGCAATGCGGCGGAGAAGCACCTGCGAGAACCCTCGCTGCGCGTCGAGATGCGACTGGCGCAAACTGCGGATGGATTCGATCTGATGGTCTGCGACAACGGTTCGGCCATTCCGGACGCCATTGCATCCAGCCTGTTTCTCGGCCCGGTATCCTCGGAGAGCGGCTACGGAATCGGGCTCTATCAGGCCGCGCGTTATGCGCAAACGGCAGGATATCGGCTGGAACTGGCGGAAAATCGACCCGGCAGGGTCTGCTTCCGGCTGGTGACCGCAGGCTAATCCTCGTCGGTCGCCGCCGCGTCCTTGCGGCCAATCAGCCGATACACCGTCATGTTGCCCTTGCCCTTGAGATAGATGGTTTGCGGCTCGTGGAAATCGAAGCTTGCCGACAGGCGGTGGTGGGTCATGGTGTCGCACTGGATCATGCCGGGCACGCCTTCCGAGGTAATGCGGCTGGCGATATTCACGGTGTCGCCCCAGAGGTCGTAGATGAATTTTTTCTTGCCCAGCACGCCCGCGACGACCGGGCCGGTGCCGATGCCGATGCGTACTTCGAGGTGCGATGCGTTGACGGCGAAATCGCGGCGCAACAGGTCGCGCATGGCGACTGCCATGTCGGCGATTGCCGCCGAGTAGTCGGACAGATCGTCGTTCAGGCCGCCGGCGACCATGTAGGCGTCGCCGATGGTCTTGATCTTTTCCAGGCCGAATTGTTCGGCAAGTTCATCGAAGGCCGAGAAAATCCGGTTCAACATGGCGAACACCTGCGACGGCGACATGTTGGCCGCCACCTGGGTGAAATTGACGATGTCGGCAAACATCACGGTGACATCGGCAAAACCGTCGGCGATGGTCTTGTCCGAGGTCTTCAGCCGGTCCGCGATGGGTCCGGGAAGGATGTTGAGCAGCAGCTTTTCCGAGCGCTCCTGTTCGATCTGGATCTGCTGGTGGGCCACTTCGAGGCTCTGCTGCATCTTGCGTTTTTCCGCGATGGAATAGCGCAACAGCATGTAGATGATGGTAGACACCGCGATGAAGTTGAGGGTGAAGAACACCAGAGTGGTCCGCGTCGGCACGTTGTCCTTCTGTGCCAGCAGGGAGAAGTCCGCCAGATAGACATCCATCGCGCCCGACAGGGCCGTCAGCGCAGACCAGGCGATGAACCAGCCTATCGACTGCTGCGGTCCGATGCAGAGGATGGCGCCAACCGGAGCGAGCAAGGCCCAGAGCAGCACGCCGCTGGTCGAGATGATGGTGCCGCCGAGCCATTGGGCGAGAAAGGGCAGGAACAGAAACAATCCGAGCTGGCTGACGCGGAAGAAATCGAAGTTTCCCGTCCGGATGTAGAGCAGCATGTTGCCCGCCAGCAGGAGCTGGAAGGCGAAGGGTACGGTGGTCGAGAACTGCGGTCCGAGCACCGAGTAAATCGTGACCCAGACCATGATCGCCACGCTGATCAGGCCGGTGGCCAGCATCAGCAGCGATTTGTTGAGGCGCAACTCTTCGCTGTCTTGCGGCCGGATGCCGGCGTTCTGCAGTCGCCGGAGAAAGCTGGTTGGCGCGGAGTCTGCCTCGGAAGGGCTCATTGAACGTCTTCGGATGGGGTATTCGGCTGCCAATTGGATCGCATACTTCAAGTGTCGCGGAATCAACCGCAATGGTCAAGAATCAATCGTGCCGGATGGGGCGTCGATCCACAGGTTTCTTGCCCGGCGGCAGGATTTGGTGTTGAATGCAGCCCTCATGGCCGAGGCGAAGAAATACGAGATCACGGTTGCGGTGGCGACCCACTATATTGCGGAGCAGTCCGATCCGGCGATCAGCCGTCACGTCTTTGCCTATACGATCAGCATCAGCAATACCGGCAACGTTGCCGCCCAGCTGATTTCGCGCCACTGGATCATCACCGATGCCGAAGGTCATGTGCAGGAGGTGCGCGGACTTGGGGTGGTCGGTCATCAGCCCCTGCTGGCACCCGGCGAGAGTTTCGAGTACACCAGTGGCTGTCAGCTGGCGACGGCCGTGGGCACGATGAAGGGCAGCTACCAGATGACGGCCGAGGATGGCACGCAATTCGAGGCGCCGATTGCCGAATTCGTGCTGTCCATGCCACGCGTGCTGCATTGAGCCTCAAACACAGCTACACGCTGGCCGCGCCGTTTTCTACGACGCATTCCTGACCGCCACCACCAGTCTTGCGCGCAAGCGCAGCCTGGCGGCACTTGCCGAGGGCAGGCCGGGCGGGCAGTCGCTGATCTTCGACAAGTTTCTGCGGCGCGGCAAAGCCGGCTGGAAACGCCTGCTCAATCCGCTGACGCGACGTGTCGCGACCCGTCTCGATGTGGTTTTCGAGGACGTGCTGGAGGCGGTCGGCGGGCTTGACCTCAAAAGCAATCAAGCAGCCCTGGCGTCAGGCTGGTTTCGCCTGATCCGGCTCGAGAAGTCGGTGCGGTGACCGCCCCCGGATTGCCGACAAAACCACTGCTTGACCGCCGGGCCCCGGGGCCGCTAAAATATCCCGAGTTATTTACTCAACTATTATTGGAATAAACCATGGACATCAAGCAGAAAATTCACGATACGGTTACCGGCAACCCGGTGGTTCTGTACATGAAGGGCAACCAGCAGATGCCGCAATGCGGCTTCTCGGCGCGCGCGGTGCAGATCCTGCAGGCTTGCGGCGTGAAGAACTTCGTTACCGTCGATGTGCTGGCCGATCCCGAGGTGCGCCAGGGCGTCAAGGACTACGCCAACTGGCCGACCGTGCCGCAGCTCTACATCAACGGCGAATTCGTCGGCGGCAGCGACATCATGACCGAGATGTACCAGTCGGGCGAGTTGCAGAAGCAGTTGGAACCGATCGTCAAGGCGGCCTGAAAGCCTGCGAATAAATCTACTGCGCGTGCCGGATCGGGGCTTGGGCGGTACTCGCTATCCTCATGTACAAAGACGTACATTCCGGTAGCTGTGCTCCGGCCGCACCCCGCTGCGGCCCGCTCGCTACGATTTCTTCACAAGCTTTAAATCAGCGTTTGAGCCCGGCCAGCAAGCGGTCGATCATGCGCTGCGCCTGACCCAGGTAGGCGCTGCCGAACAGGTTGAAGTGATTGAGGATGTGGTAGAGGTTGTAGAGCGGCTTGCGCGATTCGTAGCCCGGGTCGAGCGGCCACGCGGCGCGGTAGGCGGCAAAGAAACTGGCGGGAAAGCCGCCGAACAGCTCGGCCATGGCGAGATCCGCTTCGCGGTCGCCCCAGTAGCAGGCCGGGTCGAAGATGACCGGGGTGCCGTCGCTGCATTGCGCCGCATTGCCCGACCACAGGTCGCCGTGCAGCAGGCTCGGCGCCGGCCGGTAATCGATGAACAGGCCGCCGATGCGATCGATCAGCGCCTCGCCTTTCACTGCCAGCGCCTGGTCCATGCCCTTGAGCCGGGCGAGTTGCAGTTGCGGCCGCAGGCGGTGTTCGCCGAAGAAATGCGGCCAGCTCGGGTGCATGGCATTGTGTTGCGGCGTTGCGCCGATGAAGTTGTCTTCGCTCCAGCCATAAACGCTGCCGGTGTTTCGATGCAGCTGCGCCAGGGCCGCGCCGAGCAGAGCGCCGCCGCGCCGGTCCAGCGGACCCAACTCGAGGTATTCGAGCACCAGGAAGGCTCCGCCTGAAGTTTGGCCCCGGGCAACCAAAGTCGGCGTTCGCACCACGGCGGTGGCGGACAGCGCTTGCAGGCCGCGGGCTTCCGCAGCGAACACCGGCGCTGCGGCAGCGGCTCCGGTCTTTACGAAGAAATGGCGGATGCCGTCATCGATATGCCAGGCCTGATGAATCGAGCCGCCGCTGACGGGCTCGATCGAACGGGCAGCAAACGGCAGCCCGGTACGTTCGCCGATCGCTGCGGCTATGGCATCCAGCGCGGGCGTCAAAGCGAGGCCAGGCGGGTGTTGGCGTCGGCCAGGCGGCCGGCGATGACATCGAGGAAACCCTGGTAGAAATGCATGCGGCAGGCGTCCGAGGCGTGCTGCAGTGCCTGGGCCGAAATCGTCACGACGCGGGTGACGGTTTGCGCCACGACGTCGGCACCCCTGGTGTGCTCGCCGCGGCGGATGACGGCCATTTCGCCAAAGCATTCGCCCGCCGCCAGCGTTCCCAGCGGATGCCCGTTCTTCGATACCATCAGTTCGCCGTCGAGCAGGAAAGCGAAAAAATCGCCGCGCTCGCCGTCGCGCATGACCACGGTTTCCGCCGCCACTTCGTCCCAGCGCGAGAAGCGCACCACTTCCCACAGATCGACATCGGAAAATTCGCCGAAGAACTTCAGGGCCCGCAGTGCCTCGAATTTCTCGCTGTCGGGGAATGCCTGACGCTGCGCCAGCAATTGCTTGTTGCGAAACGACTGGGCCAGGTCGTGGGAGAACTCCTCCCAGCTCTGGTAGCGTGCCCCGATCTCCTTCTGCATGGCGCGCGCCACCACGGCATCGAGGCTGACCGGCATGTCGGCGCGGAAGGTCGACGGCGGCGGCGGATCGGTATTGCAGATCTGGTAGATCATGCCGTAGTTCGAGGTCGACTGGAACGGCAACCGACCGGTGAGCAACTGGTACATCACCACGCCGAGGGAGTAGATGTCGGTCTGGTGGTTGAGGGTCATGTCGCGCACCTGCTGCGGCGACATGTAGGCCGGCGAACCGACGCCCGATACCTGGGTGCGGGTCTGTTCCCCGCTGCTCATCATCGCCGCGCCGAAGTCGGAGATCTTGATGTCGCCCCCGGCCTGGCCCGGACTGTCGCTCGGATTGACCAGCAGGATGTTCGCCGGCTTGATGTCGCGGTGGGTGATTCCGGCACGAAAGGCGTAGTCGAGCGCGCGGGTGCACTTGAAAATGATCTCCACCAGACGATCGACCGGCAGCAGCGTGCTGGGAGTGCAGAACGGCTCCAGTGTGCCGCCCTTGACATACTCCATGACGATGTAGCTCTGATCTTCGCCGAGCACGGCATCGAAGATCTGCACGATGTGGGGGTGCATCAGCTTGCCGGCCAGCGACGCCTCCGTCATCAGCAGATTTCGGTACATGCGGCCGCGCTCCTTGTCGCGCAGCACCTCGGGAAAAATCGCCTTGACGGCTACTTCGCGCTCGGCAAAGGGGTCATAGCCCAGGTAGACAATCGAGGTGGCGCCTTCGCCCAGCTTGCGGCGAATCTCGTATTTGCCGATGAGCTCCGGAATCGCCATCGCTCAGAGACGCGTGCGCGAACGTGCGATGGCGGCCCTTATCTGGTTGGGCGCGGTGCCGCCCAGGTGGTCGCGGGCGGCGAGCGACCCGGTGACGGTGAGTACGGCGAATGCGTCCTCAGCCACCAAGGGCGAGAACGAGCGCAGTTCGTCCAGCGTGAGGTCCGGCAGGTCGCAGCCGCGCGCCTCGCAGGCACGCACGGCACGGGCGACGGCCTCGTGGGCGTCGCGAAAGGGCAGCCCCTTCTTGACCAGATAGTCGGCCAGATCGGTCGCCGTCGCATAGCCCTGGCGCAGAGCCGCGGCCATGGCTTCCGGCTTGACGCGGATGCCGGGCACCAGGTCGGCAAAAATGCGCAAGGTGTCGAGCAGCGTGTCGGCCGTGTCGAACAGCGGCTCCTTGTCTTCCTGATTGTCCTTGTTGTACGCCAGCGGCTGGCCCTTCATCAGGGTCAGCAGGCCCATCAGGTGGCCGAACACGCGGCCGGTCTTGCCGCGCGCCAGTTCCGGCACATCCGGGTTCTTCTTTTGCGGCATGATCGAGGAGCCGGTGCAGAAGCGATCGGCGAGATCGATGAAGCCGACGCGCGGGTTCATCCACAGGATCAGTTCTTCGGAGAAGCGCGAAATGTGGGTCATCACCAGCGCCGCGGCGGCGCAGAATTCGATGGCGAAATCGCGGTCGGATACGGCGTCCAGCGAGTTCACGCAGACCGACTCGAAGCCGAGTTCGCGCGCCACCGCCTCGCGGTCGATCGGAAACGTGGTGCCGGCCAGCGCAGCGGCGCCCAGCGGCAGGCGATTGACGCGGCGGCGGCAATCGGCGAAGCGCTCGCGGTCGCGGCGCAGCATTTCGAAATAGGCCAGCAGGTGGTGGCCGAAGGTCACCGGCTGCGCGACCTGCAGATGGGTGAAGCCGGGTAGCGGAGTTTCGGCGTGGACTTCCGCGGCGTCGAGCAGCGCCTGCTGGAAATCGCGCAGCAGGCCGTCGATGTCGTCGATGGTGTCGCGCAGCCAGAGCCGGATGTCGGTGGCGACCTGGTCGTTGCGCGAACGGCCGGTGTGCAGCCGCTTGCCGGCATCGCCGACCAGGGCGGTGAGGCGCTTCTCGATGTTGAGATGCACGTCTTCGTCGTCGAGATTCCAGTTGAAACTGCCGGCTTCGATCTCTGCCGCGATCGCGGTCATGCCCCGTTCGATGGCTGCCAGGTCGGTGGCGGCGATGATGCCCTGGTGCGCCAGCATCCGCGCGTGCGCCAGCGAAGCGCGAATGTCCTGCCGCCACATGCGCTTGTCGAAGAACACGGAGGCGGTATAGCGTTTGACGAGGTCGCTAACGGGTTCGGAAAAGCGTCCCGACCACGCTGCCGGGCTTGCTGAAGACGTTGGGGATTTAGGTTGGGTCATGGTCGGATTGTGCTGTCGGCCGGCAAGGCATGCATTAAAAACACTGGAAAATCAAAGGTAACTGGCAATCGAGCCAAGCGCGAAGTATAAGGGAAAAGCCCCGCTAAGCTGGCGTGCCGCGGATCTTGCTGGTGTCATGAAGCTGCATCCGGTGGCAAGGGGAGGCAGTGACGATGGCGGGTGCGGTGGGCGCAAAGACGAGTCCGCGATTGAATCCACAATTGATTCCGCGTTGACGCCGACTGATGCGCCGCCTAACATCGCGCCTTTGCTTCGTCACTTGATCGCTGCCGTGGACTTTGCCAGTTTGTACGCCCCGATTGACACCGATATGCGCGCGGTCGACGCCGTTGTTCGGGCCCGTTTGCATTCCGAAGTGGTGCTGGTGCGCCAGGTTGCCGAGTACATCATCTCGGCCGGCGGCAAGCGCATGCGTCCGGCGCTGGTTCTGCTTTCCGCCGGCGCCTGCGGCTATTCGGGAACCCGTCATCACGAACTGGCTGCCGTGGTCGAGTTCATCCATACCGCGACGCTGCTGCACGATGACGTGGTCGACGAGTCGTCGCTGCGCCGCGGACGCGATACGGCCAATGCCGTGTTCGGCAACCCGGCCAGCGTGCTGGTAGGCGACTTTCTCTATTCGCGCGCCTTCCAGATCATGGTGGGGGTCGGCAGCATGCGCGTCATGCAGGTCCTGGCCGATGCCACCAACGTCATCGCCGAGGGCGAAGTACTGCAATTGATGAACTGCCGCAACGCGGACATCGAGGTGGATGCCTATCTCCAGGTGATTCGCTACAAGACCGCGAAACTGTTCGAAGCCGCCGGACGCCTCGGTGCGATCCTGGGCAACGCCAGCCCGGAAATCGAGGAGGCAATGGCGGGCTACGGCACGCACATCGGTACCGCCTTTCAACTGATCGATGACGTGCTCGACTACTCGGGGCAGGAGGCGGAAACCGGCAAGCACCTGGGTGACGATCTGGCCGAGGGCAAGCCGACGCTGCCGCTGATCCACGTCATCCAGCACGGCAGTCCGCAACAGGCCGCCCTGGTTCGTGGCGCCATCGAGAATGCCAGCAGCGACAGTTTCACCGCCGTGCTGGCGGCGGTGCGCTCCAGTGGCGCGCTGGATGCCGCGCATCGCCATGGAGCGGCAGAGGCCGAGATGGCCAAAGCGGCCCTTGCGCCACTGCCGGATTCAAAGTTCAGGGAAACGCTGCTACAATTAGCGGACTTTGCGGTGCAAAGAAGGTTTTGACCACCGCAATGTCTGCAAGGATGACACCTCGGGCAATAAATCCCGGCCCGTTCCCGCAATGTCATGCCTTGCTACCAACTTGCCATCGGGGCGTAGCTCAGCCTGGTAGAGTACTGCGTTCGGGACGCAGGAGTCGGAGGTTCGAATCCTCTCGCCCCGACCAGCTTTCTGCGGAGGGCTGACGTCGTGGCGAAATTCCTCCTGTTTGTCCTGGTGCTCGCCGTGATCTATCTGCTGGTGCGCGCATCGAACCGGCGCGGCAAGCCGCCACCTGCGGTATCCAAGCCGGAGGCCATGACACAGTGCGCCCACTGCGGCGTGCATTTCCCTCGCGCCGAATCCCTCAGCCAGGGTGGCCGGGATTATTGCTGTGAAGATCATCGGCGCCTGGGAGCCAAACCTTGAGCGTGTCGGTCCAGGCGCCACAGGAAGCTGACGGGACGGAGTCGTTCTGGCGCTCGTTGCGGTTTTTTTCGATGTACCGGCTGGCGATTGCCGCGCTGTTTCTGGTGGCCGCGCTGGTTTTCGGCGACACGATAAACCTTGGTATCCAGGATCCCGGTCTGTTCGGCCGGACTGCCGCCGTCTATCTGCTGTTCGCCGTGGCGTTTCTGGTGACCTTGCTGCGCCGGCCGCGCAGTTTCAATCTTCAGCTGTCGATCCAGGTCGCCGTGGATGTCGCGGCATTGACGCTGATGATGTTCGCCAGCGGCGGGCAGAAGAGCGGCATCGCTGCGCTGTTGCTGGTGGTAGTCGCGGCTGCCGGCCTGGTCGGGCAGGGGCGGATGACGCTGTTTTATGCCGCGCTGGCCTCGGTCGCCATGCTGCTGGAGGAGAGTTGGCGTGCCTTGACGAGGGAGGCGGATCCGGCCGACTTCGTGCGCACCGGGATCATCTGCATCGCCTTTTTCGGTACCGCGATCGTTGCCCGGCTGCTGGCACAGCGAGTGGTTGCCAACGAGAGGTTGGCACGTCAGCGCGGACGCGAACTCGACGACCAGCTGCGCATCAGCGAGCGGATCATTCGGGATATGGAGGATGGCGTCCTGGTGGTCGATGGCGACGGATGGGTACGCCTGCTCAACCCGCACGCCGGAGCGCTGTTGAATTCGCAGGCGGCGGAGAGCGCCGAGCTGGAAACGCTTGCGCCGGCGCTGGCCGAGCGCTATCGGGCATGGAGTTCGCAGGCGGTGGAAGTGGTCGAGATGCTGCGGCCGGAGAGTGGCCGCCTGCTGCGGGTGCGCTATCTGCCCTCGGCCGAAGCGGCGGGACACGCGCTGATTTACCTGGAAGACATGGAACGGGTCCAGGCCCAGGCGCAACAACTGAAACTGGCGGCGCTTGGGCGCCTCACCGCCAACATGGCGCACGAGATTCGCAATCCGCTGGCCGCGATCAGCCATGCCGCGGAATTGCTTGCCGAAGAGGAAACCGATCCGCTGCATCAGCGCCTGGCCCGCATCGTTCAAGACAACGCGCAGCGCCTGAATCGTCTGGTTACCGAGGTGCTGGAACTCGGTCGGCGCGACCGGGCGCAACCGGAAGTGCTGCGTTGGAAGGTATTTCTCTCGGGTTTTCTGGAAGAGCTGACCCTGCACGATCCTTCCGCGGGCAGGCGCGTGGCTGTCGGCGATGCAGACGTCGAACTGCATTTCGATCGGGGGCATCTTTATCGGGTCTTGTGGAACCTGCTGGGCAACGCCCTGCGCCATGCCACCGACGCAAAGGGCGCGGTCCGGCTCGAGGCGCGGATTGTGGCCGCAGGCTCGGCGGTGGAACTGCATATCGTCGACGATGGCTCCGGTGTTGATGAGGCGCAGCGCAGCCAGGTATTCGAGCCCTTCTTCACGACGCATGGTGCCGGTACCGGGCTCGGACTCTACATCGCCCGGGAGCTGTGCGAGGCGAGCGGGGCACGTCTTGAATTGCTGGATGATGGGCCCGGCGCCCACTTTCGCATTACCGCCGAGGGGGTCGCATGTCACTGAAAAACGAACGCCGGCCCCGCAATCGCGACGAGGCCAAGCGTGTCCTGGTAGTGGATGACGAGGCCGACATCCGCGAACTGCTCGACCTTACGCTGGCGCGCATGGGGCTGCAGGCAGATTGCGCCGGATCGCTGACCGAGGCGCGCCGGCTTCTGGCCGGCCAGCGCTACCAGTTGTGCCTGACCGACATGCGCCTGCCCGATGGCGACGGTCTGGCCCTGGTGCGCCATATCGCCGAGACGGTGGCCGATCTGCCGGTGGCCGTGATCACGGCGCATGGCAGCGCCGAGAATGCGGTATCCGCTCTCAAGGCCGGGGCATTCGACTACATATCCAAACCCGTCTCGCTCGATCAGCTGCGCGGCCTGGTCAAGTCG
Source organism: Betaproteobacteria bacterium (assembly GCA_028065725.1). Next base: position 14,779 of record JAPTVL010000154.1, read on the forward strand.
GCACTGGATCTGCCCGGTGCCGGTCCTGCCAGCGAGATCGGCGACGAATCGGCGCTGTTCGGCGAGTCGCCGGCCATCGACCAGGTGCGCAAGCTGATCGATCGCGTGGCGCGCAGCCAGGCACCGGTGCACATCACCGGCGAGTCTGGCAGCGGCAAGGAACTGGCGGCACGGCTGATCCACGCGCTGGGCGCGCGCCGCGAGCGGGCGTTTGTCCCGGTCAATTGCGGGGCGTTGCCGGAAAACCTCATGGAGAGCGAGTTTTTCGGTTACCGCAAGGGGTCCTTCACCGGCGCCGTCGATGATCGCCAGGGTTTTTTCCAGGCGGCCGATGGCGGCACGCTGTTTCTGGATGAAGTGGCGGAGTTGCCATTGACCATGCAGGTCAAGCTGCTGCGCGCGATTCAGGAAAAGCGCGTGCGTCAGGTCGGCGCAACGACGGAGGAGGCGGTCGATGTGCGGGTCATCTGTGCCACCCATCAGGATCTCAAGCTGCTGGTGGAGCAGGGCCGGTTCCGCCAGGATCTGTTCTATCGATTGAATGTGATCGAGCTGCGCATGCCGGCATTGCGCGAGTGTCGCGAAGATATTCCAAGCCTGGCGCGGCACATTCTGAACCGTCTGGCGCGTGCCGCCGATCGCGCGCCGCCGCCGCTGACCGACGCCGCACTTGCCGCCCTGCAGGGCTATCCCTTTCCGGGCAATGTCCGCGAACTGGAAAACGTGCTCGAACGGGCGCTGGCCCTGATGACCGGCGACCGGATCGGTGTGAACGACCTGAATCTGGCGCCTGCCCAGTCGCCGGGAAATGTGGCTGCCCCCGTCGGCTCCCTGCAGGACCACCTGGACCAGGTCGAGCGGCAAGCCATCGCCGAGGCGCTGCGGCAGTCGAACGACAACCGGACGGCGGCAGCAAGACTGCTGGGCGTCACGTTTCGCTCGCTGCGCTATCGCATGGCGCGACTGGGCATGAACGAGTGACGCAAGTGCGGGACGCCAACCGCGACGAGGGCTGGTTGCCCGATGTGCGGCGGGTAGCTTCGCCGAACTGCGATGAGCGCCCGGCGGCCGAGTCGGTGCGACTGGTCGTCATCCACGCCATCAGCCTGCCGCCCGATGAATTCGGCGGACCGGGAATCATCGAACTGTTCACCAATTGCCTTGATCCCCGGGCGCATCCCTATTACTGCGAAATTCACGATTTGCGCGTGTCGGCGCATTTTCTGGTCCGCCGCGACGGCGAGGTGATCCAGTTCGTCCCATGCTCCCGTCGCGCCTGGCATGCCGGGGTTTCGAACTGGCTCGGGCGCGAGCGCTGCAACGACTTCTCCATTGGCGTCGAGCTCGAGGGCTGCGACCAGGCGGCCTTCGAAGACGCCCAGTACCTTGCGCTCAACCGCCTGCTCGCCGAACTGCGCCGGCGCTATCCGATCGAGGCGGTGGTCGGTCACAACGAGATCGCGCCGGGACGCAAGACCGATCCGGGTCCCTGCTTCGACTGGCATCGGCTACGCCGCATCGGCGGGTGACTGTCGCAAAGCTGCAACGCGATTGCGCTCGGCGTCAGCAGAAAACTCTTGCATTCAAAAAAATCAACTACTACACTTAGTGCAGGATTGTTGATTACCTACTAGATATAGTAGGTCGCTGTGCAAGAGGGTCGATTCCGGTTGTATGCCGATCCGACCTGAAGATCACCAGCTCGATAACGACAACGACGGGAAAACTGAATGCAGGAAACCCTGGGCCCCGACCGCAACGACCGCAATGGTTTTGCCCAGCCGTTTTCTATCGATCCGCAACCGGTCGTCTCCTGCATCCCACTCCGACACTGCATTCGCTCCTTCGCTCGCGGCGAACATTCGTCGCGCCGATGCGCCTGCAAACGCCGGCGCACCCTGCCGTGCAGGGCAACCTGCAGCGCGGGGCCAGTTGCAGAATATGATGATCAAATGTGCGTGCGTTTGTCATTGACGATTTCAAAACGCAGTGATAGGCGGATAAACGTGGGGAATTCGTCGCTTTCGATTGCATCGGAGCGTTGGATAATCCGTGCTAGCCCAGACGGGTTGCAGTAAAAAAGTAGTGGTGGTTCTTTCCTGTTAATTTGTTAAGGAGGTTCAACATGGCTGATACCAAGAAAGCCAAGAAGCCGGCCGCAAAGAAGGCTGCGGCTAAGCCCGCCGCTAAGAAGTCTGCGGCCCCGAAGAAGCCAGCTGCCAAAAAGCCGGCTGTAAAGAAGGCGGCTGCCAAGCCCGCTGCGAAGAAAGCTGCGCCGAAGAAGGCCGCTGCCAAACCCGCTGCGAAGAAGGCTGTTGCCAAGAAGCCGGCTGCCAAGAAGCCGGCTGCCAAGAAGCCGGCTGCGAAGAAGGCTGCACCGAAGAAAGTCGCTGCCAAGAAACCGGCTGCGAAAAAGGTTGCTGCCAAGAAGCCGGCTGCCAAGAAGGCTGCACCGAAGAAGGCTGCTGCCAAGAAACCGGCTGCCAAGAAGGCCGCACCGAAGAAGCCTGCTGCCAAGAAACCGGCAGCGAAGAAGCCTGCGGCCAAGAAGCCCGCTGCAAAGCCGGCTGCGAAGCCTGCTGCGAAGAAGGCTGCTGCAAAGCCGGCCGCGAAGCCCGCTGCCGCTGCCGCACCGTCGACCGCAGCAGCTCCTGGCATCAAGTCGTCGCTGAATCCGGCCGCTGCCTGGCCGTTCCCCACCGGCTCGCGTCCCTGACGATAGCTGCCGCCTGCTTTCGGTCCCCCGGGGCTGATCGCGGCGCTGAGTGGATAGCAAGCGCGTGCTGTTGATTCAGCACGCGCTTTCTTTTGTGCGCCCGGAGTTCCTGCGGCGAGGCCGGTATCCCGGCTATCTTGAGTTGAGGAAACCCGCCAGGCGGGCAAGACCTTCTTCAATCCTGCTGCGATCGACGGTGTAGGCGAAGCGCATGTGCCGCTGTGGCGCGTTGCTGCCGAAATCCAGCCCCGGCGTCGCTGCCACTCCGGCAGCGGTGAGCACCTGTCCAGCGAATTCGAAACTGTCGGCGGCGAGTTCGCTGCTGTCGGCGTATACGTAAAAGGCACCTTGCGGTTCGGCCGCGATCTTGAACCCGAGTTTGCGCAAGCCCGGCAGCAGCACATCCCGCCGCAGGGAAAACTCATGGCGACGGGACTCAAGTATGGCCGTGGTTTCAGGACGGAAGGCCGCCAGCGCGGCATGCTGGGCGACCGTCGACGGCGCGATGTACAGGTTCTGCGCGAGTTTTTCGATCTCGCGGACATGGCGCAGTGGCGCCACCAGCCAGCCCAGGCGCCAGCCGGTCATGCCGAAGTATTTGGAAAAGCTGTTGATGACGAAAATGTCCTCGCCGATCGCCAACGCGGATTGGGCATCGACGCCGTAGCTCAGGCCGTGATAGATCTCGTCGACCACCAGGGTACCGCCGCGTGCCGCTACGCTCGCCGCCAGCTCTGCCATGGCCGCCGGTTCGAGCAGGGTTCCGGTCGGATTGGCGGGCGATGCGACCAGCAGTCCGCGTGTCCGGGGCGTCCATGACGCGGCGAGCTGGGCAGCCGTCGGCTGATAATTCGATGCGGCCGTAACCGGCAGGGAAACCGGCCTGCCTTCCAGCAGGCGGACGAAATGCCGGTTGCAGGGATAGCCGGGGTCGGGCAGCAGCCATTCGTCGCCGGGATCCACCAGGACGCCCAGCGCGAGTAGCAGCGCACCCGAGGCACCGGCCGTGATGACGATGCGCTCCGGCGAAATCTGGAGACCATGGCGGGTTTGATAGTGTCCGCTGACCGCCTCGCGCAATTCGCGCAGGCCGAGTGCAGCCGTGTAATGCACGTGGCCGCCGGCGAGGAAGCGTTGCGCTGCCTCGAGAATTGGCTCGGCGGTGGCGAAGTCGGGCTCGCCGACTTCCAGGTGAATGATCGACCGGCCCTCGGCCTCCAGCGCCTGGGCCCGCGCCATCAGCTCCATGACGTGAAACGGTTCGATCTGGGTCATCCGCGCAGCGATGTTCATGCGGTCTCCACAATGAAAACGGCCGCCGTGCGTCGAGCAGGGCGGCCGGGGGTTGGCGTCGGCGTACTGCCAGCGCCGACTTTCAGTCCACCATGGACAGTTCGAACAGCTCGCGCTTGAGCGTCAGCGAGCGCGGCAGGCGGCTCTTGAGCTTGTCGAACCACTCGGCGTGCAGCTTGAGTTCCTCGCGCCAGGCATCGGTATCGACCGCGGTGAGCTGCTCGAACTGCTCCTTGCTGACTTCCTCGCTGCCGCTCCAGTCCAGGTCCTCGAAGCGCGGCATCCAGCCCAGCGTGGTTTGCCGGGCATCGGCCTGGCCGCTGCAGCGGCCGACCACCCACTTCAGCACCCGCATGTTCTCGCCGAAACCCGGCCACATGAAGTTGCCCTCGGCATCCTGGCGGAACCAGTTGACCGTGAAGATGCGCGGCGCATGCTCGATCTGGTGTCCGACGCGCAGCCAGTGATTGAAGTAGTCGCCCATGTGGTAGCCGCAGAAAGGCAGCATGGCGAACGGGTCGCGGCGTACCACGCCCTGCGCACCGGCGGCGGCGGCGGTGGTCTCCGAGCCCAGGGTCGCCGCCATATACACGCCGTAGTTCCAGTTGAAGGCTTCGAACACCAGCGGCACCGTGGTCGAGCGGCGGCCGCCGAAAATGAAGGCCGAGATCGGCACCCCGGCGGGGTTCTCCCAGTCCCTGTCGATCGACGGGCACTGACTGGCCGGTGCGGTGAAGCGCGAGTTCGGATGCGCCGCCTTGCGCCCGGTCTCCTTGGCAATCTGCGGCGTCCACTCCTGTCCCTGCCAGTCGATGCAGTGCGCGGGCGGCTGCTTGCTCATGCCTTCCCACCAGACGTCGCCGTCATCGGTCAGCGCCACATTGGTGAAAATGACGTTTTCCTTGAGCGTCGCCATGGCGTTGAAATTGGTCTTCTCGCTGGTGCCGGGGGCGACGCCGAAAAAGCCGCTTTCCGGGTTGATCGCGTACAGCCGGCCGTCCTGGCCTGGCTTGATCCAGGCGATGTCGTCGCCGACCGTGGTGACCTTCCAGCCGCCCAGGCTCTGCGGCGGGATCAGCATGGCGAAGTTGGTCTTGCCGCAGGCCGAGGGGAAGGCGGCGGCCACGTAGGACTTCTCGCCTTCCGGCGATTCGACGCCGAGGATCAGCATGTGCTCGGCCAGCCAGCCTTCGTCGCGCGCCATCGTAGAAGCGATGCGCAGGGCGAAGCACTTCTTGCCGAGCAGTGCATTGCCGCCGTAGCCGGAGCCGAAGGACCAGATTTCGCGCGTCTCGGGGAAATGGCAGATGTACTTGGTCTTGTTGCAAGGCCACTTGACATCGGCCTGGCCGGCTTCCAGCGGGTGTCCTACGCTGTGCAGGCAGGGCACGAAGACGCCGTCGCTGCCGAGCTGGTCGAGCACGGCGCGGCCCATGCGCGTCATGATGCGCATGTTGACCACCACGTAGGGGCTGTCCGAGAGCTCGATGCCGATGTGGGCGATCGGCGAGCCGATCGGGCCCATCGAGAACGGGATCACGTACATGGTGCGGCCGCGCATGCAACCCTTGAACAGCCCGCGCAGCGTGTCCTTCATCTTGTCCGGGTGTTCCCAGTTGTTGTTGGGGCCGGCATCTTCCGGGTCCGAGGTGCAGACGTAGGTGCGGTCTTCGACGCGGGCCACGTCCGAAGGATCGGACAGGGCGAGGTAGGAGTTCTTGCGCTTCGTCGGATTGAGTTTGATCATGCTGCCGCCTGCGACCATCTGGGCAAACAGGCGGTCCGCCTCTTCCTGCGAGCCATCGCACCAGACGATGGCGTCGGGTTCGGTAAGCGCCGCAACTTCGGCAACCCAGGCGGCGAGCCTGGCGTGCTTGACGTGGACGGGGGGCGGAATCTGTTTGGGCTGGTTCATGACGCGATGATCTCCACTTAGAAATTGAATTCGCGCCGGCCGGCCGGGCGATCGGTGGATAGGGATCGGCGGGCTTTCCGGCAGTCCGCAGCACGGGGCGGGGTGGCCCGGGCTGCGGAACTAACATAAACGCAAATTATCCCACAATCGAAAGCTGCATATGCAGCGCCGCAGGCGTCGTCCCGCTGTGGCCGGCAGCGATGTCGGACGGCAGGCATGCGTTTGTCTGCCGCTTGCGGGAATTGCACCCGGAAAGCGCCGGTGTGTCGCGAAGTCGGCGCTGGTGACACGGCGATACAATTGAGGCCGACGCAAACAGGAGAAGCTTTTCATGGACGAACGCATTCGCGCTGCGGCGCTGGAGTATCACCGCAGCCCCAAACCCGGCAAGATCGCCGTTACTCCGACCAAGGCCCTGACCAACCAGGCCGACCTCTCCCTCGCCTATTCGCCGGGCGTGGCGGCCGCCTGCGACGAGATCGTGCGCGACCCGGCCACCGCCGCGTTGTACACCTCGCGCGCCAACCTGGTGGCGGTGATCAGCAACGGCACGGCAGTGCTGGGCCTGGGCAACATCGGGCCGCTGGCCGGCAAGCCGGTCATGGAGGGCAAGGGCGTGCTGTTCAAGAAGTTCGCCGGCATCGATGTGTTCGACATCGAGGTGGCCGAGAACGACCCGGACAAGCTGGTCGACATCATCGCTGCGCTGGAACCGACCTTCGGCGGCATCAATCTGGAAGACATCAAGGCGCCCGAATGCTTCTACGTCGAAGCCAGGCTGCGCGAACGCATGAAAATCCCGGTGTTCCACGACGACCAGCACGGCACGGCGATCATCGCCAGCGCCGCGGTGCTGAACGGCATGCGCGTGGTCGGCAAGGACATCGCCCAGGTCAAGCTGGTCTGTTCCGGCGCCGGCGCCGCGGCGATCGCCTGTCTCGACCTGCTGGTGAGCCTGGGCCTCGATCCGAAGAACGTCTTCGCCGTCGATAGCAAGGGCGTGATCCACACCGGGCGCGAGAACCTCGATCCCTCCAAGGCGCGTTACGCCCAGGCCACCGATGCGCGTTCGCTGGGCGATGTAATGGTCGGTGCCGATATCTTCATGGGTCTGTCCACCGCAGGCGTGCTGAAGCCGGAGATGGTCAAGACCATGGCGCGCGATCCGCTGATCCTGGCCATGGCCAATCCCGATCCCGAAATCCGCCCGGAGGAGGCCAAGGCCGTGCGTCCCGACGCCATCATCGGCACCGGCCGCTCCGACTACCCGAACCAGGTCAACAACGTCCTGTGCTTTCCCTTCATGTTCCGCGGCGCGCTCGATGTCGGCGCGACGACCATCAACGAGGCCATGAAGGTCGCGGCGGTGCGGGCGATTGCGGAACTGGCGCACGCCGAGCAGTCCGAGGTGGTGACCGCCGCCTACGGCACCGAGGAGCTGTCCTTCGGCCCCGAGTACCTGATCCCCAAGCCCTTCGATCCGCGCCTGATCATCAAGGTTTCGCCGGCGGTGGCGCAGGCGGCCATGGATTCCGGTGTCGCCACGCGGCCGATCGCCGACATGGATGTGTATACGCAGCAGCTCAACGATTTCGTCTATTCCACGGGGCTCCTGATGCGCCCGGTATTCGCCGCGGCGAAGAAGAAGCCGGCGCGGGTGGTGTTCGGCGAGGGCGAGGACGAGCGCGTGCTGCGCGCGACGCAGACGCTGTGCGACGAAGGCCTGGCGCGGCCGATCCTGATCGGCCGCCCCGACGTGGTGGAAAAGAGCATCGCCCGCCACGGGCTGCGCATTCGCGCCGGCGAGCATTTCGAACTGGTCAATCCGGATTCCGATCCGCGCTACAAGGAACTGTGGCAGGACTACTACGAGCTGACCTGCCGCAAGGGCGTCAGCGTCGAATATGCCAAGCGCGAGATGCGCCGCCGCACCACGCTGATCGGCGCCATGCTGGTGCGCCACAACTATGCCGATGCCCTGCTGTGCGGTACCTTCGGCAAGCATTCGCTGCACCTGCGCTATATCGATACCGTAATCGGCAGGAAACCCGGGATCGAGCATTTCTATGCCATGAACATGCTGGTGCTGCCGCGCCGCACGCTGTTCATCGGCGACACCTATGTGAACTACGATCCGAGCGCCGAGCAGCTGGCGGAAATGACCCTGCTCGCGGCCGACGAAGTCGCGCGCTTCGGCCTGACGCCCAAGGTCGCGCTGCTCTCGCATTCGAGCTTCGGCACCGAGGACACGCCGACCTCGCTCAAGATGCGGCGGGCGCTGGAAATCCTGCGCAACACCGCACCGCTGCTCGAGGTGGATGGCGAGATGCACGGCGACGCCGCGCTGTCGGAAGACATCCGGCGCCAGGTGTTCCCCGAGTCCACGCTGAAGGGCCAGGCCAATCTGCTGATCATGCCGACGATCGACGCCGCCAACATCTCCTTCAACCTGATCAAGACCTCGGCCGGCGATGGCCTCACGGTGGGTCCGCTGCTGCTCGGCGCGGCGCGCCCGGTGCATATCCTGACGCCCACCGCCACCGTCAGGCGCATCGTCAACGTCACCGCCCTGTTGTCGGTGGAGGCGCAGCAGCAGGCCAGAAGCGGCGGCTAACCAACGATGGGTGAATCGCGCACCGCCCTGATCCTCACCGGCGGCGGTGCCCGCGCCGGCTACCAGGTCGGCGTGCTGAAGGCGATTCGCGAACTCTTGCCGGAGCCGCGCCGTAATCCGTTTCCGATTCTCTGCGGCACCTCGGCCGGCGCGCTCAACGCTGCGTCGCTGGCCTCATCGGCTGAGGATTTCGGGGTTGGCGTCGAGGGCCTGTTGCAAGTCTGGGAAAACTTTCGCGCGCATCAGGTCTATCGGGCCGATCCGGCAGGAGTCGGCGTTGCCGGCGTGCGCTGGCTGTCGACACTGGCGTTTGGCTGGCTGACGCATCGCGCACCGCACTCGCTGCTCGACAACGCGCCCTTGCGCCGATTGCTGAGCGATCGCCTCGATCTGGGTCGCATTGCGCAAGCCATCGACAGCCGGGCGTTGCATTCGGTCAGCATCACCTGCTCGGGTTACTCGTCGGGGCAGAGCGTCAGCTTTTTCCAGGGGCGCGCCGACCTCGAACCGTGGCGGCGCAGCCAGCGCATCGGGACGCCGACCGAGATTTCGGTCGATCATCTGATGGCATCGAGCGCGATTCCCTTCCTGTTTCCGGCCGTGCATATCAATCGCGAATGGTTCGGCGACGGCTCGATGCGGCAGGTGGCGCCGGTCTCGCCGGCGATCCATCTCGGCGCCGACAGGATTCTGGTGATCGGCGCCGGCCGCATGGCCGACGAGAACGAGCGACCGAGCGGCATGGTTTATCCGTCGCTGGCGCAGATTGCCGGTCATGCGTTGTCGAGCATCTTTCTCGACAGCATGTCGGTCGACCTGGAACGGATGAGTCGCATCAACCACACGCTGTCGCTGATACCGGAATCGGTGCGTCGCGACAACGGCCTGAGCTTGCACCCGATCGAGGTACTGACCATCGCCCCGTCGCAGCGCCTCGACCATCTGGCGGCGCGTCATGCACAGGCTTTGCCATGGGCCGTGCGCATGCTGCTGCGCAACATCGGCGCCATGAACCAGAATGGGGGTGCATTGACCAGCTATCTGCTGTTCGAGCAGCCTTACACTAGGGCCTTGATCGATCTGGGCTACGTCGACACCTGGGCGCGCCGCGATGAAGTGCGGCGCTTTCTTGATTTGAATTAATGTAATTGCTGAGCCTTGATGTACAAGCTCCTTATTTCAAACGGGAACTCCTGATATATCTTTTCGGATCAGGGATATCGTCTGCTAAAATCGAGCGATTGCAGGAGGGGCATCTCCATGAAGAAGGCACTACTGATGTTGTTGGCTGCGGCAATAGTCGGTGCTGGCGTGACGCCGGCACAGGCCGAAGTCAGCGTGAAAAAGAAATCCGTTGTTGCCAAGAAGAAGTCGCAGCGCGTATCGGTGCAGTACAGAGGCAAGAAGGTCGCGCATGCGCGATCAGTGCGGCGCAGCATGTCCATGGATGACGCCCGGCACCTGGCCTTGCAGTCGTCGGCCGTGCTGGTGCAGGATCAGGCGACCGGCGCAATCCTGTTTGAAAAGAATGCCAGTTCCGTGTTGCCGATCGCCTCGATCACCAAGCTGATGACGGCGATGGTGGCGCTCGACGCCAAGCCGGATCTGAACGAGGTCCTGGTGATCGGCGAGGACGATGTCGACCTCGTCAAGGGTACCCGTTCACGCCTCGGGGTCGGCACCCGGCTGGCACGCGAAGAAATGCTGCGCCTGGCCCTGATGGCTTCGGAAAACCGCGCGGCCTCGGCCTTGTCGCGCCACTATCCGGGCGGCCGCGAGGCCTTCGTCGCCGCCATGAACCAGAAGGCGCAGGCCCTGGGTCTGGCCGATACGCGCTTTCAGGACGCCACCGGTTTGACCGCCGCCAATGTATCGAGCCCGCGCGATCTGGCCAAACTGGTCGATGCGGCCCATCAGTATCCGCTGATCCGCGAGTTCTCCACGGCGTCCGACGGCGAGTTCAGCATTGCCGGCCGGCCGCAACATTTCCGCAATACGAACACCCTGGTCAAGAGTCCGACCTGGGAAATCGGACTGTCCAAGACCGGCTACATCAACGAGGCCGGGAAATGCCTGGTGATGCAGGCCTGGCTCAACAACAAGCCGATCATCATCGTGCTGCTCGACTCCTGGGGCAAGATGACCCGCATCGGCGATGCCAACCGCATCAAGCGCTGGGTCGAAAGCGCTGCGCTGGCGCGGGCGAGCGCCGGCTGACCGCCTGCTGCCGCGTCGGAGGCTGTCTGCGGGCGGCCTTTCTTATTGCGGCGGCGGCTCGAAAATGCGCACGACCTGCCCGCGGTTTCGCGCGAAGTCTGCTGCGGACTGCTAGAATCATGAGCAAAATCATGCTGCTGCGAGACCGCTGTGAGCGGTCGCCGGGCAGTTCCCGCATACGCTTCATTCTCCGTCGATTGGTCGTCCCGTGAATCCAGCATCTTCCTCCGTCGCACCCCCGCAACGCATTGTCATCGCCACGCGCGAATCCCGTCTGGCCCTGTGGCAGGCCGAACATGTGCGCAGCCTGCTGCAGAAACTGTATCCGGCCTGCCGTGTCGAGCTGTTCGGCATGACCACGCGCGGCGACCAGATTCTCGACCGGCCGCTGTCCAAGGTCGGCGGCAAGGGGCTGTTCGTCAAGGAGCTGGAGGCGGCCCTGCTCAACGGCTCGGCCGATCTCGCCGTGCATTCCATGAAGGACGTGCCGATGCAGATGGAGCCGGAATTTTCCCTGGTCGCCATCGGCCCGCGCGAAGTGCCGCTCGATGCGCTGGTATCGAGCAAATACGCCAGCCTGGAAGACA
>JAPTVL010000168.1 GCA_028065725.1 Betaproteobacteria bacterium
AGCGAAAAAATTGCCCCCATCCAGGCTTGAGAACGGCCGACTATCCAATGAAAATGACATTTCCGTCACGTTTCCGTTTCAATTTGAGTTCGCCGCCGCTTTTTGCGGCGGCTTATTCAGTGTTTCCTTAGACAAATCAATTCTATTATATTGATTAGCCACAAAGTTCAGCAGGCGCATCTGGTGAGCCTGCCGGGGTGAAAAATGGGCGCATCTTGACAGAGGAGATGCGCGATGGGAATCAACAAGGTGCAGTTTCAGAAGGGCTTGTCGATGGCGCAGTTCATGGACCGGTATGGAACCGAAGAGAAATGCCACGCGGCGGCGGTCGCGCTGCGCTGGCCCGACGGGTTCGCCTGTCCGGAATGTAGCGAAACGCGCCATTGCCGCTTTGAACGCAAAGGGCTGACCTACTGGCAGTGCGCGGCGTGCCGGGAGCAAACGACCGTCATGTGCGGGACGGTCTTTGAAGCGACCAAGCTGCCGCTGACCACCTGGTTCCTGGCCATGCACTTGCTCACCCAGGCCAAGAACAACGTCTCGGCCCTCGAGCTGACGCGCCATCTCGGGGTGCGCTACAAGACGGCGTGGCTGCTCAAACACAAGCTGATGCAAGTGATGTGCGAGCGGGAAGCGCCGCGCCAGCTGGATGGGCGGGATGCCTACCTGGGTGGCGAGCTGCCCGGCGGCAAGAGCGGGCGCGGATCGGAGAACAAGGTGTCGTTCATCGCCGCCGTGCAGACGACCGATGCGGGGCGCCCGCTGCGGGTGTGCCTGAAGAAGCTGGAATTCACCAAGGAAGCCATCGCCGACTGGGCGAAGACGGCGCTGGCCGCCTCGGCGCGCGTGGTGTCCGATGGCCTGTGGTGCTTTCGGGCAGTGACCGCCGCAGGAGCGGCACACGAGCGCACCGTGACCGGCGGCGGCCCCGGCAGTGTCAAGCTGGAGCAGTTCCGCGCGGTCAATACCTTCCTGGGCAATCTCAAGACCGCCTACTCGGGCACCTATCATTCCTTCGACTTTGCCAAATACGCGCATCGCTATCTTGCCGAGGTCCAATATCGTTTCAATCGTCGTTTCGATTTGTCGTCCATCTTGACGCGTCTGCTGGTTGCCACGGTGAGGACACCACCGCGACCGGAGCGTTTCTTGAGAGCGGCTGAACTTTGTGGCTAATCAGGATTCTATTAGACAGCGATGCCTCGCAGCCAGCATCCAGCAAGGGGTTACGGGATCACGCTACAGGTTCGATCCCAGTACCGCTCATCATTACATTTGCATAAAAACAAGCCGGCTATCAAGCGGCTTTGCGTCGCCGGCAATCCGATTCGGGCGGCGGTTGGGGCAGGAAGGCCAATCGCATTCCTGCAGGAGCGCATTCATTGCAACCTGGCAAATGAACGGCAAACACCCTGGCCCGGGCTTCCGGCGGAAAATCTACGCCAGCCCGATGGAGTTCGGTCGCAACTTGCGGCGCGTGCTCGGCAACTTTCGTTCGGTTATTGCGCTTTTATCGAAATCCGGGCTCTCCGCCGGGTTTCGCGAGCGGATCATGGTCACGGTTACCGGAGTCAATCGCTGCCGCCATTGCGCCTACGGTCATGAGTTCCTGGCGCAGAAAGCCGGAGTCTCGAAGGCGGAAATCGCCGGGCTGCTGGCGCAGGATCTGGCGAATTCACCTACGGATGAGATCCCCGCTCTGCTGTTTGCGATTCACTGGACCGAAACCGACGGACTGCCATCCGCGCCGGCCCGGTCGGATCTGGAAACAAGGTACGGCATCGACTCCGCCCGCCAGATCGAGGCTGCGGTCTTGCTGATCAACACCGGCAACCGGATCGGGAATACCTTCGACTACCTGCTCAGCCGGATAACGCGCGGACGCTTCGGACTGCTGCTCGGCGAGCGCTAAAGCGCCGGCCGGCTAACCACCGCTCCTTGATTTCAGGTGATGTCCGAGGTGGCGATCGGTCTTGATGCTGTGGTTGATGGTCCAGTCCATCAGCAGCAGCTTGATGCGGAACGCCAGGTAGACAGGATTTTCCGACTCGGAGCCGATTTCCTCGCTCAAGCGTCGGAGATTCTCCTGGAAGCGCCTGTGCTGATGCGAGTGCTCGGCCGCGAACGCATAGCGCGATTCCTGCATCAGGGTCTCTTCCGTCGCAAACTGTTGCCGCGCCTCCCGTTCAATCCGGGCAAGGATGGGCGCCGTATCCTTGAAGCGTCCTTCGCGGACTGCCGAGGCGACCGAGTTCAACTGACTGAGCAGACTCCGGTGCTGGGTATCGATGTCGGCAACTCCGGAACTGTATTCCTCGCTCCAGGTTTGGGTCAGTTCGTTTTCCTCGATGCCTTCCGCGTGACCGTTGCGCAAATATTCATCGCAGCGCTCCAGGTAAAGACGGGCGGGAGCATCCTCCGGGGCTTCTTCGAGGCAACGCACCAAGCGTGTACGGGCGCGCGAGATATCACCCACGAAATAAAATGCCAGCGCTTCCTCGAAGCGCTTTCGCGTACGCAGCTTTGCGGCTCGCATCAACGGCGGATCGGCGTCGAAGACTTCATAGACTGACTGTGCCTCCTGCTTGCCCTTGGCCCGGTTGCGGGCAAGGAAGCGGATGCTGTAACGGGCCGGATCCTCCAGACTATGCAAGGTGTGCTCGCTGACCAGGAGAGGAACACCATAGGTCTTGGACATTTGCTCGAGACGGGAAGCGAGATTCACCGCATCACTGATTACGGTTCCCTCCATCCTGCCGATGCCGCCAACGGTCCCCAGCATCACAATCCCGGTATTGATCCCGATGCCGATGCGGATCGGCCGGTAGCCTGCCCGGGCGCGTCCCTTGTTGTAGTTTTCCAGACGATCGAGCATCGCGAGAGCGCCCCGTACGGCGTCATCCGTGCCTTCCGGAAACAGCGCCATGATCGCATCGCCGATGTACTTGTCGATCAGGCCCCGAAACGGGACGATCATCGGTTCCATCTGTGACAGGTAAGAGTTCAGGAAGTCGAAATTTTCCTGCGGTGTCATTGACTCCGAGAGACCCGTGAAGTTTCGAATGTCGGCAAACAGAATCGTCATCTTGCGCTCGGTCTGCATGCCGAGGCGCACGCCGCGAACGTTGTCGATGGACAGGAAGTGCAGAAATTCGCTGGGAACGAAACGGCCAAAGGCCTTTTCGGTATCGACCAACTGTTCGCGGACGCTGGCCAGTTCAGCCTGCAGGCGCGCGACCTCCGCCTCCAGTGAAACTGACTGCGGTTCGGGAAGTAAGTCCTTATCCAAGCGAATTTGATTTCGTGGTTGGTTGAGCCATCCGACAGGCAGACTTTGTCCTGCCAATGTCGCGTGTTCGCTCCGCTGTCCGGGCCCGTCCGGCCATCAACAGGCGGCGAATGGCGTCAGTTTATCCTGTACCGGCAAGTCGGGCTTGCCTCTGCCAACACCTTATCCAACAAGGTGGAGCCGGTCGGAGCCCTCCGGCTCGGGAAACAGGGATCCCGCCGTCTGGTTTTCCGCCAGCAGCATGGAGAATTCCTCCGCACTGACACCCTGCGAAAAACGATACCCCTGAAGCACATCACAACGGGCTCGACGCAGAAAGCTGACCTGGCTCGCGGCTTCCACACCAGCGGCCACGATTTTCAGATTCAAGGCATGACCCATGGCGATGATGGTTCGGGTTATCGCCACTGCCTCGGAATCATTGGGCGTGTCTTGTATGAAGGAACGGTCGATCTTCAGCGTATCGATGGGGAATCGGTTGAGGTAGCTCAGACTGGAATATCCGGTGCCAAAATTGTCCATCGACAAAGTAATGCCCAAGTCGCTGAACCGATGCAGCAAGGTCAGGCCGGCCGGCGCGTCGCGCATCAGCGTACTCTCGGAAATTTCCAGGTTCAGGTAGCGCGCGTCGAAGGTCAGTTCTTTCATGACCGAATCGACTTTTTCCACCGCCTTTTCGTCAGCGATCTGTGCGCCGCAATAATTTACGGCGACGAAAAGATCGCCGTCGAACTTCTTGCGCCAAGCGATATTGTCCGCCAGCGCTGTACGCAACACCCAGTCACCCACCCGAACGGCAAGTCCGGCATCTTCCAGCATGGGTACAAAAAACTCGGGGCTGACATAGCCGGCCTCGGGTCGGAACCAGCGCAGCAAGGCTTCGGCACCGATGATTCGCCCGGTTTCTCCCGAAACCAGGGGTTGATAGAAAACCTTCAGCTCGTCGCGCTCGATTGCCCGGTGCAGGCGTTCCCGAAGTCGTATCTGGTCGGACAACTTCTCGCTGGTCTGCGGGAACCGGTAGGTATTGCCGCCCGCTTCGGCCGCCAGGTACATCGCGGCATCCGCGCTCCTGGTAAGCGCTTCCGCATCCTCGCCGTCCTTCGGGAAAACACTGATGCCGATGCTGGCGGAAACGTGCAACTCGGAGTTCCCGACATACAGCGCGCGACCGAGTTCCTGCTGTATGCGGTTGGCCGCCGCCGCCGCCTCGTCTGCCGACGCAAGATCGGAGAGGACGATCGCGAACTCGTCTCCGCCCAGCCGCGAAACACAGTTACCCGTATCAACCGAGGCCAGCAGCCGTGCGGCTACTTCCTGCAGGAGCGTGTCTCCGGCGCTATGCCCTACCGACTTGTTGATTTGATCGAAGCGATCGAGGTCGATCAGCATCAGGGCCATGAAGCGCTTGTTGCGCCGGACGGCAATGATCGATTGTTCAAGTCGATCGCTGAACAGGATGCGATTCGGCAGTGATGTCAGAGCGTCGTAATGCGCGAGGAACTGCATCCGCTTCTTGATGGTCTTATGCACGGTGATTTCGGAGAACACTGCCACGTAATTGACAATATCGCCGGCATCATTCTTCACGGCGCTCAGGTTCATCCATTCGACGATGACTTCGCCATCCTTGCGCCGGTTGCGAATCTCGCCGTGCCATTCGCCGCGGTTCATCAGCGAGCGCCACATGTTGTTGTAGAAGGTCTTGTCCTGCTGGCCTGAATTCAGAATGCTCGGCGTATTGCCGGTGACTTCTTCGGCGGTATAGCCGGTGATCTCGGAGAACCGCCGATTGACCATCAATATCTTGTTGTCGCGGTCGGTGATCATGACCCCTTCGGCACTATTCTCGAAGACATGGGCGGCCAGTTCCAGCTTGCGTTCTGCTATCTGCCTCGCGCGTTCCTGTTCCAGTGAATCGAGTGCATGCGAAAGATTCTCGGCAAGATTGGCAAGCAGCCTCTGTTCCTCGGTATCCGCCAGATCTTCGGTGAGGCCAACGATGCAGATTCCTCCGACAATTCTTCCTGCCACACGCAGAGGCAGATGGGCCAGCCCGTGCGACTCGAAGCCCGGCGGATTTTCTGCCAAGGACTTGTCGCATTCCGCAAGCGAAGTGAAGAAGTTGCTCTGACCTGCTTCGAATTGAAGCTTTTTTCCCGTGTCACCACAACCGTCGGTGCGCAATGAATCGGTAATGGTAGCCGCCAGCTCGGCGTGCTCGCCGATCACGACCATCGCCGGAAGATCTTCGCTGCTCGAATACACCCAGGCCAGCGGGAAACCGCCAACCTTATGGAGAATATCCACGGTCTCCTGTATCAGGGTCGGGTTCTCCCTGGTTCGCAATATGGCCTCGTTGGCCTCGCTGACGACGGCCAGGGTTCGGTTCAGGCGCAAAACATGGCGCTGCGCTGCCTTTTGCCCGGTGACATCGAGCAGAATGCCGACAATCCCTCCCACTTCGGAGTGCGTCGTGGAAAAAACCGCCTTGAAGAACACGACATCCTTTTCCGCACCGTCGGCGCACCTGACGCGGGTCTCGTAGGTTTGCTTGCCCCGGCTTGCCAGCAGTTCCCTGTCAGCCCTGTCATGGATCTCGGCCAACCCGGGCAGAGCGATATCGTAGACCGTCTTGCCGATCATGGCTTCGCCGGTGGTGCCGTAGAAGTCCTCGAAGGCCTTGTTGACTCCTATGTAGCAAAGGTTGGCATCCTTGAAGAAAACCGGTGTCGGGATGGCGGCGAGCAGTTGTTCGACAAAACTGAGGTTTTCGGTCAGGGCCTCGTCGAGATGCTTGTGAGCCGTTATGTCTTCACCGATTTCCAGGATGTGGGATGGACTTCCTGCTGCATCGAATAGCGCGACTTTCTTGATTTTTATCCAGTGCGCCCTCCCGCCCGGGATATCGATGCGCTGCTCGGGAATTTCGACGAGATTCCGTTCCCGGATCGCCGCCAGATCCGTTTCGGCATCGCGCCGTGCCTGCTCGCCATCAAACAGTTCACTGCTCGAAAGCCCCAGCAGTTGTGCCCTCGACTGCCCGAACATCGATTCCCCGAAGCGATTCACGCGCACCACTTTCAGATCGGAGGCGCTCTTGAGCACGATCATGCTCGGGATATGTTCAAAGATCGAATCCAGCAGTGCATGCGAGCCTTCCAGCAGACTCTCTGTCTGTTTGCGGCGCTCGACCTCGGACTTCAGAACCTCTTTGTCCAGTGCCAGCTGCAATGTTCGCAGCGCCACCTGTTCGCTCATTTCGGCAGAACGACGCAACAACAAATAGGCTTGAAGACTGACCAGAACTCCCCCGGCAAGCAGCAGCACCAACTCGGTGAACGCTATGGGTGGAGCATT
Organism: Betaproteobacteria bacterium; assembly: GCA_028065725.1. The sequence goes on from JAPTVL010000168.1 coordinate 6,650, forward strand.
CCAGCTGGCTGGCGGACTCTCTCGCAGATAGATTCGGTCTCCCTGCGGCAGGCGAATCGAATGTTCAATCGGGTTGTCGCGCAAGCTGCCACCGATGGCGAGGACGGATTTGCCAGTCTTTGCCCCGGCATGAAAATAGTCGAGACTGATGGAATAGCCTTGTCCTGCCAGTTCATCGAGCTTCAGAGCTCTGGAAAGGTCGGCAAGCCTGATCGTTGCCACCACACGCCCCCAGTTCTGCAATTGCCCCTGCCCGCGATCTACCTGCACCAACTGTGTCGCAACAAGGGATTCGCCATCGATTGAAACAACCGGATCCCCTTGTGTGCGAAGAACATCCTGTACGCTCGCAAACGGCGACTGCTTGGCAGCGGCCGAGCGAGCCGCCTGAACGGGCCCCATGCCGGCTTCATGTCGATTGAAATGGAGGCTGGGTTTCCCTTCCGGTGCTATTTCCAATCTGCTGATAATTTCGTGAGCCTGAAAAATTCGCGATGCCGAGGCTTCCCAGTTCTCTTGCACACCCCCTGCGGCCAGCAAGGCCGGAGCAAGCATGCCCTGTCTTACCAGAGTTTCCAGCAAAGCTGCCCGAACACCCAAGTCGCGACCGGCATCCTGGGTTCGCGCCCCAAGCCCATGATCATCCCGTGTGTAATAGCTTCCCACAGGAATCACGAAAAGAATTCCAGCCAGTACTGCCACGACCTGCGCACCCAGCCTGCCGGCTGCAAGTCTTCGGATAGTCCTTATCAAGTTTGGCAATGGAATTCCAGAATATGAGAAAGCGGTGATTGATGCAGCAAGCTGCTACAGAGTAGGCGAATCCACGTCAGGCACGCAGCATCTGCCAAAGTATTGGCCGAGGCGCTCACAGCGTTTCAAGCAAAATTGACGCCTAAAATAAAAAAGGGGCGTTGCCGCCCCTTTTCATCTTGAGCCTGTGGAGGGATTAGCCCTTCTTGGCCCAAGCCACGCAGTAGCCCTTCGGAGACACTTCGGTGTCGCCCGGGAATATCTTGCAACCTCCCATGTCCGTGGCCGACTTGCCCGGAACGAACTGCACGCAGTTAGCGCAGTTCTTTTCGCCCTCGGGCGAGTCCTTGTACTTCATCGCCGAACGCATGGCGTCGTTTTTCGCGGCAAGCGCGACCACGGGAATCATTGCCAGAGCGGCACCGCCAAGCTTGAGCATGTTGCGACGAGACTGATCCATTGTCTGATTTCTCCAGTAAAAGTCCTCCAGTTATTGGAGGCTGGTTAAAGTTATAGCAAAAATCATGTCAGGCTTTAATCCATATCCCAGACAATAACTTTCACCAGCAGGTCAACGGCCTTGCAGACTCATATTGCCCTCACATCGGGAACAAAAGCTATATTTTTAGATAGTCATAATTAAAATATGGACTATTTAGACAAGCCATAATGACGAATTGTGTGGACGCGGCCGGACATCAATAAACTACCGCTATTCACCCTGGTCCCGATGAAGAACGGTAACGATGAGCTGATTGCGGGAATCGTTTCGGGAATCGTTTGCAGTAAGCAATGCAACATTTGGGCTTCCCCTGACTGCAGTCGCAAGGATTGCGTAAAGGTACATCTGATCATCTTCGTCACCCGCACCAATGAAAATGCGAATTGGCAAATGCGCATAGCTTGGATGCGCGCAGATACTGCCAATATCCATCATCAGTTTCTCGAGACTGAGGTGCCGGCCTTTCAGACTGTCAAGACTGATGCTTATATTGAGTTCGTCATAATGCCCCAGTCCGTCCCGATGGTGGCGCAAGCCATGACTGAAACCATTGGAAATTATAACGTCCGAGAGACGTTCACGAATATCGTCCTGCGCCCCAATCATGCCCGGAACATGCGACTTGCCTGGAGTACAGGCAGACAGGGCAGCCAAGACAAATACCATGGCTGCGATCGCTCGTAGTCTGTCCATTCTCATCCGGGCAAGTCGGGCAATTCGAAAAGTTTGTTCAACTGGAGACCGTCGAGACAGGCCTGACGAAACACGTATACGGCAATGCTTCTTTACCTCAACCTGGCTCTACCTGAGCGATGTTCCCTAGGGAACACTATGGCATCTGTCACATGAAAAAAACGTAATGAAGGCAACGCGATCATGACACATGCCGCAATATCGGCCACGAAAAATCTCGCCCATCGAAACCGCATTTGCTCCCGTTTTGGCAATAAACGGTATCGGATGGCAATTCGAGCAGTCCAACCAGAGTGTATGCGACTGGTGAGGAAATCGGACATGGGGCATTTCCTTGGTATTTTTCATCACAATATCAAGGTCAAGCACATTCATCTTGTCTGCTGCAGAAAGTCCCGCCCAGGGTGAAATGACGCCCGAACGCAGCGCAGCCATCCAATCCGGGAATCCGATAGCATCGCGTTTCATATATCGTGTTGCTTCGTCGATTCGTTGCAGCCGCTGGTAATCAGGATTGGCTTCATCATGAATCGGATTTCGTTCCAGGGCAAGACGCGCCGGATGCAACTCCGTAACCGGGATACTGCCAGGGGCATGAGGAGTTTCCTTGACCGGCGCGACATCCGGCGCCGCCTTCAGAAATGCCAGCGTAATCGTTTCACCGGCGACGGCCGATACCGAAGCCAGCAGGACCAGCAATGCCGCGTAGCGCACGCCAGCAAAACAAGGAGGATACATACCGAGTACGTCCGCTCCGATGCCGAAGCGCGCTGAAATAACAAATAACCTAGCTGGTGCGCAACAAATTCGGCTTACTTACCGGGACGCAAATGCGCGACACCACCATAGCTTCCAACCCAAAGCGAGCCATCCGGCGACGAAGTCATGGCAAAAATATTGTTGGCAAACAACCCATCGGCCGTTGTCATCGCCTTGGCGAACTTGCCATTCTGCCAACGCGTAAGTCCATTATTAGTTCCGACCCAAAGCTCCCCTTTGGGATCGAGATGCAGCGCAAACACATGGTTTCCCGGCAAGCCTTCGCTCGTCGTATAGCTCTGCCAGCGGCGTCCGTCGAACCTTGAAACGCCGCCCCCCCATGTGCCGGCCCAGACCTGGCCGGCAGCATCAACCTCGAGCGCCACTATGTAATTGGGGTTGTAGGCGACATCGACACCCTGGAGCCCCATTTCCTCCTTCTGCTTGGCGTGATGTACCGACTGCTTACCAGGATCGTTCTTGAAGGCAATGTCCTTCTTCACCCGCTCATAGGACGCCCCCATGCCTTTTGCGTGGTTCCAGTTTTCCCAGCGGCCTTTGGCAAAGCGTGCCATCCCGCCCTCGGTAGCAAGCCAGATGTCGCCATTCCGGCCCTCGGCAAGGCCATAGACCCAGTCGTTGGGCAGTCCGCCCTTGGTATTATCGACGGTATAAAGATCCCATTTGCTGCGATTGTCGAGATCACCGTCACGAACGCGGTTGGCACCAGACCAGGTCGCGATCCAGATATCTCCGTTTTTTGCAGTAATCACGTCATAGACGAACGCGTCCCCGAGTCCTTCCGGAATGTTGTAGGTCTGCCATTTCCCGGTTTTCTCATCCAGCAGAGACAGGCCTCCACCATAAGTGCCAACCGCAATTTTGTCCTTGACCTTGCCGACAAAGAACATTCCATTGGATAGCAAGCCATTCTTGGTATCGAAAAGCTTGAAGCTGTCATCCTTGGTGTCGTAACGCACCACGCCACCCGAAGTACCGACCCAGACGACTCCGCGATCGGTATACAGCGATTTGACATTCTTGTTGCCGACACGGAAATGAGTGAACTTTGCCGCCGGATCGACGCTTACCTTCCCTTCGCGAACCGCCGGTGGCAGCGGCGGATGGGGGGTGCCCGGCGGAAGCTGGCCGGCGGCGGCCGGCGGCGGCGACTGGACGCGCTGCGTTGGAACATCTGCTGCGATGGAATCGACAACCGAAGCCAGCAGTGCAGGAATCAGCAAGACACGCCAGAGATATCCGGTTTTGCTGTTTAATGTTTTCATGGTTTTCACTTTGCACCTATCCTGACCACACCGCGTTTCGTGCCTGCCCAAACATTGGCATCCGGGGTAAGCGCCAATGCGTAGACATTCTCATCGAGCAAGCCTTCCTTTATGCCAATCGTCGTCCAGTTCTTTCCGTCGTAGCGGGATACACCCTTATTGGTACCGAACCAGAACACGCCATTGTCATCCTGAGCGATCGAATAAACGATATTGCCCGCCAAACCGTCCTTGGTCGACAGGCTTGACCACTTCTTGCCATCCCAGCGGCTGACGCCGCCCCCCCAGGATCCGGCCCAGATGCTGCCGTCCTTGGCCTCCATGATCGAAAAAACATAATTCGGGTTGTAAGATCCCATTCCCTGCACTTCGGTCGTCAAATCATGGCGCGACCGGGTGCCGAGGCCGGTGTTCGGACTCAGCGGCAGAGCTTCCGGATTGTCCGCTCCCAACCCATCCTTGTGGGTCCAGGATTTCCATTTCTTGCCGTCGAACATCGAAACGCCCCCTTCAGTGCCAAACCACACGCGTCCATCCCTATCAACGGCAAGACCATACACCCACTCGTTGATCAGTTCTTTCACGTAGGTGGTGAACTTTCCGGTTTTGACATTGAAGAGGTTGGCTCCCGCCCAGGTGCCGATCCAGAGATTGCCGTTCTTGTCATTGGCAAAGGCATAGATCCAGTAATCGGCGAGTCCATGCATCGGAAAATAGGTTTTCCACTTCCCGTCCTTGTAACGGGACGCACCGCCAGCGTTGGTGCCGAACCATTTATAACCTTGGGAATCGATACCCACGGCAAAAACATACTCGTTGGCGAGCCCGTCATTGCGCGTGAAGGTGCGGCGTGGCGTGGCAGTCTTGAGGTCGATTTCCATCACACCAACGGAGGTGCCGACCCACAACGAGTTCCCTTCCTTGTCGTGCAGCAGGGAGCGAACATAGGTACCGTTTCCGGTCTCGAATCGATCGATCACCTTCTCCTTGCCCTGCGCAACGACCGCAACAGGGGCAAAGCACAGACAGGCCACAATAAGGGCAACCGCGCTACGAATGAACAAAAACATTGGTGGAACTCCTTCAGCGTAGCGTTCGAGCATAGTGGAGAGCATCGAGGATTTCATCGTCCTTCAAAATCCCCATGAAGGGAGGCATTATGGTCTTGCCCATTTTCACGGACTGAACGAGAGCCATGTCCGGTTGCATCAGGCGTTCCTTGGTAGCAAAGCTGGGAGCCTGCTGTATCACCGGCACCCCGTTCAAGCCGTGGCACACGGAGCAATGCATGTTGTACACGCGCTGGCCCCGCAACAAGTCAAGCGCCAGGACGGTTTTCGGAACACTCGCGGCCAGCAATCCCAGGCCGAGGGTCACAGTGGCGATCATTGTTCTCATTGCTTGTCTCCTCGACGACGCTTCTTGTCCTTGACACCCTTGAGGCTGGCGATTTTACGCTTGAGTTCGTCTGCTTTTTCGGCATTGGGCGCCAGGCCGAATTCACCCGCCCGATGCGCCTTCTCCAGAGCCTCGAGCGCCGGCATGAACCCATCATCGGCAGCCAGGGTAATCCATTTCAGCGCCTCGGGTCCATTGCGCTGTTCCTCGGTAACATCGAGTTCGCCACGCAGATACACTTGGGCCAGCGAACGAATCGCCAGCTTGTGCCCCGCCTCGGCAGCGCGTGTTATCAGGGCTTTCGCCTCCTTCACATCCTTTTTCACGCCCTCCCCCGACCCCAGCATCGTGCCAAGACCGAATATTCCATCCAGATTGCCGGAGGCGGCGGCCTTCCTGTAATAGGCCACGGCTTCCTCGTCGGATTCGGCCGTATCAAGAATCGACGCCAATACCACCTGAGCTTCGACATGCCCGGCATCCGCAGCCTTGCGCAGCAAAGGCATTGCCGTAACGAAATCCGCCCGCCGGTAAGAAATCATTCCGTTGGCAAAATCTTCCTCTGGCCCCGCATTGGCCGATCCCATGGCAACACCCAACATCAGTGCAGCTGCAACCACGAATCTCCCGCGCACTCCGCACGACTTGTTTCCCGTCATTCAACTCACCTCGTCAGCTCCGATTCTATCAGCATCGCCCCAAAGGACCGACGCACCTATGCCACGCCCAGAACCTCAAACTCCTCCAGTTTTCGGTAGAGGCTGGAAAGGCCGATTTCCAGTTGCTGCGCGGCCGCCTTGCGGTCCCCGCCACATTCCTTCAGGACGCGAAAAATGATATCGGCTTCGGCCCGCCGAACCTGATCGCGCAAGCTGCCGCTCGCGGAATGCACTTGTTGCTCGCGGGCGGACTTGTTGCCCTGCATCGACAAGCCGGGCGGCAGGTCGCCGATAGTGATTTGGCCCCCGTCGGCCATGATAAAAGCGCGACCGATAACATTTTCAAGCTCGCGTACGTTACCCGGCCATCGATATTCGAGCAGCAATTCCTCTGCCGCCGGATCAAGTTCGATGGTGTTGCCCCCCTTGGTCTGTACAGCCTGCAGGAAAAAGCGGATCAGGCGTGGAATATCCTCCCCGCGATCCCGCAGTGGAGGAAGATCGATATGGAACTGCGAAATCCGGAAATACAGATCCTCGCGAAAAGTACCGGCGGCGACCATCGCGGAAAGATCCCGATTGGTCGCCACCACGATGCGCGTATCGACCTTGCGCAACTGCTCGCCGCCGACCGGACGAATCTCCTTGTCCTCGATGACATGCAACATCTTGGTCTGCATGTGCAGGGGCAACTCGCCGATCTCGTCGAGGAGTAGCGTGCCGGTATCGGCCTGCGCAAACAGCCCCTTTCGTGCCTGGGCCGCCCCCGTGAAGGCACCCTTGGTGTGCCCGAAGAGCTCGCTCTCGAGCAGGTTCTCGGGGATGGCGCTGCAATTGACCGGAATGAACGGAGCTTCCGCGCGCAAGCTCTGGTCGTGGATGAACCTGGCCAGCACCCCTTTGCCGGTACCGCTTTCCCCGGTGATCAACACGGTATTGTCGATAACCGCAACGCGTGTGGCAAGCCGTTCGACGGCGGCCATGGCTGCGGAGGTGAACTTGAAACGGGTGTTTTCCCGTTCGCCACTGACAAATTTTCGCAGTGCGACGTTCTCCGCCTTCAAGCCGAGCAGGGTCTGCGCCTGTCGCAACCGATAGAGAAGCTCCTCGCTGTCGATCGGCTTGACCATGTAATCCATGGCGCCGGCGCGCAAGGCTTCGACCGCCGTCTGCACCGATGCAAACGCCGTCACCATGATGAACAGCGTGGGAACGCCGGCGCTCTTCATGCTGCGCACCAGATCGACGCCGTCGCCATCCTGCATCCTGATATCGCAAATCGCGACATCGATGTCGCCGCGGACCAGTTTGGCGGCGGCATCCTTGACGCCAACCGCCATATCCACCGAATATCCGGCGCGACGTACCGTCGCAGCGATGATCTGCCTCAGGGCCAACTCGTCGTCGATGATCAGTACATGCACGCAGCTTCTCCTAATCTATCCCGTCTGCCGGAACCGGCAGCGTGATCGTCGCCGTAGCGCCATGCCCCGGTACAGACTCGACTTGTATTTCGCCACCATCCTGCTGCACAAGGTTGCGACACAGCGACAAGCCCAACCCCGACCCTCGCCCCGGCGGTTTGGTCGTGAAATGCGGATCGAAGACCCTGCCGAGGTTCTCCGAAGCAATTCCCGGGCCATTGTCGGTTATCGTAAGCATGACCGAAGCCCCGGCCAGGCGGGTTCCAACCACGATCGTGGGCGTCAGCTGCTCCCGGCCTTCAAGCGCGTCGGCGGCGTTGATCAGCAGATTCATCAAGACTTGAACTATATGATCCGAAACGACAAACAGGGCCGGCAGGTCACCGGCCAGTTCCTGTTGCAGCGACACGCCGCGAAAACGCTTGTCGAAGCTGATGAAGGTGCAGGTACTCTTGACCAGGGCATTCAGGTCCACGAATGCCGGCACCAGCGGGCGCTGCAGCGAGAACTCTCCGATCTGGCGCGTAATGGCCATCACGCGCCGCGCCTGCTCGAGAATCAGGTCGATTTGATGGTCGGCGCGGCGCCCCGGGTAGAGCCCCTGCTTTCTATCGCTGACCAGACTTTCGGCAAGGCCGACGATGGCTGCCAGCGGATTGTTGATTTCATGCGCGACGGCCGCCGCAAGCGATCCGACCGCGGCCATTTTCTCCGTATGGAAGCGCTGCTGCCGACTCAATTCAAGCTCGCTCTCCCGCGCTCGCAACTCCGCCTCCATGTCATTTACCGCCGACATCAGGACACCCAGTTCATCATCACGCGTCACGACGAGGGGGGCACCCCGATAACCTCTGACGATCTCGCCGGCACGCTGCTTGACCAGGCCAATGTCGCGTGAAAGCCGCTTGAAAAAGACACGGCTGACACTCCCCACAATGGCAACCCCAAGAATCACCAGCAGCAGAATCTCCATGGTCAGGCGACCAAAAACTTGCCGGTAGCCCTCGATGACACTTCCCTTGCGGGCGCGCACCGCCGACGTCAGGCTATCCAGACGCAGCACCAGTTGATGGAATTCCTCCCGCAAATCGGCGATGGTGGCACGGGATGGATCGCGCTGTAACTCGGTATTGAGCCGATTCAGGCGCTCGATGTGGCCACCGAGTTCGCCGCCGTAGGAAGTTTCGATTGCCAGCAGCTTCGACAGCACCCCATCGATCTCCAGCGTCAACACCCTGGCTGCGGCAGGAATATCCTCCGCGAGGTAGTTCTCATTGATGGTCAGAATTGCGTGGGACACGACAAAATTCAGGGCAAGCTGGCGTTCCTCCTGGCCATGAACGACTTCGAGTTCACTTACGGCATCGAACAGCAGGCTGCGTTCCCAGGTGATCGCCGCTGTCGCCAAAATCAGGAACGCCACCAGCGCGGCGAGAATCCTCGACCCCTTTTGGGCAAAGCTGGTACCCCGCCATCGGCCAACCCCGGGGTTGGCCGATGGCTCCGCATCTTTGACTGCTGATTGGCCGCGTTGCAACATCAATGCGAATGATGGTCGATTGTCAGATTGGACGGGATGGCAGGTAGAATTATCGAAGATGAGTCATTTTGCTGCAAAGCTTCTCAACAAGGAATTTTCGATGCCCTCCAGATGGGTTGTTTCGCTCGCCTTTCTCCTCGCCCTTCTGCCTGCCGCTCCGGTCAGCGCATCCCCGCTTGACGACGCCCTGAAGGCACTTGAAGCCGGTAGCAGCCCGAAGGCGGTCGAGGTGCTGGTAAAACTTGCCAACGAAGGCAATCCTCTCGCCCAGTTTCGCTTGGGCGGTCTCTATTATCACGGTCATGGCGTCACGGAAGACGAAAACATGGCCATCTACTGGTGGAAAAAGTCGGCGGCCAACGGCAACGCCGAAGCCATGTACCAGATCGCGCATGCCTACCTGTTCGGCAACACGGCAGCACGCAGCGTAGCCGATCCCGACCGCGAGGCCGCCATCTGGTACTTTCAGGCAGCCAGCGCCGGTCATGCCGAAGCGGCCTATACCCTGGGCTTGCTGTTCCTCGCCGGCAAGGGTGTCGTCGAAGACCGCAATGAAGCCATCCGCTGGTTTCGCAGCGCTTCCAACAAGGGTCACACCGAAGCACGCAAGGCGCTGGAAACCGCCGAAAAATCGCACCCTCGCGCCAAGTCGCGACGCTGATCGAACTGCGGCCGGCGTACGGTCCCGGGGTACGGTGCAAGCTGCCTCACTTAACGACGGCGCCGATCGTCACCACCACGCCGCTGGCGCCCACCGCTACCGGCGCCGAAAAACCTTCAAAATCGCCGGGCTTGGCCAGTGCCTCGCCGCTACGCGACACACGCGCCCCGATAAGTACCGATTTGGCCGATGACAAACGCACATTGGGTGCCATCGACATCGAATCATCGAGCTTGAATGAATACGGCAGCTTGGCGCCATTGACCCGCGCCATGGCCAGCGGAACCCTCGATCCATCGACGTTGCGCGCAAAGACGAACAAGGTTCCGTCCGCCGGAAGTTTGCCAGCCAGCCCCGGCGCCAGCACCACCGTCCCGGATACCGCTGCCGGACCCGATGCCAACGGCGACGCAGCGACCGAAGCGCCGGCTTGCGCCGCTGGAGCACCCATCCTGCGCTGGGCGTCGGCGATGCTGTTGCCAATGCTCTGGGCAACCTTGGAATCCGGCGGAACCACGTTCAGTATGATGCGCCAAGCCTCGATGGCGGCATTGAAGTCGCCGCGTTCGAACGCCGCCGAGCCCTGCAGGGCAAGCGACTTGACGTGCCGCGGATCGATACTCAGCGCGCGGGCAATGATCTTCTCGGGTTCGCCGCTCAGCCGGCGCCCCTGCGCCATGGCCGTGACATCAGCATAATCAGCAAGCAGATTGGCGCTCGGCGGCAGCAGCATGGTCGCCCGTCCGAAGGCCGCGGCGGCCTCTGCATAGCGGCCCAGAGTTCCATACGAACGGCCCAGCATCAACCAGCCTTCTCCATCATCGGGATTGGCCTGCAAGCGCTCTGCCAGCTTGTCCGCCATAGCCTGGATCTGCTGCGGCGTCAGGGCATGGCTGCCGGCTTCCGCTGCGGCCTGCGGCTTCAGCGCATCGGGCGTGCCGAGCTTGAGATACAGTCCGACCACCAAAGCCGGCATGACCAGACCGAGGGCGGCGGCCAACGCAAGCTTGCGTCCTGTCTGCGAATGGGCCGCCGACCGGCTGGCGGCGCCATCTTCGAGCGCACGGCGCTCAAGCTCCGCCTGCTCCGCGGCAAACAACGCCGGATCGAGCAGGCCTTCCTTGCGCTGATCTTCGAGATCGCTCATCTGATCGCGCAGGACGGCAATGCTGAGAGCCCGCGAGCTGCCGATCTGGCGCTCGCGATCTTTCAGCAGCAAGGGCAACAGGACCAGCGCCAGCACCGCCAGCGTCAATGCCACGGCAACTGCAACGAAGGCGCTCATGGGCGATCACCTTCGCGCTTGCCCAGCAACTCGACCGCCTGCTGGTGTTCGTTCTCGGAGAGTTCCTGAGTCGGCTGAGCGCCACGCTTGCGCAGCTTCAGCACCAGGAACACCAGGCTCAGGATCAGCAGCAGGAAGGGACCGCCCCAGAGCAGCCAGGTGGTGCTCTTCACCGGCGGCCGATACAGAACGAAATCGCCATAGCGCTGCACCATGAAATCGATGATCTCCTTGTCGTTCCTGCCGGCCCGCACCATGTCGCGAATCTCGCGCTTCATGTCCGCGGAAAACGAGGACTGGGAATCGGCAATGCTTTGCCCCATGCAGGTAAGGCAGCGCAGTTCTTCGGCAAGTTTGTTGACCCGCGCCTCCACCACCGGATCGCCGACCGGCTGGGCAATCCCCTCGGCAGCCAATGCCGGCTGCAGTCCAAGCGCCAGCAGCATCGCGACCAGGAAACGCCGTAGTGCCAACGCCGACTTTTCCGCCATCGCGTAGCAGTTTGTCATTCGATCAACCACGCGCAAGCTCCTCCGCCAGCGGCAGGATCTTGGTCTTCAAGGCCTCGGTGGTGACCGGGCCGATATGCTTGTAGCGAATCATCCCGTTCTTGTCGATGAGAAAGGTTTCCGGCACGCCATACACGCCGAAATCGATGCCCACCCGGCCATCGGCATCGACCGCGGAAACCAGATAGGGGTCGCCGCCATGCTGAGTCAGCCAGGCGATCGCCGCCGCACGGTCGTCCTTGTAATTGAGGCCGATGATGGTGATCTTTTTCTGCTGATCCAGATCGATCAGCACCGGATGCTCCTGGCGGCAGGAGACACACCAGGAGGCCCATACGTTGAGCAGCCAGACCTTGCCGCGCATGTCTTCGGGCGAAATGAACTTGTCGCTGGCCTGCAACTGCGCCAGACGGAAGGACGGCACCGGCTTGCCGATCAGCGGCGAGGGAACCTCGCGCGGATTCAGCCGCAATCCGGCGGCGAGAAAGCCGGCAAGAACGATGAAAATTGCCAGGGGAAAAAGAAAACGCCTCATCAATGCTCCTTAAGCCGTAACCGCGGAACTGGTATCCGCAACATCCGCACGCTGCCGAATCCGGTATCTGCGATCGGACGCTGCCAGCGCGCCACCCAGGGCCATCAGCAGACAGCCGACCCAGATCCAGCTCACCAAAGGCTTGTGCTGGACCCGCACAATCCACGAAACATCATCGACCGGCTCGCCCAGCGAGACATACAGATCGCGAAACACATTGGTATCGATGGCCGCCTCGGTCATCGGCATTTTCTGCACCAGATACATGCGCTTCTCCGGATGCATCACGGTCACCGGCTTGCCATCCCGACTCACATTGACCGTGGCGCGAGCCGCCATGTAGTTGGGGCCGCGCACCTCGCCGAGCGCCATCAGCTGGAACTCGTAACCTCCCGCCAAGGCCTTTTCACCCGGCTGCATTTTCACCTCGCTGGCGGTCTCGTAGCCCTTCACCATGCTGACGCCGAGAATGAACACCCCGATGCCGACATGGGCCAGCAACATGCCCCACTTCGCCAGCGGCACCGATGCCAGGCGCTGGGCGAACGACGCATTGCCGCCGCGTTCGCGCATGTGTTCGACCAGCACGGTGACGCTCGAGGCGATCGCCCAGAATCCGAGCAGCAGGCCGAAGGCCAGTACCGGCGCCCAACGCCCCAGCAGCAGCGGCAGCACCATCGCCGCCAGCAGCGCAAAGCCGACCGCCCAGCGCAGACGCGGCCAGAAATCGATCATGCGCGCCTGTTTCCAGCGCGCGAAGGGCCCCAACCCCATCAATAGCACCAGCGGCGCCATGAGGGGGAAGAACACCGCCTCGAAATATGGCGGCCCGACGGACACCTTGCCCAGTCCCAGCGAATCGAGGAACAGTGGGTAGAGCGTGCCCAACAGCACCGCGCCGGCGGCCACCACCAGCAGCACGTTATTCACCAGCAGGAAGGTCTCGCGCGACAGCAGCTCGAAGCGGCCGCCCAGCCCCACCGTCGGCGCCCGCCAGGCGTACAGCAGCAGCGAAATGCCGACCACCAGCACCAGAAAGCCCAGCACGAAGACGCCGCGCTTGGGATCGGTGGCGAAGGCATGCACCGAGGTCAGCACGCCGGAGCGGACCAGGAATGTTCCTAAAAGCGATAGGGAGAAAGCCATGATGGCGAGCAACACGGTCCAGTTCTTGAATCCGCCGCGCTTCTCGGTCACCGCCAATGAGTGGATCAGCGCCGTACCGATCAGCCAGGGCATGAAGGAGGCGTTCTCCACCGGATCCCAGAACCACCAGCCGCCCCAGCCCAGTTCGTAATACGCCCACCAGGAGCCGATGGCGATTCCCAATGTCAGGAATAACCAGGCTACCGTGGTCCATGGCCGCGACCAGCGCGCCCAGGCAGCATCCAGCCGGCCCGAAATCAGGGCCGAGATGGCAAAGGCGAAGGCCACCGCGAAGCCGACATAGCCCGTGTACAGCAGCGGCGGATGAATCGCCATGCCGGGATCCTGCAGCAGCGGATTCAGGTCGCGGCCATCCACGGCAGCCGGCAGCAGACGCTCGAAGGGGTTGGAGGTCAGCAGCAGGAACAGCACGAAGCCGACCGTGATCAGGCCCATCACGCCCAGCGCGTTGGCCACGGTTTGCAGTGGCAGGCGCTGGCTGAAGGCCGCCACTGCCGCCGTCCACACCGAAAGTATGAATACCCATAACAGCATCGAACCTTCATGCCCGCCCCAGACCGCGGTCACCTTGTAGAACATGGGCAGCATCGAGTTCGAGTTCTGTGCGACGTAGAGCACCGAGAAATCGTTGCTGACGAACGCCGTCACCAGGCAGGCAAAGGCGGTCAGCATCACCAGGAACTGGGCCGCCGCCGCCGGCCGCGCCACGCTCATCAGGCGCACGTCGCCGCGCAAGCTGCCGACGATGGGCACGATGCCCTGCACCAGGGCCACTGCCAGCGCCAGGATCAGGGAAAACTGGCCAAGTTCAGGAAACATTCGATTACTCCGCGTGCGAATTAGGTTGCGTGGAAATGCATTTTCCGGCCGGTAGCCCAGAGGCAAGCTGCGTGCCAGCGACTACTTCGACTCCGTCTTGGGTGGAGCTTCCTTCCTCAGGCGCTCCCGCCATTCCCACACCGCCGACTCGGCACGGCGACGGAAAGGATCATCCCGTTTCGCCCGGTGCAGCCAGGCTTCCATCGATTCCAGCGCCCCGCGGTAGTCGCCCAGACCTTCGTAGGCCTCGGCCATGCCGTAATAGGCATTCAGCTGGTTGCGATTGAGCTCGGTCGCACCATCGAAAAAATCAAGGGCCTCCTTGTAGCGTTTCTGCCCCAGCATGGCAAATCCCATGTTGACATGGGCTTCCGGCATCTTCGGCGCCAGTTGCAGCACGCGGTGGAAGGCGGTCATGGCATGATCGTATTGCTTGGAGTGCAACATGATCACGCCCTGCTTGAAACGCAGGTCGATCTCTTCCTTGCGCTTGGCGTCGACATGGGCCGGCAGGTCGGGACGATCGGCAGCATTGATCCACCGGTCGAGCAGATAGCCGCTTCCCGCCACCAGCAGCACGGTGACCACCAGACCGACGATCCGCAGATCCCGCCCGCGTCGCCCCGAAAGCAGCGTCTCAGCCATGGCGCGCCACCCGCAGCGATACGCCCGGCCACAACTGGCGCAGCACCAGATAAAGGAACATCAGGATGCCTGCGGTGGCGAGGCTGCCGCCGAGGCCGAGGAACACCCGCGACACGGTTTCGACGCTGAGTTCGACGCCGACATTGCCGGCCATCTTGCGCGGCGCGCCCATCAGGCCGGCGCCGGCCAGGCCGGACATCATCATCAGGATGCCATAGCCGTAGAGCCGCAACTGCAGTCCGATGCGCAGCTGCGGCGGCATGGCATGGCCCAGCAGCGGCAGCACGCCGTAGGTCAGCCCCATGAAGGCCAGCGTCACCGCGCCGATGGTGCCGTGGTAATGCGCGGTGACCAGCGTCGTCTGGCCATCGATGATCGCGCCCAGCACGATGCCGCAGACCAGCAGCAGCACCGACAGCGCCAACCCTGCCGCTGGTACCGACTTGTTGCGCCGATGCCGCACCAGCAGCAGGCCACCCAGAAACAGCGGCACTTCCCAACTGGTCCATTGCATCAAGCGCGTGAAGGCCGCGAAATACTCGGTACTGGCCGGTCCCAGGACCAGCAGCAAGGGCGCCGCCAGCGCCGGCGCCGCGCCCAGCAGCAGCAGCAGCCTGAGTCGCCTGGCGGAAGGCAGGGCCAGCGCGGGCGGACACAGGCCCAGCCAGGCCAGCATCATCAGCGTGGTCAGGCAGAACTGCCAGATATGGCCGGGGCCCCAGAACAGGGTTTCGAACAGCGCATGGCCCGTCAGCGATGCAGACACCTGCCGCCAGGTGACGGCCAGCACCGCCAGCGCAATCAATACCACCGCCGCGGCCAGCCACAGCCCAAGTTTCAAGACCGTGTCGTAAGCATCAGGCGAAGAGTCGGCGCTGGCGGGACGCCGAAGATCCGTTGCCCGGTTTGCCAAAGGCCATTCCACGAATGCAACCGACGCGCTGACCAGCACCGCCAGCCCATAAATTGCCAGACCGGCGAGAAACACCGGGCTGTCGAGCACCGGCATGTAGTTGCTCATGAATGGGCGCACCGCACCGAAGGCCGGGGAAATCGCCATCAGCAAGGCCCCCAGCGCCGCCAGCGCCAGCGCCGTCCAGCCCCAGATTCCCGGCACCCGGCGTGCCGCCAGGCTCCAGAGCACGCCGGCAAAGGCCATGAACCAGACCCATTGCGACAGATCGACATGCAGCGTCAGCGCCACACGATAGAACTCGGTTCCGGGAAACAGCGAGCCCAGGCCCGGAACGCGCGCCATCACGATCAGGATGGCAAACAGGCTCGATGCCGCCACGGCGGCCGTAGCCAGCACCAGCCAGCCCAGGGCCAGATGCGCCCCCGCCTCGTGGCGGTGTTGCGGCAACATGGAAGCCAGCCTCATACCGCGCCCTTGTGCGGCGATTCCGAAATGAAGGGGATACCGAAGAAGGTCAGGAAGGCGAAGACGAACACCCCGAGGATCATCCAGGAGCCGATAACAGGCGAGCTTTTCATGGTCAAACGCCAATGCAAGGCGAATGCCAGCATGATCCATGTGATGAAGGACCAGGTCTCCAGCGGATCCCAGGCCCAGTAGCGCCCCCAGGCGTCCTGTGCCCAGATCGCCCCCGAAATCAGCATCAGGGTCTGAAAGATGATGCCCAGGGCCATGAAGCGGTAAGCCAGGTCGTCGAGACGCTCGTCCGCCGGCAGCCCGGTAAAGCGCGACACGCCGATCCCGGCGCGGCGCAGCAGGATCACGCCGGCCATCCCGACCGCCACCAGCACCGTGCCGAGAAACACCTTGGACAGGCCGACGTGGATATAAAGCCAGGGCGTGCGGAAGGTTTGCGGAAAGTGTCCCTCATGAGTGCTGGACAGGGTCATCCAGCCCAGCATGACGAAAATGATCGGCATCACCACCGCCGCCGTGCCGCGAATCGGCGGATAGCGCCAGTAAGCAATGGCGAAAATCAGGCCAAAGCTCCAGACATTGCTGGCAAGCACCTCGAACATGGTGATGAAGGGGCCGTGACCCAGGCGTTCCCAGCGCAGACCCAGCGACACGCTGAGCAGCGCCAAGCCCAAGATCAGACTGCCCAACACGAAGCGGTGCGGGGCTTTCTTCAGCACCACGCCGAAAATCGCCACGACGCCGGAAAGCACATAGGCCACCACCGCCACCCAGAGAATCTGCAGTTCCCGCTGTTCCATGGCGCAATGTTACCGAGACGCGGATTCGACGCGAACCGCGTCGGCGGCAATGGACAGCCGGTAAAATATTGTGACTTCTTCTCTCGTGATCATTGTTTATGGCAAAGAATTCATCAACCCGAAACATCGGGAACGCGTGCCTCGGCAGCTGGCTAGTGACCGCGGCATTGTTGTTCGGTTCCACCGCAAGCGGCGTCCATGGAGCTGAAAGCACGGACATTACCCGCGATTGTACCGAATGCCACGGCATCGATGGCCTCGGCTTCAAGCCGGGTGTGCCTCACCTCAACGCTCAACCCGAGCCTTTGTTGACGGGCATGATCAATGCCTTTCAGCAGGGCAAGCGGCCGACCAAGGTGAAAATGCATCGCGACATCCCAGACGCCGGCGTTGCACCGCTGGCCAAACACTATTCACAGCAAAAGGCGCAGCGCCCGAAATCAGCCACCAACCCGGACCTCGTCGCCCGCGGCGAGGCCGTCTATCTCAAGCGTTGCGCCGACTGCCACGTCGACAACGGCCGCGATTCGGACAAGGAAGCGCCGCTGATGGCGGCCCAGGATCTGAACTACCTGATCGAACAAACACTGGCTTTCAAGTCCGGCGTGCGCAAGTTTCCCTTCCTGATGGACGGCGCCTACAAGGACCTGACCGACGATGACCTGACCGCCGCCGCCCACTTCTTTGCCGCCCAGGAGCAGGAAATTCAGAAGAAACGCCGGCGCCGTTGAAGCTTGATGGGATCTGCCGACATCGAACGGCACTGATTGCCATCATCTTCATCAACCTTTCCCGGGACGCGTCGTAAAGCAAAGAAGCTTTTTGTGTGCCGGATCGTTCAAGCGCCCGTTTCCGGGCAGCCCGTGGTCCGCCACGCCATGGGGCTTCAGCGACTCCGTACCCGGCCCGCTGCTCAGGTTCCGCAAGGGCGACAGGGTCTCGATCGGCGTCGACAACGTCTTGCAGGAACCACGGTACACATTGGCACGGACTGCGGGTGCCGCCTCGAAGCCCACAATAACAAAGGGATACACCTACATTCGGAATGGTATGGATGCACTGCAGCGGAATATGCTTGACTAAAACTTTGGAATGAGTAAACTTCCGCACCAGAATTACGCAAGTTATTGACCCATAACTGAAGTTTAGACACACGCCGCCGGCCGCCGCCCGGAATTTCCCCGGTGGCGAACCATGACAAACGCAAGAGCCTGCCGATTTGACGCCGACCTACCCAATGCCCCGCGCCTCAACACTGCAAACGCTGATCCTGACCGGGGAAAGGCATCACGAAATGATCCGACTTCGGGTCGAAGGCGTTGCGCACGCGAAGTCCGATAAATTGAATCCGCATCCACTGACCAAAGAGTCCCGCCGTGATCATGGCGCCCTTGCGCCAAGGCGCAATATCCATCAGTGGGAAGGCTCCCCACAGTTTCAAGGCGAGCAATTGGGTCAAGGCATACGCTGTGCAACGAATCTGCATCCACAGTTCCAGCGCCTCCTTCGACTGTTGCCACAGATTGGTCACACCCCACCAGCGCTTGAGATTGTGAAACAAGGGCTCGATACCCCAGCGCTGGGCGTAGATCTCCACCACTTCCTGGGCCGACAGATCCGTCTCCGTTGCCAGAATCAGGCGTGGGCGCGACCACGTGCCGTCGTCCTGGTGCATCTCGCACCACACCGCCCGTACCGGGAGCCCCTTCAGAAACCGGGCCAAGGCTATAACCGAGCGCATTCGAACACGTTGCACCTTGCCGTAGAGCAACAACTCCATCTTCTGCGTCGGCAGCATGGAGCGCATCGTCGCATCGACCCGCTGCCCATACTTGCGTTTCGGTCCTCGACGTTTCGGCTCGGGTTCGGGCGGCAGAAACAAAGCTGTATCCCGCCGTACCTGCCCAATGATCCGTACCCGCTGTTCGAGCATGGGCAGAATCAGACTCTTGCGCATGAACCAGGCGTCGATCAGCAAACGCGCCTCCGTGACGTGACCTCTGATCGAGTCGATCAACTGGCGGGCGACCCAGAGCTTGCCGCGCTGGCCGGATTCCTCGACCAGCCAGGAACGAATCGGCACCGTCAAGGCCGACCCCATCCGGACGCGCACAACCAAGGCCAGAGTGACCCAACACTGGCTGTTCATAAAGGTCGGCCGATTGGCCTTGCGAGCGTGGTCGTGCTTGACACTGATGCCCGGTCCGGTCTTCGCCGTGCGCGGCACCAGCGTATCGTCGATGATCAGATTCGCCACGTCGGTCGGGAACACCGATTGCACCAGTTTCAGCAGGCGAATGGACAGCTCGGCGACCGAGACATGCGCCCGCTCGATCAGCTTGTAATAGGTGGTCCAGTGCGCCTCGCGGCAAATGGCTCCGATGGCGCGGGTGACCCAGCCTTCCGGGTTGAGCATGCAACCGATCAGGAGTTCGACGAAGGTTCGGCGGGAACGCGGTGGTACGGCTACCAGGAGAAAGGAAATCCATTCCGAGAGCAGCAGGCAAACCGAGGCGGTGAGCGACATGAGGGAGCATCCGAGAGGGAAAACTCCTCATTGGTCGCCGCGCTGCTCGCCCCAAAATCAACACCGAGCGAGCAGCGCGGCGACCTCGCAAATCGAACGTCATG
>JAPTVL010000086.1 GCA_028065725.1 Betaproteobacteria bacterium
GCGCGCGTCGCGTTGCACGGCCTGTTGCTGCACCCGCACTTGGGTCAGTTCGGTTGTCGCGCGTCCGATTCCGGTGTCGTTGCGGCGAAACAGCGGCAGCGGCAGGGAGACGCTCAAACCCGTGATTCTGTCTCGGGAATCAGCCGGGCCTTCGCGCGCTGAACTCAGGCCCAGCGTCACGTCCGGATAAACTGCCGCGCGCTCCAGATCGAGCCGGCTTCTGGCGGCTTTTTCCCGATAGTCGAACGCGCGTAGCAGCGGGCGGTCTGCGGCCGAAGCCAGCAGTTCCTGCAAGGTATACGAAGCCGATGAGGGATCGAGATATCCGCCGGCTTCGGGCAAGTTGTCGGCCGGCAATTGCAACAAGGTGCCCAGCTCAGCCCGTGCCTGAACCAGTTGCTCCCGCAACACAGACACCTGGTTTTGCGCGCGCTCCGCTTCCACCTTGGCGAGATTGCCATCGAGGCGACTGTCTTCGCCTGCCGCGACGCGCTTTCTGACCGCAGACGCCGCTTCCTCGATGAGCTTGAGCGTCCGCTCTTCCATTTGAATACGCAGTTGCAGGCTGAGCACCTGCACGAATCGCTGCTCCACCTCAGCACGTAACTGACGGCGTGTTTCCGCGATCACTTCCTGCGTCGCGGCAAGAGACTGCTCCGCTGCGCTGCGGCGCTTGCCCTGTTGCCCGGCTATTTCGAAAGTCTGCGCCAGCCCGACCATCCACTCGCGGTTGATCCGGGCGGGGTCGGCCGTTTGAGGAAGAGTGCGCTTGCGCCACTCCGTAGCGAGCTGTGGATTGTTCCACAGCGGCGCACGGGCGTCGGTGAGCTCGCCCTCCGCCGCCGCAAGATTCGCCTGGGTAGAGCGCAGTGACGGGTTGGCTTGTTCGGCCTGCTCCCAGGCTTGCTCCAACGTGAGCGGAGCCGACAGGGCTGGAAGTGAATAAAGAGATACAAACAAGAATGGCACGCCGATAAGGCGGCGCATCAGCCGCATCCTGCCACGCAGGGTGCGGAAAATAGTGACGAATTGCACGATAACTCCTTCTGAGTGCGTACGGCAGCTCGCTTGAGGCGAACGCGCGCGCAAGACAAAATCACAACACGGTTGGGATCAGGCTTAGGAGAGGAGTCGCGGTG
Organism: Betaproteobacteria bacterium; assembly: GCA_028065725.1. Next base: position 1,140 of record JAPTVL010000086.1, read on the forward strand.
GCCGGTAGCGGCCTTCGGGAAAAGAGGGAGGAACGATGGATCGCTTACCGGCGAAGTAATCGTTGCTGGCCTCCGTCAGGAGGGTCGGATGCAGGGAAAAGATTCCGACGAAATGGTCCACGGCGTGGCACCAATGGTTGCACGCAACTCTCTTGACGCCGGTTTTTCCCTCGCCGGGCTGCGCAGTGGTCGCGGCATCGTCAGCCTGGGCCGTTTGCGGCGCATCCAGGAATGCGTCGGCCACGACCTCGCGGTTGAACGTCCAGCCGCCTGCGTTGATCGCGAGTGTAATCACGAGAAAATAAATGGTTCGACGAATCATTCCGCTCATTTTTTCATGCTACAGGGTATCGTGCCGAAGCGCAACCGCGCCGGCGTCAGGCGTGGATTCACCTTCAGTGCATGCACCTTTAACCCCGCTTCAAGTCATCGCGTTTTTGTAAGTACTCTTCGCGATTGATTTCTCCCCGAGCATATCGTTCTTCCAGGACGGCCAGCGCATCGGGCTTTCTTTCGCCGTCCGTGGCGTTCGAGCGGCGACCACCCATCAGGTACTTCACCGCCGCCAGCACCAGCAGTATCGGAATCAGCCAGAAAAAAGCCATGCCTAGCCACCCCAACCAATGCCAGCCCATGCCATAGCCTTCATAATTCATCCACATTTCACTCTCCTTCAGCGTATGCTGAGCAAATACACCCTTGCCTCGATAAAACCGCCAACGGCAACTATTGCCCCGATCTAACCGTGGTCAATCCCATCGCCTCCCAATCCTGCATGCCGCCGCGATACCAGATCAATTTGTGGGCCGGGTAGCCGAGTTTGAGCAGCCCTTTTATGCAGCACCTGCACCGAGGGCAGATCGGCGGTAATATTTACATCCAACGCTAATGATATGCCGGGCAGGAACAGACCGGTGATCAAGACAGTCACAATGAACGATTTGCGAAGCGTCATTTTCCTTCTCCTGATTGTTCTAGCCCGTGGAACCCTTTGCCGTTCGCGGTGAGCCTGTCGAATCGCAGTTAGAGCGCCTGCATTACCCGCTCCAACCGCTGCCTGACTTCGCTCGCCAACGCAGTGATCTCGGGTTTATTCACCAGTTCCAGCACCGCGTTCGGGTCCATGAATTCCACATGAACGGTGCCAGCCTCATCCTGCCGCACCACCACATTGCAGGGCAGGAGCAAACCGATGGACGGTTCGCTTTCCAGGGCGCGGTGCGCCAAGGGTGGATTGCACGCGCCCAGGATCCGGTAGGGCGGCATGTCCTGGTTGAGTTTCTTCTTCATTGCGCCCGCGACGTCGATATCGGCGAGTATGCCGAAGCCCTCGCCCTGGAGCGCTTGGGTCACGTGCACAATCGCGTCGTCAAACGACATGTCGACGGCTTTTCCGAAGCCATACTTGATCATTTTGATTCTCCTTTCGTCAAATGAAAACAAAACACATCAGGAGCGCAACATGCGCAACCCGCTCGCGATCACCACAAACTCGCTGATCTCGTGGGCCAAGACGGCTAGCGGCAGGGTGAAGACCCCCGCGACCGCCCCTGCAACCAAGCTGCCGATCACGACGGCGGAAAGCCCGAGATTCTGCCCGATCACCTGCCGGTTCCGGCGGCTGAGCGTCACGGCGTAGGCAAGCCGGGACAGATCATCGCCCATCAGGGCCATATCGGCGGTCTCCAGCGCCACGTCGGTGCCCGCCGCACCCATGGCGATCCCGACTTCGGCCGCCGCCAGCGCCGGGGCGTCGTTGACGCCGTCCCCAACCATCGCCACATGGCCGTAGCGCCGCTGCAATTCCGCCACGACACGCGTCTTGTCCTCGGGCGAGAGCTCGGCATGCACTTCGTCCACGCCCGCTTGCAGGGCAATGGTATGGGCAGCGGCCGGGTTGTCTCCCGTGAGCATGACGATGCGCGCTATCCCCGCCTGCCTGAGCGCCGCCACTGCGTCTGCCGCGCCAGGCCTCAACTGATCGGCAATCGCAAGGATGGCCGCCGCCCGCTGCGCCGTTCCCACCAACACCACGGTCTTGCCCTCGCCCTGCAGTCGGGCGATTTCGTCCTCAATCGCGGCGAGCGGCGTTCCGAGCTCCCTGAACAGCTTCGGGCTGCCGATGTACCACTCACCGCCCCGGACACGTCCCTTGGCCCCCATCCCGGTGAGCGACTGGAAATCCTCGGCCGGCAACGCGCCGATTCCCAGCGATACGGCGTATTCGGCCACCGCGCGCGCCAACGGGTGCTGCGAGCGGCTTTCCAGCGCGGCGGCAACGGCAAGAACATCCTCGGCATCGCTTCCGTTCAATGGAATGACCTCGGTCACCTGAGGACGCCCCAGGGTCAGAGTACCGGTCTTGTCCATGGCAATCACCCGCACCTTGGCGAGGTTTTCCAGATGCACCCCACCCTTGACCAGCACGCCGTTGCGTCCCGCAGTGCCGATGGCTGCCACCAGCGTGATGGGGATGGAAATTACCAGGGCGCAAGGCGCGGCGGCGACGACGAACACGGTGGCGCGGGTCAGCCATTCTTCCCATGGCAAACCGAAAAGCGGCGGCATGATGGCCAGCAGCGCGCCTGCTGCAAGAACCGCCGGGCTGTAGCGGCGGCCGAACTGCTCGATGAAGCGCTGGCTGCGCCCCTTTGCCTGCTGCGCCTGCTCCACCAGTTGGATAATGCGGGCGATGGTGTTGTTGGCGAAGGTCTTGGTGGCGCGCACAGTGAGCGCCCCTTCGCCGTTGAGCGTGGCAGCGAAAACCTTGTTGCCGGGCGATTTTTCCACCGGCGCCGATTCACCGGTGACCGGTGCCTGGTTGACGCTGGAGCGCCCTTCGATCACTTCGCCGTCGGTGGCGACCGCCTCACCCGGCAACACAATGAAGATATCCCCGACGCGCAATTCCTCCACAGGAATCCGCATTTCCTGATTCCCGCGCCGAACCAGGGCAGTCTTTGGGGTCAGATCCATCAACGACCGAATGGCATGGCGGGCGCGCTCGGCCGTGTAGCCCTCCGCCGCCTCGGAAATCGAATAAAGAAACACCAGCGTGGCCGCCTCGGCCCACTGGCCCATGACACCCGCCACGATGGCAGCCACCGACATCAGCAGCTCGATGCCGATCTCGCGCTCCTTGACGAGTTCTTCCAGCGCCTCGCGGCCGAAAAAATAGCCGCCGATGAGCACAGCGGAAACGTACAGGAATAATTCAAGCGAAGCCGGCAGGCCAACCATGGCGCCGAAAAAGCCGACCGCCAGCAACGCGCCGGAGGCGGCGGATGTCACCACCTTGAGATTGCGCCAGGGGCGCGGCATGGGGGCCGACTGGGCAGCGGAGCCGCAGGACGAGCAGGCCATCACTCCACCTCCACGGCGAGCGTCCTGGTCTGGATCCCCACCCGGCAACGCCCGTCCTCGCGCAGGCACATGCGGCTCCGGAAATTCGCCAGATCGTTCGCGAACAAACCATCGCTGTCCGGCAACGTCTTGAGCATGTCGTACAGGCGATCGAGGTGCGACACACCGCCCAC
>JAPTVL010000006.1 GCA_028065725.1 Betaproteobacteria bacterium
CGGGTTGTCCAGCGGGCGGCAATTGCAGTCCGCCGGCGATGTCTCGAGCGCCCAGCAGCAGGTTGGCACGATCGTCTCGAACATCCAGTCGCTCTATGCGAACAACGTGGATTACAGCAACCTGAGCAACACCGTGGCCTGTTCGGCCCATGTGTTCCCGCGGGGCTGCAGTGGTGGGCAGAACGTGACGAATCCGTTCGGTGGCGGCATCACCGTCTGGCCCGACGCCGGCCCGCCTCCTGATTTCAATGTTTCGCTGGCGGCGCCGAGCAATGCCGCGTGTGTGCAGATTGCCACCAGCATTCCGGCGTGGCAGGTGTATGTCTGGAACCAGAGTTCGCCGAGTCCCGTGCTGCTCAATCCGGCTGGCGGCGCCGTGAGCCCGGCGGCCGCGCAGCAGAACTGCACGTTCGGATCCAACAACATCGTCGATTTCAAATTTCTGAAGACATCGCAGTGAGCCTCTGCAGCCTTCGTTTCGCCGACATCGCCGTCGACCTGGACGCCGCCCAATCCCGCTACAAGCGGGTGGGCGACAGCCTTGAGCTCTGCCCGGTCCCCGGGGAACTCTGGCAGGAGATCGACGCTTTGCGCGCATCCATGCTGAATTATCAGGTCAGCCGATTTCGCATGGCCTGGGGCGCCCCACCCATGATCCTGCGCGTGCAGCGCAGGGATACGCCAGCCGGCCCGGTGTTCGTCGCCCGGCGCATCGATAGCGAGTTGCGCGCTTTCGATGCACTGGGCCTTTCGGCGCCGCTGATGCGCAAGCTGCGCCAGCCCGGGTTGCGCGGCGGCATGGTCCTGTTCGCGGGCAGCCCGGGATCGGGCAAGACCACGGCGGCCTCCTCGATGATGATCGATCGCCTGGAGCAGATCGGCGGCTTTGCCTGGACGGCCGAGAACCCGGTCGAATACCACCTGCAGGGTCCGCACGGTAAGGGGCAGTGCTACCAGGAAGAGATCGAGGATGACCGTGACGTGAAGCGCGTCCTCATGGACACGCTGCGCTCCTCGGCCGACATCCTGTACATCGGCGAAGTCCGCGAGGAAGAGGCCGCTCACGCCGCCTGTCTCGCCGCGAACTCCGGGCTGCTGGTGATCGCCACGATTCACGCCGACAACATCATCCAGGCCATCAGCAAGATCGGCCTGCTCGCTGGGAACGGCCAGATCGCCAGCAGTCTGCGCGCTGTGGTGGCCTTGCGCCTGGAGCACAAGCTGTCGGCGGCCGCAGGGCCGGAACGGGTGCTCAAGGCGGAATCGATTTTTCTGGACGATGAGCCGACGCGGATGAAGGTGCGCGACGGCAATGTCGCTGCGCTGAACATGGACATCGAGCGCCAGAGGAACCTGATGCTCGTGGGGGCGGGGACATGACGCTCTTGCAGAAGATGGATGCCGCTCTGTGTGTGGTGTGCGCTGCAGCAGCCATGTGGTGTTGGCGCGCAGCCGATCCCGGCATGGCGGGGATGTGGGGCGCCTCGGCTGCGTTCTGCGCCGCGTCGAGCCTGTTCGGCTGGGCCGACAAGCTGGTGCTCAAACTCCGTCCGCTGATGGTGCGTCTCGCACTGATGCGTCGTCTGGGAGGGCGGCGATGATCTACGGTCTTGTTTTCGTCATGGCCATGCTGGTTACTGTTGCCACTGTGCACACCGGCACGGTCGTCAGCCATCGGTCGATAAGGCACGTGCAGCGCGAGGTGACGTCGCAGTGGATGCAGGCTTACAGCAATGCCGCGATGGCCTTCGCGCAGGCCAATCCGGGCTACTCCGGCCAGGTGACCGACGCCCAGCTCGCGCCTTATCTTGGCGCATGGCAGACCGCTGCGGCCAGCATGACTGCCGCCGGTCTGCAGCACGGTGCGGAGATCGCAGGTGGGCAATTGGTGATCTGGTGCGCAGGGTCGAGCGGATCGGCCGCTGCGCAGCCAGCGCCTGACCTCACCAGCCCGGCCAGCGGCTACAGCCAGGGCGGCAATCTCGTCAATCCGATTCTCGGCAACCAGGGGCCGCTGCCGGCCAACATCCCGGCCGGCGCCACCGTCATGCGTGTTCAAGCATGAACTTCAGTCCAAGGAATTGCTATGCCCATCGCCATCCTCTTCGGCCTCGTCGTCATGGCCATCCTGCTGCCGACGCTGATGAGCGCGACCCAGCAGAACAGCACCATCGTCCTGGGGACGGTCGCCGCCCAGCAGCTCAAGCAGTTGACCTCGGCGGCGCAGCAATACATCCAGGCCAACTTCTCGGCCGTGCTCGGCGCGTCCTCGACCACGACGCCCGCCACGATCACGGTGCCCATGCTGATCGCCACAGGGTTCCTGCCGCAGGGGTTCCAGGCACTCAACCCTTACGGCCAGACCTGGCAGGTCGAGGCGCTGCAGGCGCCCGCCGGGCAGATCCAGGCCCTGGTGATGTCCATCGGTGGCACTCCGGTGCCCACGCGCGACGCGGCGCGCATCACGGCGCAGGCTGGGGCTGAGGGCGGAATCGTGGGGGGTGGCACGGGCACCCTGTCGTCGCCAACCTGCGCTGCAGGCCAGGCCTGCGGGGCCTTCGGCGGCTGGAAGATTGCCACGAGCGGCTATACCGGGCTCGGCCCGGGCAGTCTGCTCGGGCTGCTGGCGTTCAACAGCGCGGGCCAACTCAATCAGCAGTATCTGTACCGCGTGGCCGTGCCGGGGCAGCCGCAGCTCAACCAGATGCAGACTAATCTGGACATGGGCAACAACAACATCAACAACGCCCAGAACATCAGTGCCAGTGGGCAGATTCATGCCCTCGGCACGAGCACTGCCGATCTGCCACCAGGCTGGGGCGGGGGGCTCACGACCTGGGATTTGCACGCCAACGCAACGATTGGGGCTGGCCCGTCCGGGCAGAATTCTCAGGCCTACATGAATTCGGCAGCAACCGGTCCGCTGGGGACGGGTGGTGTTGTCGTCACGCAGAGTCCGAATGGGAGCCAGTATGCCTACATGAACGCCAACAACGGCGGGGCCTCTGTCGTGACCAACGGCATCGTGCAGGGTGGCTACGTCAACAGCACAGGCAACGTGAATGCGCAGAACGCCCTGACCGCTGGAGGCGGGTTCACGGCGCAGAGCAATGGCTATACCAGGGTCGCGGATACGCTGACCGTCGGATCCAGGGTTTCGCTCGGCACCGCTTTCGGAGGCGCGAATCAGGGGTGGGGGTGCAGCCCGAACGGGGAGATCGCCGCCAATGCCAATGGGTCCGGACAGTTGATGTCCTGTGTCAACGGGATCTGGACAAATGCGCAGGGATCGAGCTTTCAGTACGTGAGCTGGGGCGGGCAGGGTACCTGGTTCAACGCGGGGAACGGCAATCAATACTTTTCGCCGTACTGGTACTCCAGCAACCCAACTGTCGTCTACGGGGTCGCCTATGACTCAACCTGCTCAAGCAGGGCTGGCCGTGTGTACGTGCAATGGTTCAACAGTTCAGGTGCAAGCATCTGGGGGCCGATGCTCCTGGCGTCGGGCAACTGGAACGGCGGGCCTGACGGCGGCTCCGGGTTCAACCACGCTTACCCATTCGCCATCCCCGTGCCCTCTGGGTCGTACATGGCGTTCTCGACGCCGGACACAGGCGGGTGTGGTGCCGCTGCCGGGGTGTTCATCTACGGCGTTGGAAGCGGCTGACAACGGCGCGCGGATGCTGCATGGGGTCGGTGCGTGGTGCAGAGGGGGAGAGCTAGAATGCACAGCATGAACACCTTGACAGAACAACCGGCCCGCGGGAAGAGAAAGGCGTCTCCTCGTAAGGTCGCCGCTCGCTCCTACGGAGCGGTCCGGGGTGCAGCTGGCCCTTCTGGCTGTCTCCTTACCGGGCAGGCACTGCTCGATGACATGGACGACTATCGCAGGCAGGTGACATCTTCCCCTGCGGCTGCGCAGAGCTTCCTCCAGCGCCTTGGCGTTCTGACTAAAGGCGGCAAGACCAAGACGTTGATCCGTGGCTAACGATTGGGCGCTCTATCAGCGCCACACGGCTTTTGTGCTTGGCTTTCATGGCACGGAAGAAACGATCGTTGAGCAGGTTGTTACCAGGCAGATTGCACATCTCGATCATTCCCAGGGGAGATACGAGTGGCTTGGCCACGGCATCTACTTTTGGGAAAACGACCCCCAGCGCGCACTCGAGTGGGCCCAGGATGGGAACGTGAAGAAAAAGATCAAAAAGCCAAGCCTCGTCGGCGCAGTCATTGATCTGGGATTGTGCCTTGACCTGACGACTCGCACCGGGCTTGATGAAATTACCCAAGCACATGCCACCCTGGTCGAGAGCTATGCCGCATCGGGTCAGACTCCCCCAAGTAACACTGGTGGCAAAGACCGGTTCAAGCGTGAGCTGGATTGCCAGGTGATCCAGGCGCTCCATTTGTACCGGCAAGAAAAGGGGCTGGCGCCCTACGATTCCGTGCGTGCTCCATTCCCTGAAGACGAGCCCCTTTACGAAGGAGCCGGCTTCCGCAAGCGCAATCACATTCAGATTGCCGTCATCAATCCAGAGTGCATCAGGGGCTATTTCCGCCCGATTCCTCAGTCGTAAGCGCGCCTGCGACGTTCCGCAGAACTCCTGTAGACCTGCCTGCTTTTGGCGGGCGCACACAGGAGATTTCATGCGCCTCATCATTGCCGAGAA
>JAPTVL010000023.1 GCA_028065725.1 Betaproteobacteria bacterium
AGCCTGCTGGCAACGGCGCTGGTCGAGCGTGTGCCACAAACTCAATTCCCACGAGGTTTGGCGATCGCGCAGCTGGTGCTCGCGCAGCGCAACTAACCCGTCGTCCCGCGTTCGCTTGGTTGGTATGGCAGGAGATTTTTCTGATGGCATTCGCAGAGCGTTTTTTCCTGGGGTTAGACCGACTTCTGTTCCGGATGAACGACTTTCTGTCTCCGGCCGCGACCGGGCATTATTGTTTCCTGGAAACAGCGGACGGCGATCTCGATCATGCACTGGTTGGCCAGGATGGGTCGTTGGTATCACTCATTGAAGTGCGTGGCGCTACGGCGATCAGCAACGATGCCGCGCTGATTGCGCAGGTCAATAGAATGGAGGTCGAGTTGGCCACGCGGTTGAGCGGCCCGGGGCATGCGGTCCAGGTGGTCTTCGACTATGATCCGTTTCGCGCCACGGAGGACGTGTCGCGCAGCATCGACCCGGCGCGCGCCACCGCCATGCGGCTCGGCATCGACATCGGTGAGGTTCTGACCGACTGGGCCGGCGCGGTAGCCAGTTATTGCGCCGCCGAGCGCACCTGGTTTGCGTTGTGGACGCGCCCCTCCTGCCTGTCGCCGGCCGAGCGAAAGATTGAATACAAGCGCCGCGGCAAAAATATCGCGCAGTGCCCTGTGGATGGCGCCCAGCAGCCGATGGCCGCACTCGACGGCTTGCGGGACCGCCATTCTGCGTTTGTGGCCGGGTTCCACGACACATTGGCCGGCAGCGGAATCTTGTGCCGGGTGCTGGATGCGCATGCATCGCTGGCCGCAATCCGTCACGCGGCTGACCCGGACGCGACCGGCCCCGAATGGCGGGCCAGGATCCCCGGGGACCCATTGCCGCTCGTTGCGCCAGCGCCAGGCCAAAAAAACGACCTCTCACCTTGGCTGTATCCGCCCCTGGCTGACCAGTTGTTCCCGCGCGATGCGTTCACACCTAATACCACCATGCTGCAGATGGGTGACCGGCTGCATGCGCCCTTGATGATGACTCTTTCTCCAAACAGCGACTTTCCGAAGCCAATATATCCTTTCACGCGCTTGTTCGGACGATTACTGCAGCGGCCATTTCCTTGGCGAGCGAGTTTCTTTTTTGGCGGGGACGGTGAGGGCTCGCTGGGCATTCGCCCGGCGCTTTCGGCGGTGTTGTCGGTAACCAGCGCCACCAACAAGAAATTCCTTGCCGCCGTTGAGGGGCTGCGTGCGCGAGCCCTCGACAACCAGTGCCTGGTTCAATTTCAGGTGATGTTCGACACCTGGGTCCCGACCAGGGGTGAGGACATATCCAAGCAGCTGGAAAAACTGCGTACCCAGCGATCCGTACTTCTGTCTGCGATCCAGGCATGGGGAACATCGGACGCGACGGATGCCATCGGCGACCCGCTGCTTGGCGTCTCATCCACACTGCCGGCGGTCATGCCAAAGTCACCCGCGCCGGTCTCCTGCGCGCCGCTCTCGGACGCGCTGTCGCTGCTGCCGTTATCGCGCCCCACATCGGCGTGGGAAGTAGGCTCGCTGCCGTTGCGCTCGCCGGACGGGAAGCTCCTACCCTACACGCCTGGATCGAGCATGCAAGCGGCGTGGATCGACATTACGGTCGCGGCCATGGGCGGTGGAAAATCGGTGACTCAAAACGCAATTAACCTCGCTTACCTGCTGGCCCCAGGCCTGACCGAGCTTCCGTACCTGTCGATCATCGACATTGGCCCCTCGTCGAAGGCGCTGGTGGAACTCCTGAGCTATTTCTTGCCGCCATCGCAACGGCATTACGCCGTATACCGGCGGCTCCGCATGTTGCCCGAGTACGCGATCAATCCATGTGACACGCCGCCAGGGTGCCGGAAACCATTGCCGCTCCATCTCGGCTTCCTGGTCAATTTTATGAGCCTCCTCGCTACGCCAATCGACAAGGTGGCGCCCCCGGATGGCGTTACAGGCATCGCACGCACGTGCATTGCGCGCGCCTACGATGATCTGGCCCCGGAGCACCACCCCAAGCTGTATGAGCCGGGCCTCAGTTCGCAGCTGGCTGAGGCGGTGGCTGCAATCGGGATGCATCTCGATGCGCACACCTCGTGGTGGGAGGTGGCTGACGCCCTATTCGCCGCTGGGCACACCCATGAATCCGTGCTTGCCCAGCGATTTGCCGTGCCAACGGTCGCCGATATCGCCGCGCAAGCGAACTCGCAGGAGGTCACCGGGAAGTATGGTGACAAGGTCTTCGAGGGCGAGGCTCTGGCTAAGTTTTTCTGGCGTTCCGTGGTTGACGCCATCGGCGCGTGGCCAATCCTTGCCGGCGCCACCCAGTTTGATCTGGGCGAAGCGCGCGTCATCTCACTCGATCTTAATGAGGTGGCACAGCCCGGGTCTGCAGCCGCCGACCGGCAGACCGCGGTCATGTACATGCTGGCGCGTTTTGTGTGTGCAAACAAATTCTTCATGTCGCCCGACGATGCCGCGGAATTGCCGGAGCAGTACCGGGAACGCCACATTCAGGTGGCCAACGCCTTGGCCGCAGCGCCGAAACGGCTGGAGTTCGAGGAATTTCATCGTGTGAAACGCGCGGGACCCTTATTGGACGAGATCTGGGCCATGGCGCGCGAGTCACGGAAATGGAACGTCCATCTGGCATTCGTGAGTCAGGATATCGACGATTTTCCGAAACAGCTGCACACCATTGCCACCAGTTACTATATTCTTGCGGGAGCCCCCCAAGAGGCGCGACATATTGCCGAGATACTGAAGCTGCCGGCCGGCGCTGAGGCTGCGATCCAGGCGCTGAGGCCCCCCGGGCCCGCCGGCGCGCAGATGGTCGCCGTCTTTCTTACCAAAGAAGGCCAGATCGTGCAGCGCGTTGTGAACACCCTGGGCCCCATGCTGCTTTGGTCGCTCAGCACGACGGCGGAAGACCGCGCGGTGCGCGACCGCCTGTATACGCTGGTCGACCCGGGCCGCGCGCTCCGTCTGCTGTCCACTCGATACCCAGGCGGTATCAAACGGGAAGTTGAGCGGCGCCGGGGCGCCATGGAAATTCAGGCGGGTGGCGGGAAAGATGAGGATGTGATGGACATTATCGTGCGTGAGCTCGTTCTTGAATCCGCCGCTAACTGACTCGCTCATGATCCAGTCACTTGCTCATCAGTTGCCCGGTTCGCGCTTCGCCGGCGGCGTTTACTTCAGCCGCCTCCACGCGCAGGTCCCGGCCTTCACGGCCGGCTAGTTGCCGCATGCCTGCGGTCAACAAATTCTGGGCGGCGTTGTGGTCGCGATCGTGGATGGCCCCGCAATCGGGGCATACCCAGTCGCGCACCGACAGCGCCAGCCGCTCCAGGCGGTGCCCGCAACTCGAGCACGTCTTGGAGCTCGGAAACCACTGATCCACCGCGATCACCGTCCGGCCGTACCACTTGGCCTTATATTCGATCTGACGGCGGAATTCTCCCCAGCCGGCGTCGGCGATGTGCCGCGCCAGCCGGGGGTGACGAATCATGCTCCGCACCGAGAGATCCTCGATGCAGATAATCTGGTGCGTGCGCACGAGCCGTGTGGTGAGCGCGTGCAGCGCATGGCTCCGCTGATCGGCGACACGGCGATGGGCGCGGGCCACCAGCAGCCTCTGTCGCTCGCAGCGCTTCGACCCTTTTCCCCGGCGGCAGAGACACCGCTGCTGTTGGCGCAGGTAACGCAATCTGTTGGCGAGTTTGCGCGAATTTTCGATCTTCTCACCGCTGCTCAACGTCGCCAGATGCTTTAGGCCGAGATCGACTCCGATAGCGGAGGCCGTGACCGGCAGGAGCGCGACCTCGACTCTGGCGCCGAACGTGATGTAATAGCGTCCATCGGCCTCGCGCTTGATCGTGACGGTATCGGGGCAGGCGACGCCAGGAAGGGTTTCGGCGAGCTTCGCCGTGCCGAGCTTCGGCAGACTCACGATGCCGCACGTCCACTTCGATTCCGAGACATCCTGAAACCGAAGCGAAACAACATTATCGTAACGGGACCGAAAGCGCGGGAAACCCGGTGCTTCGCCGGCCTTCACGCGCCGGAAAAAGTGGTTGTAAGCCGCATCGAGATCGCGCAGCGTCTGGGTGAGACAGGTCGCCGGCGGATTGGCGAGCCACGCAAATCGATCCAGTTTCTTGAGTTTGGTGAGACGCCGCGAGATATCTATGCCGGTGATAGATTCTTTGCGTCGTTCGTAGGCCTTCTTGCGGGAATCGAGCGCCCAGTTCCAAAGCCACCGGGAGGCGCCGAACCACTGGTTCAGCATTCTGACTTGCGCTGAATTCGGGTAGCACCGAATCCGGTAGGAGCGTTGTACCACAGCCATGCGGGGATCATAGCCTAGCCGCAGCGGATGGCAACCTAGGGCCGCCGGACGCCTGCTCGGCGTGCCTGTTTCGGCGGTGGCGTCTCGCAAGTGGCTCACGGTCGGCGGGGTTGATCGGTGGGCCACGCGCCGGCTCATTACCACCATCGCTATTTAAGCCCTCAAACGACAACCGCATATTTTGTCGCGCGCCTGACAGATTTTGCCAGGTTTCGGTTGTTATCATTCGAACTTTTTGTTAAGTTCCGTGATGCTATCCCTTCGGATCAACCACAGAACGCGACAATCACCGTGTTTTCC
>JAPTVL010000135.1 GCA_028065725.1 Betaproteobacteria bacterium
CCCGTAAGGGATTCCCGCCGATGGCCGGGACAGTTGTCACGTAATCCGGGGACAGATGTCACATGGTCGCGGGACAGATTTCACGTGGGAAAAATGTCGTGGCGCCGGAGATGCCCCACCCAGTCGAGTATCTAGCTGAATTAGTCGGTGAGACAGATTTCACGTGGATAACTTCTGTATCGGCAGGCGACCTGTGGATAACCGCCATTCGAAATGTGACCGATTCGGATCGATTTCGGATGTTGCATATTTTGGGAAATCCGTAAGATGAATTTCGGGCGGCAGCTTTCCACCTCGACAGTCATCGGGGATATCCGCCCGAGGTCGGCCGGCGGTGCCTCGCAATCAACACCGGCAATGCGAGGACTTGACCGCACGCTATACGGTGCCTCCATCGGGTCTGATCGCATCGCTTGCCCCACGATACGGGGCTTAACGAATTCTAAGCAAGGGGATCATGATGAGTCTGACGAAACCGGGAATGATGGCAACACTGTGTTGGCATGGGTGGAATCTTCTACGACTGCGCGGCGACTGGAAGTCGATGCCAGATTCCAGGAGTTTTCTCGGCATAGTGTTGACCCTGGTCTTCCTTGGCGGGATGGCAGAGCAGTTTGCGCGTGGACATGAGCTCTTGACCGCTGTCCTAGTTACCGTTTCCTGGCTCGTGATTCTTCTGTGGTCTTCACGTCAGGCCGGGACGATTAACCGACGTTTGGCGTTTGCACTGGGCCTCCTTTCGATCATGATCCAGGCGGGATTGATCCTGTCGACCTGGATGCCGGTGACAGAATGGCCGGTAGCAATCTGGTCGGGAATTGCGGTCATGCACCTCATTTCCCAAGCGTCTCAAGACGGCGCGGGGGCATGGCGCTGAACGGGAATGGTCGAGAACAATGGCCAATGCATCCTCCCCCTACCAGTTTGAAGTCCCATGGCGTCCGAACTTCGAAGCACGCATGGCGGTAGTCTGGACGCTTGGCGCAGTTACGATTTTTCTCCTGACCACTGTGGCGCCGATCTTCCGGGGATTTGGTATGGTGCTTGGTATCGGCTGCCTAGCCGGTGCAGCGGTACGCAGTTATCAGGCCTACCGTCGGAATGTCGAAGATCGACGTCTCAAATTCTTCGGTAAGGAATTTGTCGATCTGGAAACCTTGCAGTGCAAATCTCGACAGGCCATCGCATCGAAGTCGTATTGGTTGGGGCGTGGTTTTCCTTGGACCGATATCGAAGCGACAAAACTGCACACCTTGATGTCGATGGGGGTGGTTCGCACACTTGGAACGGCCGCTCAGCACGCAGAAGGTTCCTATTGGGTTCATGGCATTGCCCCCGAGCAGGATATTTATTCCGAGTTGGCAAACCTGGTGGGCCATAGCCTAATCGTTGGTAGCACTCGGGTCGGCAAGACTCGCCTGTTCGACATTTTGATCGCCCAGGCAATCTTCCGCGGTGAAACCGTGATCATCATCGACCCCAAAGGGGATCATGGTCTCGCCCAGAATGCGCGTGCTGCCTGCGATGCCAGTGGAGAGGGTGATCGCTTCGTCTATTTCCATCCGGCGCACCCAGACCGATCAGCATGCATTGACCCGCTGCGCAACTGGAACCGCAAGACTGAGTTGGCCAGCCGCGTCGCCGCACTGATTCCTTCCGAAACCGGCGCCGACCCCTTCACTGCATTCGGCTGGAAGGTGTTGAACGACATCACCAACGGCATGATCGGCACTGGCCATCGTCCCAATCTGGTCCAGCTTCGGCGCTACGTGGAAGGTGGGCCGGAAAGTCTTCTGCAACGAGCGCTTAAAGTTCACTTTGTCGCGCATGTCCGGGATTGGGAGTCACGTGCCTCGTCCTACATTCGGAAGTACAAAGACCGCTTGCTCCAGGCCTATGTGGCCTTCTACCAAGAGGTCGCCATCCATGAAGCCCAGTCGGTTGACCTGGACGGCCTGATCTCGACCTACGAGCACAACCGGGATCACTTTCAAAAGATGGTGGCATCCTTGATCCCGATTCTCTCAATGCTTACCAGCGATCCGTTGCAGGAGCTGCTGTCGCCGGATTTCAAGCCTGGTCATGAACGCCTTGTGACCGACATGTCCAAGATAATTCGCGGCAACAAGGTGGTCTATATCGGTCTCGACTCTCTGGCGGACTCGACGGTTGGTAGCGCCATCGGTTCCATCATGCTGGCTGATCTTGCCGCTGTGGCGGGGGATCGCTACAACTACGGGATTGATACGCTGACGCCGGTAAATCTATTCATTGACGAGGCGGCCGAGGTTCTCAATCAGCCGGCGATCCAGCTCATGAACAAGGGTGGGGGTGCGGACTTCCGGGTAACGATAGCGACGCAGACCTTTGCTGACTTTGCCAGTCGTCTCGGCGATGAGAACAAGGCTCGCCAGGTGTTGGCCAACACCAACAACAAGATCGCCTTGCGGGTACTCGATTCAGAGACACAAAAGTACATCGCCGAAGGCATGCCACAGACCAAGGTGCGGTCGATGGCGCTACGCTACGGTCACAATGTGGACACTTATATTCACGACGAATACAGCGCGTCGTATCAGGAGCAGATTCTCGAAGAGGAGGCCGACTTGTTTCCCGCGGCCATGCTGGGGGAGTTGCCGCCCTTGCATTTCATTGCTCGGTTGTCGGGTGGTCGAACCTTGAAAGGGCGTATCCCGATTCTGGTTACGGAGCGGTAATGGCCCAGCGAACGGACTCAGGGATTGCTACGGTGCTGGCTATTGGCGTTTTCATTGCCGTCGTGGCTACGTGGGTCTTCATCCCTCCCGCAGCGATTCGGTCGGCCTGGATGACGGAGCGTGGCGAGGTCTACGCGCTGGCAGGGGAAGGTGAGCATGCGGTCTACGGTCAGGCTGTCCGTGGCCTCAACGATTCGATGGCGAAGGACTTCCAGGGCTTTCTGGTCGAAGCGGAGTCCATCGGGCAAGGACCTTTGGGGAACGCGAGCCTCAGTCAATGGATGCGCTCGCGTATCGAGGCGACCTGGCTATGGATAGGCCTATTGGTGTACCGGCTGCATGTGTTGATCGGTTGGCTTGTTCCAGGTATTCCATTTGCCATCGTTGCTTATCTGGACGGACATTACATTCGGGAGATACGCAAGTTCTCCTTTGTTGCCCAAAGCCCAATCCGCCACAAGTTGGGGATTCGTGTCATGTGGGTGGTGCTGGTGGGGCTCTCCTGTTGGTTGTTGATTCCGGTTCCGCTCCCCGCCCTGATTGCCCCGGCGCTGACGGTGTCTCTGTCGTATTCACTATGGCTCTGGGTTAGCAATCTTCAGAAGCGGCTATAAGCGGAATAGGAGATCCGGACGGTTTACTGACTATTTTCAAAAAACAGCGAACTGCTCTTGCAGTCAGCGCACTCACGGTAGAACTTTAGGCTGTCCTTGCGGATACGTTCCTTGTGTCCCGCGACACCACAGCCAATCTTGATCGGCGTGTTTCCATCGCAATCGGCGCACTTGAAGTAATAGCCGAATTTTCCGTATTGCGCGGAAATCTTTGCACTTCCGCATGCGCGGCAGACCGGGGTTCCGTTGGTCGGCGCGATCGGTTGCGGCGTGGTCGGTGCCGGTATAGGGGGGGTAAGGCTGCTGGTGCTTTTGGTTCAGATACTTTCGGGGCTGTCGTCACCGGTGACTCGGCTGGGATTGCCGGTGTGGCGGTCGAACAGGTTCTTGATGTTTACGCGCAGGGTCCAGTCCTTCGCTTCGTAGGCCGCCATCGCGTCCCAGCGTGTGTAAGCCGGCGCGGTGTTGGCGGCGAAGGTGGTGCCGCCGGCGACGGTGGGGAAGACGTCGGTCGGGCTGTAGGCGTAGCGGTGGGCCTTGGCTTCGAGTCCGCCGCCAACGTTCCGTTGCGGCGTCAGATTGTAGGTGGACCAGACATTGATCGTCCACGGCGGCGTGTTGCGCGCGGGTTGGCCAACGTAGCGGGCATCGGCGACAGTGACGGCCCCGGTCGTGGCATTGATGTTCTCGGCCACTTCGAGGATGCGTGCATCCATCAGTGCCAGTCCCGAGAAGACCTCCCAGCGCTCGCTGACGCGGCCGGCGACTTCCAGCTCGAAGCCGTCGGTACGGCGTTTTTTGGTCAGGATCGCGGCGGTGGCTTCGAGGTCGCCGTTGCGTTCCCAGTCCTTGGTGGCGCGGTAGAGCGCGGTGCGGACGGTCAAGTCGCCATCGAACAGCTGCCACTTGGCGCCGAGTTCGAACACTTCGCTGCGCTCCGCCGGCTGCGGGCGTACCGTCAATCGGTAGAGGTCGGCCGTCGGGCTGAAGGAATCGCTCCAGCCGAGGTAGTAATGCGTGTCCGCCGCCGGATGGAAGGACAGCGCCGCGCGGACGCTGTTCTCGCCGAATTGCAGCCTGGGCGAGGTGGCACTGCTGTACTGCGCATCCATCATGTCGCGGTGCAGGCCGAGCGTGGCCTTCCATTGCGGAATGAATTCGACCGTGTCCTGCGCATAGATCGCATAGGAGTCGGAACTGAACCGGGTCGCGGCGGCCGCGGTGTTCTCGTCGTACGGAACATACCAAGGTGGATTGGCGGCGCTCGTGCCAGCGCGGTTGCGCAGTGAATTGCGGAAGGAGTTTTCCTTCAGGTATTCGATGCCGGCCAGTACCTCATGCTTCATGCCGGCGGCGATAAATTTGGTGTTGTAGTTCGACTGCAGGGTCACCGTTTCGTAGTCGGAGGTCCGGGTCGGGCCGCCATCGGCGACGAAGCCCGGTGCCGGGCCGAGGATCAGCGCCTGCGCGTTCGGCGCCTGGGTCAGGCTCGGCGTGCGCGCCCAGTAGCTGCGCTCGTAGTCGGCGAAACGCAACTGGCTGCGCAACTGGTTGTCGGCGGAAATCCTGTAGTCATGGACCAGCGTGGTGATGCGCGTGTCGCTCTGGTCGAAGGTGCGATCCGTGCCCCAGAAGGTGCTCGGCGCGAACGGCGTGCTGACGCCGGGGCGCTTGGTGGCGCCGTCGAATGAAACGCCGTAGTCCGGATTGTCGTTGGTAGTCAGCACGTAATGGATAAGCCAGAACTGGTTGTTGCTGCGCAGGTTCAGGCCCAGGCTGAAGGCCAGGCCCTTAAGATGGATCTCCGGTTCGCTGCCGGTGGCCGGGTTGGAGCGCCAGCTGCCTTCGTCGCGCTGCATGAGGTTGATGCGCAGCGCGGTGCTGCCATTGATCGGCTTGTTGAGGTCGGCCGTGACTTCGCGGTAGTCGTGGCTGCCGATGCTGCCGGTCAGCTTGTACTGCTCGATGCGCAGCGGCGTCTTGCTCACCTGGTTGATCACGCCGCCGGCCTGGCTGCGGCCGAAGAGCATGGCGCCGGCACCGCGCAGCACGTCGATCTGCTCGTAGTTGAAGGTCTCGCGGTTGTATTGCGCGGTGTCGCGAATGCCATCGCGAGATACATGTCGCCGAAAGTGTAGAAGTCGCGCAGGTTCATGTTGTCGCCGGAACGGCCGCCCTCGGCGGCGTTGAAGGACAGGTCGGAGACGTTGCGCAGCGCTTCTTTGAGGCTGCCGACCTACTGTTCTTCCAGCAGTGCGCCGGTCAGGGTGGTGACTGCTTGCGGGATGTCATGCGGGTCCTGCAACACCTTGCCGACGCGAGTGGCCGTGGCGCAGTAGCCGTCGGGGTTGTCGGCTGTATCCTGGACGCTGACGGTAGGCGGTGCCTTGGCAGCCTCTTGGGCAAGGGCTGCCTGCAATGACATTGCGCACAGCAGCGTTGCCGCCAGTGGATGGGAAAGGGGAAGTGAATGGCGACGATTGCCGTTTTTGGCTATTTTCATATCAGTCCTCGGGGCTTGGGGTTGTGGCTGGCTGGCGGGACCCCCGCGGGCTGGCTGGGTGTTGGCGGCCCCGTGTCGCCACGGGGCCGGTGGGTGCATCAGAAGCTGTAACGCATACCGGCCTGGACCAGGCGCGGGCTGCCGAACTGGATGCCGCGCGTGCGGTCGACCATGTAAGTCTTGTCGGTCAGGTTCTTCACCGTCAGGAACAGGCTGGTCTTCTTCGGTTGCAGTGTGTAGTTGAGACTGGCGTTCCACACCGTGAAGGCGGCGAGCTTGCCGACCTGGCCGTTGCCGCCCGCCAGCGGGGCTTCAGTGTTGGCGAAGTCGGTGAATTGCGTGCCGACATGCTGGGCTTCGAGTTGGCCGCGGAAAGCGCCGCTGCCATAGCCGGCGGCGAGCGTCAGGGTGTTCTCCGGTGCGTAGGGCTGGCGGTTTCCGGCGGCGCTGCCGGCAACCAAAGCGCCACCCACTACTTGCGTATAGGCCGTGCTTTGCTTCGCGGTGGGCAGCCAGGTCCAGGCGGCGCGGCCGAAGAAGCCGTTCTTCGCCTCGATGTCACCAGAGAACTCGATGCCCTGGAACAGCGCCTTGCCCTCGGCCAGCGGCGTGCTGCCGCCGGCGATCGAGCCGACCGCGATCAGGCGCCTGAAGTCGTTGCGGAACAGGGCCGCCTGGAGGCGGCTGCCCTGGGCCGGTTCCCAGCGCGTGCCGAACTCGAGGTTGGTCGAATCCTCGGGGCCGACCTCGGTGCTGGTGCCGGCGCCGCCGATCAGGTCCTCGACGCGCGGCGGGGCGAAGCCGCGATGCAGGCTGCCGAACATGGTCAGGGTCTTGCTCGGGTTCCAGGTCAGGCCCAGGGCCGGCAGCCAGCGGTTCAGGCTGTCGTTGCCGGAGACGCCGGTGAGGCGGTTGATGCGCGAGGCGGTGATGTTCTCGTAGCGAATCGAGGGCGTCAGGTCCCATTGGCCAAAGGAGAAACGGTTGGCGACGAACGCCGAGCGGGCCTTGGTCTCGCGCAGATTGTCCTCGACCAGGGCGCCGCTGCGTGCGGTGGCGGTCACGCCATTGATCTGCTTGCGGTTCTGTTCCTCGAAGTGCGCCTTGACGCCGGCCTGCAGTTCGCCCATGCCGTGCGCCAGCGTCAGCCGTGGCTCGACGCCCCAGGTGACGTAGTTGCGCAGGCGGCCCTGCACCGACGCGCAGGCGTCCGGATTGACCGCCGTACCGGCCGCGCGTGCGGCGGTGAAGCCGGCACACTGGGCATCGTTGGTGGTGCTCGCCTGGCGCCACCAGTCGCGCTGGAAATCGGAATAGTAGAGGTTGGTGGTCAGCGTGGCGCCGCCGCCGAAATCGTAGTCGTGGGTGGCGGAAAGGCCGTAGCGCTCGACGTCCATGCCGTCGTTCTTGAACGGGTTGTAGCGTGCGCCGAAGCGGGCGTATTCGGCGTCGGTGATGCCGGTGTAGGTGACCTGCGAGTCCTCCTTCATGTAGTTGGCGCGCAGGGTCAGTGCCTGGTTGCCGCCGATCGCCGTTGCATACTTGAAGTTGAGGTCGTCGATGTCGCTATGGATGTTGTCCCTGGCGCCGTCGCCCTGCTTGCGCGTGTAGTCGAGCAGCATGCCCTTGCCGCCGAGTTGGACGCGGCCGCGCACGAAGTCGCGGTTGCCGGCGCTGCCCTCGACGAAGCCGGCGAAGGCTTGCGGCGGCGTCGGCGTGATGTAGTTGATGGTGCCGCCGATGGTCTGCGGGCCGAACACGTTCTGCCCGCTGCCCTTCAGCACTTCGATGCGTTCGAAGCGGTCGATCTGCGGATGGTAGTAGCTGGCATTGTCGCCGTAGGGCGCGTAGGACAGCGGCACGCCGTCTTCCAGCAGGGTCATCTTGGTCGAGCGCGTCGGGTTGAGGCCGCGCACGCCGACGTTGGGACGCAGGCCGAGGCCTTCCTCGTCGCGGGCATTGAGCCCGGGGACCTTGCGCAAGGCCTCGTTGACCGTGAACACATGGCTTTCCGTCAGGGTTTTCGCGTCAATCACATCGGCGGAACCGGCGACGCGCTTGAGGCTGTCGCTGTCGCCGACGATGTCGATGCGCGGCATGACAACTTCCTTTTCGGCAGCGAGGGAAAGCGTGGCCAGGGCGGAAAGGACCGCCAGGGCAACGGGTTTCAGGGTAGGTTTCAGGTTCATGCTGTGCTCCGTTGTTATTGCTGGCTTGGCACGTGGCCTGGCTTGCGGGTTGATTGATTTGTGTGTGCCAGGGTTACCTGGTCGCAGGTTCAGTAACAAAGCCGATGCGGGTAAGCCCCTCGCGCGCGGCGGCCGACATGAGGTCGGCAACTTTTTCGTAGGGCGTGCTGCGCTCGGCACGCAGGTGCAGTTCGGGCTGCGGGGAGAGCAGGGCGGCAGCGCGCAGCTTCTGTTCCAGCACTGGAACGGCGACGATCTCGCCGTTCCAGTACACCTGCCCGGCGCCGTCGATGGCGACTTGCACGTTGTCGGGCTTGGTCAGGTTGGGCGCGGAGCTGGCCTTGGGCAGGTCGACCTTCACCGCATGCGTCAGCAGCGGCGCAGTGACGATGAAGATCACCAGCAGCACCAGCATGACGTCGATCAGCGGAATCATGTTGATCTCGGCCAGCGCTTCGTTGCCGTCGTTGTCGTCGAGGGAGGCGAAACTCATGGCTAGCTCCTTTTCAAGTGCCGGCGCGCGCCGGAGTGTTGGCAAGTACGCGGGCCAGGATGCGCTCGGAGGTGGCGGCCACATCGCCGGTCTTCGGTGCTGCCTTGAGGCCCATGGCGAGGAAGGTGAATACGTCGTGGGCGAAGGAGTTCAATGCCGCCAGCGTGTTGCGGTTGGCGCGGGCGAAGGCGTTGTAGGCGACGGCCGCCGGGATCGCCACGGCAAGTCCGATGGCGGTCATGATCAGCGCTTCGCCGACCGGGCCGGCGACCTTGTCCAGCGTGCCCTGACCGCTCATGCCGATCGCCATCAGTGCGTGGTAGATGCCCCAGACGGTGCCGAACAGGCCGACGAAGGGCGCCGAGGACGCCACTGTGGCGAGGAAGGTCTGGCCGTATTCGAGGCGCGACTTGTCCTGTTCGATGGCGCGCTTGAGGGCCCGGGTGAGGAATTCGTCGGGCGTGCCGGCATCGACCAGGCCGAGCGCTTCGCGTCCCGCCTTGTGCTGGTCGACGGCGGTGAAGCCGTGATGCACCAGGTGCGAGAAGGGCTCATCGACGCCGGTCTGGCGCAGGTGGCGCGCGACGGCGTCGAGGCTGGGCGCGGCCCAGAAGGCCTTGAGGAATTCGGCGCTCTTCTTTTGCGAGCGGATCGCCTGCATGCCCTTGGTCACGATCAGGTACCAGGTGCCGACCGACATGACCAGCATGAGCGCGAGGATGAAGCGGGCGATGCCATCGATATTGGCGAGAAAGTGGCCGAAGCCCAGCGAATTTTCCATGGTCAGTCCTTCAGTGTGAATGCAATCGGAACCAGTACCCAGGCGGCGACAGGGTCCTTGCCGAGTTTGGCGGGAACGAATTTCCAGCGGCGCACGGTGTCCAGCGCCGACTGGTCGAGGCGCGACGAGCCGCTCGATGCATGCAGCTGAACTTCGCTGGCGCTGCCGTCGGCGGCGACATGCACGCGCAGCGTGACGCGGCCCTGCTCGTTGAGACGGCGTGAGATGGCCGGGTAGATCGGCTTGGGGTTGTCGAGGTAGTCGGCGTCGAAGCGCGGCTGGGTCGGCGCGGCCACCGGCGGCGCGACCACCGGCGGCGCGACCACCGGCGCCGGCGCGGCCACGGGAGTCGGCGCCGGCGCCACGGCGATCGGGGTCGGTGCCGGCGAGTCGGCCGGGGCGGCGAGCTGGATCGGTTGCGGCAGCGGCGTCGGGCGCCGCTCCACGGGCCTGGGTTTGGGCGGCACGATTTCCGGCTGCGGCCTGGTCTCCGGCGCAGGCGGCAGCAGGCTGACGCTGAGCACCGCGAGCGGCGTGGGCAAGGTGATCACGTTCAGGCGCACCAGGCCGACGAGCAGCAGCAGGTGCACCGCGATGACCATGCCGAGGCCGAGCGGCGACAGGCGCGGCCGGGCGGTCTGGTCGAAAGCGTGGGCGCCGGCGTACATGCTCAGGTGGAAATCCGGATGACCTGGTCGGTCGGTCCCGCGTTCGCCAGCGCCGAAAGGCTGCGCGCGAAACTGCCGACGCCGGGTGACTGGACGAAGACGCAGGGCTTGCCCAGCTTCTTGCAGGCGTCCTTGAGGCGCCAGTAGGCGGCGTGCGAGACGCAGGCGGTCTGGCAGACCACGGCGTCGGCATTGGCGATTGCCGCATCGATGCGATGCAGGTGTTCTTCCTGCCCGCCGTCGTGGTGCAGGAAGCGTCCGCCGCGCTGCTCGACCAGCTTGCGGTAGCCGTCGACCAGGCCGCTGCGGCCGCCGACGCAGAGCACGCAGCGTCCTTCCAGTGCGGCGCCGGGCGGGCAGTCGCGGCCGCAGGAGGCGGCCAGGCCCACGGTAGTTTCGGCGTTGGCGAGCGCCGCGCGCGCCTGCTTCAGTTGGATTTCGAATTGCGCGGCGCGGCGTGCGTTGGCGGCGTTCCATTCCTCCAGGGCTTCGGCGCGCGCCGCCAGCATCGCGGCCCGCTGCTGCACGGTGGCATAGTCCTTGCGTTCGCGCGCGGCGGCGGCCAGTTCGCGTTCGAGGGCGGTGACGCGCGCGGCCTGCTGTTCGCTTGCCGCGAGTTTGCGCCGCAGCGCGGCAAGTTCCTCCGCATCGGCGCGCCGTTCGTCCTCCACGCCGCGGCGCAGTGCGTCGAGCTCCTGCCTCAGTTCCTGTGCTTCGCCCTTGTAGCGTTCGAGCTGGCGCAAGTCGGCGCGCACGCTGGTGCCGACCTGGTGCGACAGCATGTGGATGTCGCCGTGGAGGTCGCGACCGAGTTCGTCATCCATGGCCGGATGCGTCCACGCCGCCCAGAGCGCGCCGGGGATGTCGTCGCCGTGCGCCAGCGCCTCGCGCCACAGGAAGGCGACCGCGGCGGTGTCGGCGGCCGGGGCGAAGCGTGCCACGGCCTGCGTGTGGCGCTTGTCGAGAAAGCGCTGGATGGCTTCGCTCAGTGCGCAACGGTTTTCGCAATAGCCGACCACCACCGCATGCAGGCTGTAATCGGTCATCTTGCTGACGTCATAGCCGGAATGCGGCGCCAGCTTTCGCATCTCGGCGACCGGCAGGCAGGTGCCGATCAGCGCGCAGTGATAGGCGTGCGGCAGCTCCCACAGCTTGCGGCGGCGACCCAGGCGCGCCACGGGAACCTCGTCCGCCAAGCACAGGCAGCCGGGCCCGCCCGGAAATGCGCTGCTGATCATCTGCGCCAGCGTGCTCATGCGGCCATGCCGTTTCTTCCTGCGTCGCGTTCGAGGATCTCGACCAGCTCGCGGGCGTGGGTACGCAGGTGGGCGTCGGCCTCGGGGTCCCTGGCGACCTGGTCCAGCAGCATTGCCGCGAGATGGCCGGCGCGCGCGCAGCCGGTTTCCATGTGCCGCGCCAGATGCGCCAGGGCGCCGGCGACCATGCGTGCGGGCGGCTGTTCGAGTTGAATGTCGTCGATCATGAAGCTCTCCTTACCAAACGTAGAAGGCCAGAATCCAGGTGCCGCCGATCGCGGCCAGCGGCAGCAGCCAGAGCAGGCCGGCCAGCAGGCGCACCGCCGTGTCGCCAGCGCCGACTCTCAGCAATTGCCAGCCCAGCCAGGCCGACCAGCTCAGGCCGATGACCAGCAACGCGGCGCGCAGCGGAGTCAGCCACCCCAGATATATGCCTTCGGCGCGCAGGTGGGTCGCGCTCATCATCGACAGGCCGAGGAACAGGCCGATGCCGGCCAGCGGCACCAGGCCCAGCGCCAGGCGGCGCCAGTCGAGGCCGGCGAGCCTGGCCGCGGCTTTGGTGGCCAGCAGGGCGATGCCGCCCAGCACCAGCGCGACGCCGAAAATCCAGACCAGGATCGCGGCACCGTCGAGCCAGGTGAACACGTCATTGACCTCCGGATAGCGCGTGAGCAGCCACCAGGCCGGGCTTTCTTCCAGCATCCAGAAGATTTCGTGCTCGACCAGCCAGTTCGCCGCGCCCTGTTTGAGCTGCACGAACCAGGGGCTGATCGTCCATTGAAACGCGCCGATGGCGACACCGAGCATGCCGAACGTCAGCAGCAGGGCTTCGACGGTGCCGGGTGCCGCGCCGCCGAGGATCTCCGCATTCGGCGCGCGTGCGGCGAGCGTCACCGCGTTGCGGTGTCCGCTGCAGCGGCCGCAGGCGTGGCAATCGCTCATGCCAGACAGATGGCTGACCGACAGCAGCGGCGCGCAGTCGACGGCGGCAGTACGTTGCGGGTAGCGGTTCCACTCCGTCCGGTCGACCTTGAAATGGATCGGCGAGAGCCGCGCCAGCAGGCCGAACACGCCCGACACGGGGCACAGGTAGCGACACCAGACGCGCTTGCCCTTGCCATACATCCAGCCGATGGCGACGGCGGCGACGGTGGAACCGCCGAGTATCAGCAGCGCGGCCTGCGGGTATTCGTAGACGCTGATCAGTTGCCCGTAAACGGTGGTCAGCACGAAGGCGACCAGCGGCCAGCCGCCCCAGCGCACCCATTTCGGGATGTGTCTGCCGCGGCCGTGGCGGCTGGCGAATTCGGTCAGCGCACCTTCGGGGCAGAGCACGCCGCACCAAACGCGGCCCATGAGCATGATCGAGAGGATCACGAAGGGCCACCAGACGCCCCAGAACAGGTACTGCGCGAGCAGCACCAGGCGGTCGCGCCAGCAGGCGACGTAGGCAGCCTTGTCTACCGGGCTTTGCGCGCCGGTGGTGCACAGATTGGGGTCGATCGCAGAGCTCGCACCGAAATCCGAGGAGAACAGCCGCACCTCCGGATGCGGGTGCGGCAGGAAGGCGGGCAGGGCCACCAGCACTAGGTAGAACACCACGATGACCCACTGGATCGCCAGGATGGCGCGGCGATGGCGCGCCATCCAGTCGCCGAGGCGGGCCAGGCGGTCGCGGCGCGCCGGTGGGACAAAGTTGAGGATGTGCGTCTGCGCCATGATTTCAAGACACCGGTTTAGCGCTGCGGCGCAGACGCCAGAGCGCAAACGACCAGAACGCCGCATAGGCGAGCAGCAGGCTGGCCGAGGGACGCGCCCGGTAGCCGACGAAATCGGCCAGCAGGCGACCGGCGCCGCTGCCGTCGTCGAGCAGGTCGGAGCTGTCCCACACCGGATCGAGCAGCGGCGGCAGCCAGTCGAGGCCGATCATGCGGTCCACGCCGGCCATCAGCAGCGAACTGGCGATCACCAGCAGCAGGATTTCGCTGGCGGCAAACAGCGTGCGGTAACTGAGAAAGCGTGCGCCGCGCGCCACCAGTGCGCCGGTGGCGGCTGCCAGGGCGAAGCCGGCCAGCGCGGCGGCGAACAGGCCGAGGCGGTCGCCGCCTTGGCTTTCGAGGCCCAGGCCGTAGAGGAAGACCACGGTTTCGGCGCCCTCGCGCGCTACCGCCAGTGCCGCCACGGTGGCGATGCCCACGGTGCCGGATACGCGGCTGGCATGGGCTTCCAGTTCGCGCTTCATGTGATGGCCGTGACGATGCATCCAGAACACCATTTGCACGATCAGGCCCGCGGCGAAGAGCACCATGCCCACCTGGAATTTCTCCAGCGCTTCGCCCGCCAGTTGGCTTTGGGCGGCGAAGGTGGCAAAGCCCAGCGCCAGCGCCAGCCCGAGCCCGGCGCCGACGCCGGCCCACAGCCCGCGTCGCAGCGCGGCCGGATTGGGCTGGCGCGCGATCCAGGCCAGCAGCACGCCGATCACCAGCATGGCTTCGAGGCTTTCGCGAAAGACGACGATGAGGGCATTGAGCACGGCGGATCCTTACTTGGCAATCAGCAGCATTTCGGAAGTGTCCGGGTGAAATTCGTCGATGAAGCGGTAGCTTCCCGGTTTGAGCGGATGGATCACGAGGAAGGACGAGGCATCCGGCGCCAGCACTTTCTCGACCCGCAGGCTGAGGTTTTCGAACTCGCTGGGGCCGGGCCCCTCGTTCTTAATCGCCAGCTTGATCTTGCGTCCGGCAGGGACTTCCAGCCGGGCCGGCAAGATGCGCCCGTTCTTGATGACGATCGAGAACACCAGCGGCTCCGCCGCTGCACTCTCGGCTCCAGCCTCCGCGGCCCAGCCCAAGCCCATCCAGAGCACGAGGGCCGGCATGAAGTGGGTGAGCACGCGGCTTATCAGAATGGCTGGCATGGTTGTTTGGCCTCCGTCAGTAAGTCAGCTGCACGCGTGCGCCGATGATCTTGACTGTCTTGGCATCCGGATTACCCGCAGGGCTGCGCAGGATCTGAATGTCGGGCGTGATTTCGAATCCTCGGTGGATCTGGTGGCGGTAATACATTTCAACCGTCTTCTCCCAACCTTGAGCGCTAAACCCGAAGTCGGGATTACCGTCGCCATTGGCGTCGAGCGCTGCCGACTGCGCGCGAAAATCGGCACTGGCCCGATTGGCGCCGAAGGCTATGCCGAATCCGTCGGCGGCCCGGCGCCAGTAACTGCCACCGATTTCGGCGCCGATGCTGGCGGCGCGGTCGAACGGCAGGCGATCCCCGCGCGCCGCTCCATAGCGGCCAAAGACCTTGGTGTAGTTGCCGATCGCCTGATCGAAATTCAGGCCGATTCCCGCGTGTCGAGCCGTTTCGCCGGCGACGAAGGTCGGGGCCTGACCGTTGCTCCAGACAAAGGCGCGGTAGTTCCCTTCCAGTCCGCCGAACAGGCGCTGTTTGGTTTCCGCTTGCAAGATCACGAACGGACTCTTGATCGACTCACTGAAGTTGGCACCCTTGCCGGAACCGAAGACGCCTAGCGACACGCCATAGCCCTCGGCGGGCTTTCTGCGCTCGTTGTAATAGGCCAGCCGCAGACCGGGCGAAAAGCCGAAGCCGTCCGCGCCGACGTTTGCCGCCATGGGGTTGTCGAGCAGGGCGTTATGCACGAATGAGCTGGCCAGGAACTGACGTGTCTCGTCGTTCGCGGCGGCATTCCGGTCGAAGAATGCGAACGGGTCCATCTTGCCGAAGTTCACCGTCAGTTTCTCGCGCGACAAGGACTTGACGCCGTCGAACGGCAGGGGAATGTCCGCCTGGTACCAGGCCTGGGCGAGCATCACGGCACTGGAGTCCGGTTCGATGACCGAGCCGAGCTGGAAGGAACTGGCGTTGGGGCCGACGAAAGAAGTCAGCTTCTCGGAAACGCCCTTGCCCTGGCCGATGCGGAAATGGCCAAAGAGCTTGCTCTCGATGTTTCCGGTGCTGACGGTCGGCGTCGTCACGATGATGTCCGCCCGGTAGTTGACGAGCGTGCCGGCGTTCGTGTTGGCGCCGCTCAGCCGCTGGCCGACGCCGGTGAAACTGGCGCCGGCGGAGAAACCCTCCAGTCCTTCGATAATCTTCGCCTGCTTCTGGATGTCCAGGGCCGTATATTCCGCCCCCTTGAGCCTGGCGGTCAGCTCGGGCTCTCTCTCACTGATGGAGTCTTTGTTCAAGGCCTCGTCGATCTGCGCATTGCGCGTCTCAAGGGTCTTTACCCGTGCGTCGAGGTCGATTTGCGGAGCAGGCGAAGCTCTCCGCCCGGCCTGCAGGTCCGCGTTTTCCTTTTCCAGCCTCTGGACACGCCCGGCAAGGCGCTTCAGTTCGTCCATCAGTTCGGCGGTGGAAGGTTCCGCGGACTGGGCAGTGTTTCCCGCCAACACCAGGGCCGCTACCAGCACTGACTTAGCAACGTATTTCAGCGGTCGTTTCATCTCAGTAGCCGCCCTTCTTGCCGATGCCGGCGTAGGTGAACTCCCATTCCACTTCGAAGGTCTTGAACCAGGGGCGCACACCGGTGGCGCGGTCGGTGTGGCGGCCGAAGTGCTGGCCGAAGGGGTTCTCCTTGGCGTTGGGCGGATAGATGGTGTATTTGACCTTGTACTTGCCAGGGCCCTTGAGCTTGACGTTGTCGCCGTAGTGGGGGCCGTCGCTCGCCACCATGGGCATGAAATCGCCTTTCATAATTTCGTTGGTACCGAGCTTGGTGACCTCGTACTTGATGTGCAGGAAGGGAATCCAGAAGCCCTCCGGAAAGCCATTGGCATTGCTGGCCAGGGCGTGGATGTCGGCCTCAAGGTGGACGTCCGACTCGGCGGCCTTGCGCATGTGGCCTTCCGGTTCCATCTCCACGGGCTGCAGATAGACGGCGGCGACTTCCATGCCGGCGACGTTCTGCGGCACGCCTATCGGGTATTCAAGGGCGGCGGCGGAGAAGGACGCCGCGGCCAGGGCGGTGATGACGAGGGAACGCAGGGGAAACAGCATGGCAAACCTCCAAAGGATAAAGACATGTCTTTGGCTGGCTTGCCGCCATTCGATCAATGGCAGGCTGGCTGGCTAGGAGAAGAGAGGCGGCCGCTCGCGCGGTCGCCGGAATTGCGGAAATCAGGAGCCGGACGAGGCTCCCATCTGCGAATGCAGGTAGTTGTGGATGCCGACCTTCTCGATCAGTTCGAGCTGGGTTTCGAGGTAGTCGATATGTTCTTCGGTGTCGTTCAGGACCTCCTGCAGGATGTCGCGCGAAACATAGTCCTGCACGCTTTCACACCAGGTCATGGCGGCCTTGGTGTCGGCGTGCGCGCCGCGTTCCAGCGTGAGGTCGCCGGCCAGGCATTCGGGCACGTTCTCGCCGATGATCAGCTTGTTCAATGCCTGCAGGTTGGGCAGGCCTTCGAGGAACAGCACGCGCTCGATCAGCTTGTCGGCGTGGTGCATCTCTTCGATCGACTCTTCGTACTCGTGCTTGCCCAGCGCGGCAAAGCCCCAGTTCTTGTACATGCGGGCGTGCAGGAAGTACTGGTTGATCGCGGTCAGCTCATTGACCAGGCACTTATTGAGGAGCTGGATGACTTTCTTGTCGCCTTTCATGGGGAGCCTCTTGTCGTTCAGGCTGCCGCCAGTTGCCCGGCGGCAGCGGGTCGAAGGGGCGTGTGAGCGTGCAGGGAATTTTTCAGCACGTCGCGCGCGCAACCCTTACAGCGGCCACAGCAGGCGCCGACGCCGAGTTGCTCGCTCAATTGTCGCAGACTGCAGCAGCCTTCGGCAACGGCGCTGCCAATGTCGCTTTCGGTGACCGCATTGCAGATGCAGACGTACATGATGGCTCTTGGCTTATTTGGTGAGAATCAGCTTGCTCTGGCGCGTGCGCCGCAGGCGGTAGGTTTCGCCCTGATGGGTGATTTCGACCTCTCCCTTGGTGCCGAGCAGAGTGGCGCTGTCCAGCGGACGCGGCGCCTCGGCGCCGCGGTACGGCAGTTCGGGCCTGGTGCTGGCTGGCTGCGTTTCGGTCTTCATCGCGGGTCGCTTTTCAAGCTAAATCGTAATGCGAATGATTCTCATTGATCTGACCCGCGTTGTCAACAGGGAGTTTGCAGTTTTTATCCGGAAACCCTGTTAACGTGAAATGCGTTGCCAAAGCGCGCCGTGTCAGGTTCGTGCGTAGCAGGCCGAACAGTAGCCTCCCCGCGAGGGGAAGGTCGCATGCGACGTTTGCGATTGGGGGATGGGAGGGGCGGGCCCATTTGCCAGCTTGGAGCCCATCGAAGGGGCGAGATTTCATAGTGCGGGGTGGTTTACCGGTAGGGATGGGGCGATGTGGCAATTTGTTTAATCCAAACTTTGCCAGCCAATCGAACCGAATCGGTTTGTGAAGTCGGGCGATCCGTGTTGCCACGTTTTCCAATGTGTCACTGCCGATGATTTTGGCTGTTGCGAGAATGCCGTTCTCGTCGACGGCCTTGTCGACGTGCTTAAAAAACTGATCGTTCTTGATGACGCACTCGATGCCGTCGATCTTGACCTCAGGCCGGCTAATCCTGGCACCCTTGGATACCAGCACGAGGCTTTTCAGGTCAGGCTTGATGGTGAAGCCCAAACGCTTTGGAAGGTCCACCATTCCGGCATCAAGGATGCGTTTCAGAATCAGGATGTGCCGTTCGTTTTGCTCGATTGGGGATGGAACGCCATAGGGTTTGTGGTTGAAGAAGGCAGTGAATTCGCCATGGTTATTGATCGCGACCCCTTCGGAAAAATGCTTGCTCTCGCACACCCATATGTCCAGCCAACGATTGATGACAAGGTGATCAATCTGAGCAACCAGATCACCGAACTCGACGCGTAGATCATGGATGATCGCCCAGTTACGGGATTCTCCGTAACGGACCTTCATTTCCTGCGTTGCCTCGCTTTCGCCACGAACTCCTGCCTTGATATTGCGAACCTCCTGCTCGATCCGCTTGCGGACCTCGGGAGTTGCTGATGGATGGGCCAGCAGCGATTGAAGGGTGTCGATGTCCGTCGATTTGTCGTCAGCGTGCTTGATGATCATTGGCGATTCCGTTGGCAGTGTTGGATCGGTACGCCCGTCATCATATCCAATGTCATTGCGCTGCACTACGACCAATTCAACTCTCGTTGATTCTCGAAATGCGTCCATAAAGGTCACATTTCGGCTGCGCAGGCAGCTGCTCGCTCCCTACCATGCGGGCCATGAATCGCATTCTGGTCGCAGCCCACTTTCTGCTGTTTTCGCTTTCGAGCCACGCCCATTGTTTTGAACAGGCTGGGGCACGCTATGGCATCGATCCAGTGTTGCTGGAAGCCATCTCGACCGTCGAGTCCGGAGGAAATCCGCAAGCGCGGAATTTGAACCGGGACGGCAGCGAAGATCTTGGTCACATGCAAATCAACAGTCGTTGGCTGGGAATTCTTGCCAGCTACGGAATCGATCGACAGAGGCTGCTTGATCCCTGCCTCAACACTTATGTTGGCGCCTGGATACTTGCGCAAAACATTCGCCGGCATGGATACGGTTGGGAGGCAATAGGAGCCTATAACGCACGCTCACCGGCCAAGCGTAACGCCTATTCCCACCGGGTAGCGGCACGACTCAACTCATGGCGATCCTGATGCGCATGCTGGGCATCGGATCGGTATTCGCCCTGGCGGGCTGTAGTACTGCACCCGAACTTCCGGCATCGGACCAGATCCGTCATGGCATTGGCTGGATAGATCGCCAATTCGCGACGTGCGCAGGAGCAAATTGTCCTCGTCCCACCCAAAAGACTTTGGCCGTCATCGAGCGATCCAGAAATGCGACCAGCGTTTCGCCGCAACCACCACTTAATCCGGCACTTTCGTCGCCGCTGACAAGTGAGCAGACCGATGAGTATGTCATCTACTTCGATTTTGGAAAGAGTCATCTGACCGAGGCGGGGGCAAGGAAGATGAATGCTCTTCTGCCTGATGCAAAGAAATCGATCCGTATCGAAGTCGTCGGTCGCACCGATGACGTTGGCACCCGAGCGTTCAATGATCGTCTGGCGAGGCAACGTGCCGACACCGTCAGGGATTGGCTCGTCCGACACGGAATTTCGGCACCGGTCAAGGTGGAAGCTGCGGGCATGTGTTGCTACGTCGACAGTTCTCGTACCGAAGTCGCCCGCCGTCAGAACCGGCGCGCGGAAATCCGTTTGGTGCATCTCGTTGCAAAGCGGGATGTGGTCAGCAGCAGTAACAGCAAGGGAGTGCAATGAAGTGAAGTTACCTCGTACCCGCGGATTTATCCGCGACATCGCCATCGCCGGCGGATTCATCGCCATCGGCATCCTCGCGCCAGGCTCGCCCATCGAGAACGGGTTTGAAGCCCATCTGGGTGGTATTTCGGTGGGGTTGGGCCTCGGCTGGCTCATCAAGTGTTTCATCGATCTTCAAGGGGCAAGTTATGCAAAGCAGTCGTAATGCGTTGAAGGGCGCGCTCGCGCTCATGTTGCTGGTCGCGGCTACAGGCGCCATGGCGGGTACCACCGGAACGGAATTCCAGAGCCTCTACACCTGGCTCACCGGCCTCGTCCAGGGCTACTTCGGAAAGGCCGCCGCAGTCGCCGCTATCGGTCTTGGCGCACTGTTTTCTTTGGCGCGGCTGAATCCGATCGCCATCTTGTCGGGCATCGGTTTCGCGGTGTTCCTCCAGTACGCCCCGACGATCGCCTCGGGCATCCTGACCGCGACGATTTGAGGCTGGTCAAGGCATGGACGAGATCGGCTACATCCCCAAATCCCTGGAAGCGCAGGAGCGCTTCCTGTGGTGGGATTTCGACCAGGCGATCCTGTTCCTGCTGGTCATGGGCATGGGCGTCGTTTCCGGGGCGATGGTCGCCGGGATGGTCTTCGGCGGTGTGGTCGCCTGGCAATACGGGCGTATCAAGACGGGCAAGCATCCGAAGTTCGCGCTGCACGCCCTGTATTGGTGGCTGCCCAGTTGGATCGTGATTCGTGCCCGAGCGACACCGCCTTCGCACTATCGGTTCTTTCTGGGCTGACCCATGAAGTTCAGCAAATTCACCGCCGAGCGGGACAACCAGCGCAACGAGATCTTGTTCATGAGAATCGCGCTTGCCGGCCTGGTTCTGGCGCTGCTGGCAAATGCTGGGGCTTCGCTCACCGTGGCCGGTTCGGAACGGACGATTCTTGTCCCCCCTGAAATTCACCAATCCTTCTGGGTCAGCGGGCAGAAGGTTTCCGTGGAGTATCTGAAGGAAATGTCGTACTGGTACGCCGGGCTCGCACTGAATATCACGCCCCATGTCGCCGAGTACCAGAAGGAGCAGTTCCTCAAATACACCGCGCCCAGCGACTACGGCAGGCTACAGGCCGAGTTTGGCGCTCGGACGGATTTCATCCGCAAGAACAACGCTTCGACCCAGTTCTCCACGCAGGCCATGACGGTCGACGAGTCGGCCATGAAGGTGGCGCTCTCGGGCGTGTTGCAAACCTGGGTCAGCGACAAGAAAGCCGCCGAGAAGCAGACGACCTATGTCATCGGCTTTCGTTACCTCAACGGGAGACTTCATGTATCCGAGTTCAAGGAAACCAGCGATCAGGATCCATTCGGAACCGCCGGCGCTATTACCAATGCTCAAGTCGCTGCTACTGGCACTGTACCTCGCTAACGTCAGCGTGGCTGCGCTAGCGGGTCAAACTCTGGACGGCAGTCCCGACGATGGACTCATCGCCACGATGTCACGTAGCGAACCCAACCTGATCCGGATCGAGGGCCGGAAGATTCGACGCATCCAGGGCGTCGAGGGGGAATTCCAGGTGACGCCGGACAAGGACAGCGGAGTGGCCTACGTGAAGCCTGCCGCAGACAAGTCCTTTCTGACCCTGTTCGTCGCCGACGATGGCGGGCGACACTGGAAGCTGAATATCAAAGTGGCCGATGTACCAGCCGAGACGATCGTGATCCGCGATCGTAGCCGCCTGCGCCAGGAGCCCAAAGCGTTTGCCACCGACGAATCGCGCAATACCGCCATCCGCCGCGTCATGTTGGCCCTGGCGCGCGATGCGGAGCCGGAGGACATGATCGCCAAGGATTCCCTGGACATCGTTCCGCTCTGGAACGAAGCCCGCTTTGTCTTGGTGCGCACGCTGGAAGGCGCGCTCGTCGGCGAAAAGTACCAGCTGACCAATGTTTCCAAGCAACGGATGGTGATCGACGAGCGCGAACTCTATCGCCGTGGCGTACTCGCGGTGATGGTCGAGACGCTGGAGCTGGAGCCTGGCGAATCGACCCAGATCATGGTGGTGCTGGAGGGGCGCGATGGCTAATCCGCCGCCGTCCAGGTTCGCCGGGGCCATTTCCCGCCTGTCGCCGAAGCATCGGCAATACCTGATCCTCGGGTTGGGAATCGGCGCTTTCTTGTTGTTGGTATTTGGCGGCGTGGCCATCTGGGACAAACCGGTGCAGCTACCTCAGGGAAACAGCCAGTCGCGACCGCAACCGATGCCAATTGCCACTCCGGGTGCTCAGGCCGATCCCCGTGACATCTGGATGAGCAAGAGCGCGGAACAGATGCGGCAAATGGAGGACATGATCCAGGGCTTGCGCCAGCAGGTCGATACGCTCGACAAAAAGCCTACGACAGTTGCGCCGCCGGCGCTGACGTTGCCGCCTCCTCCAACTCCGATGCCGGCACAGGCACCCATGCTGCCGCTGCCGCTGCCGCCACCGCCCATGCCGACTTCACTCGGTGGCACGAAGGAAGACCGTGCCGCCGAACCGCCACCGCCGCCACGGCCCCCAGGCATTGCCTCCTTTGAGGTAAGCGATGCGCGCGTGGTGCCTCCGGAAACGGCAGTCAAGGCGGATGCCAAACGCGACGCCCGCAGTTATGTGCCCTCGGGGTCATTCTTTCGAGCGGCACTGCTCGGCGGACTGGATGCGCCGACCGGCGGGCAGGCGCAGAGCAATCCTCATCCGATTCTGATGCGGGTTCAGGACAACGCATTCCTGCCCAATCGCTACCGCTTCAAGATCAAGGAATGCTTGGCATTGGGTGCAAGCCATGGCGACATCAGCTCGGAGCGTGCCTATATCCGGCTCGAATCACTTTCCTGCGTTCGCCATGATGGCAAGGCCATCGATGTGCCGGTAAAGGGCTATGTCGTCGGCGAGGATGGCAAAGCCGGGATGCGCGGCCGTCTGGTGAGCAAACAGGGACAGGTGCTAGCCAACGCGCTGGTTGCCGGCATCGGCGCTGGCATCGGACAAGCCTTTCAGCAAAGCGCAACCACGGTCTCCACCAATCCGCTGGGTTCCGTCGGCACCATCGATCCGGGCAAGCAGTTCCAGGCCGGTATCGGTACCGGAGTCGGCAAAGCCTTGGACCGCCTGTCCCAGTACTACATCACGCTGGCCGAAAAGATGTTCCCAATCATCGAAGTCGATGCCGGGCGCACCGTGGATGTGGTGTTCACCAAGGGATTCTCGCTGGAAACCGAATCGGCAGGCGGAGACCCCGATACCTACACCGATATCTGGCGGCGCGGCAGGGAAATCCAGAAAAAGCCGCTTGAGCCCTACCAAGCCAATTGACCTCGAACAGGAGTACGACAACATGAGCATCAAATTACCCATGGCCGTGCTCGGCCTCATTCTTGCCGTCACCAGCTCTACCACCGTGGCGGCCGATGAGTCTGCCGAGGCACTTTTGATCCGTCTCAAGGAAATGTATCCGGCCACCAAGATCGAGCGGGTGCAGCGCTCTGAAATCCCGTCGTTGTTTGAAGTTGTGATGGGCAAGAACGCGGCATACACCGACGCGACCGGCCGCTATTTCGTTTTCGGGCACCTGTTCGACATGAAGGAACAGCGCGATCTGACGGCAGAACGAGTTGAGAAGGCAGCGCGAGTTGTATTTGGCGAATTGCCGCTGGCGGACGCCATCAAGATCGTGCGTGGCAAGGGCGAACGGGTGCTGGCGGTGTTCTCCGATCCGGATTGCCCGTATTGCCGACGCTTGGAATCGGAACTCGACAAGTTCGACAACGTCACGCTCTATACCTTCCCCTATCCGCTCGAAGGTTTGCACCCCGAGGCCAGGGACAAGTCGATCGCCGTCTGGTGCGCGGCGAATCGCGCGCAGGCGTGGGCGGAGTTGATGAAATCGGGTAAGGCGCCGGCCAGCCGCAAGTGTGATCACCCAATCGAACGGAACATTCAGCTCGGCCAGCGTCTGGGCATACAGGGGACGCCGACCTTGCTGTCCGCCGATGGACGAATCCTGCCTGGCGCGGCACCAAAGGAACGCATCGAGCAGTGGCTGCAGGAGACAGGGCGATGAGTGTCGGCCGGACGCTGCTAGTCCCGCTCATGTTCGGGCTGGCCGGCTGTGCCGGCATGACCGGCCTGGATGGACAAGGAGGCTTTTCCTGCAAGGCGCCGGACGGGATTTCCTGCGCCTCGCTATCTGGCGTCTATGCCAATGCAGTGCAGAACAATCTTCCGGGACAACGTCCTGCGGTCAAACCGGGCAATGCCTTGAATGCTCAGGCCAGGATCAATGCGATGGCCCCGCGCTCCGGCGATCCCTTGCGTAGTGCACAGAAGGTGCGTCGCGTGTGGTTGGCTCCTTGGGAAGATGACGACGAGGTACTGCACGATCAGTCCTATTTCTACATGGTTGTCGATTCCGGCCGCTGGCAAATCGAGCACTCTCGGCGCAAGGCGACGGAAGGCTACCGCCCGGTCGTGCCGCCGAAGACGTTCGTGCCGCAATCGCCACCAACGGGTGGACAGTCCCTGCAAATGGAGCGTGCATCGCCACCGAGTGGCGCGATGTTGCCGATACTACCGCCCGGATCGTCAGCGCGCACGGTGCCGTCCGTGCCTGGCGAGGGGGAGTGATGGGATTCGCTGAAATCTTGAGAGAGGCGTTCTTGCCCGAACGGGATGCGGAAGCCGATCGTTTGCCAAGGCATCTGCTGCAGGAAATATCACGGATGCCCCGCCTGAGTGGAATTCTTCCCTATCTCGCCTGGCAGGAGGACACACGACTCTTCGCACTGGATCAAGGAGGCTTTGGGGAGCGCGAGGAACACGCCATCGGCTTTTGCATTGAGACGCTGCCGCAGACCGGTGCCAACGACGAAATGGAGAAGGTTCTGTCCAGTCTCTTCGTGTCCTGTCCACCTGGCACCGGTATTCAAGTCTCGTTGTATGGCAGTCCGCACATCCTTCCCACGCTGAGGAATCAGGCCAACTTGCTACCAGCCTCTGCGATTGATTCCGATGACGAGGGTATTCAGCGTCGGCACAGCAACATCTTCCGCCTGCTGGCGCGCCGCCGGATCGATCACTACCTGACAGGCACGAGCGAATCGATCTTCGGCCACCAGACCTATTTGCTGCGTGATTTTCGGTCTGTCATCTCGGTCACATTGCCGCTCGATCCCGAACTACCGGCCGATGTGGATGAAGCCCTGCGCATTCGGGAAAGCATTCACGCCACCCTGAAGTCAGCTCATTTGCCTGGTCAGGACTGGGGACCGGATGAACTTCTCAATTTTGTCGGGGACTTCTTCGATCATTCACGACTGCATTCCGGGGGAGCAGTGACGCCAATCGTCTGGAATGCTGATCAGCCGCTGCGTAAGCAGATTTCCAACCTGGAAATCGCTTCGCGGGTGGGCGATAGCGACATCCGTTTTCGTAAAGCCGGCGGAGATGAGTCCGTCCTGCAGCTGTTTTCGGTGCGCCAGTACCCACGGTACTTCCGACTGTCAGGCATGAACTATCTGATCGGCGATCCCTACCAGTTGGCTCTGGCGATGCCCTGTCCCTTCATCATCACCATGGGAGCCGTGGCGCTGGACTACGAGTCGGCACGTACCCGAGCGCAGATGAAGGCCGCGAGGGCGACCCAGAGTGCAGGCTCCTATCTTGCTCATTTCCAGCCCGATCTTCAGGAACGCAAACGCGACTGGGACATGGTGCTGAGGACGTTCGACAGCGGGCGCACCGTGGTCGGGATGTATCACCAGGTGTGCCTGGTTTCGCGGGTGGCGGAAGCTTCGCGCTGCGAGCATTCCGTGCGTGCCGTCTGGCGTGCCCGCGGCTTTGACCTGACCAAGGATTTTTACCTCCAGCATCAGGCGCTGACTGCAACCATGCCGATGACACTGACCCCGGCAATACAAAGCGACCTGCGTCAGTTCGGACGAATCAATACCAAAACTGCCGACAACGCGGTGATGACATCGCCGTTGATCGCCGAGTGGAAGGGTACGCAAACGCCGGTCATGACCCTGTTTGGGCGACGCGGCCAGATCATTGGCTTCGATCTGTTCGACAACACGGGTGGCAATTTCAACTTTGCCGTCGCGGCGCTCTCTGGTTCCGGCAAGTCGGTGTTCGTCAATGAAATGACTTATCGCTACCTAGGCGCCGGCGCGAAGGTCTGGATCATTGACGTTGGTCGTTCCTATAAGAACCTGTGCGAATTGCTGGACGGCGAGTTCATCGAATTCTCCGACGAGCGACAGAACACTATCTGCCTCAACCC
Organism: Betaproteobacteria bacterium; assembly: GCA_028065725.1. The sequence goes on from JAPTVL010000135.1 coordinate 25,819, forward strand.
GTTCTCCATGATCATCGATATCAACGCCGACATGGAGATGGTTTTGCCGCTGCTTGCGCAGATGGCCAGTCCGCGCGAACCGCTCGACAACTACGGCTATACGGCGCTGGGTTCCGCCATCAAGCGCGTCTGGGATGCCAAAGGGCG
>JAPTVL010000373.1 GCA_028065725.1 Betaproteobacteria bacterium
CCCGCACCAGTGAGCGCCCGATGAGCGATAACGCCATCCTCGCCGCCATGCGCCGCCTGGGCATTGCCAAGGATGAGATGAGCGGCCACGGCTTCCGGGCGATGGCCCGCACGATTTTGGATGAAGTGCTAGGCTTCCGCCCCGACCTGATCGAACATCAACTCGCCCACGCTGTACGCGATCCGAACGGGCGTGCCTACAACCGCACGGCCCATCTGCCTGAACGCCGCAAGATGATGCAAGCTTGGGCGGACTACCTCGACAAGCTGAAAGCGGGGGCTGACGTCATCCCGCTGCATGGGAAAACCGCCGCCTGACGGTCTCGGGCAAAGCGGGCCGGACGGGGGTAGCAGCCCCCGACCAGCCCTGACCACACCGCAACCTGTCTAGGAGATTGCATCATGGCTGTAGTGAATATTACCCGAGGTCAGTATCGAACCTTCGCCGAGATCGCAAAGGCGAACGGCTGTGTGCTGACCTTGAGCACCGTCGAGGAAATGAAATGTTTCGGGGAGTTCTCCTTCATGGCCGTCGGCGTTGTTCGGGATGCTGCTGACGGCCATTCAGATCTGATCGAGCATTCGGCTATCAGGCTCGCCCGCTCGATCGATGCTGATCAATTCAGATCAGCAATCCGCCCAGAGCTCGATTGGGGGCGCCTGGAAGACCACGAAATTTTCCCGTTCCTGTTCTGGCATGAGATCGGTCACCGGGTGGACAACTTCGATGCGTTCTCGGTGGTTGTCCTGAAAGACCCGGGGACCCGTACTACCTGTCTCCGGCACGTCAGCACGGCGAACGAGGTGATGGCGGATCGCTTCGCCTGGAGCAAGGTCAGGCCGGGCGAACCGATACCGGTGGGCAACGTCGGGAAACGCCTGCAGGATGGAATCGCGGCAGGGATGGAGGCCCTGCGGAAACACGCCGCGCACACCAGCACGTTCACCCGCCAGCCCCTACCGGCCGGGCAGTATCGTTCCGTCCCCAAGGAAATGCTGATCGAGCCATGGAAGGCGAAATACGTCGGCACCAAGGTTGCCGATGGGTGGAAGGCTGCACTTTGAAGGGGCGAGAAGAGGCGCAATGATGGCTGGAAAGATCACCCATACGCGGGATTGGGCGTCAAAAGAGGGCGGGTGGGAGCCCCCTATCAAGCTGAAACGCGGGGCGCAGAGCGGGCTCGAAAAAGCGCTTGGGCGAGCGTTGACCGCTGATGAAATTGTCGGAATTGAAAAAGCCCTTGCTCGAATTCGATTCGTGAAAACGGGATTCCCTGAAGCAACAAGACAGGACGTCAAACGCACGCTTGGGAATATCGGGAGACTCCCGCCAGGTGAGGCCCTTACCGCGTATCGGCGGAGTGATTCGACTACAACGGCCTTGATTGATGAGGCGATGTTTTTCAGTCTCGACATTCAGCCCGATAGCCTGGAATTCCACCGCCCTAGCGGCGAGAACATCGTCAAAGCGGCCAAAACGGCTGTAGCAGCACTCAACCGAGGGAAGGGCGGCAGACCCTCGAAGAACCACTACCGCGACCCGCTGGCCGACTATGCTATTGCGCTATGGGCGCGACTAGGCGGAGGCGATTGCAAGGCCTGGAGCTGGGATGACGCATCGACCCCAATTGTCCATTTCATGGCGCACCTCTCTAGCGCGGTGGATGATGAAGTCCTCGACCTGAGCTCTGCTGTCAAGTTGCTCAAAGGAGCCGCTGGCCGCTGAGGGAAGGTTTTTCCGTGTGCGGAGAAAATTTGTAGCGTGGAGCATGGCCACATTAGTCCAACGGACATACATGGAGCCACGTAGATGAACACCACCCAAGCCGCAGACACCTTTCTTCGCCTTCCGCAGGTGCTGGAACGGATACCCGTATCCCGCTCCGGCCTGTGGAAAATGGTGCAGGAACGCCGATTCCCTCAACCCGTGAAACTGTCGCCGCGTGTGACCGTCTGGCGGGCTTCCGATGTGCAGGCCTATATCGAAAAGGCCGCCTGACATGCGCGCCAACAAAAAGGGCCGATACGGCGGCAACCGTTCGGCCCAGACAGATAGAAGCTGCCTAAATTCTAAGCCTTGTTTCTGCCGTGGGCAAGGAAGCTGCATCACATGCGCTGCCTGGCGGAGACTGTACCGACACCTTCAGGCCATGCGCCAGGCGGTGACAGCATGAGTGCCGCCCTGCTGCTTGAAAAACTCGACGGCGTGAAGCGCACCGGCCAAGGCCGCTGGATGGCACGCTGCCCGGCGCATCAAGACAAGCGCCCATCGCTGTCTGTCCGGGAATTGGATGATGGCCGCGTTCTTGTCCATTGCTTCTCGAATGGATGCAGCGCGCACGAAATCGTTTCCGCTGCAGGTTTGGAAATCTCCGACCTGTTCCCGCCGCGCCCCGACGATCCTGCGCAGTTCGGCAAGCCAGAGCGTAGACCATTCCCGGCCGCTGACATTCTTCGTGCTGTTGCATTCGAGGCGCTGGTAGTTGGCTGTGCAGCATCGGCAATGCTGGCGGGCGAGCCTTTTACGCAAGCCGACCGCGACCGGCTGCTGGTGGCTGTCGGCCGTATACAGGCGGCGCTTGATGCGGGAGGGCTGAACCATGGCTGATGACGGAGTTCTCGAACGAATGGCCGAAGAAGCCGAGCGCACCGGCAAAATCAACCTGCCAGAATCGACGGAGAGCAGCGAACAGGGCACGGCTGATAGCCAGACACCACCCGAAGCCGCGCCCGAATCGGATGAGGCGATTATCGCCAGGCTTGCCGCACTGCCCGCGCTGCAATACGACCGCGAGCGCACCAAGGCCGCCAAGGCGATGGGGGTGAGACCGGCGACCCTGGACGCCATCGTGAAGGCGGCGCGCGGCGACGAAGACAAGGCCGAACGCCTGCCATTCGGCACCGTGGAACCGTGGCACGAACCCATCCAGCCGGCGATGCTGCTGTCGGAGGTTGCCCACACCATCCGCCGCTTCATCGTGCTGGAACCTTGGCAGGCAGACGCGGCCGCGCTGTGGGTTGCCTTCACTCACTTTGCCGACGTGGTGGAAGTCGCGCCGCTCGCCATCATCAACGCACCGGAGAAGGCCTGCGGAAAGTCGCAGCTGCTGACCGTGTTCGGGCGCATGGTATGCCGCCCGCTGCCGGCGGCGAATTCATCCGCCGCCTTCCTGTTCCGCGCTGTCGAACAGTGGACGCCCACGGTGCTGATCGATGAGGCCGACACCTTCATCCGCGACAACGAAGAACTGAAAGGCCTGGTCAACGCCGGACACACCCGCGCCAATGCCTACGTTGGCCGGGTGGTGGGCGAAGACCTGCAACCCAAGCTGTTCAACGTCTGGGGCGCCAAGGCGCTGGCCGGCATCGCGCTGGAAAAACACCTGCCCGACGCCACCATGAGCCGCGCCATCGTGTTCAGCATGCGGCGCAAGCTGCCGGGCGAGACGGTGGAACGCTTGCGCCATGCCGAGGCCGGGATGTTCGATCGGATCACTTCCAGGCTGGCGAGGTTTGCCGAGGATTACGCCGATGAAGTCAGAGCCGTCCGGCCTGCATTACCCGATGCACTATCAGACCGCGAACAGGACAACTGGGAGCCTTTGCTTGCCATCGCCGGATGCGCCGGGCCGGAGTGGGTAGCGCGTGCCACCCATGCCGCGCTGAAGCTCTCCGGCGTAGCCAATGCCGCCCAGAGCGCGGGCAACGAACTGCTGGCAGATATTCAGCACGTCTTCGAGTCCAAGCGCGCGGACAGGATCAAGACCGCTGACCTGATAGCCGCGCTGGTCGAAGACGAAGAGGCGGCATGGGCAACCTGGAACAAGGGCAGGCCGCTTACGCCGAGGCAGCTTAACCGGATGCTGGCAGGCTACGGGATCCGCTCCAAGAATGTCCGCATCGGATATGAGCAAGCCAAAGGCTTTGAGCGCGAGCAATTCGCGGATGCGTTCTCACGCTATCTTGCCCCACCCCCCGAAATTTCACGTCCCGCCGTCCCGTTGCCCGCAAACCCAATAAATACGGGGCGGGACGTGGGACGCATTGAAAATTCAGGGACGGCAGACGAAACCGCATCGGTAACACTGAAACCCTTGCAGCACAAGGCCGGGGACGGTGGGACGGATAAAACAGGGTTTTTGGGGGAGGGTGGAAAGGGGGCACTTGATGTCGAACGCTGACCTGCAAATTCTGCCCGGCAGTCGCGCCGGTCTTTTCCGCCTTCGGGGTGATCGTGCCGAAGTCGACAAGTGGGAGCCGCTTCTCGTTGCTGCCCGCGAAAAACTCCGGGCCGCCACCCCGCAAGCCGACGAACTGCTGACCGTGCTTCTGACATCCGCCGCCGCTTACGAATTCGCGCCGGAGGATGTTTTGCTGGCGATGGATGCAGCCGCGAAAGACCCGGAGAACGCCCTGGTGTGCTTTTCGAGTATCGCGCGACTTTTCCAGGACACGGCCAAGGGGGGCGCGAATGACTAAACGAGTCCAAGCCATCCGCGCCGGCCGCATCGATGACGTGCCGCCATGGTGCTACATGCGACCAGGCATGACTGCGATGGAAGCCGCGCGCGTAGCGATACGGGAGCTGGGCATCACGCATCCGCTGGACGTGCTGCTGACACTGTGGGCGCTGCAGGGCGGCATGACGCCG
>JAPTVL010000045.1 GCA_028065725.1 Betaproteobacteria bacterium
CATGCCGGCAAGGCCATTTCCCTGGTGGTGGCCGGCGGCGTGGTTGCGGCCTTCGTCGGCCCCCAGCTCGGAATATGGGGGCGCGACTGGATCGGCGGGCAGATCTTTGTCGGCTCCTACCTGGCGCAGGGCGTTCTCAGTCTCGTCGCGCTGGTTTTGCTATCCCGCCTGCGCCTTCCCAAAATGGCCACTGTCGACGACGGCCCTGCGCGCCTGCTGCGTGAAATCCTGGCCCAGCCCGCCCTGCGGGTGGCGATATTCGGTGCTGCCATCGGCTATGCCGTCATGATCATGGTGATGACGGCGACCCCGCTGGCGATTCTGGGCTGCGGCCTGCCGGGGTCGGACGTGACGCCAGTGATCCAGTGGCACGTGGTGGGAATGTTCGCGCCGTCCTTTTTCACCGGAATCCTGGTCACGCGCTACGGTGCGCCGCGCATCATGCAGGCCGGGTTCATCCTGCTGCTCGGCCACGTCGTGCTGGCCCTGTCCGGCGTCGAATTCCTGCATTTTCTGTCGGCGCTGATCTTGCTCGGCGTCGGCTGGAACTTCGCCTTCATCGGCGGCACCGCGCTGCTGACCCAGACCTATCTGCCCGGCGAGCGGCTGAAGGTGCAAGCGGTGAACGAATTCGCGGTCTTCGGCCTGGCGGCGGCGGCCACCCTGTCGGCGGGATGGCTCTACGATCGCTTCGGCTGGGTAATGCTGAATCTCGCGGTGGTGCCCTTCCTGCTGGCTGCGTTGATCGCAGTCATCGCCATCGAGCGGAAATTCCGCCGGCTGGCGGCAGCAGCAGCCTGAAAACCACAACAGCCGGCTTCCCCAATGAATACTGTCCCGATTTACCTCGACTACAACGCCACCACCCCGGTCGATCCGCGGGTGCTGGAAGCCATGCTGCCGTATCTCGCCGTCCACTACGGCAACCCGTCATCCGACCATGTGGTTGGGCAGCGCGCGAAGGCTGCGGTGGAGGCCGCGCGCGCCGAGGTGGCATCGCTGATTGGCGCCGTGCCCGCGGAAATCGTTTTCACCGGTTGCGCCACCGAGGCCAATAACCTGGCGCTGCTGGGTGCCGCGCGGGCGGCGCTTCCCAGTGGACGCACACTGTTGGTGACGTCTGTCATCGAACATCCCTCCGTGCTGCAACCCCTGCGCCATCTTGCACGGGAAGGCTGGTCCTTAACCGAACTGCCGGTGGATGCGGCCGGCAGGGTGCAGGTGGATCACGCGGCGAATCTCATCACGCCGGAAGTGGCGCTGGTGTCGGTGATGCTGGCCAACAACGAGACCGGCAGCCTGCAGGCCGTGCGCGCGCTGGCCGATCTCGCCCATGCCGCGGGTGCGTTGATGCACGTGGATGCGGCCCAGGCCGTCGGCAAGGTGGCGGTGGACGTGGATGCGCTGGGCGCCGACCTGCTGACCCTGGCCGGCCACAAGTTTTACGCACCCAAGGGCGTGGGGGCGCTGTATGTACGAACGGGTGTCGCCATTGAACCGATCCAGTACGGCGCCGGACACGAACACGGGCTGCGTCCCGGCACCGAAAACGTGCCGCATATCGCTGCCCTGGGCAAGGCGGCACGGCTGGCACGGACGACGCTGGCGCAGGAAGCCGCACGCATGACAGCGCTGCGCGACCGCCTGCATGGACTGCTCGCCGCCGACATTTCCGGCCTGCAGCTCAATGGCCACCCGACCGAACGCCTGCCCAACACCCTCAACATTTCCTTCCCGGCTGTAGCGGGGTGGCAAGTGCTGGCGGCTGCCCCCACCGTGGCCGCGTCCACCGGTTCTGCCTGCCATGCCGGAGACCATGCGGTGAGCGGCGTGCTCGCGGCGATGGGGTTGACGCGGGAAGCGGCTGCAGGCGCGGTGCGCCTGTCGCTGGGCCGGTTCACGACCGAGAGCGATATCGACACGGCGGCCGAAGCCTTGATCGGCGCCTGGAAGTCGCTGACGGCATGAACCCCGCCGACTACGAAGCCTGGTACCACACGCCGCGCGGGCGCTGGATCGGCGAAACCGAATACGCACTGGCTGCGCGCCAGCTCGCGCCGCAGGCGGGCGACAGCCTGCTCGACATCGGCTGCGGCATCGGCTGGTCACCCGCCGCGCCGCGGCCGACGATCTTGTCGCAACGGGGCTCGATCCCAATTCCGTTTGGCTGGATTACGCGCGAGCCCACAGCAGCCCGGCATTGAGCTGGGTGGAAGGCGATGCCCGCGCCCTGCCGTTCGCCGACGCCAGCTTCGACCACGTGTTGTCCATCGCTGCGTTGTGTTTTGTCGATGACGAGCGGCGGGCCGTGGCCGAGGCCGTGCGGGTGGCGCGCCGCCGCTTCGCCATCGGCTGGCTCAACCGGGCCAGCCTGCTGTACTGGCAAAAAGGCCGGCACGGCGGCAGCGGGGCCTATCGCGGCGCGCGCTGGCACAGCACACGCGAAGTGCAAGCGCTGTTCGCCGGATTGCCGGTGAAAAATCTGAAGCTGCGCTCGGCCATTTTTCTGCCTTCAGGAACGGGATGGGCCACCTGGCTGGAGCGAGGTGTGCCCCGGGTGCTGCCATGGGGCGGATTGCTGCTGGCGGCAGGAGAAAAGGCCTGACCGCAAAGCCACTCATTAGGCTTAAGCACCCATTGCTGCCGCCGGGGGGCCTCGCTAATGTGAACTCATTGCAATGACTGGAATTCCCATGTCGAATCAACCCCGTATCCTCGAATTGCGCCAGGCGCTGTCGGATGTCATTGTCGGCCAGGACACGCTGCTCGACCGCCTGGTAATCGGACTGCTCGCCGACGGCCACGTGCTGGTCGAAGGTCTTCCGGGGCTGGCGAAGACGACGGCGGTGAAGACGCTGGCCGCCGCCATTCACGGCAGCTTCCGGCGCATCCAGTTCACTCCCGACCTGCTGCCGGGCGACCTGACTGGCACCGACATCTACCACGAGGGCCAGTTCGAATTTGTCGAAGGTCCGCTGTTCCACGAAATCATCCTCGCCGACGAAATCAACCGTGCGCCGGCCAAGGTGCAGGCCGCGCTGCTGGAAGCGATGCAGGAACACCAGATCACGGTGGGCGGGGTGACGCGCCCGCTGCCGCCGCTGTTCATGGTGATGGCGACGCAGAATCCGCTGGAGCAGGCCGGCACCTACCCGCTGCCGGAAGCGCAACTGGATCGTTTCCTGTTGCATGTGGCGCTGGACTACCCGAACGACGCAGAGGAACTGGAAATCCTGCGCCGTGACCGTGCCCATCCGTCGGTTGCCGGACGCGCGCCGCTGGCGGCGGTGATCGACACTGCCGCCGTGCTGTCGGCGCGCGAGGAGGTGCGGCAGGTGCATGTGTCGGAAGGAGTCGAGCGCTACATCGTCGCCCTGGTGCGCGCCACCCGCGCCCCTGGCGAATGGCGCGCAGACTGGGCCAACGCGGTGGAGGTGGGCGCCAGCCCGCGCGCCTCGCTCGCGCTGCTGCACGCGTCGGCCGCCGCAGCCTATTTGCGCGGGCGCGACTTTGTGACGCCGGACGACGTGCGCGAACTTGCCGCCGATTGCCTGCGTCACCGGATTACCTTGAGTCTCGACGCGCGCTTGCAGAAACTCGGTCGCGATGCCTTCATCGCGGGCCTGCTCGAGGCCGTGCCTGCGCCGTGAGGCTGGCGCAACTGAAGGCCTGGCTGCGCCGGCCTGCGCAGCACGAAGCCGAGGCGGCGGTCCACGCGCCCCTGATCGCTGCCGACGACATCGCCGGACTCGCCGCGCAAGCCAGCCTGCTGGCAACGCAGCCGCTGCGCGAAGTGCACGATCACCACGCCGGCGACTGGGCGTCGCGCTGGCTTGGGCGCGGGCTGGATTTCGAAGAATCGCGCCCATACAGCGCCGGCGACGACATCCGCGACATGGACTGGCGCACCACCGCGCGTACCGGCCGTCCGCACCTCAAGATCTACCGCGAGGAGCGCCAGCCGCTGGTGCATCTGGTGGTCGACCGCGGCGCAACCATGCGCTTCGGCACCCGTCGCCGGCTCAAGGCCGCCCAGGCGGCGCGAGTGGCCGCGGTACTGGCGTTCGCCACCGCCGGCCACAACGGTGTGATCGGCGCCACGCTGTGGAACGCGCAGGATGAAACCCTGCCCCCGCGTCATGGCCGGTTGGCGGCGCTCGCGCTGATCGAACAGGCGGCGGCGCCGTGCCCGCCGCTCACCGACCCGACATCGACCGAATCCCTGCACCATGCCGACCGGCTCGCCGCGCTGGAAGCAAGCCTGCCGCGCGGCACGCGACTGGTTCTGATCAGCGATTTCAGCTGGCTGACGCCCGAACACGAGCCGCTACTGGCGCGGCTCGCTGCACGCTTTGAGATGGGGGCGATCCACATTGTCGACGCTGCCGAGCGCGCCCTGCCGGATCTTGGGCTGGTGCGTTTCCACGACATGGCGAGCGGGCAGGGCGTGTGGCTGGACACCGCGCAGGCTTCGGTGCGCAGCGCTAGCCAGTCGGCCCTGACCGGCCGTCTCGACGCACAGGCCGCGAGCCTCGCCCGCGCCGGGGTGCGGCACCAGCAGGTGGGCAGCGAGGCCGACGATCTGGTCCCGCTGCTGATCCATGGCTGATCCCCGTACCGAACTCGCCGACATCATCGCG
>JAPTVL010000456.1 GCA_028065725.1 Betaproteobacteria bacterium
TCATCATCGCCAACGTGCCCTTCGCCACCATCGGCGGGGTGATCGGGCTCGCCGTCACAGGGCAGTACCTGTCAGTGCCGTCGGCCATCGGCTTCATCGCCGTGTTCGGGGTGGCGATGCTGAACGGCATCGTGCTGGTGTCCTTCCTCAACGACCAGCGGCGGCAAGGGCTCTCAATCAGGGAGGCAGTCAAACAAGGCGCGGCTTTGCGCCTGCGGCCGGTGCTGATGACCGCATCGATTGCCATCTTCGGCCTGGTGCCGATGCTGCTATCGACCGGCGTCGGCGCGGAAACCCAGCGGCCACTGGCGACCGTGGTGGTGGGCGGGCTGTTCACGTCCACCGCGCTGACCCTGCTGCTGTTGCCATTGATGTACGAATGGGTGGAACAACGCCGCGAACGCAAGCAAGCGAAGTAAACCGGAAACGTGCGGCCTGAAGAGGCCGCACGCACTCACCAGACAGGAGAAAACGCATGAAAGAAATCAAGGCTTACATCCACAACCACCGCGTTGGCGACGTGATTCGCGCCCTCAAGGACTCAGGGCAATGCAATGCGAACGCCGGCTGCCGCAACATCGGTGTCATCCCCGTACAAAGCCTTCTGAAGGCGGTGGATGCGAGGGAGCAGCACTATTCCGTCGAGTTGGCCGAAGAGGTCATTTACGAATCCAGGCTGGAACTGGTCTGCGAAGACCATCAGGTCGACGAACTGGTGAGCATCATCGCGCGCACCGCACACACCGGGCAGGCCGAGGCGGGGTGGGTTTACGTGACCGATATCGTCGAGGCGGTGCCAATCAGATGAGGAGCGGAAAAACATGGCCGAGAAACTTGAACTGGACCTGTCCCTGGTCTTGCCGGATGTCCCCGATGAGCGCGACGCCTGCATAGGGAGGCTGACTAATTTGCTGCAGGCCGAGGGCCTGGAAAAAGTACACCTCGTCCACGAAGACGGCAGCGCTCGCCTGTGCCTGCACTACGACCCGCAGCAGTTCAGCGTGAGCCGGGTGCGCGAACTGGCGCAGGCGGCCGGCGCGAAGATCGGGGACCGGTTTCACCACGAGAGCCTGCGCATCGATGGCATGGACTGTCCCACCTGCGCCACCGTGATCGAGCACGCGCTGACGCGCATGGAGGGCGTGCTGGAGGCCTCGGTAAGCTACGCCGCAGAGCGCCTGCGACTGGAGTATGACAGCGAAAAAATCGCGCGCCCTGCGATCGTCCAGCGCATCCAGGCGCTCGGTTATGCCGTGCTGGAAGAGGGCCGCGAGGCCGGATGGTTCGCCGAGCATCGCGAACTCATTTTCAGCGGCGTGGCCGGCCTACTGTTGCTGGCAGGCTGGCTCGCGGGTCTCGCCGGCACGCCGCGCACGCTCTCGCTCGGCCTGTTGCTGGGCGCCTATGCGGCGGGCGGTTTCTATACCCTGCGCGACGCCTGGCAGAGTGTGAAGAGCCGCAGCTTCGACATCGACACCCTGATGATCGTCGCGGCGGCGGGGGCTGCAGCCCTGGGCGCCTGGGCAGAAGGCGCGCTGCTGCTGTTCCTGTTCAGTCTGGGCCATGCGCTGGAGCACATGGCCATGGACCGTGCGCGCAAGGCGATCGAGGCGCTGGCGGACCTGGCGCCCAAGACCGCGATCGTGCAGCGCGACGGCGCGGAGATCGAGGTGCGGGTCGAGGCCTTGCAGCGTGGCGACCGCGCGCTCGTCAAGCCCGGCCAGCGCATTCCCGCCGACGGCGTGGTGGCGTCCGGCAGCTCGGCGGTGGACCAGGCGCCGATCACCGGCGAATCCATGCCGGTGGACAAGGCGCCCGGCGACAAGGTGTTCGCCGGCACGGTCAACGGCGAAGGCGTGCTCATGGTCGAGGTGACCAAGCTGTCGCAGGAGAGCACGCTCTCGCGTATGGTGACGATGGTGGCCGAGGCGCAGACGCAGAAGTCCCCCACCCAGCGCTTCACCGACCGTTTCGAGCGGATCTTCGTTCCGGCCGTGCTGGTGGGCACAGCACTGCTGATCGCGTTGCCGCCGCTGTTCGGCTTCCCCTTCGCCGAATCCTTTTACCGCGCCATGGCGGTGCTAGTGGCGGCGTCCCCGTGCGCGCTGGCCATCGCCACCCCATCGGCGGTGCTGTCCGGCATTGCGCGCGCCGCGCGCGGCGGCGTGCTGATCAAGGGCGGCGCGCACCTGGAGAATCTCGGCGTGCTGACCGCCATCGCCTTCGACAAGACCGGCACCCTGACCATCGGCAAACCTGAAGTAACCGACGTCGTCGCCGTCGGCGGAAGCGAGGACGCCTTGCTGAAAATTGCCGCCGCCGTGGAAAGCCGCAGCGCGCACCCACTGGCACAGGCGGTGGTGACAGAGGCGAAGCGGCGTGGATTAAGCTGGGGGGAAGCCAGCGAGGTCGAAGCCGTGAACGGGAAAGGATTGCGCGCCAAATTCGACGGGCAAAAAGTGAGCATTGGCAACGTCAAATTGTTTGAAGGCGAAGCCATCCCCGAAACCATCCTGCAGCAGGCCGAGCGCCTCGGAAGCGAAGGCAAGAGCCTCATGCTGGTCCAGGCTGACGGGCAGTTCCTCGGCGTCGTGGCGCTGGCCGACACCCCGCGCGCAGGCGCGAAGCAGGTGCTGGAACGCCTACACCGCACCGGCATCCGCAAGACCATCATGCTCACCGGCGACAACGCGCGCGTGGGCCGCGCCATCGCCGATGCGGTGGGTCTGGACGAAGTGCAAGCGGGCCTGTTGCCGGAAGACAAGGTCAAGGCCATGGAAGCACTCGGGCAGCGCTACGGGCAGGTGGCCATGGTCGGCGACGGCGTCAACGACGCGCCGGCCATGGCGCACGCCACGGTCGGCATCGCCATGGGTGGCGCCGGCACCGACGTGGCGCTGGAAACCGCGGACGTGGCGCTGATGGCCGACGATCTCTCCAAGCTGCCGTTCGCCGTGGCCCTGAGCCGCGCATCGCGACGCATCATCCGGCAGAACCTGTATGTGTCGCTGGGCGTGGTGGCCTTGCTGATTCCCGCCACCCTATTCGGCTGGGCCGGCATCGGCCTGGCGGTGCTGATACACGAGGGCTCGACCGTGGTGGTGGTAATCAATGCCTTGCGTCTGTTGGCCTACGAGGACCGGCCAACGCTTTAACCTAATGTGAAGATGGACCGGGATCACCAGCGAGGTGATCTACCCGAAAAACCTGAAGATCATTCAGGGTTCACCAGACAAAAAACTGGGTACCCCATGCGGCAAGCGGCAGAACCGTGGCCATCGATATTCCCAACGCTGCCACGGCGCGGTGTCGTTTCGCCAGACGCCACGCAAGATTCGCACTCCAGAGGGCGGCGAGCGCCAGCAGCGCCATGCGCGCGTCATTGGCCCAAGGCAGGATCACCCTTTCGCCAGCCAGCTGGGAGGTTGTAAGCAGGCTCAAGCCGACGAAAACACTGGTTCCGGCGAAGGGAATGAGGGTTTGGGACAGCCGCTGCCAGGGCAATCCCGTCAGCATGCCGGCCAGCTTGAGCCAGCCCCACACCCAGCCGCCGACGACGAGCGTTTCGGCGGCGATGTAGGCAAGCAGCACGCCGCCGTCCAGCCAGGTGAAGACGTCGTTCACCTCCGGGTAATAGGTGAACAGCCACCAGTGTCCTGCCTCGTTGAGCGGCCACCAGACCTCGTGGTCTACCAGCCACCCTGCCGCAGCCTGTTTCGCGGCCACGAGCCAGGGAGAAGCGCTCCACTGGAAGGCCCCGAGCGCCACGCCCAGCATGCCGAAGACCAGCAGACGCGCAGGCCAGTGGTTCATTTCCCCGGCCTTGTTTTCGGGGGCGCCGGCATGGCCGAGTATTTCGGCATTGGGCGAACGCAGAGCGAGTTGCACCGCATCCCGTTCTCCGGCGCAGCGGCCGCACGCATGGCAGGCCGAAGCGCTTTCCATGCGCCGGATGTTGATCAACGGGGCGCAGTTGATCACATGCTGGCGGCTGGTGCGATGGCCGGCAGGCGCAGCATCCCAGGCCGTTTGATCGACCCTGAAGTGGACGGGTGCGATCTTCGCCAAAAGACCGAACACGCCTGAAACGGGGCACAGGTGCTTGCACCAGACCCGTTTTTCGCGTCCCCACACCAGCCCCACGGCGATGGCCCCGAGGGTCGAGCCGCCGAGGATGAGCAGCGCGGGCTTCGGGTATTCGTACACGCTGGTCATCTGCCCGAACACGGTGGTCATGACGAAGGCCACGAACGGCCATCCGCCCCATTTCATCCAGCGCGGGATGCCGCGCCCCAGCCCGTATCGCGAAACCCATTCGGTGAGCGCGCCCTCCGGGCACAGCACCCCGCACCACACCCGGCCGAGTACCATGATGGAAAGTATGACGAAGGGCCACCAGATGCCCCAGAACATGAACTGGGCAAAGCGGGTGAGGTTGTTCCATATGTGAGCCTCGTCGGGCGGCAGCGGCAGGAAAGCCGGCACGGCCACCAGCATGAGATAGCCCAGCACCACGAACCATTGCGCAGCGACGATGGCATTGCGGTGGCGTCGCATGGCGAGCCCCAGACGGGCGAGCCAGCCTAAGTTCGAACCCGCAGCCATGATGTGCCCTGTCGCTGTACTCATGCCTTGCGC
>JAPTVL010000517.1 GCA_028065725.1 Betaproteobacteria bacterium
ACACTTTGTAAGCCATGGAGATGGAGGGCTTGAGATGAAAGCTGAAGCGATGAATTTACTCAGCAGTCGCGAATATAGGCGACAGAAGGTGTCTGGAAGTGATTGTGCGCCGGCCCCTCGTGATGCGCGACAGGACGTCCCAGTCGCTCTCGCGCACTCGGTTTGAGCCGGCGCACCCTTTTGTGCCTGCGCCGCTGGCTACGGCACGGCCGCGGCCGCCCTGCGGTCGAGCGGTGCGCGCTTTCGGCGCGCACCAGACGCTCGCCCACAATGGCTTAACGGCGCTATACCTCTCCTGCTTCGCCCGTCGAGGTGCGCCTACCGCGGACTACTCGCCTCGGTGCTTCGCACCTCCATGGCTCGCAGCGAATGAAGTTGAAGTAACATAATTATTTTGGCTCAACGCGGATTCGTGTGGGTGATTTTTGCATGATCCGGGAGCGGCGGCAAAAAATGCGCAATGATCTTCATGGCCAGGTACTGTTCATCGCGGAAGCCATAGGCCTTGCGCTGGATGACGCGAATCGTGTTGTTCAGTCCTTCCACGCATCCGAGCGAGACTTTATTGTCGGGCCTGCAGTAAGAAACGATGCCGTCCCAATGACGTTCGATCGTCTGTGCGAACTTCTCGAACGGCTTGAGGCGCCGCCACTTGAGTGCGTCTTTCCAGTTCTCGAAGAACTTCTTGGCCCAGGCTTCGCTCGAGTAGTCCCACAGCTGCCCGAACGATTCCTTGAGCAGGTAAGCGGTGTTGAGCCGTTTGTTGGCGGCGAGCAGCGTCTTGAGCGCCTGGCGGCCATCGAGGTCCAGGTTCTCCCGGTGCGACAGCAGGGTATAGCGGTTGCCTTTGATGAAGCGGCGTGGCTCACCTCGTACCCGCGCATACTCGGCCCGGCGCACCGCATCGAGCGCATCGTTCAGGTGGCGCAGGATGTGGAACTTGTCGAACACGATCTGCGCTTGCGGGGCGTGCTCGTGCGCGGCCTGGCGGAACGGTTTCCACATGTCCATCACCGCCACCCGGATGCCCGCACAGCGGCGCGCGCCATAGGCCGCGAAGAACAGCGCCAAGTCTTCCTGTTTGCGTCCCGACCCGCCAAACCAGATCGGTCGTTGGCGCTCAAGGTCGCTCACCACCACCCGGTAGTCGTGGCCCTTGCGGATACTGATCTCGTCCACGCCGATGGCCGAGGTGGCAGGCATCGGGTTGCGGCGCAGCTGTTCGGCCATAGACAGCTTGTCCAGGTCCTTGACGGTGGTATGGTGCAGCCGTTCAGCGCGGGCCGCATCCTTGACGGTCATCGTGCGGGCCAGCGCCCCGACGTGCAGTGCGTAGCGCGCCGTGTACCGCGGGTTGCGTGCCAGCCAGTCCAGGTACTCCATGCGCACCCCGCAATCCGGACAGCTTACGCGCGCCCGCTCGAATTCAAGCTCGATGCGAAACCCACCCGCGCCCAGATCCCGCGCCCGCACCACGCGCCGGTCGTAGATCGAACAGCGCGTGCGGCTACAGCACGAACACGTCCCGGTCTTTTTTTGCGACGCAGTATCGCCACACGTACATCCGGATCACCGAACACACCCTTGAGCCTCGCCGCCGCCCGGAATCCGGGAAACGAATACAGCTCACACCATGTGCGCGCACGCTTCATCGACGTTCCCTTTCACGGAGGAGCCCAGAACGATGAAATACCCGATACCGACGCTTCGTAACGTGCCAACAATACGGAAAACGACCCACACGAATCCGCGTTGAGCCATTATTTTACATGCCTCTTAACCTTTTACATGCCTCTGAATCTTTCTCAGCATTCATGCTCTAACACTTTGTAAGCCATGGAGATGGAGGGCTTGAGATGAAAGCTGAAGCGATGAATTTACTCAGCAGTCGCGAATATAGGCGACAGAAGGTGTCTGGAAGAATGAGCGCACCAACTTCGGATCGTCGCGGAGCGCGGCGAGTTCTGCGTCGATGCGCTCACGGAGCTTCTCGCCCTGCTGCAAAGGCCGCCGAGCGGTACCGGTGCGCTTGACGTGACTCCAGACCAGTTCGTCGGGATTGAGGTCAGGCGCATAGCCCGGCAGGAAATGCAGCATCAGCTTGCCTTCGGTGGCCTCCACGTAATCGCGCACGATGGCGCGCTTGTGCGCCGGCAAGCTATCGAGAATCAGGTGTACGGGCTTCTTGCGCCGATGCATCAACTGGCGCAGCAACTCGACAAACAGCTCGCCGTTGAGCGCGCCGTCATAGGTGCAGAACCAGAAGGCGCCCCGGGCACTCACGGCCGAGGCCGCCGACATCGATTGGCGCTGGCCGGGCCGCTGCACCACCGGCGTCTGGCCACGCAGTGCCCACGTCTTGCCGTGCACGGTGTCGGCGCGAAAGCCCGATTCGTCCCAGAACAGGATCTCCGCCCCTTCGCGCTTCGCCTGGCGGGCCAGCGCCGGATAGGTCTGGCGCTGCCAGCGTGCGATGGCCTGCGGGTCGCGCTGGTAGGCACGCTGCAGCGGTTTCTGCGGCGTCAGTTCCAGCTTCGCAAGCAGCGCACCGACCGCCGTGACCCCCAGTCGAATGCCGAACTTCCGCTCGATCAGCATGGCGACGAGTGCGCGCGTCCACAGTCCGAAGTCCAGTCCGTACTGGTGCGGATCGCGCCCATTGACCCAGCGGAAGACTTGCCGTTCCTGCGCGGGGGTGAGGCGGCGTGGGCGCCCCGTGCCACGGCTGGAGCGCAACGCCTTCAGACCGTGTCCGCGTCCCGCCGCAGCTTTCATCCACTTGTAGATCGTCGTGCGGCAGAACCCATACGAGGCGATCACCGCCGCGGGGCTTTCACCCTCGCGAACCCGTTGCACCGCCATGCGGCGGATCTGTTCGAGCGTCATGTGATCGAGCGTTCGACCGTCTAGCTTCATGTCACATGAGACCGACATTGCGTCAATTGGTTCCACGATTGTAGACTATATTATCGACTGGTGAGTACTGCAATGGCAGGAACGTTTTGGCACGGAGGAGGCATGCATCGAAGCGCTGAAGCAACAGCGCTGGTCCAGTGGCTTTCAATGCCCGAAATGCGGGCACGACCATGGCCACTGGATAGCGAGCCGCAAGGTCTATCAATGCGGACGCTGCCGCCACCAGGCCTCGGTGACGGCCGGTACGCTCTTTCACTCCAGCAATGTTCCCTTGGTGCAGTGGTTCCTGGCGATCTATCTGATGGTCTGCGACAAAGGTGGTTTGTCGGCCCTGCGATTGTCCAAGCAGATCGGGGTATCCTGGATTACCGCGCACCGGATGCTGCGCAAGATGCGTCATGCCATGGCGGATCGGGACAGCATCTATCGTCTGGGCGGCCTTGTGGAGCTGGACGACGCTTTTGTAGGAGGACGGCGATCCGGAGGGAAGAGTGGCCGGGGTGCGGAAGGGAAGACACCGATTCTGGTGGCCGTCGAAAGCCGCGACAGGAAGGCCGGTTTCATCGCCATGGAAACGACCCCTTCGGTATCTGCCGAGAACATCCGACAGTTCGCCAAGCGCCATCTGCTTCCCCGGCAACCGACTCGCACCGATGGTCTGGTGGCTTTGCGCGTTCTGGGAGAGACCCAGCAACATGAAGGCCGAGCGACTCCGGCGGAGCAAGTGGACGAATGGCTCCCCTGGGTGCACATCGCTATCGGCAACCTCAAGGCCTACCTGCTCGGGACTTTCCATGGAGTCACCGGAAAATACCTGCAGGAGTACCTGGATGAATTCGTCTACCGCTTCAACCGGCGCTTTTGGGAGCCAGAGCTTCCACTGCGCTTGCTCAATGCGTGCATGGACCATACCCCAGTCCGATTGGCGGCTGAAAAAGGTTAAGAGGCATATCATACAGAAGAACCGATAGCCGGGATTGGGTCGGACGCATCATTGGGATCTCCATGGTCATGAGTCAGCTGGAAAACGTCACGGCGACGCTAGCCTGCGTCGTTGTGCCAAGGTTATTGGTCACCTGCATGGTGAGGGTACGGGGGCCGTTCGGAAACACGGTTGTGTTCACGAAATGGTTCGGGCGGTACGGATCGGTGAAGGAGTCGTAATAGGCGCCGTCAACCAGCAGGACACCATCCGCCGGGATGCTTGCTGTTTGTGCGATGCCGTCAATATCCGAAACATACCCATTGACGCTGGGACTGCCCCTCCGGATCGCGCCGCTCGCCGGTGAAGCGAAAGTAATTTTCGGGTAATTCTCGTCCAGAGACATGACGGGCGAGCCATCGGACGGCACCGTCGCATCATTGTGGGCGATGAGGCCGCCGTAGATCGTGGCGTCGCGGACGGTCTCTACGTGCTGCAACATCGCCGGCAAAGTCGTCACCGGATTAGATTCAAGCAGCTGCATGAACGTGCGCATCAGCATGTCCCTCCTGAGAGATAGCGCCATCCGGCGCCCGCAACGCCTCCCGCCGAGTCATCGTAGGAGAAACAATTGCCAGCGTTATCCTTGATGACGACAGGCCAAGTGAAGACGTCGATGCTCGTATTGGTTAGGGGCTAACTTTGGAATAAAACCGTACCGCCCCAAGATCCCCGGGGTGGCATTGCGACGTATACTCCCCTGGCAGCATGAAGCATCGTAACCGT
>JAPTVL010000518.1 GCA_028065725.1 Betaproteobacteria bacterium
CGAATGGAATCGCATCGAGCGCAGAGCCCGCCATCTCAAATGGACGCGAAGAAACATCGAGCAGGGCATCGATCACGGTGTTGCCGGTGACCTCGATCGCCGATTCGGCGATGCCTTCATTCAGCAGATGCTGCTTTGCCTTTTCGCTGTGCGCGAAAAAGAGGTCGGCCACAGAGTCGATAATCTTGCGGTTGGCTTCCTCAGGATAAGGGTGGTGCTTGTCAAAAGTGCGCAGACCGGCTTCGACGTGGCCGATCTTGACGCCGGCATAGAAGGCAGCCAGCGCCGCCGCCATCGAGGTTGTGGTGTCGCCCTGGACCAGCAGCAGGTCGTACTTCTCTTCTCGCAACATCCTGCCGATTTCCTGCAGCACGCTGACGGTGATGTGCTCCAGCGTCTGGTTTTCCCGCATCAGGTTCAGGTCGTGGTCAACGCGGATTCCGAACAGGTCGATCAGTGGCGCCACCATGTCCTTGTGCTGCCCGGTCAGGCAGTTGCGGTTGTCGATGACCCCGGGATGACGTTCCAGTTCGGCGATCAGCGGCGCCATCTTGATCGCTTCCGGTCGGGTGCCGAATACGGTCAGTACCTTAAGCATGCTTGCCTTCCGCGCGCATTTTCAGCAGGCGCGCGTCGAGGAAATATTTCACTGCCCAGCTGATTTCCGCGCCTGCGATGTATTTGGCGCCCTTGCCGTAGCTGCCGTTGAATCCGCCGGACTTGTTCTGGATCTTCTCCAGATAGCGCATGGCCTTGTCAGCCAGTTCCTTCCTGCCCAGCGTGTACCAGACGATCGCGTATTGCGCCATCCCGGTCGAGCACACCCAGTCCACATCCGGATAGGCCGGAATGCTGCCGTCACGCCGCTGGCATTTTTCCACGTCGGCCATGCCCTGCGCGGCAAGTTCCAGCTCGCCCATTTCGCACAATGCCTCCATGGCATAGGCATGAAAATGCGACAGACGGTTGAAGGGCACCAGGTCTTCTCGTTGCTTGTAGTGGGCGAGCGCAAAGTTCGCCGCTTCCTCGTATTCCTTCACCCCGAGCAGCCTGCCGGCCTGGGCCAGCGGCGGCAGCGCGTAGGTGTGGATCAGGTCGCTGGCGATATCGGTCCACAGTTCGGTCGAAGGGGTATTGAGGCGGCCGCTTGCATCCATCTGGGTCAGGGTCCAGTCGCAGGCCCGCCGCAACGAGGATTCAGCGCCCTCCACGTCATTCAGGGCAGCGCATAGCCCACGCATGATCTGCGCGGTATCGAAGGTGTAGGGCACGCCATCGGGCGCAGGGAAAGCGCCATCCGGAAGCTGGATCGAGAGCAGCCAGCGGGTGCAGGTGCGCGCCAGCTCCTTCTCACCCCAGTTGTAAAGGGTGGGAATGAAATAGCCCGTCACCTCGGGGTACGGTACACGCTGTCTGGTGTGAACGATGATCCCCTGCCCCGGCACCATGTTCTGCCTGAACCAGTCCATCGCCCGTTCGTGGCTTGGTTTTTGTTTTCGCCAGAAAAGCATTTTCTTCGTCCCTTTTGTGTGTCCTGATTATTGTTTGGCTTCCGCGCCAAGGCCACCCCTGCTACTTCGACGGCTCCTTGATTCGCAGAACCTGATTGGGCTTTATCGCCAGCAATTCCTGTGCCACTCCGCTTGGCCACTGCACCGTAATCTTCTCAATCTGAGCGTTTTTCGCCAAGCCGAAGTGCAGGCGCGAATGGTTCTGGCTGCGATGGTGAACGCCGCCATCCTGCACCCGCATCTGGGTCACCCCGCCTGCGGTTACGTGCACGATCGCGCCGATGCCGTCGCGGTTGGTGGCGGTGCCTTCCAGGTCAACCATTATCCAGTGATTGCCATTGCCGACATTGCGGAATAGCTGGTAACGTCCATTATCAGATGGCAGGCCGAGGCTGCGGCCCATGCTGCCCCCGCTGGCAGTGAGAATGTCCAGGAACCCGTCGCTGTCGATATCCGCCGTGGTGACCGAATCGCCCACACCGACGAGCCATCCCGATGCGCCGCCGGCATGCCGCGCAACGTCGAACTCGCCCCCGCCGGTGTTCAGCAGAAGCAGGTTCGCCGTCTTGCCGGCGTTGCCCGAGCCGAGCACGAAGATATCCAGATCCATGTCGTTGTCGAAGTCGCCCGCGACTGCATTCACCGCAGACATCGGCACTGCATTCACGCCGCGCTTATCGCCGTCCTCGACGAGTTTGCCGCCGCGATTCATGAACAGGCGCGCGGGCGCGGTTTCGTCCTTTGCACCGTCCGCAAGCGCTTCGACGTCTTCGATTGGCGCGGTCGAGTGGATTCGGATCGTGAGATAGCGCGGTTTGGCCTTGCCGCCGAACAATTCGGGACGGGCGTGGAATTCGATCTGCCAGTGTTCCGGCTTGGGGCTGCCGATGAGCACGCCCGGGCGGTCGCCGCCGGGCGGGTGGGGCAAGCCGCGCGCGGCGTCGGCGGCGAGTTCGAAAACCAGGCTGGCCGGCGTTGCGGCCTGCTCGCCGATCTTCACGTCCGCTGCGACGAGATCACCGGTGTGCTGCCCCGCCAGGGTCACTTTCAGCGCCCCATGGGTGCGGAAACGGAACGCCGTGGGATCCTTGATGTTTTGTGGGGTCAGCTCGATCTGGGCGGTGAGTTCATTTTCCCCGCCTCGCGCCAGCGCGACACGTCCACCGGGATTCTTGCGCGCCATGAACAGGTCGATGGCGCCGTCGTTGTCGAAATCGCCCGCGACGACATCTTCGAATGCGACGTTGGGCAACAGGTCGAGCGTGCGCGCGGGCGAGGTGGCGGTATCGAACACTTGCAGCGGGCGGCCCTTGCCCATCAGCCGGCAGACAACTTCGGGATGGCGGTCGTCGTTCAAAGCGGTCAGCACGCAAAATGGCGCCGAACGCGAATCGGGTTTGAGCCGCGACGTGGCGTCGGCAAAGCGTCCGTCCTGCTGGGCGAACAGGAAGGGCGGCGTCTGATCGTCGAAACGCGCTTCCGCGCCCTGAAACAGATCAAGCCTGCCGTCCAGGTCGATGTCCAGCCACAGCGGCATGCGGGTGCGCCCGGGCGGGTTGTCGACGCCGAGTAGTGACGCTCGCTCGACCAGCTTGCCGCCTTCGTTCTCGAACAGACGCTTGGGTTCGACCCCCACGCCCTGGATCGCGCCGGTCAGCTGCACCAGATCAAGCTTCCCATCGTTGTTGAAATCCGCCCAGGCGGCGCCGTGCTTGTCGCCGCCGAGATCGTTGAGGCTCATGACTTCGGCCGTCACATTCGCAAAGCGGCCCCCGCCCAGGTTGCGGAACAGCACCGCCTGCTTGAGGTGGTTGGTGACATACAGATCGGGCTGGCCGTCGCTGTCGTAGTCGCCCCAGGCCGCGCCGTGGGTCATGCCCTCGTAGTCGCCCAGCCCGGACTGGGCGGTGATGTCCTCGAACACGGTGAGCGATTTTTCGGACGGCGAGCAGCCTGCCAACGCAGCGGCGAGACAGAGTACGAACAGGCGCGAGTGCACGATCATCGAAGGTTCCTCAACAGCATTGATGGGTTTCGGTCAGCCGGCCAGGCGACGGAGCAGGCGACCAAACAGCGGCCAATTGCGCGCGCGCTGCTGCGCGGCAAACGCGCCCTGAGCCAGCCAGCCCGGGCGTTCGGGCCGACTGTGCGCAATGGTATACAAACGGCGTGCCAGCGCATCGGGTGCAAACGTGTCGGATGCGGCATGGCGGCGGGCGCGCTCGGCAAGGGCGCGATAGTGCGCTGCGTCGTTCAGCACGCTGTCGATGGCCTTCACCCAGGCGTCCACGTTCAGATAATCGTCGATCAGCAGCCCGCCATCGCCGACCGCCTCGGGCAGTCCGCCGCGCCGGCTTGCGATCACCGGAATGCCGCACGACTGCGCTTCCAGCGCGACCATGCCGAAGCCTTCCTCCCAGCGCGACGGTGCGATCAGCAGACGGGTTTGGCGATACACGCTGCGCATGTCGGACACCCGATGCGCGAAGCGCACATTGGGCAGCTCCGCCAGGCGCCGGTGCAGCGTATCGAGCACCGCATCGTCGAGCTTCCACGATTCCTGCAACAGGAAGTTGACTGCAGGCAGGCCGCGCGCAATCTCCAGAAACGTGTCCAGCCCCTTGACCGGGTGAGGATTGATCATCGTCACGCTGCCCTCGGGGTCGCCCGGGGTGTCGAAATACAGTTCGGCGGGCGGATAGACGACCCCGGCGCGGCGACCGGTGGCGCGCTGCACCCTGTCGGCCAGAAACCCGCTGCTGGCGATCAGGTGGCAATCGAGCGCAGCGATCGCACGCATCTCCGCCAGGTCGAATTCGGCATCATGCACGTAACACAAGCCGGTCACACCAAGCCGATGCGCGGTTTGCAGCACCGGCAACGCGCCTTCCAGTTGCGACCATACGAGATCCGGGCGCGTGCGTTCGATTTCGGCGGCGAGCGTGGGATAGAAGTCGGGCAGCAGGCGGACGGAATAGCCGCAATCGAGCTCATCGTGGGCCGGATCGACGGAACGAATGCCGAGCGTGGCGTGATCGGCCGTATCGGGAAAGCGCCATGGACTGACCGCGTAATCGCGCGAGCCGACCGCCGCGCAGGCCATGTCCGGCAT
>JAPTVL010000428.1 GCA_028065725.1 Betaproteobacteria bacterium
CGGTTATTCAATTGAAGCCCCTCAACCGGGAAAACCGCTTGATGCAATTCCTGGCGAAACCGCCTGCGGACGCCGGAATGTCCGCTGATGCGCGGCAGACGCGCGTCCGCCTAACCCGGCTGATGGCATTGCCCGGAAGGGGGGCGAACAGCGCATTCATATTGACGTTATCCAATGGCAGCCTGCTTGCGCGTGCGTGCCGATGCATCGGCAGGCGCGGCTTTTTGCCGTATCGGTGCGGGAATGACCTTGACGCCAGCGCGGCGGACAGCGGCGGCTGCCCCCTTCTTCAATTTGAAGCTGGCCACCAGTTGCGTCAGCTTGTCCGCCTGGACCTTCATGCTCTCGGACGCCGCCGCAGCCTGTTCGACCAGGGCCGCGTTCTGCTGGGTGATTTCGTCCATATGGCCCACGGCCTGGTTGACCTGATCGATTCCCGCGCTCTGCTCCACGCTTGCCGCGGCAATTCCGCCCATGATATCCGTCACCAGTTGCACCGAGGTCACGATATCGTCCATTGCTTCGCCCATTTCGTCCACCAGCTTGCCGCCGGCATCGACCTTGCCGACGGAATCCTCGATCAGGGTCTTGATCTCCTTGGCTGCGCCCGCGCTGCGCTGCGCCAGGTTGCGCACTTCCGTGGCGACCACCGCAAAACCGCGCCCCTGCTCGCCGGCGCGTGCGGCTTCGACCGCGGCGTTCAAGGCGAGAATGTTGGTCTGGAAGGCGATGCCGTCGATGACGCCGATGATGTCGGCAATCTTCCGCGAGCTTTCCTTGATCGAGGCCATGGTGTCGACGACCCTTCCGACCACCTGGCCCCCGCTCGTCGCGATATCGGCAGTCGTCGTCACCAGCTGGCTGGCGTGGCGGGCCTGCTCGGCATTCTGCTTGACGGTGCCGGTGAGCTGCTCCATCGAACTGGCGGTTTCTTCCAGCGAGGCGGCCTGCGACTCGGTGCGTCCGGACAAATCCGTGTTGCCGGACGCAATTTCATGCGCGCCGGCATTCACTAAATCCGTGCTTTCCGAGATCTGTCCGACCACCCATCTGAGATTGATCTGCAGCATGCGCAGCGAGTGCATCAGACTGGCCAGCTCCGTCATGCCCGTGGCCTCGATTCTCCCGGTCAAATCGCCCGCGCTCACCCGTTCGATTTCCTGTCGGGTACGTTCCAGCGGCAGCACCACGCTGCGATAGGCCAGCACGCCGGACATTCCGGCCAACGGCACGCCTGCTGCCGCAATGGCCATCTGCCAGCGCATGTAGGACGCGCTGTCACCGGTCATCGCGAACCAGGCCAGGGTTCCCATGCAGACGAGCAGCAACGCCATCGAGACGGCTGCGAGCGTCAGCATCGACTTCAGGGAAACCGTTTTCGGGGCGCCTAATCCCGCAAACGCAGAACGCTTGACCGCCTTGCCTTCATGAATCGCGAGCGTCGTGTCGCCCGCCTTGATGGCGCGGTAGGCGCCCTCTGCCGCCTGCACCTGGTCGCGGGTAGGCTTGCCGCGAACCGAGGTATAACCGACGGTTTTTCCGTTCTCGATGATGGGCGCGGAGCTGGCTTCCACCCAGTAATGATCGCCGTTCTTGCAGCGGTTCTTCACAATGCCGGTCCACGACTTGCCGCTCTTGAGGGTGCGCCACAAATCCGCAAAGGCCTCGACCGGCATGTCGGGGTGGCGCACGATGTTATGCGGCTGCCCCAGCAGTTCGGCTTCGCTGAAACCGCTGATGTTGACGAAGTCCTGGTTGACGTAGGTGATGTTGCCGTGAATATCCGTCTTCGACGTCGGCGCCTCATCATCCCTCAAGACATATTCGACGTTGGTGATTGGTAAGTTGGACCGCATTGATTAATAACCTGAAAAACAAAAGATGTGTTGCTTCTGCCCGGTGCCACCGGCCTGATGGCACGGGCGAAATACCGTTTCGACGATCCGGATGGTCTACATGGCCTCCCCCTACCTGCGGCCAACCGCTGCCAGTTTCTTCAGGGCGGGTGCCGCCTTGGCTCTCGACCGGACCGGGGCTGGCGTGGGCTTTACGTCTCCACGATGGACTGCGCCATGGCTACCCGGCACCAGCCTGAAGCTGGCCACCAGCTGCGACAGCTTGAATGCCTGCTCTTGCAGGCTTTCCGACGCGGCGGCCGCTTCTTCGACCATGGCAGCATTCTGCTGGGTCATTTCGTCCATCTGGCCCACGGCCTGATTGATCTGCTCGATACCGGAACTCTGTTCCTGGCTCGCCACCGCAATCTCGCCCATGATGTCGGTGACGCGTTTGACCGAGTTGACGATCTCGTCCATGGCTACGCCCGTTTCATCCACCAGCTTGCCGCCGGCCTCGACCTTGCCGACCGAATCCTCGATCAGGCCCTTGATCTCCTTGGCGGCGCTGGCACTGCGCTGCGCGAGGTTGCGCACTTCGGAGGCCACCACTGCAAAGCCGCGCCCCTGTTCGCCGGCACGCGCAGCTTCGACCGCGGCATTGAGCGCCAGGATGTTGGTCTGGAAGGCAATGCCGTCGATGACGCCGATGATGTCGGCAATCTTCCTTGAGCTGTCCTTGATCGAGGCCATGGTGTCGATCACCTGACCCACGACCTGGCCGCCCTTGACCGCGACCTCGGCAGTGGAGCCCACCAGCTGGTTGGCCTGACGCGCGTTCTCGGCGTTCTGCCTGACGGTGCTGGTCAGCTCTTCCATCGAGCTGGCGGTCTCTTCCAGCGAAGACGCCTGCGATTCGGTGCGGGATGACAGGTCCGCATTGCCCGAGGCGATTTCGCTGGCGCCGGCGTTCACCCCATCCGTCACTTCCTTGATCTGCCCGACCAGCAGCTTGATATTGATTTGCTGCACGCGCAGCGCGTCGAGCATTCTGGCCATTTCAGCCATGCCCTTGGGCTCGATGTCGCCGGTCAGGTCGCCCGAGCTCATGCGCTCGATGTCCAGTCGGGTCTGCTCCAGCGGCGTCACCACACCGCGGTACAGCATCCAGGCAAACAGGCCCACCAGCGGCACGTTCACTGCGGCAATGGCCATCAACCAGTTCATGGCGGACGGGTTGCCGGCGCCGAGCGAGGCCAGCACCTCCAGCGACAGCGACAGCAGAACGGCGGCGCCCACCATGAGCGCAAGGATAGATTTGATGGAAACCGCCTTGATCGCGCTTGCCGTCTGGAACATCGAACGCTTGACCGCCTTGCCCTCGTGGATTTCCAGCGACTTGTCGCCGCCCTTGACGGCACGGTAGGCGCCGTCGGCCGCCAGCACCTGATCGCGGCTGGGCTTCACCCGAACCGACCCATAGCCGGTGATTTTTCCGTTTTCGATGATGGGGGCCGCATTGGCCAGCACCCAGTAATGATCGCCGTTCTTGCAGCGGTTCTTCACCAGGCCGGTCCAGGCCTTGCCGCTCTTGAGAGTGCGCCAGAAATCCGCGAAGGCCTCGACCGGCATGTCGGGGTGGCGCACGATGTTCTGCGGCTGCCCCATCAGTTCGGCTTCGGAAAAGCCGCTGATGTTGACGAAGTCCTGGTTGACGTAGGTGATATTGCCGTGCAGGTCCGTCTTCGACACGACGGTTTCCGTGTCCTTCAGGACATACTCGACATTGCTGACTGGCATATTGGTTTGCATTGCAGGCTCCCTAAATAAATTTGAATTTACTGTCTCCCTTTGACCTGCGATCCAATTCCATGCCTATGCTCTGATCGTGGGTCCCGACGATTCACTGCTTTTTCTTTTTTATCGGTATTGCTCCTGTTTTATCCTGTTTAAAACGCTTCCCACTCGGCACTGCCGCCGCCACCGGCGGCGAGTTGCTTCGGCCGCGCAACCGGGCTGGACACAGCCTTGGGCTGCCTCCTCGGCAAGGCAGTCACGACATTCTTCTGGACGGGTTGCTCAGGACGCACGCTGTACGCTGCACCTTCCAGCCTGAACACGCTCACCGCCTCGGTGAGTTTGCCGGCCTGGTCCTGCAGACTCTCGGAGGCCGCAGCGGCTTCTTCGACCAGCGCAGCGTTCTGCTGGGTCGCGTCATCCATCTGCGTGATGGCCTGATTGACCTGCTCGATGCCGGCGCTCTGCTCCTGGCTCGCCGCTGCGATCTCGCTCATGATGTCGGTGACGCGCTTGACCGAGCTGACGATCTCTTCCATGGTGTGACCGGCTTTGTCCACCAGTTCGCTGCCGGCGTCGACCTTGCCGACGGAATCCTCGATCAGGGTCTTGATCTCCTTGGCGGCACCGGCGGAGCGCTGGGCGAGGTTTCTGACTTCGGAGGCGACCACCGCGAAACCGCGGCCCTGCTCGCCGGCGCGCGCGGCTTCGACCGCGGCGTTCAAGGCGAGGATGTTGGTCTGAAAGGCGATGCCGTCGATGACGCCGATGATGTCGGAAATCTTGCGCGAGCTGTCCTTGATCGAGGCCATGGTGTCGACAACCTGGCCGACGACCTGGCCGCCCTTGACCGCGACGTCGGCGGTGGAGACGACAAGCTGGTTGGCCTGGCGGGCGTTCTCGGCGTTCTGCCTGACGGTGCTGGTCAGCTCTTCCATCGAGCTGGCGGTCTCCTCAAGACTCGACGCCTGCTCTTCGGTGCG
>JAPTVL010000157.1 GCA_028065725.1 Betaproteobacteria bacterium
AACTGGCCTGGCAGCACTTCCATCCGCAGGCGCGCAACTCACTCGACGAACGCGTACCGTTTGAGATCGTGCACTACCTGCCACAGGCGGCAGAGACCATGAAACGGCTGCCCGGCGAATTCTATAAGGCGCTGCAAATTTTAGCCGAACGGCAGAAACCGGATGTTCCCGCTACCGCGCTTGATCTGCATCGTGGCCACGGCCGGCCAGATCAAGAAGAAAAACCGCGCTGAACTCGGCATCGATAGAACCTGACAGCGCTGCATGCTGCGGGAAAACACACTGTGTCATAAGGCCGCAATGCATTAAAATGCTGCCACTATGCTACAGAACCTTGCTTCCAAATTTGCGCTGGTTTGTCCCCTCTGGGTTTACAGACTCCTTCCCTTTTTGCGCTGGTGGCCTTCGGTAAATGCCGGCACCAGCCGCGACGATGCGATGGCCGGGCTCACCGGGGCCCTCGTCGTGCTGCCCCAGGGGGTGGCCTTCGCGACCATCGCCGGATTGCCCCCGGAATACGGTCTTTATGCAGCCATGGCCCCTGCCATCGTGGCAGCCCTGTTCGGCTCGTCGTGGCATCTTGTATCCGGCCCCACCACCGCCATTTCAATTGCCGTGTTTGCGTCGGTCAGCCCCTTGGCCCCTCCCGGCTCGCCGGAATTCATCAGCATGGTGCTGACCCTGACGTTTTTGACCGGGGTGTTCCAGCTCATCCTGGGCCTTGCTCGGATGGGCGTGCTGGTCAACTTCCTTTCCCATACGGTCGTCATCGGTTTCACCGCGGGCGCGGCCATGCTCATCGCAGGCAGCCAGATCAAGAACTTCTTTGGTCTTGACATCCCGCGTGGCACGCCGTTTTTTGAAACCCTGGCCTCCTTCGCCAAACAACTCGACGTCATCGATCCTTGGGTCACGTCCGTGGCTGCCGTCACGCTGGCCTCTGGCATACTGGTCAAGCGATTTTTCCCCAAATTTCCCTACATGATCGCCGCCATGCTGGTGGGCAGCTTTCTGGCGCTGCTGCTGAACTCGCTGTACGGCGTGGAGGTCACCCACATCAAAACCGTAGGCGCCTTGCCCTCGGGTTTGCCGCCGCTGTCAGTGCCCGACTTTTCCTTCGGCGCGCTGCATCAGATGCTGTTCCCATCTCTCATCATCACCATGCTGGCGTTGACGGAAGCGGTATCCATCTCGCGAGCCATTGCCGCCAAGTCCGGCCAGCGCATCGACGGCAATCAGGAATTCGTCGGCCAGGGATTATCCAACGTGGTCGGCAGCTTCTTCTCCAGCTACGCGTCCAGCGGCTCGTTCAACCGCAGCGGCGTCAACTACGCAGCGGGCGCGCGGACCCCCCTGGCCGCCGTGTTTGCCTCTCTCTTTCTGATCGTGATTCTGTTGGCGGTGGCGCCATTAGCCGCCTATCTGCCCAATGCGGCGATGGCCGGGATTCTGTTTCTGGTAGCGTGGGGCTTGATCGACTTCCACCACATCGGTCTGCTGCCCAAAATCAGCCGGCAGGAAACCATCGTCCTGTGGGTAACGCTGATCGGCACGCTGATCGACCTGGAGAAGGGTATTTTCTTTGGCATCGCGCTGTCGCTGGCGTTCTATCTGTATCGTACTTCCCGCCCCACACTTGAATCCGTGTTGCCTGACCCGGACCCCAACAATTTTCACTACGTGCCCTGCAACGGACGGCCGGAATGCCCCCAGATCAAGATGGTCCGCCTGAATGGTTCCATTTTCTTCGGTGCCGTGGCGCATCTGCAGCAGCAAATGCAGGAGCTTGAAGAGCAGGATCCCGATCGCAAACATCTGGTCGTGATGGCCAGCGGTATTAATTTCATCGACCTTGCCGGGGCGGAATTCCTGGCCGAAGTGGCACGTCAACGGCGAAAAATGGGGGGGGGCTTGTATTTCTACCGCATGAAGGACAAGGTGGCCGATACCCTGCGCCGCGGCGGCTTCATGGAGGAAATCGGCGAGGAAAACCTGTTCCCCGCCAGGTCGCGCCCGGCAGAAGCCATTTACCAAAGGCTCGACAACGAGGTTTGCCGCAATTGTTCGACTCGCGCCTTCGCTGTCTGCCGGCAGCGCCTGCCCAGCGGAGAAGCGCGTACTTCGTGACGCACATTGGCAATGTCTTGAATAATGCAGGGAATGAAACCCTCCTAGTCGTATAGGGAAACGCTCTTTTTCAATCCTTTTTTGGGAGATGGAAATGGCAGTGAATCAAAACGCCTTGGTCAGGGCGCTCGGCTGGGGCGTCGTGACCACAGGGCTGTATGTATTCCTGTTTCTGTACTCCGAGGTTTTCGAGCGCCTGGCGCACACCACGCTGGACACCTGCCTGGTTCACAACGACAGCGACCCTGCGTACCACCACAAAACCACCCCCGAGCAATGCGCGGCAGAAAAAGGTTCGTTCATTGAAGGAACCTGGTGGTACGTGTTCGCGCCCATCGCCATGGCTTTTGCACTCTCCTACACCCACGGCATTTTCACCGGCCTGTTCTGGGACGTGGTCGGCCTCAAGGCCAGAAAGTAGACCGTGGACACGGGGTACGGTATGGAACTGATCAACTTCATCGACATCACCCCGACGACCGCCATCCTGCTTATCCTGGTGGGTTTCATCGGTGGCATGGTGTCGGGCTTTATCGGCTCAGGCGGCGCGTTTGTCCTCACGCCGGCGATGATGGCCCTGGGCGCACCCGGCATCGTCGCGGTGGCTTCCAACATCTGCCACAAATTCCCCAAGGCGCTGGTCGGCGCGGTCAAGCGCAACAAGTACGGTCAGGTGGATGTGAAACTGGGTCTGGTTTTGGGCCTGTTTGCCGAAGCCGGGGTGCTGTTCGGCAAACACGTGATGACCCACATCAAACACAGCTTCGGTGCGGTCGGTACCGATCTCTATGTATCGGGAGTATTCGTCATGACGCTGGCCATCGTCGGCGGCTTCGTGTTCAAGGACTATCGCAAGCTGAAGGCGCTGGATGACGCCGGACTGGGCGAGGAGGTGACACCCATCACCAGGGTAGCGCGCTGGGTACAGTCGGTGAAGATTCCTGGCACGATGATTTATTCCAGGGGCGCACAGGCCGAAATCTCAGTGCTGTTCCTGATACCTATCGGCTTTGCCACCGGCTTCCTGGCTTCGGCCATCGCCGTGGGTGGCTTCATCGGCGTGCCGGCCATGATCTATTTCCTGGGCCTGCCGGCCATCATGGCGACCGCGACGGAACTCGTCATTGCATTCGTCATGGGGCTGGGCGGAACCCTTTTCTATGGTCTGGAAGGCGTGGTGGATATCCGTCTGGCCATGCTGATCCTGCTCGGATCGCTGTTCGGCGTGCAACTGGGCGCCATCGGCACCACCTACGTGAAGGACTACCAGGTCAAGTTCACCATGGCAGTCATCATGCTGACCGTGCTGTTCTCGCGCTTCTTCTACATCCCCGGCTACCTCGGACATCTCGGTATGATCGAGCCCCTGTCCGCATCCACCACGCGGATCCTCAAGTGGATCGGCGACGGCGTGCTGGCGCTGGCGCTGATCGTGGGCGCCTACACGGTCCTGTCCGCGCTGTTCAAGGGAATGAAGGCACACAAGGAAAAACAGGCCGTGCTGGCACGTGGCGAAGCGGCTGATTGAACGAGCGCGGAGATCCCATGACAACGACTCTCACAACAACCGGAATGCCGAACTGTGTACTGGTCGCCACCGACGGCTCGGACGATTGCGCCGGCGCCATCCGCACCGGCATCGCACTGGCCCGGTCCCGTGGCGCGCGCCTGATCGGCCTGTCCATTGCAGTCGACAATCCGGAGTACAGCACCCTGGTACCCAACCTGCAGGAAGCGGCCGAAGCGCACGCGAGAGAGGCGCTCAAATCCTTCATCGACGAAGCGGGCGAGAGCGCAGAAGCCACGACCCGCCGGGCTTCCGACCCCGCCGAAGGCATCGTGAATGCCGCCGGCGAACTGAGCGCCGACCTCATCGTGGTCACCGAAAGCGACAAGAGCGACCTGACGCGCATGATGTTGGGCGACACCACGACCAAGGTGATCGGGCACTCCGCCTGCCCGGTGCTGGTCGTGCCGCGCTCGGCGCATTTATGGGACACGCGCATCCTGCTGGCGACCGACGGTTCGCCCCATAGCGAAGCGGCCACCGAGCTCGCGGGGCACTTTGCCGCACAGGCCGGCCTGCCGGTCAGCGTGGTCTCCGTCGTCGTCAGCAGACACAACGACGAAAGCCGCAAGGAGGCCGAGCGCGCGGTGGCCGCCGCAGTTGACCGGCTTACCGGCATGGGATTGCGGGCCGAGGGGCTGGTGGAGGAAGGCCGCCCGGACGAGGCCATCGTAAAGGCTGCCGAATCTGGCGGCGCCGACCTGATCGTCGTCGGCAGCCACGGCCGCACCGGGCTGACAAAAATCCTGCTGGGCAGCGTGGCCGAGCGGGTCATCGGGCATGCAGCCTGCCCGGTTCTGGTTGTCAAGACCTGAAACCGATTCCACAAAACAGGGGCCGTGCGGGATAATCCCGGACGGCCCTTTTGCATTCTGGAGTTCAAGCATGATTCGCAAGAATCCTACCGGGCATCTGCCCGTGGTTCACGACAGCGCCTTTGTCGACCCCACCGCCATCCTGTGCGGCAAGATCATCGTGGAAGAAAACGTGTTCATCGGCCCCTACGCCGTCATCCGTGCCGATGAAGTCGATGAGAACGGCGAGATGGAGCCGATCGTCATCGGCGCCAATTCCAATATCCAGGACGGCGTCGTCATCCACTGCAAGGCAGGCGGCGGCGTCACCATCGGGCGCAGCACCTCCATCGCGCACCGCTCGATCGTGCATGGCCCCTGCACCGTGGGGGACAACGTGTTCGTCGGCTTCAACTCGGTGCTGTTCAACTGCATCGTGGGCGAAGGCTCGGTCGTCCGCCACAATTCGGTGGTCGAAGGCTGCACCGTGCCGCCGGGTTTCTACATTCCCTCCACCGCCAACATCCACTCCGATGCAGACCTCGCGAGCATCGAACCCGTATCGCCGCAAGCGGCCGATTTCTCCGAAAGCGTGGCGCAGGCCAACAACGAGCTGGTCAAGGGCTACAAGCGCATCCGCAACGAGTTCTAAGGATCTGACATGATCGCCGCACTGGAGTCCTGGAAAGCCGGGTTGTTCCACCGGCGCCATCTGATGCGCAACCTCGGCGCCGGCCTGGTGGTCGGCGTGGTGGCGCTGCCGCTGGCGATGGCTTTTGCGATCGCCAGCGGCGCGCGCCCGGAACAGGGCATCTACACCGGCATCGTCGCCGGCGTGCTGGCCGCGCTGTTCGGCAGTTCGCGCGTGTCGGTCAGCGGGCCGACCGGCGCCTTCATCGTCATCCTCGCCGGCATCACCGCCAAATACGGCATCGACGGCCTCCAGATCGCCAGCCTGATGGCCGGGCTGATCCTGCTGGGCATGGGTCTGGTGAAGCTGGGCGGCATCATCCGCTTCATCCCCACCCCGGTCATCACCGGCTTCACCGCCGGCATCGCGGTCATCATTTTCGTCGGGCAATGGAAGGATTTCTTCGGCCTGCAACCCGTCGCCTCCGGCCAGCATTTCCATGAGAAGCTGGCGGCGCTGATCGAGGCCATGCCGGGCCTGAACCTGCCCACCACCCTGCTTGCCATCGGCGCGCTCGCCATCGTCGTGATTGCGCCACGCCTCACCCGGCGCGTGCCCAGCCCGCTCATCGCCATGCTCGCCGCCACGCTCGCCCAGGCCTACTTCCAGTTCGCCGGCGTCGCCACCATCGGCAGCGCGTTCGGCGGCATCCCCGCCGGCCTGCCCGAACTGCACCTGCCGCAGGTCACGTTCGCGCGCGTGCTGGAACTGCTCGGTCCCGCTTTCACCATCGCCATGCTGGGCGCGATCGAATCGCTGCTGTGCGCGGTGGTCGCCGACGGCATGATCGGCACCCGCCACGATCCCAACCAGGAACTGGTCGGCCAGGGCATCGCCAATATCGCCGCGCCGATTTTCGGCGGCTTTGCCGCCACCGGCGCCATCGCCCGCACCGCGACCAACATCCGCAACGGCGGTGACAGCCCGCTCGCCAGCATCGTGCACGCGCTGGTCCTGCTTGCCGTCATCGTCGCGCTGGCGCCGCTGGCCGCGCACATCCCGCTCGCCGCGCTGGCCGCGATCCTGTTCGTGGTGGCGTGGAACATGAGCGAGGCGCGGCATTTCACCGACCTGCTGCGCCACGCCCCGGTCAACGACAAGGCGCTGCTGCTCATCACCTTCCTGCTCACGGTGTTCGCCGATCTCGTCATCGCCGTCAACGTCGGCGTGCTGCTGGCTGCGCTGCTGTTCATGAAGCGCATGAGCGAGACCGTGCGCATCGAGGGCGAGAGCGAAGCCAGCCTGGCCGCGCTGTGCCCGGTGGGCGTACCCGCCGGGGTGCAGATCTATTCGATCGACGGCCCGCTGTTCTTCGGCGCCGCCGCCACCTTCGAGCGCACCCTGGCAGGCTTGCACGACCAGGCGCGCGTGGTGATTTTGCGGCTGGGACGGGTGCCGTTCGCCGATGCCACCGCCATGCATGCGCTGGCCGACGTGGTGCGTCACTTCCAGCAGCGCCACATCCGCGTGCGGGTGTGCGAGGCGAATCCGCGGCTGGCGCAGAAACTTCTGGATTTCGGGCTGATGGACAAGCTCGGGCAGCGGGATGCGTCGGTCAGCGTACTGGACGTGCTAGAGGAAATCGGCGACAAGCCGGTTACGGCAGACAACGCCCAGCACTGATCCTTTTTGCAGGGCGACATCTCGCGCAGCGTGTGCTGAATACGCCCCCACTCACCCCATCGCGTGCGCCCAGGCATTACAGAAACCCAGTCACACCTTGGCCTTGGGTTTCCTGCCGGGGCTGGGGGCCGGGATATAGCCGGCGATGCGGCACAACATCCCTTCAACTTTCTGGCCCTTGATGTATCGCGTCGAGTGACACGCGATGATGTCCCCTCTTTTCGACATTTCGGACAGGTACTGGCGCACGTCCGCCAGCGGAATTCGGGTTGCTGCGGCGATCTCGGTATCGAGCTGTTCGCCCCGGCTTTTCAGGTAGGTGTGGATTTTCTGCATGTCTGGTTACCTGGTTGTCTGTAAAGGTACGGCTTTGGCGGCAGCCGCTTTCGCCCACCGCAATCCAGCCCCCTCGCGCAGGCTGTGCACGATGGCCGAAAAATCGAGCGGGAACCGGTCGGCGAGCTTGCCTGCCCGTTTTTCCAGCTGTTCCCAATCAAGGGTACGCCCTGCATCGGCAAAGGCAAACGCGATGTGGTTGCCGCCGCCGGGAACCGTCCCCACCTGCACGCGCCCCGCGAAGGCTTCGTTCAGCAAGGCCAGGTGCCGGCTCCAGTATTTTCTGGGGCCGGCGAAGTTGGCGACCGCGAGCCCGCCCCGCCGAAGCCGGCTGCGCGCCGCCCGGTAGAAACCGAGACTCAGAAACGTCGGGGCGATCCCCCTGGAATCGAAGCCGTCCAGCAGCAGGACGTCGGTATCGCCTTCTGCAGCAGGCAGATACTCGGCTGCATCGGCCTGGATGATTGCCAGGCGTTTGTCGTCGGGCACACCGAACGCCTCGCGCAGGGCAATGACATCGGGATCGATCTCGACCACGGTCAGGCGGGTGCGAGGCAGATGGCGGTGACAGAACTTGGCCAGCGAACCGCCCCCCAGCCCGACCATCAGCACGTGGCCCGGGTTCGGCACGAACAACAGAAAGGCCATCATTTTTCGAGTGTAGGCAAATTCGAGGGCGAAGGGGTCGCCGATGCGCATGGCGCTCTGGATGAAATCCAGACCGAACAACAGTTGCCGCGTCTCGCCGTCGTCGATGATGAACGGTCTGGCGTAGCGGCCGGCCAGGATCTGCTCGTAGAGCCACAGCGGGTCGCTCTGCGCCGGTTCGAGCACGCACACCTTGACCTCTTCGCCCGACATTTTTCCGGGCAGCTCCAGCAGCGGGAGGCTGCTCACCGGGTCAACGATTGCTGAATGAGACAAATTCGGCGAGGTCCTGTAAACGTCGTCCGATTAAACGCGGCAAAGCGATCAAAACGAATATAAAATGATATTCACATGATAATACAATTATCATTTAGTTCATATCATGCACCTACTAGGGCGTTCCATGGAAAACCGCACCGCCAGGATGACGATCCTGATCGATCCAATCAAAAAACAGATTTTCGAGGACATCTGCGCCGAGCAGGACCTCACGTCATCGCAAGTGATCCGCAGGCTGATGCGCCAGTACATCATTGATAACGCAGGGCCACGCGAACTGCCCGAGTGGCTGATCGGGGCCGCCAAGGCGACCAGCCAATCGCAGTGACACGCAGCCGGATCCTTTCATGACGCCCAACGGCCAGGCCATCCGTTTTTTCAGGCGACGCATTCCGGCATTCGAGTGCGTTCCAGGATGCCATGACTGCTGCGGACCGGTGACCGCATCCAGCGAGGAAATGGCCAGGCTCCCCCTCAAAAGCGATACGGAACACGCAAAGGCACTCGACGAATTGACCTGTCCGCACCTGGGGGAGCAAGGCTGCAACGTCTATGAGGAACGCCCGCTCATCTGCCGTATGTTTGGCACCACGCCACGGCTCGCCTGCCCGAACGGCAAGCGTCCCGCAGCGATGATCGACCCCGGCATCGAGCAGCAGATCTGCCGTTATTTCCAAATGACGCGCCAAGTGCTGGTATAGCCCGCGACTTTCGCAGCGTTTAACGCGCAGCGGGGTCGTCGGTGATGACAGTCAGCGTCGTTCTTGCCAGGCGCTGTAGCGTCGGCGGGCAGGCTCCGCGCGGATGCCACTTGACCATTGCATCATGCCACCTTGCCAGCCAACTCGTCGGCCTGGCGGGCAAAGCCGAATTCGGAGTCGCCCAGGGTTTCATCACGGGCGGCGATGCTGACATTGACATGGTTCTTGCCAAAATTCAGATCAGGGTAATGGCCCCTCCGCTCCGCAAGGACAGCCAGCCCATCGAGAAACCCGCGAGTTTCGGCGTATGAGGAAAAATCGAAACGACGGCTGAGCAAGGGCGGATTTTGCTGCACCTGCCAGGCCGGTGGGGCTTCTTGTTGATCCACGTCCATCTCCTTAGCGCCAAACGACGCACGTACGGTGGGTTGAGTCGACCTGTTTGCCCGCAAGCGCTGCCGATGGGATCGACGTCTCCCACTATAAATATGTCGCGGCTTCAGCTAAAGTTAATTGTTTACATTGATTCCATTAAAAGGAGTTTATGAATGAAGTTGCGTCACGTTACGCTTCATCAGATGCGCATCTTCCAGAGCCTGGGACGCCACATGAGCTTCACCCGGGCCGCGGAAGAACTGCATCTCACCCAGCCAGCGGTCTCGATCCAGGTTAAGCGACTGGAAGAAAGCGTCGGCATGCCGCTAGTGGAGCAGATGGGCAAAAAGCTTTTTTTGACCGAGGCCGGCCGGGAATTGTTCGACGCCTGCGGTGATGTGCTTGAACGCTTGCGAGTGCTCGACGAGGATATGACCGGGCTGGAAGAAGGCGTGCGCGGACCGCTCAACCTGGCCGCCATCACCACGTCGAAATATTTCATGCCCCACCTGCTCGGCGCTTTCCTGCGCGAACATCCTGCAGTGGAGCCGCGGCTGACTGTCACCAACCAGACACGGGTGGTCGAACGGTTGGTGAACAATGAGGACGACCTGGTGATCATGGGCACACTGCCCGAGAACCTCG
Organism: Betaproteobacteria bacterium; assembly: GCA_028065725.1. The sequence goes on from JAPTVL010000157.1 coordinate 9,787, forward strand.
ATCTGGAAGCGGCATATTTTCTGGATAATCCGATGGTGGTTGTGGCGCCGCCCGACCATCCCCTTGTGGGCCAGAAGAAGATCCCGCTGGCCCGTTTGGTGGAGGAACGCTTCCTCGCGCGCGAACCCGGTTCCGGCACGCGGGCGGCGCGCACCCGGCTGTTCGCCGAGCACGGTCTCACCATCCGGCCCTACATGGAGCTGGGCAGCAGCGAGGCCATCAAGCAGGCCGTCATGGCAGGGCTGGGCATTTCAGTGCTGTCGATGCACAACCTGCGTCTGGAACTGAACGCCGGCCTCATCGCCGTACTCGACGTCGAGTACTTTCCCCTGATGCGGCAGTGGTATGCGGTGCACATGAAGGGCAAGAAACTCTCGGCGACGACGCGCATGTTCCTCGACTTTCTGCTCAAGGACGGCGCCCGAATCTGGCAGGAATCGCAGCCGCATCTGCTCATTCCCCCGGCAGCCAACCAAGCGCGAGGCAAAAAACGCGCGCCGGGATTTTCTTCGGGTTGACGCAATGCCGGGCTGAAAGTGATCGTTGCAGGGCAAGGATCGCGGGCAACGCAAGAACGTGCCATGCGGACAGGGGTAGGCGATATCTTGATGCCGATACCGACGAGCGGCCCATGAGCCCGGCGACCCTCACGCTCGCCCGGGCTGCCAGGAAGTTTTCCTGCGCAGCCGAGTCAGTCCCCGGGAAGGCGTGACGCCGCCGGAAAGCGTCCATGATCCGGCCATCTGCGCCAGCAGCAACAGTCCGCCGAGCAGCGCCAGGCCACCACCCATGGTGACCAGCAACGCCTCGCGCGCAGCGGCGCGGGAATGCATATCAGCGTGGTTGAAGCCGACCAGCAGGAAGGAGGTGCGGCTGGTGAGTTCCCAGAACAGGAACAGCAGGACCACGTTGTCGGCGCCGACCGCTCCGATCATCGCCAGCATCTGGGCGGCGAGGCCATCGATGCGGAACGCCAGCGAGACCGACAAGCTCGGCACCCACTGCAGGGCGAACAGCGCCAGCGGCACGGATGCCAGCCGCAGCCAGGTCGGCCCGTCGTCGTCGGTCGCATCAGCGTGGCCCATCAAAGCGCCCGCTCGCCAACTGCCGAAGCCATGGCGTCTTGTGTGTCGCTGCGGCGAGGCACGCCCTCCTGCATGTCAGAAGAGTCTCCGCAACATTTCTTCCAGTTCGAAACCCAGCACCAGAATTCACGCCAGCATGGCGACGCCCACCCCGGCCGCGGCGATGTCCTTGATGATGCCGATTTTTTCATCGTGGCGGGTCTCGACGAAATCGCACAGAGCCTCGATGGCGCTGTTCATGATTTCAGCGACCAGCACCAGTGCTGTGACGACGATGATCAGAACCGAGTCGATCCAGTCGCGCGTGATCATGGCCGCAGCCAGCACCCCCAGTGAAAAGACCAGCTTCCAGGCGACGCTGAAATCGTAGATCACCGCATAGCGCAGCCCCGACAGGATGGTGCGGAATTTCCGCAGGGGATGGTAACCGGGCTCGCCGGTGCCGAGGAACTTGTGCCTCACGCCGCGCCCTCCCCTCGCTTGCGATGGCCGCCCGCGGCCGGTCGCAGCAGCAGCGCATGCAGCCCCGCCACCCACAGCAGGGCCGCCAGGGTGCCAACCACGACATCGCTGGGGAAATGGACTTGCAGGTAGATGCGGGACAGGCCGACCAGCAGCACGGCAAGCCCCAGCAGGATGGCCCGGAATATGCGGGTGCGTTCGGCGACGAGCAGCCACGCCAAGGCCGCTGCCGTGGCCTGCATCGCGTGCGCGCTGGGGAAAGACCAGTCACCCGGCATGTCGAGCCAAGTCGGGAAGAGATCGGGGCGCGGTCGCGCCACCCACAGCTTGAAAACATGGCTAAGAGCCGATGATCCGAGCAGGCCGAGAACAAGAAAACCCGCCTCGCGTCGCCGCCGGCTACGCAGCAGCACCCAGGCCAACGCCGCGGTCAGCGGCAACAACAGCAGCAGCGAGCCGAACCAGGTAATCCCTTGCATCATCGCGTCAAGCCATTCGCTGCGCAGGGCATGGGCCAACCCGAGTCCGGCGCGATCGAACTCGCCGATGATGCATCGGCCCTCCGGACAAGCGGCCACCGCCCCCGCTGCCAGAATGGCCAGACTCGACAACCAAAGGATCACGACCCGCCGCACGCATCCTCCCTATTTCATCCAGAGACGCGAAGCAGGATCATTCAGTTCCGTACTCGGTGTTAATCCCCCGCCCTGTATTCCTGCCGGTAAGAGTTGCCTGCAGGTAATGTGGCTTTGCGCAGTCGACGGATGGCCCTCCGCATCACGACTGCCGGCGCTTATCCGTCGTCGCCCAGCTCCGGATCCCAGCCCTTTTCGCGCGCCCGCGCGGTGGCTCGGGCGTACACATCCGCATGCCTTTGACGCATCTCGTCCGGGAGGCGGCTCGGCAGGTTGCCGTACTTGTCCCACTCACGGTCGACCTTGTCCATCAGTTGCTGCATCTGTCCCAGTGACCAGCCGGCGCAGTCCTCGGGCTCCGGAATGAAGCCGAACAGCCAGCCGTCCATCACCACGCGTCCCAGCTGGGTGATGCCGTGTCGGTCCTGGTTGAGTCCCACGTATTTGTCTGCAGACATGTTCTGTTTATCTCGTCAGTCCGGCGTACAGCATCGGCAGCTTCTCCGGCAGTCGCTGAACGTGATCGACCACCATGTAGTTCTTCTGCCCGAAGATGCGCGAAACGTAATTGTCCGCGCGCGGATCAAGGCTCATGCAGTAAGTCGTCACGCCATGGCGGGCGACTTCCTCCACCGCCTTCTTGGTGTCGTAGCGGAGGTACTGCGGGTCGCGCACATCGATATCGGCCGGCTCGCCGTCAGTGATGACGATCAACAGCTTCTTCGCCGAACGCTGCAGCTTGAGGTGATGGCCGGCGTGGCGTATCGCCGCGCCCATGCGGGTCGACAGCTGGCCGGTCATGCCGGCGAGTTTGGCCTTCGGTACCTCGTTCCAGTGCTGATCGAAATCCTTGAAGCGGTAGTACTCTACATCGTGGCGGCCGTCCGAACAGAAACCATGGATCGCAAAGGGGTCGCCCACCTTGCTGATCGCATCGGCCAGCAGCACGCAGGCCTGGCGCGTCAGGTCGAGCACCGAGTACTCCTGGTCCTGCACCGTTTCGTTGGTCGACTCGGACAGATCGAGCAGCACCAGGATCGAGAAGTCGCGCGTCTTGCGTACCGAGCGCATCATGATGCGCGGGTCTGGCTGGTTGCCAAGGCGGATGTCGGTGAAGCTGGCGATCGCCGCGTTGATGTCGATCTCGTCGCCGTCCTCCAGCTTGCGGATGCGCTGCACGCCCTGCGGCTGCATGGCGTCGAGCAGGAACTTCATGCGGTGGATCTCGCGCTTGTATTTCGCGGTGATCTCGTCGATGACGTCGAGGTCGCCGGATTTGGCACGCTTTTCCAGCACCGTGGCCCAGGCCGGACGCTCGAGCTGGATCTGGTAGTCCCACTCCGAGTAATGGAAGGGCTCGGATACCGGCTCCTTGCCTTCCATCTCGTTGTAGCTCTTGCCCATGTCCTCGTAGGGGAAGAGCTCGGTGCTGAGCACCCAGACTTCCTCGGCATCGTCGCCCGCGGTTTCGACGTCGATCTCGTTGACCATCTCCATCACGCTGACGTTCTTCCGGACCTGCTTGACGCTCTCGTAGCCGGCACCGGCCGCCTTGTCGAAATCGAATTCCTCGAATTCCCAGAAGTAGCGGTTGTCGTCGCGGTAGGGGGCGGTGAGGATGTCGGTGCGCGGGTTGAACGGGATTCTTTTCTCGCTGAGGCTGTGCGCCAGCTGCACGCCAATGTCCCAAGAGGTCTGGTTGTCGCCAAGGCGGTCCTGCGCGGCAGCGAACAGCGCGCGACCCTCGGCGATCCATGGATCGCTGTCCTGATAGCTTTCGTCCAGCAGCGCTCGGGCAAGGCGGTTGAGATAATCGCCGACGCTTGCATTCATTTCCGGCGTGGCGACATGCAGCCGGCTCCAGAGTTGCTTGAGGCCGGGAAAACGCCGGATCGAAAGCGTTTCCACTCGCGCATCCTCGATCACCGAGATCACCGCCATCTGCATCGGGTTCAGCGACTCGGCCGAAATCGGCTGGCGGGTCTCGACCACGTGCGCCGCGCAATGCGCCGAGCGGGCGCGAGACAGCTCGATGCCGGGGACCGTCTCCTGGCCTTCAATGGTGAAGTCATCGAAGGCGTCGGGAACATGCAGCAGGTAGTCGGCGATGTACGGGCGGTAGCCCTCGCGCGACTCGAAGTCGCCGGAGGTCGGACGCATGAAGAAGTCGCGTGCCCACAGCGCCCGCAGATACATGTTGATACGCCGCTGCACGTCGACGAGCAGCGTACCCTTGCGCTCCTTCTGCAGCATCGCCAGCGATTCCTTCGACTCGAGGCCGAAGTAGCGGATCTGCTCCTCGTAGTTGGTGCGGTGGGCGTGCGCGCCCCACAGCGCCCAGCGCCGCAGGCCGCCGAGCGTCAGGTGCTGGAACAGCGCCTCCAGCTTGTCCAGCATCGGGCGCACGCCGCGCGGCGCCTGCGCGATCAGGGTATTGAGGAACTGCAGGTACTTGAGGAAAAGCTCGGCGTCGCCCAGGCGATTGGCCGCCGTCGGCGCACTCGCCAGCAGCAACTCGATCACCGCACCGGAAGTCTTGGAGGCCAGCATCAGCGCCGCCGTGGCCAGATCCGCCACCACGTCCTCGCCGACCTCCTTGGCAACCATCGGTGCGTTCTCGATCCAGGTCTCGACCAGCGAATCGCCGCGACCCAGACCCCGTATGGCCGATACGCCCTTGAGGTAATTGTCCAGGCCACGCGGACTGAAAACCTTGGTTGCGTCGTGCCAGGTCGCGTTCAACGCGTTGCGGGTGTGATCGGAAAGATCTTCCAGCAGTTCAGCGTAATCTTCGAGTTTGATCGACATGGTTCACCTCAGATCATGGGGCGGGCGCGACATCGCCGGCCCGCTCGTGTCACCCGATGGGCCGAAGCCCACCCGCATCGTTCAGAAGAACGTGCCGACCGCCGCGTCGAGCGCGTCGCGCATGTCGGGATCGTCGGTGATCGGACGCACCAGCGCCACGCGGCATGCGGACAACGGGTCGACGCCCTTGGCAATCAGCGAGCCTGCGTAGATCAGCATACGGGTGGAGAGGCCTTCGTCGAGGCCATGGCCCTTGAGGTTGCGGCTACGCTCGGCGATCGACACCAGCTTGCCGGCGATATCGGCGTTGACGCCGGATTCGTGCGCGACGATCTCGGTTTCGATGCTGTGCTCGGGATAAGTGAAGTCGAGGCCACCGAAACGCTGCTTGGTCGACTGCTTCAGATCCTTCATCAGGCTCTGGTAGCCGGGGTTGTAGGAAATCACAATCTGGAAATCGGGGTGGGCGTGGACCAGCTCGCCTTTCTTCTCCAGGGGCAGCACGCGGCGGTTGTCGGTCAGCGGGTGGATCACCACGGTGGTGTCCTGGCGCGCTTCGACCACTTCGTCGAGGTAGCAGATGGCGCCATGGCGCGCGGCGATGGCCAGCGGGCCGTCCTGCCATTCCGTGCCGGACGCGGACAACAGGAAGCGTCCGACCAGGTCGGATGCGGTCATGTCTTCGTTACACGCCACCGTGATCAGGGGCTTGCCCAGCTTGTACGCCATGTATTCGACAAAGCGCGTCTTGCCGCAACCGGTCGGGCCCTTCAACATCATCGGCATGCGAACCGAATAGGCGGCTTCATACAATTCCACTTCGTCCGCAACCGGGCGGTAATAGGGTTCCTGGGTGATGCGGTACTGGTCGACGATATTGCTCATGACGGCTCCATGTAAGGGGATCGCAAATACGCAGGCGGCTCAGCGTGCAGCCTGGGGATTTGCGACAGATAAAAAAAGCCCCCGACCGCCGGCCCGGCGCCCCTGTTCGGGGCTTCGGGACCGGGCAGCGGGGGCCGGGTGTGACAGCCTTGCCGCCGCTTAAACGGTCTTGCCGCGGAAGATCACCATCGACGCGCCCTGGCTTTGCGAGAAGTTGTCGTAGCCAATCAGACGGACGTGGTTGTTGGGGTTGGCCTTGTGGCAGGCTTCAGCTTCGGCCAGCACGCGGGTGACGTCGGTTTCGCCGAACATCGGCAGCTTCCACATGTACCAGTAGGAGTCCATCATGTGCTCGGGCTCGGTGTGCTCGATGGCCGGGTTCCAGCCCTTCTTCACCAGATACTCCACCTGCTTCTTGATGTTGTCCTTGTCCATCGCGGGCAGGTAGGAGAAGGTCTCGAACTTGCGGCTGGCGGGATCGCTCAGGCGGCTTTTGTAATCCATTACTTCAGACATTTAATTTCCTTTCGATTCGGTTTCTGGATCCCGGATCACGCGTCAGCGCGTCCGGGATGACATCGCTGTCAGTTCAGAATTACTTGTGCGCGACGTCCAGCTTGTCCACGGTGTCGAACTCGAACTTGATCTCTTTCCACGTTTCCATGGCGATCTTCAGTTCGGGGCTGTTCGCGGCGGCAGCGGTCAGGATGTCCTTGCCTTCCTTCTCGATCTGGCGGCCCTGGTTGCGGGCTTCCACACAGGCTTCCAGCGCGACGCGGTTGGCGGCGGCGCCGGCGGCGTTGCCCCAGGGGTGGCCGAGCGTACCGCCACCGAACTGCAGCACGGAGTCATCGCCGAAGATGCTGACCAGCGCGGGCATATGCCACACGTGGATGCCGCCGGACGCGACCGGGATCACGCCGGGCATCGAACCCCAGTCCTGATCGAAGAACAGGCCGCGGCTGCGGTCTTCGGCGATGAAGCTGTCGCGCATGGTGTCGATCCAGCCCAGGGTCGCTTCGCGGTCGCCTTCCAGCTTGCCCACGACGGTGCCGGAGTGCAGGTGGTCACCACCCGACAGACGCAGCACCTTGGTCAGCACGCGGAAGTGGATACCGTGGTGCGGGTTGCGGTCGAGCACGGCGTGCATGGCACGGTGGATGTGCAGCAGCATGCCGTTGTCGCGACACCAGTTGGCCAGGCCCGTGTTGGCAGTCAGGCCGCCGGTCAGGTAGTCGTGCATGATGATCGGTGCGCCGATTTCCTTGGCGAACTCGGCACGCTTGTACATCTCTTCCGGGGTCGGAGCGGTCACGTTCAGGTAGTGGCCCTTGCGCTCGCCGGTTTCACGCTGCGCCTTCAGGGTCGCTTCGTGAACGAAGGCGAAACGGTCACGCCAACGCATAAAGGGCTGGCTGTTGACGTTCTCGTCGTCCTTGGTGAAGTCCAGACCACCGCGCAGGCACTCGTACACGGCGCGGCCGTAGTTCTTGGCGGACAGACCCAGCTTCGGCTTGATGGTGCAGCCCAGCAGCGGACGGCCGTACTTGTTCATCTTGTCGCGCTCGACCTGGATGCCGTTGGGCGGGCCACCGCAGGTTTTGACGTAGGCGATCGGGAAGCGGATGTCTTCCAGACGCAGAGCGCGCAGGGCCTTGAAGCCGAACACGTTGCCGACCAGCGAGGTCAGCACGTTGACGACCGAACCTTCTTCGAACAGGTCGATCGGGTAGGCCACAAAGGCATAGAAGCAGGTGTCGTCGCCCGGCACGTCTTCGATGCGATAGGCGCGGCCCTTGTAGTAGTCCAGGTCGGTCAAGAGGTCGGTCCACACCGTGGTCCAGGTGCCGGTCGACGATTCGGCGGCCACGGCAGCGGCGACTTCTTCACGATCAATACCCGGCTGGGGCGTGATCTTGAAGCAGGCCAGAATATCGGTGTCCAGCGGAGTGTAATCCGGGGTCCAGTAAGTCTGCCGGTATTCTTTAACACCGGCATTGTAGGTTTTTACAGCCATGACAGCCTCCAGTTCAAGTAGGGGAAAACCCCGACGCAGGTATGGTCTGCGACGCGAGAACCGCATCATGCCGAGATTAAATCATCAATAACAGTCGATATTTTCTATTTTACAGATAGACTTTTGTCTATGATTGTTTTGGATCCGTAACATTGCCATGCGCCAGCACATCACCTTCCGCCAACTCGAAATCTTCGAAGCCATCGCCCGCCTGGGTAGTTTCACCCGCGCCTCCGAAGAGTTGTATCTCACCCAGCCCACGGTATCGATGCAGATCAAGAAGCTCACCGAAACCATCGGCGTCCCGCTGATCGAACAGGTCGGCAAGAAAATCCACCTCACCCCCGACGGCCAGCAGCTCGCGCAGGCCACCCGCGAAGTGTTCGACATCATGGACCGCTACACGATGTCGGTGGCCGAACGGCGGGGCCTCAAGCAGGGCAAACTGAGCCTGATGGCGATCACCACCGCCTCCTACTTCGCGCCGCGCCTGCTGGGCGAATTCGCCAAGCTCTATCCCGGCATCGACGTCACCCTGCGCGTCACCAACAAGGAACAGGTGCTCGCCAGCATCGCCGACAGCCTCGACGACCTCTACTTCCTCGGCCAGCCGCCGGAAGACATCGACGTCGTCGCCACCCCGATCATGGACAACCCCATCGTCGTGCTGGCCGCGCCCGACCACCCGCTGGCGCACAAAAAGAAAATCAGGCTGGAACGCCTGGCGCAGGAGCCCTGGCTGATGCGCGAAAAAGGCTCCGGCACCCGCAACGCCATCGAGCGCCGCTTCGCCGAACACGGCATCACGATCCGCCCGCGCCTGGAACTCGGCAGCAACGAAGCCATCAAGCAGGCCATCCTCGCCGGGCTCGGCGTCTCCGCCCTCTCCCGCCACACTCTCACCCTCAACCAGCCCGGCCAGTTCGCCGTGCTCGACGTCGAGGGCTTCCCGATCCTGCGCCACTGGTACGCGGTATATCCGGCGGGACGGCAGTTGTCGGTGGTGGCGCGGGCGTTTCTGGATTATTTGCTGGGGCGGGGTGATGCGGCGCCAGCTACGAAGGGCAAACGGATGTAGCGAGGCGCGGCGGGTAACGAACAAGTTCGGCCAGTTTCAGGCAGCCAGACAAATCAATACGACACCCGGCCATCGGCCCAAGTCGCATAGAGGCAGCCCACATTGCCATTAGCGCCACTTTTGCCTACCATAGAAGCCAATTGGCATTGAGGTAAAGTACCATGAACGTTGCTGACGAGCGCAAGGCGGCTGCCATGAAGGCCGAATCAGGGGCTAAGAAGCTTACCCCCACCAAGGCGAAATCCGCTTCTTCGCTCCCACCTAAAACTGCAGCTCCCGCGAAGTCCAGCCGAACGGGACGAAACCCGAGGGCGGGCCACGTAATTCCGGCCGGCGATACCCACTTTTTGAAATCTTTCAGCGCCGTTCGCACCCGAAAGAAAGCCCAAGCTATATCGGCTGCGTCGCTGCTCGGCCTGGAGGGTGACGAGCGCAAGTTTCACCTCACGTCGATGGAGTGGGTTTCTGCGATTCGTAGGGGCATTCCATCATCGGCCGTGGACGCCCTCACTGCATTCCTTCTTGTTTCGCAAACCGAGTTCTCAGATGCGCTCGATATCCCGGTCCGCACACTCGTCCGGCGCAAGGGCGAAGGGCTTCTGAACAGCGAGGAATCGGCAAAGCTGGTTAGAGTTGCGCGCGTGATCCAGCGAGCCGAGGAGGTATTCGACGATCCCGATTCCGCTCGTGACTGGTTGAAGTCGGCAAACACCTCCTTGGGTGGCGAGACCCCCATGTCCCTGCTTGACACCGAGATCGGCGCCGAAGCTGTGATAGATACGCTTGGTCGCATTGAGCATGGCGTATTCGCCTGATGCCGACCGTATGGCGAATGCTCACGGCTAAACATGCCGCTGCAGCCTTTTCGGGCGAAGGCGCGCGTCTGCATGGCGGCCGTTGGAACCCGCGAGGCGTTCCGATGGTATACACCGCCAGCACTCTGTCGCTCGCCACGTTGGAGATGCTGGTTCAGGACGGCAAGCTGCTCGCAAACTACGTCGTCATACCAGCCACGATCCCTTCCAAGCTGAAGATCGAGCACGTCAACCCGAGCGATCTGCCCGAAGACTGGCGCAGCGCAGAATCCCGCGAACAGCTTCGTGTCATTGGAGCCGAATGGATCAAGCGAGCCTCAAGTGCAGTGTTGGCAGTCCCGAGTGCGGTCATCCCAACTGAAACCAATTACCTGCTGAACCCACTGCATCCGTCGTTTCAAAAAATCGTCATTGGGGCTCCGCAGGAATTCGAGACGGATCTACGGCTGCCGAGGAAATAGAGGAACAATGCCACGCAGATCGAACGATCTGCGCATATCCAGCCGGACTTCGCGTTACTGCTCACCCCCTGCCCCTTCTCGCGTAACTTTGCGCTTTACCCCGTTCGTAAAGGATCCGCCCACCATGCCACCCTTCACCCCCATCATTGGCAACTAGAACTACTCCTCCTGGTCCATGCAGGGGGCAACAGGGGACAGACCACGGTTTCGTGACCGACAATCGGTTTTTTCGAATTCCTTCGACCGAATTCAGGATTGACTGAGGCTGTCAGGCCCACGACACTTCCCCAAGTGCCCATGAATTTCTTGCCCTGTGTGCGATGCATTCAACCGCTGTCAAACCCCGTTTCCTGCCAGCCATCCTGTCCGTATGGCTCGGCCTGTTCCTCTGCGCGCCTGCCCAGGCCAGCGAGCTTCACGGCAAGAACGGCAGCGTGATCCTGCGCATGTGCAAGAGCGCGGACACGGTGAAGACGCTTTCCGTGATGTGCCACAGTTATCTCGACGGCTATATCGACGCGGCGCATCACTACGGCCAGGGCAAGGCGGCGTTTTGCCTGGATGCCCGCGACAGGAACGTGGCGCCGCGGGCGTTGGTGGAGTGGATCGATGCGCATCCCGAAGCCTTAACCCAGCCGGCCGCCGAGGTGATGCAGCAGGCGCTGGCGGCGCGGTTTCCGTGCAAGGGGAGGAAGTAGCGTGTCCGGGGAAGCGTGCGGATCGCTGCCGATCATTTTCCGCGACGACAGCCTGATTGCCATACACAAGCCGGCGGGGCTGCTGGTGCATCGCAGCGTGCTGGATCGCCACGAAACCCGTTTTGCGTTGCAGATGCTGCGCGACCAGATCGGTCAGCCGGTTTACCCGGTGCATCGGCTCGACAAGGGCACGTCCGGCGTGCTGTTGTTTGCGCTGGATCGCGAGGTCGGACGCCTGTTGAGCAGCCAGTTCGAACGCGGCGAGGTGGGCAAGCGCTATGTTGCGGTGGTGCGCGGGCATCCGCCGGAGTCGGGCGACATCGATCATCCGTTGCAGCGCATGGCGGACGAGCATGCCGGAATTGCCGCCCGTGGCGCCGCGCAAGCCGCACACACCCGCTACCGCCGGCTGGCGACGGCGGAGTTGCCGTATCGGGTGGATCGCTATCCCAGCAGCCGCTATGCGCTGGTCGAGCTGGAACCGCTGACTGGCCGCTGGCACCAGTTGCGCCGCCATATGAAGCACATCGCGCACCCCATCATCGGCGACGCGACGCACGGCAAGGGGCGGCATAACCGCCTGTTCCAGACGCTGTTCGGCCACCCGCGCCTGTTGCTGGCGGCAACCGGGATGCGGCTTGCGCATCCGGTGAGCGGGCAGGCTTTGCACCTGCGGGCCGGGCTGGCCGAGGATTTCGCGGAGGTGATCGGACGATTGGGGTGGGGCGAGGTGTGCTGCTGAGCCGGCGCTCGCGTACCCGGCATTCCCATTCCCCGCCCCTCTCCTATACTTTTGCATTGCGCCCCCGCACGCCCAGGACCCGCCCACCATGACTCCTCTCATCCTCGTCATCGGCAACAAGAACTACTCGTCCTGGTCGATGCGGCCCTGGCTGGTGTTGCGCCAGGCGGGCATTCCCTTCGAGGAGGTGCGCATTCCGCTGTACCGGCCCGAGTCGGCGGTGGAGCTGGCGGCGTGGTCGCCTTCGGGCAAGGTGCCGGCGCTGCATGACGGCGCGGTCCGGGTGTGGGATTCGCTGGCGATCTGCGAATACCTGCACGAGCGTTTCCCGGAGCTTCAGTTGTGGCCGGCCAATGCGGCGGCGCGGGCGGTGGCCCGCTCGGTGTGCGCGGAAATGCATGCCGGCTTCGATGCGCTGCGCCAGAACATGTCGATGAACATTCGCGCACGCCGTCCGGGCCAGGGGCGCACGCCGGAATGCCTGGCGGACATCGAACGCATCCTGGCGATCTGGACGGATTGCCGCGCGCGGTTTGGCGGCGGGGGCGATTTTCTGTTCGGGCGCTTTGGCATTGCCGATGCCATGTACGCGCCGGTGGTGCTGCGCTTCCAGACCTATGGCGTGGCGCTGACGGGCGCGGCGAAGGATTATGCCGACGCGGTGCTGGCGCTGCCCGCGCTGCAGGCCTGGGTGGCGGATGCGGTGGCGGAAACCGAGCGCATCGAAAAGTTTGAACGCGGCTAGAAGTTCGAACGCGACGAATTAGCCGATCGGCTGGCCTGGCCTGCAACGGGCCCGGGGTGCTTGCCTGAGGAAAGCGAAGTGCCCGCCCAGGCACTATGATGAGCTTTCCAGCCATGTTTTTTTACGGGGGGTTCATGAACCATTCTTCTTGCTGCGGGCACGCGCGCCTGCACCGGTTCGGCGACTGAATCATGGCAGCCCCTGACGAAGTCGATCTGGCGCGGGCCAAGGTTGCCGTGAGTAGCCTTCTCGATGGGATGAAACTTTCCGCCCACCTCTATGCGGTCGAGCCCAGGGAGGGGATGTGGGCGGTGATCGTGGAATGCGCCACCGGGTCGGGCTGGCAGCGCGTGGAACTGCGGGCAGGCCCTGAACTGCTGGCCGCGATCGATGGCGACGCCGAGGCCCAGGCGACCCTGGACGCCAAATGGCGGGCGCATCTGGCCGACTGCAAGTACGACTGATGCACGCCTGAACAGAAACTCAATCGCGCACCCCGCGCGTGCCATCCAGGGCCGGAAACTCGCCCGGGCCGGCATCCGGCGCACGCCGCAGAATTTCCAGGCGCGCCCGCATGGCGGCGATCTCGGTGGTTTGGGAGGCGATGATCTCCTCGGCCAGCTTCCGCGTCAGGGGATCCCTGCCGTGGATCAGCAGCAGGCGCGCCATGTCCACCGCGCCCTGATGATGCGGGATCATCATGGCGAGGAAATCCACGTCGGCGTTGCCGGTGAAACCGGGGCGATGCATGTCGGCCATCATCTTTTTCATGTCACGATCCATCTCGCTCATGAAGCGCTGGAACGGCGCCGGGTAGCGCGCCGCTTCCTCCTGCGCGACCGTACCGTGATGGGCGTGATCCGCCGCGCCGGTTTCAGACAAAGCGCTCGCCGGCAGCGCCAGCGCGAGGGCCGCGATGTACGCAAGCCGTCTCATGCCCCGCGCCTCAGCCAGCCTGGCTGCGCGCGCCGGGACGCACGTAGACCAGGTTGATGCTTTTCTTGTTGCGCAGTTTTCCCGAAGGCAGGCCCAGGCTGCCGAGCGGGATCTGCGCGATGAAGCCGGGCTTGAACGGATCGCTGACGTCGAACACGCTGCACACGGTCTGGCCTTCGGCCGGCGTGCCGGGCAGCTCGTCCTGCTCGTGGGCGACATAGAGCCGCGTGCCATCGGGGTTGGTCCACAGGCCGTGGGACTCGCGGCCGCGGGTGAAGAAATGGCCCACCACCTGCCGGCTGCCCGCGGGCGCGCTGCGGTCGATGATGGCGATCTGGCTCGATGCGACGCCGCCGGGACCGCCGTCGTCCACCCGCGCGAGACTGGCATAGACCGCGCGGCCGTTGGCGTTCTCCACGAACTCGACGTGGTTGGGCCGCGCCTTGTCGCCCAATTTCACGTGGCTGAGCAGGCGATGCTCGCCCGATGCCTCCCAGGCGGAAACGCTGTCGGCCAGCTTGTGGGAGAACCACACTTCCTTGCCGTCCGGCGTGGTCTTTTGAAACGGCGTGAAGCCGAAGGGGTCCTGGGCCTTGAGATCCAGGGTCGTTTTGCGTTTCGGCCGGCTGTAGCCGTGACGGTCTGCGTTGACCTGAAACACGTCGACCTTCGACAGCTTTTGCGAGATGACGAAGGCGAGTTTGCCGTCGGCGCTGAACCACACCTGGGCGGGGCCGTTGAGGGTGCCGAAGTACTGGCGTACCGCACCCGCATCCGTGCCGCCCACCTGCTTGAGCGCGCGCGCCACGTCGAGAATCACGATGCGGTCCTCGCCGCGCAGCGTGACCCACAACTCCTTGCCGTTGCGGGTGAAGGTGGGCTCGTGCGGTTCGCGCCCGATCAGGATGCCGCTGGACAGGCGCTGGGCGTTGGTCTGGTCGCTGGCCTGGGGGTTGGCGGTGTTGCCGACCACCGATCGGGTACGGGTGTCGATGAGATAGACGTTGCTGCTGCCGCGTCCGGTGGTGGCGATGAGTCTGGAGTCGGGCGAAGGCGCGGCGCCGTGGATGGAGATGGCGCCATGATAGAGGGGCTTGTGGATCATCGCCGCGTGGGTGGGCACCACGCCGCCGGTAACGAAACGGAAGGGCGGGCGCGGATCTTCGTCGAAGCTGGTGAGGTTGACGGTGGACTCCACCGTATTGCTGTAAGGACTGATGACGCTGAGGGTGTTGGAGTCCTCGTTGCAGATGAACACACGGTCCTCGCCGGCATCGGCGACGCTGCTCATCGGCGAGGCGGCCATCGCCGGGCGCATGCCGGCCGCACTGCTCAGGGCCCCCAGGGCGGCCAGCTTAAGTACGTCTCTGCGGGTAAATCGCATGTGATTCTCCTCAAATAAACCGGCGAAAAAGGCACCTATCAAGCGCAGTCGTCAGGGCCCGTTCACCACAAAATCCACTTTAAATGGGTTGGGAATTACGTTGTGGGCCATGGTCAGGACGGCACCGTCCCATCGCACGTAGACCCCTTGCCATGGAGTAAACAGTGCAAGGGCGGAATTTATTCCAGAAGCAAGTGAAGATATTTTTTGGTGGGCAACAGCAGATGGCCTGGTTTTCGCGGCGACTGTTATTCGGCGACCATCGTGTCCGGTCCGCCCCGGCTGGACAAGAACGTTTGAAAAAACGCCCCGATTTCCCGCGGATAGATCTCGCGGCTGACCCATAACGCATCGTTGTGCCCGCCGCGCAGCTCGACCAGGCGCTTCGGTTCGCGCGCGGCCTCGAGCAAGGCCTTCCCGTGACTGAATGGAATGATCTCGTCCTCCGGGCTGTGCAGGATCAGAACCGGGCAGTTCACCTTGCCGAGCGCTGCCCGCGTGTCGTAGCGATAGCGCACCAGCCGGGCCGCCGGAAACATCGGATACACGGCCTGGGCCATCTCCGGCACCGACGTGAAGCTGGCGTAGATGATCAGTCCTGCCGGCGCTTGGCGGGCGGCGAGCCAGGCCGCGATCGAGCCGCCGAGGGATTCGCCGAACAGGACGATCCGCTCCGGCGCAAGGCGCGTCTCCTGCGCCAGCCAGTTCCACGCCGCCAGCGCGTCCTGATAGGTGCCCTCCTCGCTCGGCTTGCCGCTGCTGGCGCCATAGCCGCGGTAGTCGATGATGAAGACGTTCAGCCCCAGCCGGTGGAACACCTCGATCTGGTCGAGACGGTGTCCGATGTTGCCGCCATTGCCGTGCAGGTAGAGCAGCGTGCCGCGCGCTACTGGCGCCGGGACGAACCAGCCGGCCAGCATTTCGCCATCCGCGGTGCGCAGCGTGACCGCGTCGAATGGCAGCCCGATGTCGGCCGGGGTGGCATCCACCTGCCGCGACGGCAGCTCGGGAAAAAAGACGTAGCGTGCCTGGAACACATAGAGATAAAGCCCCAGCCCCAGATACACGGCCGCGCCCAAACCCAGCACTGCTGCCCATCGCATGGTTCACCCTCCGTGTCCGTGTCATTCCACTATAAAGATGGATGAGCGAAATAACCAAGGCAGCCTTTGCCCCCGCATCCACCCCGACCACCAGGAGGAGCCCCCATGCATGCCGACACCGAC
>JAPTVL010000443.1 GCA_028065725.1 Betaproteobacteria bacterium
GCAAGCCCCGCAAGCCCCGCGAGCGCCTTGCTCAAATTCCCCTTGACCCACAATAATGCAACACTCGGCGGACAGGTCGTGAGGGAGCAGCGTGTTGCTAACTTCTGCCGCCCGGATTGAACAGGGGGGTGAAACCAGGGGCAACCTGTCCGGGCCAGCGCCTGCAGGGTCGCGCCTTGTGCATCCAGCACGAACGCAGCCACGCCCAGGTCAGCGGCCTTCCAGCCGGGTCGCAGCTTGAAGCTGTGGCGTGCGCGGCGCGGATCGAGCGGACCGGTCAACTGGCGCACGACATGGTCGTGATGCAGGGTGCGCTCGGCGTTTTCTCCGGCGGTGACTTTTGAACTTAGACGGTTTTCAAGCAGGGCAAGGTACAGCGTCGCATCGAGCCCGGCTGCTGGGGTGGCGAAGCGGCTTTCGGCCTTGACCTCGATGCGTTCTGGCGTTTGGTTGAGGGTGAGCGCAAGGCTCGCCTGGGCGAAAACGTTCGAGCGGGCGGGCAGCCCGCGATGCCAGGCGCGGAAATCCTTGCCGTCGAGCATCACCTTGCGGCGTGTACACCCAGCCCTGCCCGCTGTTGCGGTCGCGCTGGCGCTGGCTGAACGCGGCCTGGGCAAACGGGTCACGCCAACCCAAGCGGTCCCAGTAATCCACATGAAACGCCAGCGGCACCAGGCCGCTGTTCGCAGGCAATTGCGACGCTCAATATCTTGTGACGACACTGTCTAGCGACGGTTCGGTTACGTCCGCGCGCTTGACTACGGTCGGCTAATGGGCGACCCCTTTGGTTGCATTCAGTCTAAGGCGAGGACCACCTTTCCGGCGATCTCGCCGGCTTCGATCAATCGATGCGCCTCTGCGGCTTCACCAAGCGGCAGTACCTTGTCCACGTGAACGCGCAGCGTGTTTGCGTCGAACAGGTCTGCGCATTGTTCGAGTATCCATGCCTGGTGCTGCTGCGCGTCGGTCCAGCCGAAGTACATGGGGGTCAGTTCCTGGCTGATTCGCAGGTTGCGAAGGCGGGCGATATTCCAGTCGGTTTCCGGTCCGGGCTGGAGCAGGGTGACGAGATCCCCGTAGGGGAGGACGGCTGCAAAGCTGTCGCTGAAGGTGGCGCCGCCTACGGTATCGAACACGATGTCGGCGCCCTGGCCCTGGGTCAGGTCCAGCACGGCCTGGACGAAATGGGTTTCGCGGTAAGGGATGGCCTCGTCGGCGCCCAGCTGTCTGGCGACGCGGCCTTGCTGGCGGAGCCGACGGTGGTGAGCACGCAGCACCCCGCCGCCTTGGCCAGCTGTCTGGCGACGTGGCCCACGCCCCCGGCGCCGGCATGGATCAGCACGGTCTGGCGGCAGTCATGCGGGCGCGGTCGTAGAGGGCCTCCCGGGCGGTGATGAGCACCAGCGGCGCGGCAGCGGCCTGGTTGAAGTCCAGGCTGTTCGGTTTGCGTGACGCGAAACGCGCGTCCACCACCGCATACTCGGCGTAGTTGCCGGGATGGCCGCCGATGCCGCCGTTGCAGAAGTAGACCGCGTCGCCCGGCCTGAAGCGGCTCGCGCCGGCGCCGACTGCCTCGACCACGCCCGCGCCGTCACAGCCCAGGATGGCGGGCATGCGCTCGGGGAAGTAGGTGCCTTTGGCGCGCAGCTTGGTGTCGATGGGATTGACCCCGGCCACCTTGAGGCGCACCAGCAGGTCGGTGTCATGGGCGATTTGCGGGGTCGGCACGTCGGCGAGACCGAGAACCTGCGGCGTGCCAGGGGCGTGCATCAGAATCGCTTTCATGCTTCGTCTCTCCCCGGCTCTCGGACGGTTCGCGCAAGAATACCGGCGTATCGATGCGTGTCCAATGCTGCGGGACGGTAACTAACGCCTGATCAACCCGGCCATCGGCGGCACAAGCGCATCAGCCGGCCGGGCGCCAGGGAGCCGCCCGCGCGCCCGCAGTTCCCTGGTTTAAAGCCCAAGCGCCTGTGCATGCACGCCGTGATTGCGGATCGCCTGAACAATGTCTTTGGCATGGGTCAGGTTCGAATCGTAGACGACCTGGATGATATGGGGATTGCTGGCCTGGTGGCTGGCAGCAGCCACCGCCTTGCCATCGCGGATCGAATCCTCGATGGCTTGAAGCGCTGCTTCATCCAGCGTCTCTTCTATATGCACCAGAAAATCTATGGTCTCCATTTCGCGCTCCTTTTGCAAAGTTGCAGACACTTCCGACATGAAACTGGACGGACGCCGCCCCATTTCATCCTTGAGTCATGACTGGCGGCGAGTCAGGCAGCCCGGCTTTACCCACGCAAACCCATAGTAAGAATAGACGCCGCTAACGAAATTGCCATCAGGCGGTTCCGAGCGGCATCCGCACTACGATTCTCCCGGGCGATCAAGCTGAAGCATGCATCCGGGTGACTGCCGCCTCAGTTGGATGCCAGCGTTTGGTACGCCACGCAGTTCCATTCCGTCAGGCGCAGGCGCGTGGCGAGCGGTTCTTCCAAGGCGTCGGAAACCAAAGGGGGCCGCTCAGTCTGGGCCAATCTGTTTCTCGCTATGTCTGACCCTGGCCCGTTCAAAACACGTCAGCCGAACATCCACGCTGAGCGACAGCGCCGTCAGCGCGGCGGCCGCCGCGCGGCCCTCGGCCTTGGCGCGGTAGAGATGCGGCGTCATCGCCAGCAGGTTGGCAATCTGCCCGGCACTGGTCAGCTCGATAGCGAAGCGGACCGTTTCCGTCGGCAAGCGGCTGAAGCCTGCCGGGGTCTGCAGGTCGGCCGGGCGTTCCGGTTTCAGGCTGGGGTAGATGATCTCGCGCAGTTCGCGCAGATGATCCGGCCCGGCATCGACCTGCACCAGCAGACCGCCCGGCTTCAGCACCCGCGCAAACTCCGCATACACGGGGAAGCCGAACAGGCACAGCACCCGGTCCAGCGTGCCCGGCAGCACCGGCAGGTGGGCGTTGCTGCCCACCACCCAGTTGGGTCGCCTGTCCTGCTTCGCCGCCGACAACACCGCCCATTTGGAAATATCCAGCCCGAGCAGCGCCAGGGTTTGTTCATCCCCCACCGCTGAGGCCAGCTGGCGCAGGTAGTAGCCCTCGCCACAGCCGGCATCGAGACAGCTAAGGGTTGCGTCAGCAGGCAGATCGGCCAGCACGGCCCGGCTCACCGCAGCGGCAATCGGCTGGTAGAAGCCGGCCGTGAGAAACCGTCGACGCGCCGCGACCATCTCCTTGCTGTCGCCCGGATCGCGCGAGCGTTTATGTTGTACCGGCAACAGGTTCGTGTAGCCCTGGCTGGCGATGTCGAAACTGTGGCCGGACGCGCAGGTCCAGGCAGAGCCCGTGCAATGCAAGGGCGTGCCGTCCAGCGGGCAGGCCAGCGCCTGGAAGGGCGTGACGCTCATAGCGCGACCTTCAGCTTGCGCCCGCCGGTAATGGCGAAACCTTCGCGCTCATAAAATGCCAAGGTCTTGTCAAACTGGGGAAGCGGTGGGGTTGTCACTTCCAGCCGCGTCCAGCCACGCGATTTGCCAAAAGACTTTGCCTGGGCCACGAGATCGAGCCCCACATTCCTTGAGCGGAATCCGGGACGCACGTATAGCTCGGGTATGGTTCCGAAGGTGCCTTCGGCGTAAAGGGCATGGCTTTCAACCATCGCAATGAACCCGACCGCACTGTGTTGTTCGTCGCGCGCAACGAATACGAAATACTTTTCCCGGTTGAGAAAGTCCATGAGCCGGTCTGTTGTTTCCTCGATATCGAAATTGAATGCCTGAACACCAATGGCATCCATGATCTCTCTCAGCAACTCGCCGGCCATTTCGCTGACTTCATGCGAATCCTTGGCGGTTGCTCTAACAATGGTGATGTTCGGCGTCATCGTAATCTTGGGTCAGGTGAAGCAGCATAAAAAACAGGGGTCGGAACCGAAGGGGGAAGGCACACGCCTGGAAGGGCGTGATGCTCATCGACTCGTGTCCTGACAACGGATTTACACCGGGGTTTGAAATGCGGCCTGCATCGCCTGCTCGCTCACCGGGTAGGTCAACACCGCATGGACGGGAAACAGTTCCAGCAGCTTGCCGATATGGTCTTCTTCACGCGGATGCATGAACACGATCATCTTTGCCTGTGGCGCAAAGCGTTGCAGGGACCTGAGCGTGACGTCCAGATTGGAGACGTTTGCGCCGGCGTAATTGTTGCCCCAGCCGTAAATGAACTCCCCCTCGAAAAAATCCGGCGGCTGTTTCTGCAACGCCCGGTGGAGATTGCGGGCAGAGTCGAAACGCTGCGTCGCAATGCCAAGCTTTTGATACAGGGCGCTGAAGTCGGGGTGGAAGGGGGATTCGATCAGGGAAAAAAGCGTTTGCATGCTGCTGCCGTTTGCATGGGTGCTCATTGATTATTGTCGCTGACAGCTCAAGGTCCGGGCTAAGGGGATGGTGGAGAGAGTGGCGTGTAAATTGTGGTCTGTCTGTATTGTTCTACTCATTTCTTTTTGGGGGTATCCCGAATTTTGTGTAAACGGAGTTTCGGTTAATGCTGAGGCATCCTGTCTTCGAACTGGATCGTAAACCGGTTCAG
>JAPTVL010000232.1 GCA_028065725.1 Betaproteobacteria bacterium
CTGATCATCGACATGATCAATGTTGATCTGGTGCACCTTGTCAAGGATGTCGCGCAGGTTGGCTTCAGAATCGACGCGCACCTTTTCCACCGCCGTCATGGTGCGGCCCATGATGCGCTGCTTGCGGCTGGCCGCCGGATTGGGCAGGCCGGTGCGGGTGTCGATGTCCAGGCTGTGCAGATGCGGCAGCAGTTCCTTGTTGATGAACTCGAACAGCTTGCCGTCGCCCGCCGCAAACAATTCCTGCCGCTTCCAGCCGAAGGGTTTGCCTTCGCGGGTTTTTTGGTGCCCGGGTTTGTCGGAATACGGTGCGGCCCAGTCCTGCCAGCGGTAAGGGCTGTGCAGTGCGGGCGAGAACTTCGCGCCCAACACTTCGGCCTCTTCCCGCGCCGTTGCTTCCTGGGCATCCAGAATGCGCAGGAACAGGATCCAGGTCAGCTCCGGCACGTACTGCAAAGCGCTGGCGCAGTTGGAGCGGCGCATCACATCGCAGATGCTTTTGACGAAGCTCGACAGCGACTGCGTGGAGGCGATGGCCTTGGGCGATTTGGCCCGGCTAACCGTCATCTTGCCTTCCGGGTTATTTCTGAATCTGGCCATCGGTCCTATTTCTCCGCTTTCTTCTTCGCCAGCTTTTTCTTCGCCGACTCAATCTGCTGGATGCTCGATTCGGGTTTGGGCAGGTTCTCCGGCATGGTGCCACCCAACTCATCAATTGTCTGGCGCACCTTGCGCCCGACTTCGAAATAGGTCTGTCCATTGGCGATCACCGGCTTTGCCGGATCGCCGTTCTGCACGATCAGGTAACAAGCGTAGCGTGACAGATGCACATCGGGCACCGGGCGCTGTGCGCCGGAGCCGATGCCGACCATTTTGGTGACATCACCGAAATGGTCGGCAACTGGACGACCTGACTGTTCGCAGGCCAGCCGTGCCTTATCCACCACCTGCATGAAGTTGCGCCAGTCCTGGTATTCCAGCAGCGGGGCAATATTGCGTGCCGACCAGAATTCGTTACCGTCCTCGTCGAACTGGCGGACTTCCTCGAATGTGGCGTGGTGTTGCTGGGCGATGCGTTTGTCGGTCATGGTCGTCTTCCTACTGGTCGAAGGCTTGCGCGAGCACACGGTTGGGAAGGCGATGGATGTCCTCCAGCGCGGCCTTGCTTGAATTTTCCAATGCGTCTATTTCGCTCATTGCAGCCTGAATTCGCGCCACGATGCGCTGCTGCTCGGCGTTGCTGGGTGCCGGCACATCCAGCGCCTTCAGCAGCGCACCGTTCAGGTTGGCTTGATTGCCTCCCCGATCCTCCGAGAGGTCGCGCAAATCCTGATACGACGACTTCAGCCAGAGATAGAGGAAGTCCGGCTGCCAGGTGTCATTGGGCAGAATGGCGAAACAGGCCTGATTGGTGGTCGCGGAGATTTCCAGAATGGCTGACTGCCCGCGTGTCTTTCCCTGTCCGTACATCGCGATGAGGATGGTCTTGGGCGGCAACAGCGAGAGCGAGCACTCGGCTAGCGCCGCTTTAGAAATCGCTTCTTCGGTAACGGTGATCGGCGCGAAGGCCACTTCGCCGGTCTTCACCCATGCTATTTCCGCCGGTTGCCAATACTGCTTGTTGCCTCGCGAGGGCGTCGAGCCACTGGTGGTTGCGGCGTAGTCGCCGATCCTTTTCTTCGGCGCGGCATCCAATTCCGCAAAGAATTCCTTGAGCATACGACTACGCAACAGGCGGCTGTCTGTCAACTGCGCCTGCGCCGCCTGCCGGGCTTTTTCCACTTCGGCAAGTTGGTCCTTCAGGCGGGCGGCGATTTGGCGTTGTTGCTCTTCGCTTTCTGGCAATACAACTAACTGAGCATAGGCATCGTCACGATTGAGTCCTGGTACGCCGCTGGCTTTATTCAGACTTCCCAAGTTCAAATACTTCAAAGCATATGCAAGCCATTCAAGATTGCAATCGGCGCAATGTTCGTCAATGAAATACGTCGTATCGATTGGCCAGCATGCCCCTTCAGACAAGTGAATCTCTCCGATGGACCCTTTCCTGCCAACAATAATCGTCTTGCCAACGGTATAGCCAACCTCATTGGTGCCAACCGCACCATTCGATCCGTAAACATTCACCGCGCCTTGATTTCTCGTTTTTGCGGGCAAGCTTTTCCCGTACTCAAAGCGACAAATATTGCCAAGCGGAACCTTATTCATACCCCAAACAACCTCGCCTTGGCCTCGTGCATCACCTGCACCGGCTTGCCCAGCACCCGCAGCGCATCCAGCCCCCCGGCCTGCTTGATCTCAGGCACTTCCCAGAGATTCTGGCTTTCCAGCGCGTCGGTGCCGCCCTGGGCGAACTGGTGGCCGAGTCCGGTGAGCACGATGGCGGCTTTGCCGTTCATGCCGCTGAACCAGCTCTGGTTGTGTGTGATGAACAGCGCGCCGCGTTCGGGGCGCTTCAGGGCGCGGGCGTGGTAGCCGTGGTGGCCGAAGAAATCGTAGAGATCGAAATCATTCATCTGGTCGATCTCGCGGATCACGTCCGGGCTGAAGTTGTCGCTCAGCAGGTGGTCGATCAGTTGGCGGCGCTTCTGCGCCTCGATCCACAGCGCGCGGAAATCGTCGAGGTTGTGCGCTTCGCTGACCACGCGCTGAATCACTTCGCGGCGGTATTCGTCGACCGGAATCGGCGTGTCGCGGCCATCGCGACGACTGAGGATAAAGCGTCCCTGCGGATTTATCCCGACATATTCGCCGCACACCTCGGCTACTTTCGGACCGTCGTCGCCACCTCCGCCACCACCGCCCGTGTCATCGTCATCAGACCCTCCGCCACCGGGGCGCGGCGGCTTGGTGATGAAGTCGGTGCCGAAGAGCTGGGTGACGTCGGTGTAGTCGTAGAGCCAGAACTTGTACTTGTTCGTTTCTTCGTGGATGCGGGTGCCGCGACCGACCATCTGGTAGAACTTGATGGGCGATTGCAGGTAGCGGAAGAACACCACGGCGTTCAGGCGCTCGATGTCCACACCCGCCTCCAGCAGGTCTACCGTGCAGGCGATGAAGGCGCGCTCGCCGGAGCCGCGCATCGGCTCGATCATGTCCGAGCCGTTGTTCGGCCCGCCCATGCATTTGAAAGCGTAGTGATCCTTCGGCGTCTGCCCTTGCTCCTTGCACCAGCGCGTGTACAGGTTATTCATGTGCTGGGTCACGCGGTCGGCTTGGATTTCGCGGGTGCAGAAGATGATGACCTTCTGTTCCGGACCGCCGTTGCCGCACAGCAACTGGAACAGGTCCTCGCACATCTTGGGTGTGCGCAGTTCAATGAACAGTTCGTCGTCGAAGTCCTTGCCGGTGTATTCGTCCTTGGTCAGGTCGGCGTCGGTCAGTAGTGTGCCGGTGCGAATGTCCTTGACCTTGGCATCGAGGATTTCTTGTTTGGTGAATGTGCGGCTATCGATGCTGGCCTTGCGTTTGACGATTTCGCAGGCGGCGAGGTAGCCATCTTCCTGCGCCTGGATCAGGGTGTATTCGTAGACCGGCTCGCCAAAGTACTTGCGGTTGTTGGCGGTGATTTCCTGATCTTCGGCGGGTGCATTTTTGGCCTCGTGCAACTTGCGCGGCGTCGCGGTCAGGCCGATGTGAATCGCGTTCGGGTTGCGCTTCAATACTTCCGACCACTTGCCCCAGGCCGAGCGGTGGCATTCGTCGATGATGATGACGCTGAAGGCATCGTCTCCATAGTGCTCGGTGAGGAAGCTGGCGAAGCCTTCCTCGTCGTCCAGTCCGAGCGTCTGGTAGGTGGCGATGTGAATGCGGGCGTTTTGCGCTGCGTTGCCGCCTTGCCTGGTTTCGACAATGCGCGCGTTATCACCGAATGCGGCCTTGAGCTTGGTGTAAGCCTGCTCGCGCAACTCGTCGCGGTCACAAAGAAAAAGCGCAGGTTTGGGCAGTTGCCCGGCCTGACTCAAGCGCCACAGCAAGTTGGTGGCGATGATGGTTTTCCCCGAGCCGGTCGCTAGTGCCAGCAAAACGCGTGACGGCCGGCCTTGCTGGTCATCAAGGAGGATTTTTTCAAATGCGGCCCGAATGGCGGCGTCCTGGTAATAACGGCTTTGCGCCCAGGCGGGGCTGTCGGCCTGAAACAGCATGGCGGCTTGAGGTTTTGAAAGATCGATGCCGGTAGCTTTGGCGTAACGTGCGGAGAGGTCTGGGTGCGGCGGAAAGTCGGGAAACGGAAACGGCCCATTTTGCAACTTGGTGAACAGGTCGAACTCACCGTATTTGTGGCCATTGGTGGCGAACACGTATTTCACGTCGAAGCGCTGGCAATCGGCATAGCCCTTGGCCTGCTGCATACCTTTGAGCGGATCTTCGTTTTCTTTCTTGGCCTCCAGCACGCCAACCGGCAGCGGCTTGGGCATATCGCCGACCTGTACGCACAGCAGGTAGTCGGTGCGGCCCGCACCTTTGCGGCGGCGGCCCTTGGGGCCGGTAGGTTCGACGGGTGCGGGCGTTTCCATCTTGAGCCACTGATGGTCGTTATAGCCCTTGTCGCGGAGCACCGGATCAATGAGGAAAAAGC
>JAPTVL010000425.1 GCA_028065725.1 Betaproteobacteria bacterium
GCGGAATGCGTCTACACGGCCTGGTCAGCCGCGGCGAGTTTCCGCGGCAGCGACAAGCGCGGCGGCGTCAATGGTGCGCGCATCCGCCTCGCGCCGCAAAAGGACTGGGCGGTCAACCAGCCGGCCCAACTCGCCAAGGTACTGGGCGTGCTCGAGGGCATCCGCAAGGACTTCGACGCCAAGGCTCGTGGCGGCAAGAAGGTCTCGCTGGCCGACCTGATCGTGATCGCCGGCAATGCCGCCGTCGAAGATGCCGCGCGCAAAGCCGGTCATCCGGTGGAAGTCGCATTCAAGCCCGGTCGTACCGATGCCAGCGCCGAGCAGACCGATGCCGCCTCGTTCGCGGTGCTCGAGCCGATCGCCGACGGCTTCCGCAACTATCGCAGCGACAAGTTCAAGGAAATCGCCACAGAGCACTTCCTCGTGGACAAGGCCCAACTGCTGACCCTGTCCGCCCCGGAGATGACCGTGCTGATCGGCGGCCTGCGTGTACTGGGCGCGAATTTCGCCGGCTCCGGGCACGGCGTGTTCACCGACCGCGTCGGCACGCTGTCCACGGACTTCTTCGTCAATCTGCTGGACATGGGCAATACCTGGGTGCCGGCGACCGAGGATAAGGAAATCTTCGAAGTGCGCGAGCGCAAGAGCGGCAAGGTCAAATGGACCGCCACCCGGGCCGATCTGGTATTCGGCTCGAACTCGCAGCTGCGCGCCATCGCCGAGGTCTATGGTCAGGCCGACGCACCGCCGAAGTTCGTCCAGGATTTCGCCGCAGCCTGGGGCAAGGTGATGCATCTGGACCGCTTCGACCTGGCGTAAGTCATCGCCGGCGAGGCAGCGCTTGCCGGCCAGCTCTGCGCGGGGCGGATCAGCAACGCCCCGCGTATCCCTGCCACGTGACCCGGCTTCAGTCGAGCGGCAGGTCGAGGCGGGCGCGCACCGCGGGCTCCAGCGCGGTCAATCCCGCGTTGCGCCCAAGCTCCAATGCGGATTCGGGCGCGTGGCCCCAGTCCCATGCCGCCACCAGCGCCAGGAGCGCACCGACACGGTTGGCGCTGCCACAATGCACCAGGACATGCGCGTCGCCTTCCAGCGCCGTACGCAGCGCACTGGCATGCGAGCGATCGAGGTCGGCCACCGTCGCCACAGGGATGTTGACGTACTCCAATCCGCATGCCACAGCACAGGCGGCCTCGTCCCAGTTCAATTCACTGTGCGGCCGCAGATTCACCACCCGGCGTATGCCCTTGGCGGCCAGCGCGCGCAGATCGTCCGCGCTGGGCTGACCCATGCAGTACAGCCTGCCTTCGATGATGCGGGGGACACTGGTATTCATGGGCTGTTTCCGGTCGCATTGAGGCGAGGTGGCCATCGTGCATGGCGCGCCGGCATCCTGCGTACGACTACCACAAGTCGCGGTGCTTGTATTTCGGCCATGCCGCACACATTTTATTTTAGACGCAACTAAATTAAAACGACCAAGCATCCATGCAGCCACTCGTGACCAGCTTTTTCCACCAACCGAGTTCAACCTGGACGCACGTGGTCGTCGATCCCGCTACCCAGCGCGCGGCGGTGATCGACCCGGTGCTCGATTTCGACTACGCCTCCGGCACCGCGGCCACCGACAGCATCCGCGCGGTGACTGCGTATCTGCAGGCGTCGCGCCTGAAACTTGACTGGATCCTCGAAACCCATGCGCATGCCGACCACCTTTCCGCCGCGTCGCATCTACGCGAGGCGCTGGGCGGTCGCATCGCCATCGGGGCAGGCATCCGCGACGTACAGGCGTATTTCGGACGCGCGCTGAATTTCGAGCCGGCGTTTCGCACAGACGGCTCGCAGTTCGACCATCTGTTCATCGACGGCGAGCAGTTCCAGATCGGCAGCCTACCGGCGCGGGTGATCGCCACGCCGGGCCACACCCGCGACTCGGTCAGCTATCTGATCGGTGATGCGCTGTTCGCGGGCGACACGCTGTTCATGCCGGATGTCGGCAGCGCGCGCTGCGATTTTCCGGGCGGCGATGCCGGCATGCTCTATGACTCCATCCGCAAACTGTACGAATTGCCCGAGCGGACGCGCCTGTTCGTGTGCCACGACTACGCGCCGGCCGGGCGCTCGCACCGCGCGCAGAGCAGCATTGGCGAGCAGCGCCGCAGCAACATCCATGTGCGTGACGGCATCAGCCGCGAGCAGTTCATCGAGATGCGCAGCGCACGCGACCGTACCCTGGGCGCGCCGACGCTGCTGTATCCGGCGATACAGGTCAACGTGCGCGGCGGCACACTGCCACCCGCCGAGAGCAACGGCGTCGCGTACCTCAAGATCCCGATGCGGGCCGCCGCGCTCCGGCAAGCCGGCGACGACACCCGCGGATCGGACCCGCCGGCTGCGGTGACAGGCGCCGGCGCTTGAACGCGCGGCGCGCCGGATTTTCTAGATTTGTCCAATACCATGAACAGTGACAGGCACGGGAGGTCATTCATGCCGAGTTCCGACTACAGCACGCATCCCCTGGATATCGACATCCGGACCGCTCGCGAGCGGCTGGGTCATGGCGCACGCATGATCGATGTGCGCGAAACGCACGAAGTGGCGCGCGGCATGGTGCCAGGCAGCGCGCACATACCGCTCGGCGCGTTTGCCGGTGACCTCGAAGACACCCTGCGGCAACATGGCATCGATCCGGCCCGGCACGACATCCTCTGCATTTGCGCCAGCGGCGGGCGTTCGCGCCACGCGGCCATGGCTCTGCGCCAGATCGGCTGTGCACAGGCGGCATCGGTGTTGGGTGGCGTCACGGGTTGGGCAGCCAGCGGCGGCACCCTGCAGCATCCCTGAACCCGGTGCGCGCCTGGCACCACGCGGCGCAAAGGACAAACACAATGCGTGCTGTCTGATGCGCCGCGCTGCTGCGCCGGCCCCAGGCTGGAGGTGTATCGTGCGCGCGTGCCTGGAGATCGCACCATGAAACTCGCGCCTCGCATGCTGTTCGCATCGCTCGCATTGGCACCGGTGCTGGCAGCGGCCGCCGTTGCGCCGAAGGCACCGGCGCTCGACCTGACCTTGCCCGCGCAGCCCTACACGTTTGGCGCGGCGACACCCGCTGCCTCGACTTCGACGCAGGCGCCGGCCAGCGTGGCATTCGCGCCGCCCGCGCGCAGGCGCCAGGACGCGCCACCTGCGCAGAGCGCGATGGCGCCGCACGTCTGGGGCGATTTCAGCACCGGCTACGGCTATGGCAACGACTGGGGCAGTTCGGGCTGGCAAAGTGCGGACATCAACGCCAGCAAAGCCTACGGCGATCCCGAGCATCCCCTCATCATCAGCGGCGGGGCCGCCGGTGCGGTGAGTTACAGCAAGGCTTTTGGCACCACCCAGTGGGAAAGCGCCGATGTGCAGATGAGCAAGCTGTTCGGCAGCGCCCGCCATCCATTCGCGCTGAGCATCGGCATCAGTGTCAGCCGTGCCCACAATCTTGGCAACGGCAACTGGCCGGAACCACCGCAGCCCTAGAGCGTGTCACTACGTCGATGCAGCGGCCGGGCGCACTGCGAAGAATCCGGGGCACACGCAGTCGCGAACAACGCGGGTATGGTCCGGTTGCGGCTGCGCCGGAAGCCGCGAACTGGTGGGCGGTACAGGGATTGAACCTGTGACCCCTGCCGTGTGAAAGCAGTGCTCTACCGCTGAGCTAACCGCCCATTCGCGAGGCGCGCAGTTTACGGAGTGCCGGCATGACGGTCAACGCGGGTTGCCCGGCCGACACCTGGGGAGAGGCGGCGTGTGTGCGATTGGCGCGCAGGCACAGGCCGCCTATCATCACCCCGTGCGGTGGCTGACCACCGGGCCATGGGGACGACAATGCAACGCTGGATCAAGCTTCCGGATGGACGGTTCCTGGACGCGGCGCGTGTGGTGCTGATCGGCAAGCTGGAAACCTTCCAGCGCCTGGACGAGGAAGGTAACGACCTCGGTACCGCGGTGACGGCGACCCTCGGTATCGATTTCGTGCGCGAACATCAGCTCAGCGTCACCGGTACGCGCGAGGAGATGGCCGCGCTGCTGAAGACGCTCGTCGGCGCCACGGGCAGCGGCGGCGCGTGAACCTTGCGCGGCATCGCCAGTCGAATCGCCCCCAAAGGGAGATGGCATTCTCCCGGCCGTTAGGCCGAACCACCCTTCCGGTTGATGATGCCTGTCGCGCCGTTGCCCGTGGCGCGGCAGGCATTTTTGCGTACCGATTACGGCTGCGCCAAGCGCGCGAAGGAGCACGATGAGCTGGAGTATCTGGGGTGGTATCGCGATCGGCGCCGTGCTGGGCGCCTGGCTGCGCTACGGATTTGCATTGCTGCTCAATCCGGTGTTTCCGACGCTGCCCCTGGGCACCGTGGCGGCCAATCTTCTGGGTGGGTTCCTGATGGGCATCGTCATCAGCAATTTTCCGCCGTACATGGGGCTGCCGGTCGAGATGCGCCTGGCTTTCGCCACCGGCTTCCTGGGCGGATTGACCACGTTTTCCACCTTCGACGCCGAGTCGG
>JAPTVL010000101.1 GCA_028065725.1 Betaproteobacteria bacterium
CGTACACAATGACGTAGCGGTAAGCGAAGTCGTTCATGCCGGAGCGTTCGATGACGCCCCAGAAGTCACGCGTCATGGCCACCGAGCCGCGCGCGCAAAGGCCATCCCAATCCCTCGGCTCGATCTCACCAAGGCGGTTGAATATTCTTGTTTCCAAACTTTTTGAAGTATTTTTTGAAAAAATAAACCGTCTGATGGCGAATGCCTGGAGCGGATCGGCGAACCATACGAACATCCTAGCGGCCGCCGATGGAGATCGGGGCTACGCCTGCGCACGCGACATACGAGCAGGCCGTTGAAGTACTTGTCTGACGCACGAGTTCCAGCCTCTGCAATCGCGTCATGGCGATCATCAGGTGCTCAATTTCTGAACAAGCGAGGCGATTTCGTCCCGCACAGGTCGGCAGACGATGTTGGCGCCGATGCCGATTTGAGCCAGGCGCCGGATTTGCGGTGAGCCGGCTGGAGCGCGACGACATTCAAGCCTGACGCCGCACGCAGTTCGTCTGCCGTGGTTCACTCGCCCATCGGCATGTGGCTCAAATCGGCATCGGCGCCAACACTTTGATGTGCTGGCGGGCGCGCTCGACGTTGAGCTTGATGGCGCCGCCGAGGAAGTTGTCCGGGTTGAGGTACCCCAGAATGACGTGGCAATCCGACACCGAAACCGTGTCGAGGCCGCTTTTTTCCCAACAGGTGCCGACCCGGTAACCGGCACTGTCGGGGCCGAGCTTGATGGATCCGCTGTAGGGGTCAAGCCGAACGAAGCTGCCGGCACCGGCGCCTACCGAGTCCATGGCCACCAGCGGCAGCGAGAGCACCAGGCGCGCCATGTCGGGATCGGAGGCGATGGCGAAATTGCCCTTCGTGATCAGGGCCATGTCGAAGCTCGTGCCGCCGATATCGCTGCAGGCGATGTTCTCGTAATGGCAGCGGTCGGGACGCTTCTGCAAGGCGACGAAGGTAGGCCCGATCCTGCCGCCGCGCATGAACCTTAGAGATGTGTTGTCTGACCGCTTCGCTTGCCAGAAGTCGCCCCGACTTGCACCGGAGGAAGATGCTGGGACGATGGACGCATCGCAACTCCATCCATCGAGGTTCCTGATGCTCCACCTGCTCACTTCCATCCTTCTCCGATTCCGCGCCTCGCCCGCTGCCACCTTGGCGCCGCCTGCCAACACCTCCTCGTCCCGCATCGATGCGTATTCCATGGGCGTCGGCGATCGCATCGCGGCCCAACTGCGACAAGCCGTTGGCATCACCGCAAGCGATCTCGTGGAACTGATCGCCAACGGCCGCTATTGCACGATCTGCGAACGCGCGATTGGCTCCCGCCTCGCGTGGGCTACAACCTCCGACGCGCGCGCGACGCTGGCACAGACGCCCCGCGATCTGCGCCTGCTGGTGTTCGATCCCGAGCGGATTGCCTTCTTCGTCGTCTTTGCCGCGGTCGATCCCGACCGGGAGCGTTTCACAGTCACGCGGGTCACCACCACCCGGCACTACGAGGAGGTGCGCTGGAAGCTGTTGCCGCCCGACCTCTACCGATGCGCTTGTGCCAAGTCCATCGCCTCACCACAGGAGCGCGACTGCATCGTTGCAGCGGCGATTGGCGAACGTGCCCTCGACGCCCTGCCGATTTTGTTCGCGCTCGAGGACGACAAACGCTTGGTCTGGGTCGAACTGGTGATGCGCGACGGCCATCAGAAGCGCCTGGGCATCCTGCCGTTCGAGTTCAAAAAACAGCGCGCCACCGATTTACCTTCGCTGGACGGGTTCTGGGCATGGATGCAGACCACACCACAGGCGCACGACTCCCCCATCGCGCGTGACGCAGTCGCCGCAATTCGCCTTGTCGGTCAGCGCGACCCGTATGACGTCACGTTGACTCTTCACGCGTTGACTGGGGACTCAGGCGCGCGCATGCTGCCGATCGCCATGCCAACGACACCGAAGTCCTCCCAGCCGGCTGTGGTGTGATGCTCTGCCGGAAGGGATTCCGGCCTCGATGGCTCCGAACCCAACCCGGCCCACAGGAATTTGCCATGGAGGACGTATCTCCAACGCTGAAGGGGGATCAGTGATCTCCACTTTGGCGCATGGCGTGCCATTGCGGGCCGTGCGCGCATCCCATGGCTTGCGGTGTGACGCCTGCGCTGCTGAGCCCCGCCCGTATACACGCACAATCGACCCACCCCACCCTCACCTCCTTCCTCCTTCCCTATGACCGCAACCCTCGCCGATCTCTGCACCTCGATCCCTGCGTCGATCCAACACGACACCTGGTACGCAACCCTTGTCGACCGCGCCCGGCAGGCCACGCTGGCGCGCCACCGCTGCGCGGTCACTGAGCACCTCCGATTGCGGGTGCATCTGGATCGCTGGCACGCCTGGTTTGAGGCGCGGCCGTCGTGGTCGCTGTACTCAGGCACCGACCGCGGCGGGCGCGTGGCGTCGCTGGCCTTCGACGGCGAGCGCGGTGTGCTCATGATCCTGCGCATGGACCAGGATGCCCACCGGCGCGCGGGCAGCGCATTGCGCGAGCTTCTGCGCGAGACCACCGACTCGCCACCACAGGGCGCCGCGCTCACCGCCGCGGACTTCCCCGCCGAGGTCACGGTGCTGGGCTCGCCAGAGCTGGCCCGCGCCGTCGCGGCCGAGCTTGGCGAGGCGTTCGATGCCGCCGGATGCGCCATCCACTGGATGCATGGCGGCGAATACGGCGAGGCCGTGGAGCTTCCCCTGCGCGAGGATCTGCGCGCGCTGCCGCAGATGTTCCCCTTCCTGGGCGCACCCCTGCAGGACTATTACGACGCCTACACCGCCTCGTCCGCTTCGGTCCTGCTGCTCATGGGACCGCCTGGGACGGGCAAGACCTCCTTCATTCGCGGCTACCTGCAGCACACCCGCAGCGATGCCCTGGTGAGCTACGACCCGGCGCTGCTCGCCACCGACCGACCGCTGAGCGCCTTTCTCAGCGGCGAGACCGGCGTGTTTGTGCTCGAAGACGCCGACGCCATGCTCGCCTCGCGTGAACAGGGCAACACCCTGATGCACCGGCTGCTATCGGTCGGCGATGGCTTGGTGACCCTGGCCGGTAAGAAGATGATCTTCTCGACCAATCTCGACAGCCCGGCCGACGTCGATCCTGCGCTGGTGCGCGCCGGGCGCTGCTTCGACGTGCTGCGCTTTCGGCCTCTGGACTTCGCCGAGTGCTGCGCCCTGGCGCGTGCCGCCGGTGTGCCAGAGCCGTCGGATGCCGGGCGCGCGTATACCGCCGCCGAGATCTTCCACCCGGTTGACAACGAGCGCCGCAGCCTGCAACGCCGCGCGGGCTTTGTCTGAAACGTCATCGTCTTGGATGATAGATCGCGCTGCACGGGCGCCATCGCTGCCGATTTTTGGGACGGTCCGGCTACATCCCTTGCAGCCGCCGCCCCCTGCGCCGCAGGGAGGATGCGGCCAAGGTGAGAGCGAGCCAGCCGCTTGCCGCGACGAGAACGCCAATTGCCGGATCGTGCGCGCGGATCGCGAGGACCACGACGGCGAGGATCTGAAGGTAGGCCAGGATATGGACGTCCCGCGCCAGGTGCTGCAGCGCCTGGTCGCGGACCACAAGACGCAACCGACCGGCCCCTCGTCGGTCCAGCCGTCCGGCAAGCGCCGCCATCGCGCGGGGGAGCGTGGCGCAGGCGGCTGCGGTCAGGATCACCACGGCGCCGTAAAGCCACAGGGTCTGGGAAGCTGTCATGAGTTTTCAGGCGAGGAAGAGGCTGGGTCGCCGGGGCGACTGGGGTATGGCGTCATTAGACAACATGACCATGCGCCCGAGGAAGCGTACGCACCCCAAAATGCTGTGTGGGTCCATGCCGGCAGCGCTCTACGCCGTGCCCATGCTTGCAGCCGACCAGAACCTACGCGGGTGCGGCGCTTGCGCTGCGCAGATTCTGGGCGACACTGTCCGCAAAGGAGCGCTCGCACGCATCTCGTTCAACCCATCGAATCCCCGCTGACGCAGCAGTTGCTGCAGATTTGCGCCGTGTACGGGGTCAGTCCATTCTTTGCCAGTACCGGGACCAAAGGCGCAGCGGGGCGGCGCTGCCTCCAACTGCGATTTGACTCGTTCCTGGAACTGCGTACGTTCGAAAGGTTCGCGCAAGAACAGGGGTTGCGGGCTGCAACGCAGGAGATCGATACGACGGAGGATCCTGGATCCTGGTGTGCCCCGACGCCACCCTGCGTTGACTCAGCCCTGCCCGCACCCTGGATCTTGCCGAGTTCTCGGCTTGCTGCAATGCGCCGATCTGCTCCAAACAGTCGATGACGGCGGCGGGTCCAGTTGCGCCGACGCACGGCGCGTGTAACATGATTTCCATCGTCCCTTCGTCGAGGTGGTTTCCCCCGCGCACATCCTGAATCGGCCGCCGTTGCGGCCCCAAGCATGGCACCACGCACACCCTTCGTGCGTCTGCACTGTCCATCGCTTTCAGGAGAATCCCATGCGCGAAGAACGCCTTGACCCCCTGCT
>JAPTVL010000537.1 GCA_028065725.1 Betaproteobacteria bacterium
CCCTCGGCGTCGGCGCCAGCCAGTTCGATCAGCTTGGGCGTCTGCGCGCCGTCGCCGCCGAGGAATTTCGCCTGCATACCGAGCTGCTTCATCTGCTTGATCATGGGCGCGGCCTGCGGATCCATGCCGCCGAAGAACACCAGGTCGGGGGCCTTGCCCTTGATCGAGGTGAGGATCGCCATGAAGTCGGTCGAGCGGTCGGACGTGTATTCGCGCGCCACCACTTCGCCGCCCGCAGCCTTGGCCGCCTTTTCCACTTCGTCGGCCAGTCCCTGCCCGTAGGCAGTGCGGTCGTCGATGATGGCGATTTTCTTCGCACCCAGTTTGGTCACGGCGTAATTCCCCAGCACGGTGCCCTGCTGCGCGTCGTTGGTCATCACGCGATACGCCGTCTTGAAGCCGGATGCGGTGTAGGCCACCGCGGTGGCCGAGGGTGAAATCTGCGGAATCGTGTTATCGGAATAGATTTTGGACGCCGGGATGGTGGCGCCCGAATTGAGATGGCCGATGACCCCCACCACGCCTTCGTCCACCAGCTTTTGCGCCACCGTGGTGGCCGTTTTGGGGTCGGCTGCGTCGTCCTCGCTCTTCAGTTCGAGCACGACTTTCTTGCCGCCCAGCGTGAGGCCGGCGGCGTTGATTTCGTCCAGCGCCAGTCGGGCGCCGTTCTCGTTGTCCTTGCCCAGATGCGCCTGCGGGCCGGTAAGCGGAGAAGCCTGGCCGATCAACACCACTTGATTGCCGCCATTCTGCTGCGGCTTGTCGCCGCATCCTGCAACAAGCGCCGCTACCGCCGCCACGACTGCCCAACGTAGAGTGTGACCCATCATCTCGGACTTCCCCGCAATCAAACTGAAACGCGCGATTTATACCACAAAGGCTGCTGTGCCCGGCTTTCCCGGGGGCCAGAAAACACAAGGCCGACGCGAACGTCGGCCTTGTGTCATTCATGAGGCATGAGCTGAATTATTTCAGGCCCAGCACCCAGTCGATGATCTTGCTGGCATCTTCCGGCTTGACCTGCGGGCTCGGCGGCATGGGGATCTGGCCCCACACGCCCTTGCCGCCGGTTTTCACCTTGGCAACCAGCTTGTCGTGCGCGGTTGCGTCGCCTGCGTACTTCTTCGCCACTTCCTTGAAGGCGGGACCGACGATTTTCTTGTCGACGCCGTGGCAGGACATGCAGGCGTTCTTCTGTGCCAGCGCCTGGTCGGCCGAAGCTGCGCCAGACAGTGCCAGCAGTGCAGCGGAAGCCGCGGTCATCATCAGTTTCTTCATCACAATATCTATCTCCGGGGATCGGTTAATCAGGCATTTCTGCACGCTTGCAATATTAAGGGAAAACCCTCCCTGCGCAAGCTGGAATGTTGGTTATTTGCTACCAACCCCGGTAACACATTGTTATTCCCGCTCGACCAGATCACGGTAGGCATGCCAGCTGGCATGGCCCAGCCAGGGGAAAATGACGGCCATGGCAATGAAGTTGGTCGCCATGCCGACCGCCACCAGCGCAGCGATCAATACACCCCACAGCAGCATCACCGGAAAATTGAACTTGGTCGCCATGAAACTGGTCACCAGCGCAGTCGCGAAATCGACCTTGCGATGCAGCATCATCGGCAGCGACACCACCGAGAGGCTGAATACCATCAGCGCCAGCACGGCGCCGAATGCCAGGTAGGCCAGCACGAAGTCGGTGTGCTGCTGCACCGCGCTGAAGCTCAGCAGGTCGGACAGGCTGGCGATACCGGTGCCGTTGAGAAACAGCCCGACCAGAATCGCCGAAATGCGCTCCCACGAAATCAGCACGAACAGCAGCATCACCGTGAAAAGCCCCAGCGAACCGGGATTGGCGCGCCACGACAGCAGGGGAACGAACAGCTTGGGCAGCTTGTGGTGATGCTCCAGCCGGTGGCTCAGACAATAGAACACGGTGGCCAGGACCGGCGCGACGAACAGGAAGCCCGAGGTCAGCGCCATCGCCAAGTGCGGCCGGTCCGCCGCAGCCTGCATCAGGCCATACCCAAGCAGGGCAATTACAACGCCGTAGAACAGGCTCAGCGGCCACGC
The DNA here is from genome assembly GCA_028065725.1 of Betaproteobacteria bacterium. The sequence goes on from JAPTVL010000537.1 coordinate 2,071, forward strand.
CTTGATCAGGTCATTTGCCCCTTCGCGCAGCCAGTGAAACGGTTGGTCGATCGTTACGCTGCGGATGCCTGGCAAATCCATGCGGGCCGCCTGAGGATGGAAAACAGGATGTTCAGTATGTGTGCTCATAATCGCTCCTGATGACAAACAGCCTCTTTTTTTGATAGCAGGCGCCGCCGCAGGTTCCTAATAGCAAATACTGATACACCGATTCACGCCAGCAACGCCGACAGGTCGCTGACGGGAGGCTGACACGCCGTGCCGCTGCAGATCCAGGCAGTGGGGTGATCCGGCTCGGGCCTGGTCAGCGCCGCGGGCAAACCGACGCCATTGGGCAAAACCAGCAGGCAGTCGCGCGCGGCAAGTTTCGGCCCCAGCGCCGCCGCCCACTCGCGCAGTGCCGCCGCCGGACCGCGCAGCAGGATCGCGCGCGGCGGCACCAGCGCTTCGTCGAGCACGGCAAGCAATGTGGGATAGGCGATCGGCTGCTGGGTCAGCTGCGCATGAAACAGATGCAGGCAGCGCGCACTGGCCTCCAGGTAGCGGGGCTCGCCCAGCAGATGCCCGAGCCGCTGCAGGGCGAACGCGGCGACGCCATTGCCGGAAGGGGTGGCGTTGTCGTAACCGGGCTTGGGACGGGTAAGCAGCGCTTCGTGGTCGTGGCTGGTGAAGAAAAAGCCGCCCGCTTCCGTGTCCTCGAAATGCGCCAGCAGGGCGTCGGCAAGTTCGCGCGCCCAGATCAGGTCCTGTTCGCGGTAGCCTGCCTGCAGCGTTTCCAAAAGCGCGTCAAGCAGGAAAGCGTAGTCGTCAAGATAGGCGTTGAGGCGCGCCTCGTCGTGCTTGTGGCTGGCGAACAGCCGGCCCTCGCGCCACAGATGCCGGTGCAGGAAATCGAGCGCTGCGTGCGCCTCGGCGACCCAGTCCGGACGATTCATTACCCGTCCGGCATGCGATAGTCCGGCGATCATCAGCGCGTTCCAGCTGGTGAGCTGCTTGTCGTCGCACCCGGGGCGCACTCGGCTTGCACGCGCGGCGAAGAGTTTGGTGCGGGCGCGCGCCAGCCGCGCCGCCGCGTCCTCCTCCGTCAGCCCCAGCGCGGCCGCGATTTCGTTCAGCGGCTTGGCGAGAATGGGATTCCAGCTCGTATTTTCGAAATTGGGCGGCAAGTCGAAACCGTATACCGGCGCCGCCACCGCGTATTCCTCCTCGCTCAGCAGCGCACGCACTTCTTCGGGTGTCCACACATAAAACTTGCCTTCGTGGCCCTCGCTGTCGGCGTCGAGCGCGGAATAGAAGCCGCCCTCCGGCGCGCGCATCTCGCGCAGCGCCCAGCTGACGATGCCCGCGGCGGTGTCCGCAAACAGCGGGTCGCCGGTCAGCGCCCAGGCGTCGGCATAGAGCTGCAGCAGCGGGCCATTGTCGTAGAGCATCTTCTCGAAGTGCGGGATGGCCCACTGTTCATCCACGGAATAGCGGCAGAAGCCACCGCCCAGCTGGTCGACCACTCCGCCTGATGCCATTTTTGTCAGGGTGAACCGCGCCATCTCGCGCGCCTGCGTATTGCCGCTGCGGTGCGCTTCGCGCAGCAGGAAGAAGAGTTCGCCCGGACGCGGGAACTTGGGTGCGCGCGAAAAACCGCCCCACACCGGATCGAAGGCCTGCGCCATGTCGCGCACCGCCTGGACGAGCGGCGCGTCGGACAGGGCCGCCCGGCTGCCGGCCGCCGGCTGCTGTTGCGCCATCGCGTCGCGCAGCGCCTGATTCTGCGCCAGCACTTCGCCGCGCCGCTCGTGCCAGGCATGGGCGACGTTCTGCATCAGGTCGATGAAACCCGGCAGCTGATAGCGCGGTGTCTTGGGGAAGTAGGTGCCGGCGAAGAACGGCGTCTGGTCGGGCGCCAAAAAGACAGTCAGCGGCCAGCCGCCGCCGCGCTGGGCCAGCAATTGATGTGCGGCCTGATAGATCTGGTCGAGGTCGGGTCGTTCCTCGCGGTCGACTTTTATATTCACGAACAGCCGGTTCATCACCGCCGCCACCTCGGCATCCTCGAAGCAGTCGTGCGCCATCACGTGGCACCAGTGGCAGGCCGAATAGCCGATCGACAGCAGGATGGGCTTGTCCTCGCGACGCGCCTTTTCCAGCGCGTCTGCGCCCCAGGGGTACCAGTCGACCGGGTTGTCGGCGTGCTGCAGCAGGTAGGGGCTGGATTCGGTGGCTAAACGGTTGGGCATGAGTGCATAATAGTTGATTAAATCAGTCAACAATTGTACGCTTGTCGCAATTCGGAAAAAACGCAGGAGCGCCCCATGTCCCAGGAATTATTCGCCGCCGCCCAGTCGGGCGATGCCGCACAGATCAAGAAATTGCTTGAAGCCGGCGCCGACCGTGCTGCTGCCGACGAGGCCGGCGACACCGCGCTGATGCACGCCGCCCATGGCGGCCACGTC
>JAPTVL010000324.1 GCA_028065725.1 Betaproteobacteria bacterium
TTCCGATCTCCCACCGGCGGCGCCGTCCTTGCTGCGCGCCTTCACCAGCCGGTCGAGGGCACTGGCCATCCTGGCCGATTCGGCAGCCAGCTCCTGGGGGTCGACCAGCGTCATCTCCCGGTAGCTTTGCTTGAGGTGCGGCATGATGTTGGCGTCGATCAGGACTTCGTTGACGACGCGATAGAGCCGGGGCAGTTCCGCAGCGAGGTGCTGTCCGACCAGTTGCAGCAGCAGGACGCCCGCCGTCGCGTCGTCGTTCACCTCGGTACAGGCGGTTTCGACGCAGGACCACAGCGACGCGAGCTTGAACGTCGTGTCGCCCCGAGTCATGGCGTCGCTCAGCACCAGGTAGGAAATCCGCTGCTCCAGCGCGCTGGTCTCCTCGCGGCAGGCGGTGGTCAGGCGCTCGAGGACTCCGCGTGCGGCCAGCTGCAGGGCGACCTCGGCATCGTTGACGATCTTCAGCGCTCGCGCGTCGCCGTAGCCGTTGCCTGACTTCGCCGCCTGCTGGCTACGCCCGGCGAGGCTGGTCGCTAATGCCGGCGTCACCTTGTCCCAGTGCGCTTGCAGTGCCAGCTTGAGGGCAGCGGCGGCGGCGCGGCTGGCCGGGTCGTGGCCGGCCGTGTCGCGCTCGCCGGCTTCCTGGATCAGCGCAGGCCCGATTTCCTCGAACAGTTCGCACAAGTCGCTTTCCATCTGCCGGCGGCTGCCGGCAATCAGGTTTGCTAGCATTGCGGTGTCTTTTTCCGTCATTTCAGGCGCGGCCGGAGTTTCGAAGCTGCAAATTATCCCATCGCTGAGCGGTGCGCAGTTATCGGGAATAAAACAAGGATTTCCGGTCCTCCAGGCGCTTTCGGGGCGCCGTAGCGCCAGCGCCGACTTTCGCTCAGCCGCGTCCGGCCAGCGCCGCGCGCAGCCGGGGCCACAACAGGTTGAGCGCCAGGCCGGCCATCACCAGTGCGGCGGCGGTCAGCTTCCAGGGCGGCAGCGATTCGTCCAGCCACAGGGCCGAAGCGCCCATGCCGAACACCGGCACCAGCATCGCCATCGGCGTGATCGTCGCCGCCGGGTGGCGCGCCAGCAGCCAGCCCCAGGCCGCGTAGCCGAACAGCGAATTGCCCCAGGCCTGCCAGGCCACCGCCGCCCAGGCCGCGGCATCGGCGGTTCGCAGCGCCGCCGAGATCGCGGCCCAGCCTTCGACCGCCAGCGACAGCGCGATCAGCGGCGGCACCGCGAAGGCGCTGGACCACACCACGTAGGCCAGGATGTTGGCCGGCGCCCCCTGTTTCGCCGCGATGTTGCCACCGGCCCAGGCCAGCGCCGCCAGCAGCACCAGGCACAGGCCGAGCGGCGTGGTGCTGCCGTCGGTATGCAGCATGATCACGACGATGCCGCCCGCGGCCAGCAGCAGGGCGAACCACTGGAAGCCGCGCACGCGTTCGCCGGAGATGCGCATCGCCAGGCCGACGGTGAAGAACACCTGGACCTGGATCACCAGCGAGGCCAGGCCCGGCGAGATGTGGCCGTTCATTGCGACATACAGCAGGCCGAACTGGCCGGCGCCGATCAGCAGGCCGTAGAGCGCGAGGTTGCCCAGCGGCACCGCCGGGCGCGCGAAGAAGAACAGGCCGGGCAGCAGCACCAGACAGAAACGCAGGGCCGCCATCAGGATCGGCGGCAAAGCCCCGAGCGCGAACTTGATGACCACGAAATTGACGCCCCAGACGGCGACCACCGCGAGAGCGAGCAGGAAGTGGCGCAGGGTGAGGGAGGCTGGCATGCGGGGATTGTCGCATGCGGGAATTCGGGCCTCTCGGCGCCGACCTCGCCGCCGCTTATCGATGCGGTAAGAAATCCTGATTTTACTTACGGCCCGAATTATCTAGAGTGTGTGCCGCCACTCCGGCAAGCGGGTGGGCGACAGAGCCGCGCGAAACAAGCCGGCCACACGAATCATTCGAGAGGAGGCAGGCAATGCGCATCATTTTGTTGGGCGGCCCGGGGGCCGGCAAGGGAACACAGGCAGGCTACATCAAGGAAAAATTCGGCATTCCGCAGATCTCGACCGGCGACATGCTGCGCGCCCACGTCAAGCAGGGAACCGAGCTGGGCCGCCAGGCCAAGGCGGTGATGGATGCCGGCGGCCTGGTGCCCGATGAAATCATCATCGGCATGGTCAAGACCCGCCTGCAGGATGACGATTGCCGCAACGGCTACCTGTTCGACGGCTTTCCGCGCACCATTCCGCAGGCGGAAGCCATGCAGGCGGCCGGCGTGCGCATCGACGCCGTGGTCGAGATCGCGGTCGATGACGAAGAGATCATCCGGCGCATGTCGGGCCGCCGGGTGCACCTCGGCTCGGGACGAACCTACCACCAGGTGTTCAATCCGCCGAAGGTCGCCGGCCATGACGACATCACCGGCGAGCCGCTGATCCAGCGCGATGATGACAAGGAGGAGGTCGTTCGCCACCGCTTGCAGGTGTATCACCAGCAAACCCGGCCGCTGGTGGATTTCTACTCAGGCCTGAGCCGCCGCGATCCCGCCGCCGGGCGCTACATCAAGGTGGCCGGAACCGGCAAGGTCGAGTCGATACGCGACACCATCCTCGAAGAACTGGCCGGCCAGACCGCCTGATCCCGGTCGCCGCAGCATTGCCGGCGCCGGCCTCGTTGCCGTGTCGCCGGCGCCGACTTTTCGAGAAGTAAATTCAATTCGAATCTGAGGTTTGCGAGGGAAGAAAGCCCGCGCGACGTAGGATGTCAGACTGTCAGAAAGCCAAACCACTCTGACCCTTTTGGTTTTCGTGAGCGCAATGGTTGCTGCTTGATCGGCTTGGAACGAATTCGAAGCTGGTCCGTATTGTTCCTATCCTAGATCTTAAGGGTCCGGAGCAGACCCGAAACTTCCTTGCGTATCAAGTTGGAAAGCATGGTTTGCGCTTCGATCTCGTTTCTGAAATCAATCCGTGCTGCAGCCCTTCGAGAATGCACAACATCACTTCGGCGCCCGTAGACTTTCCTGAAGTGCTCCCTTAGGCCAATACGTTCGGATGCTGTCTGTCCCATTAGGTAGGCATAGCGGTCCGCAAGTCTGTCTGTAAGTGGCGTTGTTCGTAAATTCTCATCATCGCCTAGGATGGCTTCCAGGCCGATACATCGCTGCAGAAACGCAACCGTTTGATTGTCGGCAGTGTCAGCATCGAAATACCATTCGAGTGCGGCACGAATGCGATCCGCGTCTTTATGAGACTCATCTAGCTGCTGCAGCCGCATCGTTGTTGAAAGGGCTGAAGGCAAAGCTTTAGTCTTGTCCTCAGAGGTTTCGGCCACTCTTCCGCCTAGGATGGTTGTTCCACTCTTACCATCGTGAATCGTAAGGCTATCCTCATTGATCCTGAACCATCGAACGTGCTTTGATGCTCCATCGGGCAAACGAAGCCGGTAAGTTTCGCGCTGATAGTCGTCGGGGTTGTATGCAATCACATCTATCGTGGTTTGCGTTGGGTCCATGCTGCGATTTTCAATCAGTATTTCTCCAAGCTCTCGATGCCGAAGCACTCCACTAGAAAAACCAAGTACAAGAAAATGTTTTAGTCGAGCAAACGCACGGGCCGGAGAATATGATGTTAGCGAACGGTCTGCATAGCCTGGAACCTCGAAGCGCAGGTATACGGTGTCGGCCTTCAATCGGTCTCGCCATTCAACCTGATCTGCGCCTAGACTGAAAAGACCGCGAAGTGTGTTTGGCTTCTCTACCAAATCACCATAAGTATTGCCCACAGTTTGAATGATGCTAACTCCTGCTCCAAGAGCGATTTCAGCTATTCCATACCTTGGAAATAGGGGGAGTTCAAAGCATATAAAGTAGGGTCTTGGAAGGGATTCGAGAAAGATTCTCATCTCTTCTTCAACCACGGGAATTAGATTCCCATCGAGTGGGCCAGTGAAGCCGGTAACGGTTGCACCTTCAACGCGCCTGTATGCCAGCTGAGCTATGTGCCATATGTCGAACTCATCTAGAAATTCTCCCCAAGGCCCGTCTCGACCAATTGAGTTCCAGAGCGCCTCATACTCAAGATTGAACGACGCATCTAGACGGCGCGTTTCGCTAACCTGAAATGTATGCACGTATGCAGCTAGAAGCTCGCGTTGCTTCTTGAAAAGCTGAGGCATTCGGTATCACTTTCTATAGCAAGTTACAGCATGAAACACAGATGGTAGCCGCTATAACGCTGACGAATAGTAAAGGTAAGGAGCCTACAACATCGGTGCAATTGGCAGGATATGGTCTATTTTGAATTCGCCACCCCACTAACCACATGCCCGGTCGGGACCAGCCGTGATGCCGGCTCGCAGTGCCGGGTCTGGTCGTCGAAGAAGAAGTCGGGTTCGAATTCACCGAGGAAGCGCGACTTCTCCAGACCGCCGAGAAACATCGCTTCGTCGACCTCGACCTGCCATTCCATCAGGGTGCGGATTGCGCGTTCGTGGGCGGGGGCGCTGCGCGCGGTGACCAGCGCGGTGCGGATTTTCATCGGGCAGCCGGCGCTGTCGGCGCGCAGGCGGTGCAGGGCTGCCAACAGGGGCAGGAAGGGGCCGGGCGGCAGCGGGTGCAGCGCATGGCTTTCTTCATGGTCCTGAAAGGCGGCGAGGCCTTGTTCCTGGAACACGCGCTCGGCCTCGTCGGAGAACAGCACGGCATCGCCGTCGAAGGCGATGCGCACTTCCTGCGGGTGCTGCTCGGCTTCGGTCAGCGAGGCCGAATACACGCGCGCCGCGGGGAAGCCGCCTTCCAGCGCGGCGCGCACGTCGGCTTCGTTGGCGGAGAGGAAGAGGTTGGCGCCCAGCGGCTTGAGGTAGTGGAAGGGCGGCCGGCCGCGCGTGAATACGCCGCGCTCCAGCTGCATGCCGGCGGCAGTGGCGGAACGGAAGATGCGCAGGCCGGAGACCGGGTCGTTGCGCGAGAGGATCACCACGGCCACGCGCTGGCGTTCGGGCGTGTTGAAGGCCAGCAGCTTCTGCACCAGCGGGAAGGCGACGCCGGGCCGCGCCGGCTGGTCCATGCGTGCCAGCTGCAGGCGCATGTAGGCGGAATCGTCCTGGTCCTCGAAGACGCGGTTTTCCTCCTCGAAATCGAACAGCGCGCGCGAGGAGAGCGCGACGACAAGCTGGCCTTCGAGGCTGGCGGGCATCAGGGTTTCACCGTGTTGTTCGCGCGTCGGTCGCCGTGTCGCCGACGCTGACAATTCGACAGCATCCATGCTGTACAAACCGAACCGGCCCTTATCGCCTCGCTCATCCGCGTACGATCACCGCCTGCCGGTTAACCTCGACAAACCGCGCACTCTCGAAACCACGCTCGATCAGCGAGAGACTCCGGTCGAACAAGTCGATCAGATCGTCATTGGAGATGTTGCCGGTGGCTACGAGTAGCAAGCGACGCGGGGTGTCCTGAACCAGAAGCGTGCGCACAAAATCGTCGTCCTTGGTGACCACGATGCGGTTCTCGCTGTCGGCAATGGCGCACACATCGGCGTCCGAAGTCAGGTTGCGGCGCGGCAAGTCCAGGGTATGCAGCGCATCGTGTCCGCGGCTTGTCAGCCAGGCGGCTATCCGTCGCGGCAGTTGCGCATCGACGAGGAATTTCACGCCGCCATCTGCCCGATGGGTTCGATCCGATTGATATGCGAGAGGCGCGCCGCGAAGTCCAGCACGGCGAGGATATCTTCACGCTCAAGATCCTCGTAGTCTGCAAGAATGTCCTCGATGCTCATTCCGCCGGCAAGCCATTCGAGAACATTTTCCACGGGATAGCGCAAACCTCGGATACAGGGTTTGCCGTGGCAAATGTCTGGCTGCATCGTGATGCGATCATTCATGGCAACGATCCTTGAAAAAACAGCGCTACTTTATACCCTCTCCGGTCAGTTGAACTATCGGGCATCCTGCGTACGCGTCCAAAGGCATTATTTCGGATTCGTTCACCCATTGACCGCACGACGGGACGGAAAAACTAAAATCCGATTTTAGTTTTGTCAGACGCCTGCGAACCGCCCTGTAGCCTTCCGCCCGCCTTCGGCGCCGCGGCATACATCTGTGTCATGCGCGCCGCCTCGTCGGCGACTCTCTGCCGCAGGTCGGGCGGGGCCAGCACTTCGACGTCGGCGCCGAACTTGAGGATATCCATGATCAGTTCGCGATGGTCGGCGTAGGGGAATTCGAGCAGCCATGAGCCGTCGGCATCGAAGCCACACTTCTGTTTGGGGTGCCAGGTTTCCTGCGCCACCCAGCGCGCGCGCTTGGGCGTGAAGCGCAGCTTGGCGTGCTGCAGCTTGCGCCCGGAGAAGATGCCGTAACCGGGGCCGAGCACTTCGTCGAGGCTGCGATGCGAGACCTCGCGCGCCTTTTTCTCGATCACGTTGCATTCGCGGATCGAATCGAGAGAAAAGTTGCGAATGTCGTTGCGCAGGTGGCACCAGGCGTCGAGATACCAGTTCTCGCGGTAGTAGACCAGGCGTTGCGGCGAGACTTCGCGCTCGGTGGTTTCGCCGCTGCCGCGGGCGAAGTAGGTGATGGCGAGGCGCTTGCGGCGCAGCAGCGCGGCGCCGACTTTCTCGAAGTGGGCGAGCTTGAGGTCGCGCTTGCCGAGGCCGACGATCAGCACGCGGCGGCGGATTTCCTCGGCGGTATTCTCCGCCGTGCCGAGCAGGCTGTTGAGGCGCGCGATCAGCGGCTGGATGTGCGGCGTCAGGATGCCGCCGGGATCGAGGTCGGTCAGCAGGTGCTGCATGGTCAGCAGCGCATGCACCTCGCCCGAGTTGAACCAGAGGCCGGGCAGTTCGTACTGCGCGCCGGCCTCGGCGTGCGGCGTGTCGAAGCGGTAGCCGCCGGCGCTGCCAGCATTTCTGTCCCAGACGATGGGCGCATTGAGCCGGTTGCGCATGTATTCGAGATCGCGCTTGAGCGTGGCGCGCGAGACTTCCAGCGCCGCCATCAGGTCGACGAAAGGCACCAGCTTGCGGTCGTGGATCATCTGGTCGATCTTGTAGAAGCGCTCAGTGCGATCCATGGCGGGATTCGGCGATGAATTGACGGAAGTGGTCGAGGCGGCGTGGATGGATTATGCCCTCGGCAAGGGCCTGCTTGATCGCGCAGCCCGGTTCGGCGTCGTGCTGGCAGTCGCGGAAGCGGCACTGGCCGAGGAAGGGGCGGAACTCGGCGAAGCCGAATTCGATCTGCTGGGCGGTGAGGTGCTTGAGGCCGAATTCCTGCAGCCCGGGGCTGTCGATCAGCGTTCCGTCGTGCGGAAGATGGTAGAGCCGGGCGTAGGTGGTGGTGTGCTTGCCGCTGTCGAGCACGGTCGACAGTTCGCGCGTCGGCGCCGCGGCGCCGGGCACCAGGGCATTGGTCAGGGTGGACTTGCCCATGCCGCTTTGCCCCACCAGCACCGAGCTTTCGCCCGCCAGCAGCGGCAGCAGCGGCGAGGCATCGAGCCTGGCCGAGAGTTCGACGACGCGGCAGCCGAGCGCGACGAAGGGCGCCAGGAGCTTCCTCGCGCCAGGCAGTGCGGCGGTCAGGTCGGACTTGTTGAGCACGATGGTGGTGACGAGGCCTTCATTTTCGGCGGCGACCAGGGCGCGGGAGAGCAGCATGTCGGAGAAGGACGGATCGGTGGCGACCACCAGCAGCAATTGCGTGGCGTTGGCGGCGATCAGTTTCTGGCGGTAGAGGTCGCTGCGGTAGAGCAGGCTGCGGCGCGGGCCGTGGCCGGTGATCTGGCCGTCGGCGGTGAGCTCGACTTCGTCGCCGACGGCGTAGGGGCTTTTCTTGCCGCGCGGATAGCCGGTGGCGAGGCTGCCTTCGGCCAGCTCGATCTCGTAGTGCCGGCCGAAGGCGGCAACGATGGTGCCGTGCCTGTTCTGCGCGCCGCTCAACGCGCGTTACAGCGAGAGCAGCGCATCGATCTTGGCCGCGCAGATGAAGTCGTTTTCCGAGAGGCCGCCGATCGCGTGCGTGGTGTAGCTGACGATGCACTGGCCCCAGCCGACGGCGAGATCGGGGTGATGGTCCTCGCGGTGCGAGATCCAGGCCGTGGCGTTCACGAAGGCCATGGTCTCGTAGTAGTTCTTGAATTTGTAGGTCTTGCTGATGACGCTGCCCTCGCGCTGCCAGCCTTCCAGCGTGGCCAGCATCGCGGCGGCTTCGTCGTCGGTGAGCGGCGGCACGCCGCCTTCGCAGGGCTTGCACTTGCCCTTGGACAGATCGCAGACCATGGTCATGATATTTCCTTTACGCGGATTGCAGCCGCGCGATGCGCTGGCTGGCGGGTGGATGGGAATCGTGGAACAGCGAGTGCAGCGGGTCGGGCGTCAGTGTTGCCGCGTTGTCGCGGTAGAGCTTGACCAGCGCGGCGATCAGGTCGGGGGCGGCGGTTTGCTGAGCGGCGTAGGCGTCGGCTTCGTACTCGTGCCGGCGCGAGAGCGCCGAGGTCAGCGGTGCCAGCGGAAACAGGAACACCGGCAGCACCATGGAGAACAGCAGCAGGGCCATCGCCGTACGAGTTGTTGATTCCGTGCCGTCGGCGCCGACTCCCAGCCCGGCAAAGAACCAGGCCTGGTCCATGAGCTGTCCGAGCAACCAGAGGAAGGCCAGGCTCAGCACGGCGGAGAGCGCGATGCGCTTGATCACGTGGCGATGCTTGAAATGCCCCAGTTCATGCGCCAGCACCGCTTCGATTTCCTCGGGGGCGAGCTTTTCCAGCAGGGTGTCGAAGAAGACGATGCGACGGGCAGCGCCGAAGCCGGTGAAATAGGCGTTGCCGTGCGCCGAGCGCTTCGAACCGTCCATCACGAACAGGCCGGAGGCGGCAAAGCCGCAGCGCGCCAACAGGGCTTCGATGCGTTGCTTGAGCGCGGCATCCTCGAGCGGCGTGAACTTGTTGAACAGCGGCGCGATGACGGTCGGGTAGAGCAACAGGATCAGCAGGTTGGTGGCGAGCCAGACCAGCCAGACATAGAACCACCAGTACTTGCCCATGACGTCCATCAGCCACAGCACGGCGAGCAGCAGCGGACCGCCGATCAGCACGGTGAGCGCGGCGCCCTTGGCCAGGTCGGCGCACCACAGCGGCCAGGTCAGCTTGTTGAAGCCGAAGCGCGCCTCGATGCGGAAGGTGCGGTAGAGGCTGGCCGGCAGGCCGATGCAGAAGCCGAGCAGGCCGACGCCGGCGAACAGCGCCAGGCCGTGCAGGTAGCCGCTGCCGAGCCAGCCGCGCAGGGCCTGGTCGATCAGGCCGAGTCCGCCGCCGAGGGTCAGGGCCAGCAGCACCGCGACATCGACGGCGATTTCGAACAGGCCGAGACGCACCTTGGCCACCGTGTAGTCGGCCGCCTTGCGGTGGTCGGCCAGCTCGATGCGGCCGGCGAAGTTGTCCGGCACCCGATCGCGATGCGCGACGACGTGGCGCAGATGGCGCACGTCGAGCCACAGGCGCAGGCCGGTGGACAGGGCCAGGGCGGCAAGAAATACAAGACTGAAGTGATATGGATTCATGGGTGGCAACCTGCTGTGCCAAAATGCGCGACACGAGAAACAGGCTCAGGAAAATTATGGCACAGGATCAAAACGCGCTCGTCTGGCTGGACATGGAAATGACGGGGTTGAATCCGGACGGTGATCGCATCATAGAGCTGGCGCTGGTGGTTACCAATTCGAATCTCGACATCGTGGCGGAGGCGCCGACCTGGGTGGTGCATCAGAGCGACGAGGTGCTGGGCGGCATGGACGAGTGGAACCGCAACACCCATGGCAAGTCCGGCCTGATCCAGCGGGTCAAGGATTCGATCCTGAGCGAGGCCGAGGTCGAGGCGCAGGCTCTGGAATTCATGCGCCGCCACGTGCCGCGCGCGACGACGCCGATGTGCGGCAATTCGATTTGCCAGGACCGGCGCTTCATGGTGCGCTACATGCCCAAGCTGGAGGACTGGTTCCACTACCGCAACCTCGACGTGTCGACGCTCAAGGAACTGTGCAAGCGCTGGAAGCCGGAGGTGGCGAAGGGCCTGAAAAAGCACGGCAAGCACGAGGCGCTGGCGGACATCCTCGAATCGATCGAGGAACTCAAGTACTACCGCGAGCATTTCATCAAGCTCTAGTCGCTGGCGCGGCGATACAGCCGCAGGCGTTCGCCCTTGTCGCCCGGACGCGAAGTTTCGCGGATCAGCGTCCAGCCCGGCAGGTCTTTCCCGGTACGGGGCGCGGTTTGCATGATCAGGTAGCGGCAATTCCTGGCGCGGCTGGTGCCGACGGTGCGGATGCCGTTGAAGTAGTCGAGCGAGGCGCGCTGCGCCAGCCCGAGCCCGCGCCGCGCGATGCAGCCGGGATGCTTGCCCAGCGCCTGGCGAAAGTCGGCGCTGACGCTACGGTAGCTTTTGCCGTAGTCGATCCAGGGCAGCCACAGCGCCACCAGCAGCACCCAGATGGTGGTCAGCCCCACGCTCCAGCGCGCCGCGGCGCGCCAGGGCGAGCGCGGCGTGCGCAGCAGCACGGCGATCCAGGCGACGCTGACCGCGATCGCCAGCACGATGGCCAGGGTCGAGGCCTCGGCGATGAAGCCGGGCGCGGGCTTGCTGAAGTTCTTGGCAACCCGCGCCGGTTCGCCGGTCAGCATGGCGATGCCGCCCAGCCAGATCAGCCCGGCGATCATGGTGAAGGTCATCATGCCGAACCAGTCGAAGGCGTTGGCGGCGCCGCGGCGCAAGCGTCCGGCGGCGGTGGCGGCCAGCAGGGTCAGCGGCACCAGCGCCGGCATCAGCGCCGTCGGCCGCGGCGCGTCGGCAAAGAATCCCAGCAGGGCCAGCGCGGTGGCGGCCAGCAGCAGGGCGGTCGGTGCCCTGGACAGGTGCCTGCGTTCCAGCCAGAGCGCCCACAGGGCGAGGGGCAGCACGGGCCAGCTGGCCCACGCCAAGAGTTCGAGGTGGTCGCGAATCAGGCCGCCGCGCAGCGTCAGGCTGGCCTGTTCGGCGCTCCACCAGATGTCGAACAGCGCCGGCGCCTGCTGCCAGAGCAGGTAAGGCCACGGCAGGATCAGGGCCAGTGCGCTGACTGCGGCGGCCAGCCAGGCCAGCAGGCTGCCGCGGCTGCGCCAGTTCGGGTGCAGCACCAGCAGCAATCCGGTGGCCAGTTGAATGAAAAGGCTATCGAAACCGGCGCCAAGGAAGCCTATACCTATTCCCGTGCCAAAGGCCAAGCCCCCGCGCAGGGGTTTTTCCGGCCAGATCGAGAGTCCCCAGAGCGAGGCGGCAAAACCGGTCATCGCCACGACGGCCGGTTGCGCCTCGTGCAGCGGAATCAGCAGGCCCACGGTGCCGATCGCCAGCAAAGGCGCGGCGATGGCGGCGCTTGCGTCCGGCAGCAATCGGGCGGTGCGCGAAAGAATTGCGAGAAAGGCGGCGCCGAACAGCACCGACGCAAGGCGGGCGGCATCGTGCCAGGGCAGCAGCCCGCCGAGCAAATTGCCGCACAGGGCGGCGACCCAGTGATACAGCGGCGGCGAGGTCAGCCAGGGGTCGCCGGCGATGCGCGGCACCAGCCAGTCGCCGCCGGCCATGCCGAAGGCGACGCCGAGGTGCATGGCGTCTTCGGCTTTCCAGGGGTCGTGCCCCACGGCACCGGCCAGCAGCCAGATGGCGCAGAGAAACAGCGTGCCGTAGCGCGCCAGGGCTGGCGCGGGGGTGTGGTTGCGGTCGATCAGATCAGGCACGTTGCGAGCTTACCAGCAATGAAAAAGGCAGCCCGCGGGCTGCCTGGATTGGGTTGCAGCGTGGTGCCGGCTTACGCTGCTTTCTTGCCGTACTTCTGGCGGAAGCGCTCGACACGGCCGGCGGTGTCGACGATCTTCTGCTTGCCGGTGTAGAACGGGTGGCAGGCGGAACAGACTTCGATGTGCAGCGGCTTGATGCTGGTCGAACGGGTGGTGAACTTGTTGCCGCAGCTGCAGGTGACTTCGATGTCACCGTATTTCGGGTGGATGGCGTCTTGCATTTCAATGTCCTTTTCTTTGCAGGCGCGGTTCGTGGATTTGGCGAACCGACAGAGCCAAGCATTATCCGCTAATTTTCAACTATGTGCAATCAGCAGCTTCAGCGCTGGCGCATGGCGTCGAAGAACTCGCCGTTGTTCTTGGTGGCCTTGACCTTGTCCAGCAGGAATTCCATGGCTTCCATGTCGTCCATGTTGTACAGCAGCTTCCTCAGGATCCACATTTTCTGCAGCACGGCGGGGACCAGCAGCAGTTCCTCGCGGCGCGTGCCGGAGCGGTTGACGTTGATCGCCGGGTAGACACGCTTCTCGGCCATCTTGCGGTCGAGGTGGATTTCCATGTTGCCGGTGCCCTTGAACTCTTCGTAGATCACGTCGTCCATGCGCGAGCCGGTTTCGATCAGAGCCGTGGCGATGATGGTCAGCGAGCCGCCTTCCTCGACATTGCGCGCGGCACCGAAGAAGCGCTTGGGCTTTTGCAGGGCGTTGGCGTCGACGCCGCCGGTCAGTACCTTGCCGGAGGCGGGTTGCACCGTGTTGTAGGCACGGGCCAGGCGGGTGATCGAGTCGAGCAGGATCACCACGTCGCGCTTGTGCTCGACCAGGCGCTTGGCCTTTTCGATGACCATTTCGGCGACCTGGACGTGGCGCGTGGCCGGTTCGTCGAAAGTCGAGGCAACGACTTCACCCTTGACGGTGCGGGTCATTTCCGTGACTTCCTCGGGACGCTCGTCGATCAGCAGCACGATCAGCGTGACATCGGGATGGTTGGCGGTGATGGCCTTGGCAATGTGCTGCATCAGCACCGTCTTGCCCGCCTTGGGCGGCGACACGATCAGGCCGCGCTGGCCCTTGCCGATCGGCGCGATCATGTCGATGACGCGGCTGGTGATGTTCTCGTCGCTGCGGATGTCGCGCTCCAGCAGCATGTGGGTGGTCGGGTGCAGCGGCGTCAGGTTCTCGAACAGGATCTTGTGCTTCGAGGCTTCCGGCGGCTCGCCATTGACCCGGTCCACCTTGACCAGCGCGAAATAGCGTTCGCCTTCCTTGGGGGCGCGGATCTCGCCTTCGATGGTGTCGCCGGAACGCAGGTTGAAGCGGCGCACCTGGCTCGGGCTGATGTAGATGTCGTCGGTGCTGGCGAGGTAGGACGCCTCGGGCGAACGCAGGAAGCCGAAACCGTCGGGCAGGATTTCCAGCACGCCGTCGCCGAAGATGGTTTCGCCTTTCCTGGCCTGGTTCTTCAGCAGGGCGTACATCAGGTCCTGCTTGCGCAGCCGGTTGGCGTTTTCAATGTTTTCGGCGGCCGCCATGTCCAGCAGCTGGCTGACGTGATGGGCTTTTAGCTCGGATAAATGCATGGACTACCTGCGCGGGAATGCCGGCGGAAAGTGCCGGAACGGGGGAATCTCGGGGGTGAATTCAGGAATGAATTCGGACGGGGAGGAACCGATTCGGCGGTGGTGCAGCTTGGGCGCCGGGTACTGCGGCTGCGGTGGCCCGGAATCAGACTCCGGGCCGAAATGTAACGGGATCAGAGATTGCTGTCAATGAATGCGGTAAGTTGGGATTTCGACAGGGCGCCGACTTTCTGCGCTTCGACGGCGCCGCCCTTGAACAGCAGCAGGGTCGGAATGCCGCGGATGCCGAACTCGCCGGGCACCTTGGGATTGTCGTCGATGTTCAGTTTGGCGACGCGCAGTTTGCCGGAATAATCCCTGGCCACTTCGTCGAGAATCGGGGCGATCATCTTGCAGGGGCCGCACCATTCGGCCCAGAAGTCGACCAGGGTCGGTACGGCGGAATCGAGCACTTCGGCTTTGAAAGTGCTGTCGGTAACGTGGTGAATGTGTTCGCTCATGAATTCCTCGGGATTTTGCGTTTTGGCCGCCACGGCATGGGTCGGCTACGCGATGAAATGCGGCGATCGAAGCCGCTCGCATGGACGAATCCTAGCAAAAAAAATCCGTCATGGCGAACCCGCGCTCGTGCCAACGCGGCACGGCAATGGTAAATTGCCCGCTGGAACTGGAGCCAGATCATGACCTACGTCGTTACCGAATCCTGCATCAAGTGCAAGTACACCGATTGCGTGGATGTTTGCCCCGTGGATTGTTTCCACGAGGGACCGAACTTCCTCGTGATCGATCCGGAAGAGTGCATCGATTGCACGCTGTGCGTGGCCGAGTGTCCGGTGGAGGCGATCTTTGCCGAGGATGACGTTCCCGCGGGACAGGAGCATTTCACTGCCCTGAATGCCGAACTGGCCAAGACCTGGCCCGTGATCATCGAACGCAAGGAGCCGCCGCCCGATGCCGACGAGTGGGCGGGCAAGCCCGGCAAGCTGGACAAGCTGGAGCGCTGAGCGCCCCTTCCTGACCCTATCCCGCTGCGCAGCTTATCCATGTCCGGCAATACCTTCGGTTCACTTTTCTGCGTCACTTCCTTTGGCGAATCCCACGGGCCGGCGATCGGCTGCGTGGTCGATGGCTGTCCGCCCGGGCTGGAAATATCGGCCGCCGACATTCAGCACGAGCTCGACCGGCGCAAGCCAGGGACCTCGCGCCACGTCACCCAGCGCCGCGAGTCGGATACGGTGGAAATTCTTTCCGGCGTCTACGAAGGCCGCACCACGGGCACCCCGATCGGCCTGCTGATCCGCAACGAAGACCAGCGCAGCAAGGACTACGGCAATCTCGCGGAGATGTTCCGCCCCGGCCATGCCGACTACACCTACTGGCAGAAATACGGCATTCGCGACCATCGCGGCAGCGGTCGCGCCTCGGCGCGCGAGACGGCGGTGCGCGTCGCCGCCGGCGCGATTGCCCGCAAATGGCTGCGCGAACGCTACGGCGTGACGGTGCGCGGCTGGATGAGCCGGCTGGGCGAGATCGACATCCCCTGGCAGGACGAGGCCGCGATCGACGCCAATCCCTTCTTTGCGCCCAATGCGGCCCTGGTGCCGCAGCTCGAAGACTACATGGACGCCCTGCGCAAGTCGGGCAATTCGGTCGGCGCCGAAGTGACGGTGATCGCGCGCGGCGTGCCGGTGGGCTGGGGCGACCCGGTGTATGACCGCCTGGATGCCGACATCGCCTACGCCATGATGGGCATCAACGCGGTCAAGGGTGTCGAGATCGGCGCCGGCTTCCGCTCGGTGACGCAGAAGGGCAGCGAGCATGGCGACGAACTGACGCCCGAGGGTTTCCTCGGCAACAATGCCGGCGGCATCCTCGGCGGCATTTCCAGCGGGCAGGACGTGGTGGTCAGGATGGCGGTCAAGCCGACTTCGAGCATCCGCCTGCCGCGCCGTACCATCAATCTTGCCGGCGAGCCGGCCATCGTCGAAACCCATGGCCGCCATGACCCCTGCGTCGGCATACGCGCCACGCCGATCGCCGAAGCCATGCTGGCGCTGGTGCTGATCGACGCCGCGTTGCATCATCGCGCCCAGTGCGCCGATGTCACGTGCCCGACGCCGAAGATTCCCGGACGGCCGGCGGCCAAATGATTCCTGTCGTATCGAACTGTAAAGAACTGGAACTGCAATGAACGTCGACCACCACGACCTGCACCACGAGTTTCCCGAGTATGCCGCGACCATCCATGCCCTGAAGCAGGACGACCACCATTTCGGCAAGCTGTACGCCGAATACAACGAGCTGACGGCAGCGATCGAGGATCTGGAGATCAAGGATTCCCCCGTTGCCGATTCCTTGCTCGAAGATATGAAGAAGCTGCGCCTGAGGCTGAAGGACGAGCTTTACGCCATGCTGGTGGCGCACAAGGTCTGAGCGGGGCCCGCGCCAGGATCACCGCCAACGGCGGGCGGTGCATGTGATGGGGCAGCACGGACGCCTGTCCGCCTGGTATTTCTGGTACTTCGCCTTCATCGGCGCGTTCCTGCCGTATTTCGCGCTCTATCTGCAATCCATCGGCCTGTCCGCCGGCCGCATCGCGGTGCTGATGTCGCTTGGCCAGTTCATGCGCCTGCTGGCGCCATTACTGTGGAGCTGGCTGGCCGACAGCGGCGGCCGGCGCGTGCGCATCGTGGTCGCCTCGACCGCGGCGTCCCTGGCGAGTTTTTCCGTGGTGTTCCTGACCCAGGATTTCGTCGGGTTGCTGATTGGCATGGCGATCCTGCATTTCTTCTGGAGTGCATCCCTG
This sequence comes from Betaproteobacteria bacterium, assembly GCA_028065725.1. The sequence goes on from JAPTVL010000324.1 coordinate 16,209, forward strand.
CCGCTGGTCGAAGCACTGACCCTGGGACATCTGGCGGCCCATCCGGAACGTTATGGCCGCATCCGGCTGTGGGGCTCGGTGGGATTCATCATCACGGTGATGGGCGTCGGCCTGCTGCTCGACGCGGCGCCGATCCGTTCCCAGCTCTGGGTCAGCTGGGCCCTGCTACTGGGCACCCTGATCAGCGCCCTGACGCTGACCGAAGCGAAGGGCCATGCCGGGCAGGTCGCGGGCCCGATCATCGAGGTGCTGCGCCAGCGCAAGGTGGTGTTCCTGCTCGCCGCCGGCCTGTTCATGACGGCGGCACACGGCGCGCTCTACGTGTTCTACTCGATCCATCTGGTGGCGCAAGGCTATGACAAGACGCTGGTTGGTCTGCTGTGGACCCTGGGCGTGGTGGCCGAGATCGTCGTTTTCCTGCTGATGCCGCGCATTTCGCTGCGGGTTTCGATGCGCCAGATTCTGCTCGCCTGCTTCGCCCTGGCCGTGCTGCGTTTCCTGCTGATCGGCTGGGCCGTGGAGTTCATCGGCGCACTGGTGGTCGCGCAGTTGCTGCATGGCGCCAGCTTCGGCGCCCATCATGCGGCGACCATGGCGGCGCTCAATCGCTGGTTCGTGGCCGGCCAGCAGGCCCGCGCCCAGGCGCTGTACGGCAGCGTGGCCTATGGCGCGGGCGGTCTGGGCGGCGCCTTGCTGGCCGGCGCCTTGTGGGACAGCGCCGGCGCCGGGTTCACCTTCAGCGCCGCTTCCGCGCTGGCCCTGATCGGCCTGATTCTGGTCTGGCGCGGTGTTCCGGGTGATTCGGCGGCTGTGGCTGTGCGATAATTGCCGACCCCCGCAGACGCAGCTGAAATCATGGCAAAGACGCTATACGAGAAACTCTGGGACAGTCACGTCGTGCATGTCGAGGACGACGGCACGGCCCTGCTTTACATCGATCGTCACCTGGTGCACGAAGTGACCAGCCCGCAGGCCTTCGAAGGCCTCAAGCTGGCCGGGCGCAAGCCGTGGCGGGTGTCGTCCATCGTCGCTACGGCCGATCACAACACGCCGACTTCGCACTGGGAACGCGGCATCCTCGATCCGATCTCGCGCCAGCAGGTCGAAACCCTCGACGCCAACATTCGCGAGGTGGGTGCCCTGGCCTACTTCCCGTTCAAGGACAAGCGCCAGGGCATCGTGCATGTCGTCGGCCCCGAGAACGGCGCCACGCTGCCCGGCATGACCGTGGTCTGCGGCGATTCGCATACCTCGACGCACGGCGCGTTTGCCTGCCTGGCCCACGGCATCGGCACCTCCGAGGTCGAGCATGTGCTGGCGACGCAATGCCTGCTGCAGAAGAAATCGAAGACCATGCTGGTCAGGGTCGAGGGCAAAGTCGGCGCCGGCGTCACGGCGAAGGACATCGTGCTGGCCCTGATCGGGCGCATCGGCACGGCGGGCGGCAACGGCTACGCCATCGAATTCGGCGGCGAGGCGATCCGCGCCCTGTCGATGGAAGGGCGCATGACGGTGTGCAACATGGCGATCGAGGCGGGTGCCCGGGTCGGCTTCGTCGCCGCGGACGAGACCACCATCGCCTACCTCCAGGGCCGCAACTTTGCGCCCAAGGGCGAGGATTGGGACAAGGCCGTGGCCTATTGGTGCACGCTGGTGTCGGATGTCGATGCGAGTTTCGACCAGGTGGTCGAGCTGGATGCGCGCCAGATCGTGCCGCAGGTGACCTGGGGCACGTCTCCCGAAATGGTGACCGGGATCGATGGCAGCGTGCCGGCGCCCGAGGATTTCAGCGATCCGGTAAAAAGCGAGGGCGTCGCCCGGGCGCTGCAGTACATGGGCCTGACGCCGCGCATGCGCATCGACCAGATCCCGATCGACAAGGTGTTCATCGGTTCCTGCACCAATTCCCGCATCGAGGACCTGCGTGCCGCCGCCGCCGTGGCCAGGGGCCGCAAGGTGGCGGCCAACGTCAAGCTGGCGCTGGTAGTGCCCGGTTCCGGCTTGATCAAGACGCAGGCTGAGGTCGAAGGGCTGGACAAGATATTCATCGCCGCCGGCTTCGAGTGGCGGCAGCCCGGTTGTTCCATGTGCCTGGCCATGAATGACGACCGCCTCAATCCCGGCGAACGCTGCGCCTCGACCTCGAACCGCAACTTCGAGGGACGCCAGGGCGCGGGCGGCCGCACCCATCTAGTCAGTCCGGCGATGGCGGCGGCCGCCGCCATCGCCGGGCGCTTCGCCGATGTTCGTGAATTGTTCTAAGGAGAATTCCATGTTCCGCATTCTTGTCGCCTGCGCCCTGATGTTCGTCCTGTCTGCCTGCAATACCGTGGAAGGCATAGGCAAGGACATCAAGAAGGGTGGCGAAGCCATCCAGAAGTCGACCAAGTAATGGAAAAATTCATCAAGCTCGATGGTCTGGTGGCACCGCTCGATCGCGCCAACGTCGATACCGACGCCATCATCCCCAAGCAGTTCCTCAAGTCGATCAAGCGTTCCGGCTTCGGCCCCAACGCTTTCGACGAGTGGCGCTACATGGATCACGGCGAGCCGGGGCAGGACACCGCGCAGCGCACCCGGAACCCGAATTTCGTGCTCAACCAGGAGCGCTACCAGGGTGCGGCTATCCTGCTCGCCCGCAGCAACTTCGGTTGCGGCTCGTCGCGCGAGCATGCGCCGTGGGCGCTCTACGACTTCGGCTTGCGCGCCATCGTCGGTGAATCCTTCGCCGACATCTTCTTCAACAACTGCTTCAAGAACGGCCTGCTGCCGATCGTGCTGCCCAAGGCGGAGATCGACGCGCTGTTCGGCCTGACCGAGCATACGCCGGGCTACCGCCTGACCATCGATCTGCCGGCACAGCTTGTCGTGCGTCCCGACGGACATGCGATCCGCTTCGAGGTGGACGCCTTCCGCAAGGAGTGCATGCTCAACGGCTGGGACGACATCGGTCTGACTCTGCGCCATGCCGAAAAGATCCGCGAATTCGAGGCGCGTCGCCGCGCCGAACAACCCTGGCTGTTTGCATAAAGGATTCCTGATGAAAGTTTGCGTTTTGCCCGGTGACGGCATCGGGCCGGAGATCATTGCCGAGGCAGTTCGCGTCCTCAAGGCGCTCGACCTGAAGATCGAGATGGAGGAGGCCCTGCTCGGCGGCTGCGCGGTGGATGCCACCGGCAGCCCCTATCCGGATGCGACCCAGAAGCTGGCGCAGGCGGCCGATGCCGTGCTGCTCGGTGCCGTGGGTGGTCCGCAATGGGACAACAACCCGCGCGAGCAGCGCCCGGAGCGCGGACTGCTGGGCATCCGCAAGCAGCTTGGGCTGTTTGCCAACCTGCGTCCGGCCATTCTTTATCCGGAACTGGCCAATGCCTCCACGCTCAAGCCCGAGGTGGTGGCCGGTCTCGACATCCTGATCGTGCGCGAACTGACCGGCGACATCTACTTCGGCCAGCCGCGCGGCATCGAGCTGCGCACCATAGACGGCCAGAAGCAGCGCTTCGGCTTCAACACCATGCATTACAGCGAGAGCGAGATCCGGCGCATCCTGCGCGTGGCCTTCGAGGCGGCGCGCAAGCGCAATCGCAAGGTCTGCTCGGTGGACAAGATGAACGTGCTCGAATGCACCCAGCTCTGGCGCGACGTGGCGATCGAGACGGCGAAGGACTATCCGGATGTCGAGCTGTCGCACATGCTGGTGGACAACGCCGCGATGCAGCTGGTGAAGAACCCCAAGCAGTTCGACGTCATGGTCACCGGCAACATGTTCGGCGACATTCTTTCCGACGAGGCCTCGATGTTGACGGGATCGATCGGCATGCTGCCCTCGGCATCGCTCGACGCCAACAACAAGGGTTTGTACGAGCCTTCGCACGGCTCGGCACCGGACATCGCCGGCAAGGGCGTGGCCAATCCGCTGGCGACCATCCTGTCCGCGGCCATGATGCTGCGCTACACTTTTGGCAACGAGGACGCTGCCCTGCGCATCGAGGGTGCCGTGAAGAAAGTCCTTGCACAGGGTTTCCGTACCGGCGACATTTATGAGCCGGGAACGAAAAAAGTCGGTACCCGGGAAATGGGCGATGCTGTACTCGCCGCACTGTAATTCGATAGCGAAAGATTGATCATGAAGCGTGTTGGTCTGGTGGGTTGGCGGGGCATGGTGGGTTCGGTCCTGATGCAGCGTATGCGTGAGGAGGGCGATTTCGCCCATATCGAGCCGGTGTTTTTCACGACCTCGAATCCGGGTGGCAAGGCGCCGGATTTCGCCGTCGGCGCGCCGCCGCTCAATGATGCGAAGAGCATCGACGAACTGAAGACGCTCGACATCATCATCAGCTGCCAGGGCGGTGACTACACCACGGAAGTCTTCCCGCAGCTGCGTGCGGCCGGCTGGACGGGCCACTGGATCGATGCGGCGTCCAGCCTGCGCATGAAGGATGACTGCGTGATCATCCTCGACCCGGTGAACCTCGACGTGATCAAGGGCAGCCTGGCCAGGGGCGGCCGCAACTGGATCGGCGGCAATTGCACCGTGAGCCTGATGATGATGGCGCTCGGCGGCCTGTTCAAGGCCGGGCTGATCGAGTGGATGACCTCGATGACCTATCAGGCAGCCTCCGGCGCGGGCGCACAGAACATGCGCGAGCTTCTGGCGCAGATGGGCGAGACGCATCGCGTGGTGAAGAACCTGCTCGACGATCCGGCATCGGCGATTCTCGACATCGATCGGGAAGTTGCCGGCATCCTGCGTGACGAGGGTTTTCCCACGGCCAACTTCGGTGTGCCGCTGGCGGGTTCGCTGATTCCGTGGATCGACAAGGACCTCGGCAACGGCCAGAGCCGCGAGGAGTGGAAGGGGCAGGCCGAAACCAACAAGATCCTCGGCCGCGACGGTCAAAATGCGGCGCCGATTCCGGTGGATGGGCTGTGCGTGCGGATCGGCGCGATGCGCTGCCACTCGCAGGCGCTGACCATCAAATTGACCAGGGATGTGCCGCTGGACGAGATTGACGGCATCCTGGCGGCGCACAACGACTGGGTCAAGGTGGTGCCCAACCAGCGCGAGATCACGCTCAAGGAACTGACGCCGACGGCGGTGACCGGAACCCTGGGTGTTCCGGTGGGGCGCCTGCGCAAACTCAGCATGGGGCCCGAGTATCTGTCGGCCTTTACGGTCGGCGATCAGCTGCTTTGGGGCGCGGCGGAACCCTTGCGGCGCATGTTGCGCATTCTGTTGGATTGATACCGCGATCCGGATGCGGCCGGGATGTAACAAGAAGGTTGAGCTTGCATCGCTAACATCATGATGTTATTTTAGTTACAAAGCTTTGCTTGACGCCGAAGGCCGCGCGGGATTCTGTGCCCGCCTTCTGCGAGGCCATAAAGGAGGCGTTGCCTTCACTGAAGCTTCGTTTTGATAATATGAAATACAGATCGTCGGGAGTCACAGTGCGCAATACTGACAAGCCAAACCGTCTCAAGGCCACGCTCATTGCGGCGGCGATTGCGGTCCTGCCCCTGGCGACACACGCTGCCGGGCTGGGAAAGATCACGGTGCTGTCGGGCCTTGGACAACCACTCAGGGCCGAGCTTGAGGTTACCGCAACGCGCGACGAAGCTACTTCCCTGGTCGCCAGGGTTGCCGCGGTCGAAGCCTTTCGCCAGGCCGGGATCGAGTATTCGCCTGCCTTGGCAAATTTGCGATTTTCCCGTGACATCAAGGAGCGCGGCGGTCGTCGCTACCTCGAAATAAGCACTGATCGCCCCCTGAACGAGCCCTTCATCGACATGCTGGTCGAGTTGAACTGGGCTTCGGGGCGTCTGGTTCGCGAATACACTTTCCTGCTCGACCCGCCCGATCTGGCGTCGAAAGCGCCTCCCGTTCCGGTTGCCGCACCCGAAGCGAGGGCCGAGCCCGCGCCGGCATCCGCACCCGCCCAGCAGGAAAAGCCCGCTGCGCCGGTTGCGGCCGAAAGTCGCCCCGTAGTGGAAAGTCCGCGGCCGACGTCAGTGCAGCCGGCCCTCCGGCCGGCTGGCGATAATTTGCGTACGGTAGTCGCGGGTGACACTTTGGGCAAGATTGCAGCCCAGACCCGGCCCGAGGGCGTCAGCCTGGATCAGATGCTGGTCGCGTTGTTCCGCAGCAACAGGGATCTCTTTGACGCCGGAAACATGAATCGAATCAAGGCCGGCAAGATTCTTTCCATTCCTGACGCCGAAACTGCGCGGGCGGTGGATCCGACCGAGGCGCGCCGGGAGATCGTCGCCCAGTCGGCTGATTTCAACGCCTATCGACAGCGTCTGGCCACCGCCGCGGCCGCCGCTCCCGCCCAGGATCAGACGGCAAAGCAGGCTGTTAGCGGCAAGATTGCGCCCAAGATCGAAGACAAGGCGCCGGTGGCAACGGGCAAGGACAAGCTGGAAGTCTCGCGCACGGAAGCGGCGCGGGATGCCAAGGGCAAACCTTTGCAGGGCCGCATCACGGCGCTCGAAGAGGACCTGGTGTCGCGTGAAAGGGCGCTCAAGGAGGCTGGCGGGCGCATTGCGGAACTGGAAAAGAATCTCAGCGACTTGCAGAAGCTCGCAGCCATCAAGAGCCAGTCCGGTGCCGATCTGCAGAAGGCTGCCGCGGCACCCGCAGCGAAGCCGGCAGAACCACCCAAGCCGGTTGAAGCCGCCAAACCCGCCGAGCCGCCGCAGGTCGCGGAAGCCGCGAAGCCCGCCGACGCAGCGAAGCCGGCCGAAGCTGCCAAGCCGGCCGATGCCGCTGCTCCGGCGCCTGAAGCTCCGAAGCCGGCCGCGCCGAAGAAGAAGGTGACGCCTCCGTCGCCTCCGCCAGAGCCGGATTTCATGGAGGAAAACGGCCCCCTGGTGTTTGGCGGCGGCGCGTTGCTGGCGCTGCTGTTCGGCTGGCTCGGAATTACCGCCTACCGCAAGAAGCGGGCGGCGAAAGCCAAATCCGCTGCTCCAATCCTGGAAACCGATCTTTCTGTGCACTCGGTGTTCAGCACCACCAGCACCAGCGTAGCGCCGCCCCCGAGCGAGCAGGAGACCAGCCAGTTCAGCACCACCGCGATGGGCATGGCGGCGAGCCAGGAAACCGTGGATCCGGTGGTCGAGGCCGATACCTTCCTGGCCTTCGGCCGTGATGCGCAGGCCGAGGAAATTCTCCTGGAAGCCCTCAAGACCGAACCGCAGCGCCAGGCTATTCATCTGAAACTGCTCGACATCTATGCGGCGCGCAAGGATGCAGTCCGTTTCGAGGAGGTCGCGCAAGACCTGCATGCCCTGACGGGTGATACGGGTGACGTCTGGAACAAGGTTGCCGCCATGGGGGTGGTCCTTACGCCCGGATCCTCCCTCTTTGCCAGCGCTGCGCCGGCCGAGCCGGAACCAGCGGCTGCCGCCGCGCCGGACCTGGGCGAAACGACGGTTCTGGGTGACACCGCGCGGATCGAGGTGCCGGCACCAGCGGTGGCTGCTCCTCCGGCCCTCGACTTCGATCTGGATATCGGCACGGCTCCGGCGGCCGGTGCCGCGTCTGCCGCTGCGCCCGAAGCCTCGGGTCTGGATTTCGATCTTGACCTGGGCGCTTCCGAAACTGCGCCAGCACCTCAAGTTGCCGGTGCAGCAGCAGTCAAGAGCGAAGAGCTCTCGCTCGACATCAACTTCGACATGCCGTCGAAGGCGACCGAGGCCCCGGCGCCGCAGGCAGCTGCACCTGTGCCGGCAGCACCTGCCGCCGCGGCCGATTCCGGCAGCATCGATTTCGATTTCGACCTTGGCAACAGCGATGCCCAGGCGGCACCCTTGCCCGAGATGTCGATTGACATTGCCATGCCGCCGGCAACCCCGGCACTGGATCTCGGCGGCCTTAGCCTGGAGCTGGACAAGCCGGCCGGTGCGGCCCCTGCTGCTGCCGTTGCCGATAATCCGGAAGTGGCGACCAAGCTTGAACTGGCGGCGGCCTATGAGGAAATGGGCGATCACGACGGCGCCCGCGAACTGCTCCAGGAAGCCGTGAAGGAAGGCAGTCCGGCGCAGCAGGAAGTGGCGCGCGCCAAACTTGCCAGCTTCGGCTGAGCGACTACCTGATCCCGGCGCCTGCCCGCCGGGAGCTGCTGCTGCATCCGTGAAGCATCCCTATTCCGCAAGCGCCATTCTGCTGGGGCTGGCCACCGTTCTGGCAGCCTCCTCGCGCGAGGCGCACCAGTTGGTGCTGGCGAGCCTGGTCCTGATCCTGGCTGCGGTGATCACGGCGCGGCAGCATTTCGGCCTGCTGTTCCGGCGCAGCCGCTGGCTGTTGCTGACCCTGCTGATCCTGTTCGGCTGGCTGACGCCGGGAACGCCCTTGCCCGGCGTCCCCGGGGCAAGTCAGGAAGGGCTGCTGCTGGCTGCAGAGAACCTTGGGCGCCTGCTGACCGCGCTTGCCGTCGTGGCCATGCTGCTGACCGCGCTGACACCCGCCGAACTGGTTGCCGGCCTGCGTTCCTTGCTGGCGCCCCTGAGTCTGCTGGGCATCTCCCGGGATCGGATTGCCGTGCGCCTGGCCTTGACGCTGGAAGAGGTGGAAGCCTCGCGTCAAGGGCGGCGTGACGAACCGGAAGGCATGGCGGCCACGCTTTCGCTGCCGGCCGCTCGCTACGGCGTCGCCGATTTTCTGCTGATCGGTCTCGCTGGCGTATTGCTCGTTGTGGCGTGGTTGACATGAGGATTGCGCTCGGACTCGAATACGACGGTTCCGGTTTCTGCGGCTGGCAGTCGCAGGCGAACGGCGGTGCGGTGCAGGATGCCGTCGAGTCGGCGCTGTCGATCGTCGCCGACGCGCCGACCCGGGTGGTCTGCGCCGGGCGTACCGATGCCGGCGTGCATGCGCTGGCGCAAGTGGTGCATTTCGATACCGAGGCCGTACGCCCGGATATGGCTTGGGTGCGCGGCGTCAACGCTCACCTGCCGGACAGCGTTGCGGTGCGTTGGACGCAGCCGGTATCGGGCGAGTTCCACGCGCGTTTTTCTGCCCGCGGCAGGCGCTATCGCTATATCTTGCTGAATCGCGCCGAACGGCCTGCGCTCATGGCACGGCGGGTCGGCTGGTTTCATCGTCCGCTCGACGCGGACGCCATGGCTGCCGCGGCGAGCCTGCTGCTGGGCGAGCATGATTTTTCCGCCTTCCGCGCCATCGAGTGCCAGGCGAAATCGCCGGTCAAGACCCTGCACCGGGCCGAGGTGGCGCGTCACGGCGACATGCTGGTGTTCAACTTCGAGGCCAGCGCCTTCCTCCACCACATGGTGCGCAACCTGGTCGGGGCACTGGTGTACGTCGGCAAGGGCGCGCATCCCCCGGCATGGATCGGTGAACTGCTGGCGGGGCGCGATCGTGCCCGCGCGGCACCGACCTTCGACGCCAGCGGACTCTACTTTGCCGGCGTCGACTATGATCCTGTCTGGCAATTGAAAGTCGGCGCCGACGATACGGCGCTATTCCTTCCCTGAGTCCATGACGCGTACCCGAATCAAGATCTGTGGCATCACCCGCGAAGAGGACCTTGCCGCGGCGGTCGCCGCCGGCGCCGATGCGCTGGGTTTTGTGTTCTATCCGCCGAGTCCGCGTTATGTCACGCCGCGGCACGCGGCGCGGCTGCTTGCGGCGGTGCCTGCCTTCGTTACGCGCGTCGGCCTGTTCGTCAATGAACCGGCCGAAAAAGTGCGCGAGATTCTGGCGCAGATACCGATCGACCTGCTGCAGTTTCACGGTGACGAGGATGCGGCCTACTGCGCTGCTTTCGGCAAACCCTGGATCAAGGCGGCGCGGGTGAAGCCGGGGTTCGATTTGCTAGAATACGCCTCCGCTTTTGCCGGCGCTCCCGGGGTCTGCGGCCTGTTGCTGGATGCCCATGTCGAAGGCTATGGCGGCGGCGGCCAGACCTTCGACTGGTCGCTGATTCCGCGGTCGCTGCCCTTGCCGGTAATTCTGTCGGGAGGCTTGCATCCGGGCAACGTCGCCGAGGCGGTACGCGCCGTGCGGCCGTGGGCGGTGGATGTCAGCAGCGGCGTCGAGAGCGCCCGGGGCATCAAGGATGTGCAAAAGATCACTGAATTCATTGCCGGAGTGCGAAATGCAGATGCAGGACCTCCCCTATAACTTGCCCGACGCGGGTGGTCACTTCGGTCCCTATGGCGGGATTTTCGTCGCCGAGACCCTGATGCCGGCCCTGACCGAGTTGCGCGAGGCTTATGCCGCCGCCCAGGCCGATCCGGAATTCCGCGCCGAATTCGAATACGAACTCAAGCATTACGTTGGCCGCCCCAGCCCGATCTACCACGCCAAACGCTGGTCGCAGCTCCTCGGCGGCGCGCAGATCTACCTCAAGCGCGAGGACCTCAATCACACCGGCGCGCACAAGATCAACAACTGCATCGGCCAGGCCCTGCTGGCGCGCCGCATGGGCAAGCCGCGCGTGATCGCCGAGACCGGCGCCGGCCAGCACGGCGTCGCCACGGCCACGGTGGCCGCCCGCTATGGCATGGAATGCGTGGTCTACATGGGCTCGGAGGACGTCAAGCGCCAGGCCGCCAACGTCTACCGCATGAAGCTGCTGGGGGCGACGGTGGTCCCGGTCGAGTCCGGCTCGAAGACGCTCAAGGACGCCCTGAACGAGGCGATGCGCGACTGGGTGACCAACATCGGCAACACCTTCTACATCATCGGCACGGTCGCCGGTCCGCATCCCTATCCGATGATGGTGCGCGATTTCCAGACGGTGATCGGCGAGGAGTGCAAGACGCAAATGCCCGAGATGGCCGGGCGCCAGCCGGATGCCGTGATCGCCTGCGTCGGCGGCGGCTCCAATGCGATGGGCATTTTCTACCCCTACATCCCGCTCGCCGACGTGCGACTGATCGGCGTCGAAGCCGCCGGTCACGGACTGGAGTCGGGCAAGCATTCGGCGTCGCTGACGGCCGGTCGCTCGGGGGTGCTGCACGGCAACCGCACCTATCTGCTGCAGGACGAGAACGGCCAGGTGATCGAAACCCATTCGGTATCGGCCGGCCTCGATTATCCCGGCGTCGGCCCCGAGCACGCCTGGCTCAAGGATTCCGGCCGCGCCGAATACGTCATCATCACCGACGCCGAGGCGCTGCAGGCCTTCCATGACCTGTGCCATTTCGAAGGCATCATCCCGGCGCTCGAATCCAGCCACGCGCTGGCCTACGCCGCCAAGCTGGCGCCGACGCTGCCGGCGGACAAGCTGCTGCTGGTCAATCTGTCCGGTCGCGGCGACAAGGACATGCATACCGTCGCCGAGAAATCCGGCATCCAGTTCTGATTCGATCCCATTCATGTCACGCATCCCCAGCACATTTGCCGCGCTTGCCGCGCAAGGCCGCAAGGCCCTGATCCCCTTCATCACCGCCGGTGATCCGCATCCCGATGCCACGCTGCCGCTGATGCGGGCGCTGGTGGCCGGCGGCGCCGACATCATCGAGCTCGGCGTGCCGTTTTCCGACCCGATGGCCGACGGACCGACCATCCAGCGCGCTTCCGAACGTGCGTTGGTGCACGGCATGAGCCTGCGCCGGGTGCTGGCGCTGGTCGGTGAGTTCCGTCGCGAGAACGCGACGACGCCGGTGGTGCTGATGGGTTACGCCAATCCGGTGGAAGCCTACGGCGTCGATGCCTTCGCCCGCGATGCGCAGGCCGCCGGCGTCGATGGCGTGCTGGTGGTCGACTACCCGCCCGAAGAGTGCGCCGCGTTTGCCGCCACGATGAAGCAGGCGGCCATCGACCCGATTTTTCTGCTGGCGCCGACCTCCACCGAGCGGCGTTACGACGAGGTCGCGCAGATTGGCAGCGGTTACATTTATTATGTGTCGCTGAAGGGCGTCACCGGTTCCGGCAATCTCGATCTGGACGAAGTGGCGCGCCGCATACCGCTGATCCGCGAGAAGGTCGGCATGCCGGTTGGCGTCGGTTTCGGCATCCGCGATGGGGCGACCGCTGCGCGCATCGCCGCGGTCGCCGACGCGGTGGTGATCGGAAGTCGTATCATCGAGGAAATCGAGAGCGGTGATGCCCAGGTAGCGCCGCAGCGTGTTACCGCGTTCCTCAGCGGAGTGCGCGCGGCAATGGACGGAGTGAAGCCATGAGTTGGTTACAAAAGCTGCTGCCACCGAAGATCAAGCGTTCCGAAGGCGGGCGCAAGTCGATCCCCGAGGGACTGTGGGCCAAGTGTCCGGCCTGCGAGGCGGTGCTCTACAGCACCGACCTGGAAAACAACCAGAACGTCTGTCCCAAGTGCTCCCACCATTTGCGCCTGCGCGCCCGCGCCAGGCTGGATGCGCTGCTCGATCCGGAAGGCCGTTTCGAAATCGGTTCCGAAGTGATTCCGATGGATTCGCTCAAGTTCAAGGACAGCAAGCGTTATGTCGATCGCCTGGTGGCCGCCAACGAAGAGACCGGCGAGGCCGACGCCATGGTCGTCATGCAGGGCGCGATCAAGACCGTGCCGGTGGTCGTGGCCTGTTTCGAATTCGAGTTTCTCGGCGGATCGATGGGCGCCGTGGTGGGCGAGCGCTTCGTGCGCGGCGTCAAGGCGGCGATCGAACTGCAGGCTCCCTTCATCTGCATCACGGCCTCGGGCGGCGCGCGCATGCAGGAGGGCCTGTTCTCGCTGATGCAGATGGCGAAGACCACCGCGGCGGTGACGCAACTGGCGCATCACCAGCTGCCCTTCATTACCCTGCTGACCGATCCCACCATGGGCGGCGTTTCCGCTTCGTTCGCCTTCGTCGGCGACGTGGTGATCGCCGAACCGGGCGCCCTGATCGGTTTCGCCGGACCGCGGGTGATCGAACAGACGGTGCGCCAGACGCTGCCGGAAGGCTTTCAGCGCGCCGAGTTTCTGCTGGAAAAGGGTGCGATCGACATGATCGTCGATCGGCGCCAACTGCGCGACAAACTGGCATCCCTGATTACGCTCCTGCAACGCGTTCCCGCCGTCTGATGCCGCAATTGCAGCCCGGCGCGGGGCTGGACGCATGGCTGGCGCACCTCGAGGCGCTGCATCCGCGCGGCGAAGCCGGTATCGAACTCGACCTCGAGCGCGTCGCGGCAGTCAAGGCGCGGCTCGGCCAGCGCGAAACCTGCCCCGTGATCCTGGTCGGCGGCACCAACGGCAAGGGCTCCGTGTGCGCCATGCTCGAGCGCATCCTGCTCGCCGCCGGCTACCGCGTCGGGCTCTACACCTCGCCCCATCTGCTGGATTACAACGAGCGCGTACGGCTCGTTGGCGTCGCCGTCGACGCTGCCCGTCTTTGCGCCGCCTTTGCCCGCGTCGAACAGGCGCGTGGCGATGCGGCGCTGACCTATTTCGAGTTCGGTACCCTGGCCGCGTGGGAAGTCTTCGCGGCGGCCGGTCTCGATGCGATCATCCTTGAGGTCGGCCTCGGCGGCCGGCTCGATGCCACCAACGTCTATCAACCCGCGTGCGCCGTGGTGACCGGCGTCGATCTCGATCACATGGACTATCTTGGCGCCGATCGCGAGGCCATCGGTCGCGAGAAGGCCGGAATCTTCCGCGCCGGTGTACCCGCCATCTGCGGCGATCCGCAGCCGCCGCAATCCTTGATGGCTTATGCTGCACAGACAGGTGCCGGCCTGCAGGTGCTGGGACGCGATTTCGGCTATCTGCGGCAGGAACAGCAGTGGCTGTATTGGGGGCGTCCGACGGAAACACCGGGGCAGGCAGACGGGAACATCGTGCGCCGCGGCGGGCTGGCCTTCCCGGCCTTGCGCGGCGAGCGGCAGCTGGCCAACGCCGCCTGTGCTCTGGCGGCACTCGACGCGCTGCATGGGGATTTGCCGGTGGCGATGCAGGACATCCGGCGCGGCCTGGGTCAAGTGGAACTCGCCGGTCGCTTTCAGGTCCTGCCGGGTCGTCCGGCGGTGGTGCTGGATGTTGCCCACAATCCGCAGGCGGCGCGCGTGCTGGCCGCCAATCTGGGCGAGATGAGTTTTCACCGCAACACCTGGGCGGTGTTCGGCATGCTCGCCGACAAGGATATCGACGGAGTGATCGATGCCCTGCGCGAACGGGTGACGCACTGGCTGCCCTGCACGCTCGAAGGCCGCCGTGCCGCCAGCGCCGACTTTCTCGCCAGCCGTCTGCGGGCGGCCGGTCTGACAGTGGCGGGGGAGTTCGCCTCGCCTGCGGCGGCGCTGAGGCAGGCACAAGAGAATGCGGGCGAAGATGATAGAATTCTCGCCTTCGGATCCTTCCTCACTGTTGCTGCGGCCCTGCAGATGCTGGGTCGATCAGCGTAACCACGATGGCGGAACAAGACACCTCGCCTGACGCAGATTTGCAGCTGAAGAAGCGTGCTCGCCGCCGGCTGGTCGGCGCCGTTGCGCTGGCCCTGTTGGCCGTCATCGTGCTGCCGATGGTCATGGATCGCGAGCCGCGTCCTGCCAGCCAGGACATACAGGTCAGGATTCCCAGCCAGGACGGGCCGGGCTTCGCGGCGAAAGTGCTGCCGGGCAAGCCGGTGTCGACGCCCTTGCCCGCGCCCGAACCGAAAGTGGTGGCGGAGCCGGTTCCGGCGCCAACTGCCGAACCCAAGCCCGCTGCCGAGCCGGCAAAAACCTCTGCACCAGACAAGCCGGCTGCCGATGCCAGGCCGGCGCCCGAAGCCGCCGGCCAGTGGGTGGTGCAACTGGGTGCCTACAAGGAGGCCGGCAACGTCAAGCTGCTGCTGGCCAAGCTGAAAGAAGTCGGCGTACCCGCCTACACGGAGAAATTCGAATCGCCGCAGGGGCCGCGCACCCGTGTTCGGGCGGGACCCTTTGCCAGCCAGGATGCTGCCGAGAAGGCTCGGTCCAGAATCAAGATAGTCGGCGTCGACGGCCCGGTAGCGCCCAAATAGCGCGATGACCGCGTTCGATTACGCCGTACTGACGATACTATTGGCGTCGGTGCTGTTGGGTTTGTGGCGCGGCGTGGTGAGCGAACTGCTGGCCCTGGCGGCCTGGGTCGTGGCGTTTCTGGTGGCGCGTGCGATGGCGGCTGAAGTGGCAGTCTGGCTCGGCGCCTACGTCGCGGAGCCGGGGTTGCGTCTGGCGGCGGCGTATGCGCTGGTATTTGTCGGTGTATTGATTGTCTTCGCAATTGCGCGCATGCTGATTTCGCTGATGCTGAAGGCGGTCGGATTGGGTTTGCTGGACCGTTTGCTGGGTGCGGCATTTGGCATCTTGCGCGGGATCGTGGTGGTGCTGGTGGCGGTACTGGTGGCGGGCATGACGCCGCTGCCGAAGGCCGAATGGTGGCGCAATGCGGTGCTGGCACCGCCCCTGGAGACTGCGGTGATTGCGGCAAAGCCGTGGTTGCCGGCGAATGCGGCAAAAAGGATTCAGTTTCGATAGCAGTAGATGACCGTCCCCCTTCCCCCTTTCCGGGGAAGGGAGTGATAATTGTTCGCGGGCGCTGCCCGCTTCATGTTTTGGCTGCGCCGCCCCGGGGCGGCCCTGCGGAGAAGGACCATGTGCGGAATTCTGGGTGTGGTGGCCACCACGCCGGTGAACCAGTTGCTCTACGATGGCCTGCAGGTGCTCCAGCACCGCGGCCAGGATGCGGCCGGCGTCGCCACGGCGGAAGGCGGGCGCTTCCACATGCACAAGGGCTCCGGTCTGGTGCGCGATGTGTTTCGCACCCGCAACATGCGCAACCTGGTGGGCAACTGGGGCATCGGGCATTGCCGCTATCCCACCGCCGGCTCCGCGGACAACGCCGCCGAGGCGCAACCCTTCTACGTCAATTCGCCGTTCGGCCTGATGCTGGCGCACAACGGCAACCTGACCAATGCCGACCAGCTGAAACAGGACATGTTCCTCCAGGACTTGCGCCACATGAACACCAACTCCGATTCGGAGGTGCTGCTCAATGTGCTGGCGCACGAACTGCAGGCCGCATCGACCAAGTACCAGGTCGATGCCGAGACGATTTTCAGGGCGGTCGCCGGCGTCCATCGCCGCGTCAAGGGCGCCTATGCCGTGGTGGCAATGATCGCCGGCTACGGCCTGCTGGCCTTCCGCGACCCCTATGGCATTCGTCCGCTGGTGATGGGGCGCAACGAGACGGCGGACGGCATGGAATACATGGTGGCCTCCGAGAGCGTGGCGATCGATACACTGGGCTTCAAGATGCTGCGCGACGTCGAGCCGGGCGAAGCGGTGCTGATCGACATGCGCGGCAACTTCGTCAGCCGGCAGTGCGCCGAGCGCACCCTGCATGCGCCCTGCATGTTCGAGTTCGTCTACCTGGCGCGTCCCGATTCGGTGATGGACGGCATTTCGGTGTACGAGACGCGGGCCAAGATGGGCGACTACCTGGCCGACAAGATCCGCCTGACCATGCCGCACCTGGAGATCGACGCGGTGATCCCGATCCCGGATTCCAGCCGCCATTCGGCGATGGAACTCGCCGCGCGGCTGAACCTTCCCTACCGCGAGGGCTTCGTCAAGAACCGCTACATCGGCCGTACCTTCATCATGCCCGGCCAGGCCACGCGGCGCAAATCGGTGCGGCAGAAGCTCAACGCCATCAGCCAGGAGTTCAAGGGGCGCAATGTGCTGCTGGTCGACGATTCCATCGTGCGCGGCACCACCAGCCGCGAGATCATCATGATGGCGCGCGAAGCCGGGGCCAGGAAAGTCTATTTCGCCTCGGCTTCGCCGCCGGTGCGCTTTGCCAACGTCTATGGCATCGACATGCCGACGCGCAGCGAACTGATCGCCGCCTTCCGCAATGACGACGAGATCTGCCGCGAGATCGGCGCCGACGCGCTGATCTACCAGGATCTGGATGCGCTCAAGGCCGCGGTGCACTCGGTCAATCCGACGGTGACCCAGTTCGAGACGTCCTGCTTCGATGGGCAGTACATCACCGGTGACGTCACCGCCCTCTATCTGCAGCACATGGAGGACAAGCGCAATCTGCCGCCGCCGCGGAAGGTCGACGACCAGGATGGTTTCGATGGGCCGGACGGAGAGCAACTCGACCTGAATCTGGTGCAGGCGGGATGAGCGGGGCAGACACGACGGGCTGGTCTTTCGAGACCCTGGCCGTGCGCGCCGGCCAGGAGCGCAGCCAGTTCGGCGAGCACTCGGAAGCGCTCTACCTTACCTCGAGCTTCGTCTTCCAGAACGCGGCGCAGGCGGCGGCGCGTTTTTCCGGCGAGGAGCCGGGCAATGTTTACGCGCGTTTCACCAACCCGACCGTCAGCACCATGCAGGAGCGCCTGGCGGCCCTCGAAGGCGCCGAAGCCTGCGTCGCCACCGCCACCGGCATGGCGGCGATCCTGTCCACGGTGATGGCGCTGATGCAGGCCGGGCAGCATATCGTCGCCTCGCGCAGCATCTTCGGTGCCACGCAGCAACTGTTCGGCAACATCCTGCCGCGCTTCGGGGTAGAGACCAGTTTCGTCGATCAGGGTACGGTCGAGGCCTTTCGCGCCGCCATGCGGCCAAACACCAAACTGGTGTTCATCGAGACGCCGTCCAATCCGCTGACCGAAGTCTTCGACATCGCGGCCCTGGCGGGCGTCGCGCACGCCGCGGGAGCACTGCTGGTGGTGGACAACTGCTTCTGCACCCCGGCGCTGCAGCGCCCGCTGCAATTGGGCGCCGACCTGGTGATCCATTCCGCGACCAAATATCTGGACGGGCAGGGCCGCGTGCTGGGCGGCGCGATTTGCGGCGCCAGGGTCCTGACCGAGGAAGTCTTCAAGTTCCTGCGCACGGCCGGGCCGACGCTGTCGCCGTTCAATGCCTGGGTGATACTCAAGGGTCTGGAAACGCTCTCGGTGCGCATGCAGGCGCAGTCGGCCAACGCGCTGCAACTCGCGCAGTGGCTGGAAGCGCAGCCGCAGGTGGCTCGTGTGTATTACCCCGGACTGGAATCGCACCCGCAGCACGCCCTGGCAATGCGCCAGCAGGCCAGCGGCGGCGCCATCGTCTCGTTCGATGTCAGGGGCGGACGGGAAGCCGCATGGCGCGTGGTGGACAACTGCCGCCTGCTGTCGATCACTGCCAATCTGGGCGACACCAAGACCACCATCACCCATCCGGCATCGACCACCCACGGTCGCATCTCGGCCGAGGCGCGCGCCGCGTCGGGGATCGGTGAAGGCTTGCTGCGCATCGCGGTCGGGCTGGAAAGCCCAGCGGACTTACGGTCGGATCTGGCGCGCGGACTCGGTTAGTTAGACAGGTCGAGCCGGCGCACGCCGGCCGGGCCGATTTCCAGCGCGTCGCCGCGCCCCGTATCCCAGTCCGACAGCACCCAGCGCTCGGCGCCGCCGGTTCCGAGTTCGAACACTTCATGTCCCGGTCGGTGGGTATGACCGTGGATCAGTCGGCTGCAGCCATGGGCGCTCAGCGCGGCGCGGATCGCAGCGGCGTTGGCGTCCATGATGGCGGCGGTCTTGCCCTGCATGGCCTCGGCACTGCGGCGACGCAGGCTTTCCACCTCGGCACGGCGTTCCGGCAAGGGCCGGGCCAGAAAGCGCCGCTGCCATTTCGGCGCACGCACCATGCGCCGGAATTCCTGATAGGGCAGGTCGTCGGTGCACACCGTATCGCCGTGCATCAGCAAAGTCGCCGTACCGTCAGCGCCGACTTTTGTGAGTTCCGGCAGCAGTTCCATGCCCGCTGCAGCGGCAAAGCGCTCGCCGATCAGGAAATCGCGGTTGCCGGCGATGAAGCGCAGGCCTGTGCCCTTGTCCGCCAGATCGCGCAATAGTGTGCAGACTTGGGCATTGAACGGATCGGACAGATCGTCGTCGCCAATCCAGTATTCGAACAGGTCGCCGAGGATGAACAGCGTCTCGACGTTGGCCGCCGCCGTGGCGGTGAGGAATTCCGCAAAGCGCCGGGTCAGGTCCGGCCGCTCGGCCCGCAGATGCAGGTCGGAAACGAAGCGGGCAGTTCCGGCGATGGTCAGCATGGAACTGCCCCGTTCAATCAAACGACTTCGGCGCGCTCGATGGTGACGTCGCTGGTCGGCACGTTCTGGTGGAAGCCCTTGTTGCCGGTCTTCACCGCCTTGATCTGGTCCACCACGTCCTGGCCCTCGACGACGCGGCCGAAGACACAGTAGCCCCAGCCGTCCTGACATTTGTCGAAATCGAGGAAGTCGTTGTCGCCGACGTTGATGAAGAACTGTGCCGTGGCCGAATGCGGGTCGCTGGTGCGGGCCATGGCGACGGTGTAGCGCTGGTTCCTGAGACCGTTCCTGGCTTCGTTCTCGATCGGCACCTTGACCGGCTTCTGGTCCATGCCCGGGGCGAAGCCGCCGCCCTGGATCATGAAGCCGTCGATCACGCGATGGAAAATCGTGTTGTCATAATGGCCGGACTCGACGTAGGCGAGAAAGTTGGCGGCGCTCTTGGGTGCCTTCTCGGCATCGAGTTCGATGGTGATGGCGCCGAGGCTGGTGGTGAGCTTGATCATGGTGTGTCGTCCTGTGTGGATTATTTCTTGGCCGCAGCCGGTGCCGGCAGCAGTTTGACGGATTCGATGAGGATTGGCGTGGAGGGCACGTTCTGGAACGGTCCGACAGTGGTTGTTAGCGACTTTTCGATATTCTTCACGATATCCATGCCTTGGGTAACTTTTCCGAATACCGCATAGCCCCAGCCATCACGGCTCGGATAGTCAAGGAATCTATTGTCAGCGACATTGATGAAGAACTGCGCGCTGGCCGAATGCGGGTCATTGGTACGTGCCATCGCCAGCGTGCCGGTTTCGTTCTTCAGCCCGTTCTTGGCCTCGTTCTGGATCGCGGCGCGGGTTTCCTTCTGCTTCATGTCGGGCGTGAAGCCGCCGCCCTGGATCATGAAGCCGGGAATCACGCGGTGGAAGATGGTGCCGTTGAAGAAGCCATCCTTGGTGTATTGCAGGAAATTTTCCACCGTTTTCGGCGCCTTGTCCTGATACAACTCGATGGTCAGCGTGCCCTGCGAGGTCTTGACCTCAAGCATGGGGTTGGCGGCATGCGCGGCGATGCTGAACAGGAACGCGAAAGCAAACAGAAACAGACGATGCATGGAGCCTCCAGGGAAAACGGGTAAGGGAAAGGGTGATTCAGGCAGAGAAGGTCACAGCGTCAGGCGGCGCCTTCGAAGACGATCTTCCAGCGACCGCTTTCCTTGATCCAGTACTGGCGTTTCTTCATCTGACCGGAAAGATTATTGGAGCGGTAATCCTGGTCGAAGGTGACGACCACGTATTCTTCCCTGCCGGGATTGCGGAACATGCTGATGTTGCCGGTCCCGACCTTGATCCAGCTCTTGCCGGCGTTGACCTTGCGCTTGTGCTCGACCCATTCGCGGTAGCCCTGGCCGTCGGCCTTGAACTTGTGCGAGTAATGCCTGGCGTAGCTATCGACGTTGCGGCTTTCCCAATCCGACCGCCATTCCTCGATCATCTGCAGCAGGGAGCTGCGTTCGCTCTGCCAGTCGTCGAGCGACAGCCATTCGATGCTGTTGCTGATGATCACCGGCGTCAGGCCGACCTGCAGGCTTTTCGACAGCGTGTCGAGATCCTGGTTGGCCAGCACCACGCAGCCGTCGGAGGCTTTGGGCGGGCGCGAGAAGGTGTCCGGCGGGGTACCGTGCAGCCAGATACCGTGGCCGTTGCGTCCCTGGCGCTTGTCCCAGTCGTTGGGATAGTTGATCGGGAAGGCGCCGCTGCCGTAAAAGTCGGTCAGCTTCTGCCGCGGCAGGCTGGAGGTGACGTGATAGACGCCGATCGGCGTCTTCTTGTCGCCCTCGCGCGCCTTCTCGGCGCCCAGTTTGCCCTGCGAGATGTAGTAATCGGCGACGAAGCGCGGCGTGCCCTTGTCATTCTGGTAGAGGTAGAGCCGCGACTTCTGCGTGTCCACCACCACGGCGTGCTTCTGCTCCGGCTGCATCTGCAGCAGGTAGCGCGGCACATAATCGGCCGGCGGCTTGCTGCGGTAACCCTTGAGGCGGACGATGGCTTCCTCGCGCAGATCGGCCACCTTTTCCCCGGCAGCCGGTCCGCCGCCTTCGCCGAAGGCCATCAGCGGGCGCGAGCGGGCCAGCAGCAGATCGCCCCTGACCAGATGCGCGAGACGAAAATTGGGATAGGCCCGGACCAGCATGTCGGACTGCTGCATGGCCAGGTCGAGCTGGTTGTTCTCGATGGCATCGAACACCTTGGCCAGCAAGGGTTCCGGGCCGGAGTCGGTAAAGTGCGCCGCGCTGGCGGAGCCGCGGGCGTTCTTCTTGAGATGCCCCGGCGCCTTGCCGGCGGCCGCTGCCGGCCCTGCTGCAAACAGCAGGCTGCAGGCCGCAACGATGGTCGGAAGACGCGCGAGGGCGTGCATCAGCTGCCGACCCGCTCCTGCAGGATCTGCCACTTGCCGTCACGCTTGCCCAGTTGCAGCACCTTGTTGCTCGAGGTCTTGAGGGTTGCCGACTTGTAGTGCTGGCGGAACTTGACCGTGGCCGTGTCGCCATCGACGCTGATGCGCAGATTCTCGTAGCTGACCTGGATCGCGCCCGGCTTGTTGATGCGCTTTTGCCGCTCGGCATCCCACGCCGCACGCGATTCGCCGCCCGGCGTCTTGAAGTCGCGGGCATAGGCGGCGAGATAGGCCTTGACGTCCTTGCGCGACCAGGCCGCGGCCCACAGCTCGATGGCCTGGGTGATTTCCGTGTTGGCGTCGCTCGCGGCCCTGGCGGGCGCTGGCTTGGCGGGTTCGGTGGGCTTGGCCGGCGTCGCCGCAGCCGGAGTGCCGGTCGCCGCGACATTCGGCGCGGGGGGCGTTGCCGCCGGAGTTTTGGGCGCTTCGGCCAGCTTGACCGGTTCCGCCGGCCGCACCTCGCCGATCGGCCTGGTACTCTTGCCCGGGCGGTTGCCGGCGCCCATCAGGTCGCGAATCAGGGCCAGCTTGTTCTGCGCGCTGGAGTTCGACGAATCGATCTGCAAGGCCTTGTCATAGGCCTGGCTGGCCAGCCGCGCATAGATGTCGCCGAGGTTCTCGTGGGCCGTGGCATACGACGGATGGGTGCGGATGGCCATTTCCAGTGCCTGCTTGGCCTTGTCGTACTGCTTCTGCTGGGCGTAGATGACGGCGAGATTGTTGTAGGGCTCGGGCAGTTCCGGATAATCCTCGGTCAGCTTGGTGAACACCGCGATGGCCTCGTTCGGCTTGTTCATCTCGGTCAGCACGATGCCCTTGAGAAAGCGGCCCTGGGCATCCTTGGGCTTGGCCGCGAGATACTTGTCGACCTGTTCCAGCGCCTGGGCATGCTGGCCCTGCTTGATCTGTTTGCCGATGTCCTGCAGGGCGTCGGCCCGGGCGACCGGCGCCAGCGCCAGGAGAATCGCGGAAGTGGCTGTTGCGAGAAGGCGTACGGCATTGAGGTGGGTTTGGGTCATGGTATATACTTCTCGTTGGCGGTTGCCCGAAAATGAATTTTGTTACGGCCGCTGCGCTTGATGCCGAAGAATCCGGCGTCAACCTGCACTGGAACTGCGTTTTCGCCGGGATAAGCCATGCGGGATTCAACTTCGGATTCTAACAAGAAGCCCGCCTTCCCCACAACCTGAGCGCATTCGATCAATGGGCTGATAATGCCGGCCTTTCGTGGCCATTTCCCGCTTAAACGCCGTCCAGACCAATTGTCCCCATGCTGAAGATATACAACACCCTGGCCCGCGAGAAGCAGGCCTTCGTTCCCATTCAGCCCGGACGCGTCGACATGTACGTCTGCGGCATGACCGTCTACGACTTCTGCCATCTCGGCCATGCCCGCGTGATGGTGGTGTTCGACATGGTGGCGCGCTGGCTGCGGGCCAGCGGCTACCGCCTGAACTACGTGCGCAACATCACCGACATCGACGACAAGATCATCCGTCGTGCCCAGGAAAACGGCGAGACCATTCGCCAGCTGACCGACCGCTTCATCGCCGCGATGAACCAGGATGCCGGCGCGCTGGGCGTGCTGCGGCCCGATGCCGAGCCGCGCGCCACGGAATACGTGGCGCAGATGCTGGACATGATCGGCACCCTGGAAAAGAACGGCTATGCCTATGTCGCCGAGAGCCATGACGTCTGCTACTCGGTGCGCAAGTTCGACGGCTACGGCAAGCTGTCCGGCAAGTCGCTGGAAGACCTGCGCGCCGGCGAACGCGTCGACGTCATGGCCGGCAAGCAGGATCCGCTCGACTTCGTGCTGTGGAAACACGCCCGCGACGACGAACCCGCCGAAGTCAAATGGGAATCGCCCTGGGGAACCGGCCGTCCGGGCTGGCACATCGAGTGCTCGGCGATGGGCTCGCAACTGCTCGGCAAGCACTTCGACATCCACGGCGGCGGCCAGGACCTGCAGTTTCCCCACCACGAAAACGAGATCGCCCAGTCGGAAGGCGCGCACCACTGCCAGTTCGTCAATTACTGGATGCACAACGGCTTCGTTCGCGTCGATGACGAAAAGATGTCGAAGTCGCTGGGCAACTTCTTCACCATCCGCGAGGTGCTGAAAAAATACGATGCCGAAGTGGTGCGCTTCTTCATCCTGCGCGCCCACTATCGCAGTCCGCTCAACTATTCCGATGTCCATCTCGACGACGCGCGCCATGCGCTGACGCGGCTGTACACCGCGCTCAAGGGCGTCACCGGCGAAGTTCCGGTGGACTGGAACGAGACGCATGCCGCGCGCTTCAAGGCAGCGCTGGACGACGACTTCGGCACGCCCGAGGCGATGGCGGTGCTGTTCGATCTGGCCACCCTGGTCAATCGCGGCGAGTCGGCGCTGGCCGGTCAGCTCAAGGCGCTGGGTGGCGTGCTCGGTCTGCTGCAGCGCGATCCGCAAGGCTTCCTGCAGGCGGCGCCCGCAGGCGGTTTGAGCAACGAAGAGATCGAAGCAAGAGTCGGCGCCCGCGCCACGGCGAAGAAGGCGAAAAACTTCGCCGAATCCGACCGCATCCGCGACGAACTCAAGGCCGCCGGGATCGTGCTGGAAGACGGACCGCAGGGGACGACCTGGCGCCGCGCATGAGCGCCGGTCGAGCTCCAGCCGGCCGCTGTGGCGAGGAAGCCGGATCAGTAGCGCATCGGCGTCGCCAGAACCGCCATCGTCACGCGGGCGATGCACACCAGCTTGTCGGCTTCGTCGTGAATGCGCACGTCCCAGACGTGGCTGCTGCGCCCCAGGTGCGCCGGCCGCGCGGTGCCATAGACCCAGCCGTCGACCACCGCACGCACGTGATTGGCATTGATTTCCTGGCCGACGCAATGGAATTTCGCCGGATCGACGGCAAACGCCGCCGCCCATGAAGCAAGGGTTTCCGCCAGCACCATCGAGACGCCGCCATGCAGCACGCCGGCCGGTTGCCGCGTGCGTTCATCGACCGGCATGCGCGCCCTGAGGTAGTCGTCGCCCGCCTCGATCAGCTCGATGCCGAGGTGGCCGTTGGCGCAGCCCCGGCCGCGCCGGTTGGCTTCGTCGAGGGGGAAGGTGGTATGCCAGATTGCCATGTGGGTCGCGCTCCATTGCACTGAAAGGCCGTCATCTTAACGGGGCGCTGCGCAATCGCGCCCGCATTCGATGTCGCCGTAGCACCAGCGCCGACTCTTGCAGACCTTGCGCAGCAAGAACTTCATGGTTGGAGGGGGCGCGGCTTTTTGGCGCCTCCTGCGACCATGAAGTTGTCGTTCCGGCCAGAGCGCATATCCCAATCGTCTAGAATATGCGCCAGGGGCTGACCACAGGCGGACTGTTCCGGCCAGAGCGCATATCCCAATCGTCTAGAATGCCATGCCGGGCGTGCAGTTCGCCCAGGGCGTTCCGGCCAGAGCGCATATCCCAATCGTCTAGAATGAGCGGGCCAAGACGGCACGCGCGCAGCTGGTTCCGGCCAGAGCGCATATCCCAATCGTCTAGAATGCTTGACTGTATTTAGATAATAGGCTAGACGTTCCGGCCAGAGCGCATATCCCAATCGTCTAGAATGCGGCCAATCCGCGCAAATACCCTTCCGAGGTTCCGGCCAGAGCGCATATCCCAATCGTCTAGAATCGGCCTTCATGGCACCCGCGACGACGAAGGGTTCCGGCCAGAGCGCATATCCCAATCGTCTAGAATCATCGCCGCCGGCGGCGATAAGGCGCGCGAGTTCCGGCCAGAGCGCATATCCCAATCGTCTAGAATGCCGCGGTCATCCTTGAATGACAGGATCTGGTTCCGGCCAGAGCGCATATCCCAATCGTCTAGAATCAAGACCGCCGCACTGAAGGTGGTGGTGCAGTTCCGGCCAGAGCGCATATCCCAATCGTCTAGAATGTGATCGATGAATCCCAACTCATCAAGAACGTTCCGGCCAGAGCGCATATCCCAATCGTCTAGAATTGGAGCGTCACGCATGGCGAGCACACGCTCGTTCCGGCCAGAGCGCATATCCCAATCGTCTAGAATAGGCCACGGCGATGGAAGTGCCCAGCACCGTTCCGGCCAGAGCGCATATCCCAATCGTCTAGAATGGCGACCTGCTTTTCCACGGCCGCGGTCTCGTTCCGGCCAGAGCGCATATCCCAATCGTCTAGAATGCGGCGGCGCTGATGCCGCCGTTCAGACCCGTTCCGGCCAGAGCGCATATCCCAATCGTCTAGAATCCCTGTCATGGCGGCCAGGCGGATGGCGTGTTCCGGCCAGAGCGCATATCCCAATCGTCTAGAATAGCACGCGCTGGAAGCCACGTACAGCGCGTGTTCCGGCCAGAGCGCATATCCCAATCGTCTAGAATTCGCCGTGCATGGGCGGTATTCCGAAAACGGTTCCGGCCAGAGCGCATATCCCAATCGTCTAGAATGGATCGTCTTTACTGTCGGGCGCGATGGGTGTTCCGGCCAGAGCGCATATCCCAATCGTCTAGAATGTTGCCCGCTTCGGCCTCTATCTCCATGTCGTTCCGGCCAGAGCGCATATCCCAATCGTCTAGAATCCTTTCCGCACGAGTTCGACATGCCGCTGGGTTCCGGCCAGAGCGCATATCCCAATCGTCTAGAATTCGCCGCCGCGTGAAGGGCTGCGCCCGCCAGTTCCGGCCAGAGCGCATATCCCAATCGTCTAGAATGTATATCCCCAGCACCCGGCCGCCGCTGGTGTTCCGGCCAGAGCGCATATCCCAATCGTCTAGAATCCACGGCCGGCGCTGACATTACACACCTGGGTTCCGGCCAGAGCGCATATCCCAATCGTCTAGAATGCTACCCGCGAACTATGGCCGGCCAGCGTGGTTCCGGCCAGAGCGCATATCCCAATCGTCTAGAATTGGCGGCACGGCGCACCCAACACCTCCCCGGTTCCGGCCAGAGCGCATATCCCAATCGTCTAGAATACCGGAGCATCCCTACTCGCAGGAGGAATGGTTCCGGCCAGAGCGCATATCCCAATCGTCTAGAATATGACCAACGACAACCTGAGCAAGAAGGTCGTTCCGGCCAGAGCGCATATCCCAATCGTCTAGAATGCGACCAACCTGCTTGATGCGGCGCCGGGGGTTCCGGCCAGAGCGCATATCCCAATCGTCTAGAATCACGGCCAGCAGCAGCACCGACCTGACCACGTTCCGGCCAGAGCGCATATCCCAATCGTCTAGAATACGTTGATCGGGCGGCTCAGTGCCCGTGAGGTTCCGGCCAGAGCGCATATCCCAATCGTCTAGAATCGCTCGCAAAGAACCCCTTGATTCGTCAGGGGGTTTTTCGCTTCTGGCATCATAAAAACTGGAGGCATGGTCAGAATAAGTCGAACTGGTCGGGCGTTTTATTGGCGGGCTGCTTGGCTTGTCCGTGGTAGCTGATGATGCGCTCGTACTGCTTGTCGGTGAATTGCAGGATATTGACTTTACCACCTGCGGGCAGGGCCGATTCGACGTACTTGCAATAAGTATCCACCTGCGCTGGGCTGGTGCACATGCGCATATAGACGCTGAACTGGCTCATCTCGAAGCCCATGTCCAGCAGTGCATTGCGAAACTTGGTTGCGGCCTTGCGCTCGGCCTTGAGCACCACGGGCAAGTCGAACATCACCACCATCCACATCAGCCGGTACCCTGTGAGCATGGCGGCCTGCGCTTCATTCGTCGCGTAAATCCTGGGCCAGCGCCAGTGGCAAACCTGGGAGAGGCAGATCGGGTTTGTCGCGCTGCCCCAGATAGACCTGTGCAATGGACGTGGCGAGCTTTTGCATACAGACCATCACAGGAGTGGCACCTATGTCGCTCTGCATATCGTCGTAGAGCGTGCGCACCAGGGCACGTTTGGCTTCCGGTGTCACATGCTGTTCTCCATTGCGCCAGAGCTGCCAGACCTTGAGGTCGATCACGGGACGAAAGGGTTCCATTAGGTCATCGACCAAGCGCATGGCGTTGTTGTCATTGCTGTGATGTAGGCCGATGCCGGGATGTAGCCCTGCAGCGACGACAGCACGTGCCGTGGCCGACCGCAGCACGGTGTAGCCATAGTTCAACAAGGCATTGAGGCCTTCGCCATCCTGGTCGCGCCTGAAGCTATCGCCAAACAACAGATTCCAGTAGCGCCGCGCCCCTTGTGCTTCCATGTTTTCGGGGTCACCACTTTTGACCTTGCGCGCCAGTGCGGTCAATGGGGCCGTAGGCGCGCCCGCTGCTTCCAGTGCGGCGGCTTGCTGCTCCAGTTTGGCTCGCACCACGGCAGCCCACAGGCGTTTGTGCATGGGTTGGCTGGCGGCGATCTGAGCTTCGATGCGGCGCGACTGCTCGAAATTTCCATCGATGGGAAGGAGCATGCCGACTGCGTTGTGGTTAGCTGCGCAAAGCACAAAAGGGGCGCCGCGCTCGGCCAGTGCTACCAGCAGATTATTGGTGTAGCTCAGACCGTGTGCATTGGCGATGACGGCGGCAATGTCGTCCAGCGGTACCTGCCCGAGTTCCTTTCGTTCGCCTGCCGTGTCCTGCACCACCATGAAACCGCGATGCAGGAACAGATGTCGCCGGTCGTCGGCCACTTCCACGATGCGGCCGATCATGCCTCTTACGCCTTGAATCCGGGGTCGCGAAGCTCGCCGATGGGAGAGATTGTGACGCGGCGAGCTTTGGCTGTTTGCAGAGAACCGGCCTGCTTGTACGCATATCGCCAGTTACTCTCTTTGTCACGATTGCGTGCATCGACATTGGCTTCGTTGTGATCCGCCAAGCTCAGGCGTCCCGCAGCATTGATCGAAACGATTCGCATCAACCTTTGGCGGCCATCGATTTCAAGGCGGATGAAATCGTCGATCATGAGGCGCATGAGTAGTGGCTTGCCACTAATGCTATGGGTGGAGCCGCTCAGAGCAGCTTTGCCCCGGTTGCGTGCTACGGCATATGCCTCATAGGTCGCTGTGACTTCACCCTCCCACTTGCCTTTGCCGTTGATAACGATTTCGATGCAATGGTTGCCGTCTGGGACGTAGCCTTTGTATGCGCGAGGCTGCCCTTGGTTGTCGAAACCATGTCGTGCTAGTTGGCCAGGCGCGGAAATTGGCACAACGTATTCATTGATGCGTGCTTTGCTACCCTCAGCGGGCGCCTTTTGCACGACGGAACCATCGCGGCGAATGCCGAAGGCGGTTTCCTTGAACATGCTGCCCTCGTAGCTATGGTCAGGCTTGTGGCTGACCCAGATATGTTTTACCGCCCGCTCCACGTGATCGCGGTAAGTGACCCAAGGCAGAGGCATGGTCTCGACCAGTTTGTCAAGTTGCTTCGCGCGCGCTTGGCTGCTTGCCTGCGCGAACTTCTGCAACATGCCTTGGTCAGTGACGGCGATCACGCAGGCATCGACGGCGTGATGGCGATGGTCATTACGGTTTTTTTCGCCCTGCAGCCCAAGGATGTCGTTCAACCCGAACTTGGCTCGCAGCATGGCCGTCATCCGGCCAGGAATCACGCGGGTGCCCTGTGGGCAGATCAGGCCTAGATACTCACGCGCTACGCGGCTGAGATGTCTGGTGTCGTTGAGGGCGCGGGCCAGAAAGTCTTTGTCGTCGCGCAGCCATTTTTCATAGCCATCGGGGCCGAAGCGGTAGCGCTTGTTCCTCGGCATGTGTTCTGCCCGTTTCAGGATGGCATCGTAAGTCCAGCCTTCGAGTTCGAAATCCTCGCGGGCCTGAGCGGGGGTACGGTCTCCTTTGACGCGATTTGCGCGACGAGTAGCCAGTGTCTTGTTGTTGAGGCTGTCGTCCAGCGTTTGCGAGAAGGGCAGGATGTGCTCGATTTCCACTTCGTCGCTCAAGGCCATGCGCGCGCCGATTTGTACGCCGCTGTAGGGGCAGTGACGCTCGGCTATGTCGTAACTCAATTCTTCCCAAAGGATGAGTTTCTGGATGTCGGCATGCTTTACTCGTTCAGGGGCGATTTGCAGAATTCTTGCGGCATCGGCCCGGAGACGCTCGTTGCGCTTCTGGTTCTTGGCCTGCTGCTCCTGATCCTCTTTTCGCTGCTCCCAACTCTGCTTCAGGTCGCGCGCCACTTCTACGATGACCTCGGATGGATGGCCGTAGCGTTTGATGAGTGCATTGACGACTACACGTATCTGGTTCAGGCCGATGTGCACCGTGGGATTGGCGATCTTGCCGTAGCGTTTTTCGGGCAGATCATCGAGCTTGCCACTGCCGAAGCCGACATGGCGTTGCAGGTATTCGCCGTAGTAGGGCAGTTGATGGTGAGCGTGCAGTTTTTCGATCTCTCCGGTGCCTTGGTTGATACGTTCGTGGCCCGTATCGAAAGTCAAACCGGCTATTTCGCCATGCGTGTTGAGACGGCTGTGGTGTTCGTAGCCCGCTGCCTGAACTGCCTTGTCGTAGGTAATAACTTCGGCTTGCAGCACGGGCAGGATGCGTGAAAGTGCCTTTGCGCTCAGGCTGCCGTAGCCTTCGGCCAAGCCGGTGTTTGCGATGGTTTCGGCGCGGGTCTCATCGAAGCCGAATCCCTTTTGTAACCAAGCTACCAGCGCAGCTTCGCTTTCTTCGGTCAGCAAGCGCATCACGATGGCATCCTGCCGATCCAGCGATAAGCCGAACCAGTCCGGGCCGAAGTGTTCTTTCCTGCTCAAGATGGCGCTGGTGCTGTTTCCCTTCAATTCCTGCCGCTTTACGTCCTCCAGATTGAATTGCGTTGTACCCGGCAGTTTCAGCATTGTTTTGATCTGCGTGAAGCTGCGTTTGCTGTGACGTTCCAGCGCATTTACCAACTCATCTCGCTGCGCCCGCGTCAGCGACTCATCACGCAAATCCTTATTCAGGATGCGCAGGTTGTTGACTTCCTGGTAGATGCGAAAGCGCTGCTGGCTGGGCAAGGCCAGCGGGGCGCGTTCTTCGTCGGGTTCCAGGGTGCAGCGGCCCGGTTTGACGGGCTTGAGCGGGCGCTGGTGCAGCAGGCAGTCCTTGAGTTCGACGCGCGCCGCTTCGGTGAATACGGCTGGGTTGAGTGCTGCTTGTTTGGACCAGAGCGCGTCGAATTCAGCTTCGATCATGGCGCGGTCGATATAAAGATCGTAACTCTTGTCGATGCGAGTCTTGCCATCCTCTTTTTCGACGCGGCGTTCGCGGTAGCGGGCCCGCACGCCGTTACCACCCTGCATCCGCCGCCACAATAGTTCGCCCACGGCACGGGCTTTGCCATCAGCGCCGTTCGGGTCGAGTTGCTGGCGTAGGGCACTGATGGCCGTCTTGAGCGCACCGCTGTCGTTGTCCTTCTTGTCTGCTTTTCGGTTGCTTCTGAAGCCGCGTCGCTGGTTGATGTGGAACAGGGCACGGGCGAACTCGGCAGGCGTGAGTTCCTGATCGAGCCCCTTGGCGCGCAGTTCGTAGGGGTTGAGCAATTCCAGCGCCTTGCGCTCGGCGCTGTCGGCAGGGAAGAATCCATGCTTGAGCAGCAGTGCCATCATGCGGTGCTTGCGTTTGAGCAGACGATCGCGGCGCCGGCGCATGGCGCGTGCGGCGCGTCGGGTAACTGCCAGCGAAGAACCGTCCTTGGGGTTGCGGCCGTCGCTGAAAATACGTACGCCTGCTTTTATGATCGCAACTGGATCGTCGCTCTTGAGTCGCACCATCGCCCATCCGAGCGAAGTGCTGCCCAAATCCAATGCCAACCGGTAGCGTACCGTGTCCATGTTTCCTCCCGTCCATGACGATGCTCTATTTTTAGCGTGTTGTGCTAAGATTGTAGCCGCTACACGATTGGGATATGCGCTCTGGACGCTAACAAGCTGAAAGATGCACCAAATGGAAGGCCGCGCAATGCGCGGCCTTCGTCTTTCCCGGGGAGGGTGTCAGTTCAGTCCATTGTGGTCATCCGGGACGACGCACTATGGCTATCTCGAAATAAAATCGGCGACAGATTGCCCTGCCGCCGTAACGCCAGCGCCGACTTTCAGGCCGGCACTTTTTGCGAACGCATCAGCCACCGAAGAAATTCTTGGCCCGGTCGAGCCAGCCTTGCGCGCGCGGGCTGTGGCGCTGGGCATTGCCCTGCGCGAAAAAATCAGGAGCGCTTCAGTTCGCGGTAATAGTTCTCGTGCGAACCAAGCAGCAGCAGGAGTCGGGTGGCGGGGTCGTACTCGTAGGCCAGCAGCGCGAGCTGGTTGTTACATTTGAACTTGTAGACGAAAACGCCGGCGAGATCGCCTTTTTTCGCTTCGCCCAGCGTGGGATCGTCGACGATGGCCTGCACGGCGGCGTCGACGCCGGTTTTCTGCTTGGGGTGAAGGCGCTTGTAGGCGCGACGGAAAGCGGCGGCTTGGAGAACCTTGACGCCCGACATGGTCAGTCGCGCTTGCCTTCGGCGATGAAGGGGGTGGCCAGCGCCGGCCCCTCGGCGCGGGCGATCAGCAGGTCGCGGACGAAATCGATGGGCAGGTCGGGATTGTCGAGCGCTGTCTTGCCGACCATGGCCCAGAACTCGATCTGGCCGGCGATGGTGCGGCGCTCGGCCTGGGCCTGGGCGCGAGCCTGTTCGTACAGCGCGTCGTCGATGCGGACTGGCATACCCATGGCTTCACCTCGAATCAATGCGCTACAAAAGTAGCAAACATGGCCACTATAGCCGCAAAGTCACCGTGTCGCCAGCGCCAGCGCGCTGCGTCCCTTTGGGAACTTTTACGTGGATTCTTGGGTATTTGTACCAAGAGGTTAGAATTTCCCCATGCATGCTTGCTTGCCAGTCCCATTAACTTGCATGGGAACTTATCACTTGTAGACCGGGCCATCGACGGCGTTTCGAATGGAGTATCCGATGAACCGCTCACACGCACTTGAAATTCTCGCCCGGAGCAAAGCGACGCTCGCCGAACGCTATCGGGTAACGCGGCTGGCCTTGTTCGGATCGACCGCCCGCGATGCCGCCCGTAGCGACAGCGATGTTGACGTGCTTGTCAGCTTCGATGGCCCGGCGACATCGGAGCGCTACTTCGGCGTCCAGTTTTATCTAGAGGACCTGCTCGGCTGCGGAGTCGACCTGGTGACCGACAAGGCGCTGCGCGCCGAGTTGCGTCCCTTCATCGAAAAAGAGGCCGTTGATGTCTGACAGTACGCCGCGTGAGTGGCGCTTTTACATCGACGACATGATTGACTGTGCGGAGAAGGTCATCGCCTATCCGCAAATTCCGTGGCGGCAAGTCGTCGCCACGCGCAATCGGCTGATTCATGGCTATCTTGGCATCGATAACGATACGCTGTGGAACATTGTCGAGCGGGATACGCCGGCATTGCTCGCGCAACTCGCGGCCCTCAAGAGCCAACCCGATTGATCGGGAAGTAGCTCTCCTCGCTGCCGTCGCGCCAGTGCCGTCCGCAAGGGATACCGCCCCGGCTCTGCCGGAGGCATAACTTTCAGGCAGGCACGCTTCAACCGCCGAAGAAATCCCTGACGCGGTCGAGCCAGCCTTGCGCACGCGGGCTGTGGCGCTGGGCATTGCCCTGGTTGATTTCCTCGAATTCCTTGAGCAGTTCCTTCTGCCGTTCGGTGAGGCTGACCGGGGTTTCCAGCACGACGTGGCAGAGCAGGTCGCCGTGGCTGCTGGAACGCACGCCCTTGATGCCCTTGCCGCGTAGGCGGAAGACCTTGCCGGTCTGGGTTTCGGCGGGAATCTTCAGCTTGGCGACGCCGTCGAGCGTCGGTATGTCGATTTCGCCGCCGAGCGCGGCGGTGGAAAAGCTGATCGGCATTTCGCAATGCAGGTCGTCGTGATCGCGCTGGAATACGGCGTGGGCCTTGAGGTGGATCTGCACGTAGAGATCGCCCGGCGGGCCGCCGTTGACGCCGTGCTCGCCTTCGCCGCTGAGCCGGATCCGGTCGCCTTCGTCGATCCCGGCGGGGATCTTGACCGACAGTGTCTTGTGCTGCTTGATGCGGCCGGAGCCGTGGCAACTGTCGCAGGGATCGGGAATGTAGCGTCCGGTGCCGTGGCACTTGGGGCAGGTTTGCTGGATCGAGAAGAAGCCCTGCTGCATGCGCACCTGGCCGTGACCGGCGCAAGTGGGGCAGGTCTTGGGTTCGCTGCCCTTCTTGGCGCCGCTGCCGTTGCAGGTTTCGCACTCGGCCATGGTCGGGATGCGGATGCGGGTTTCGGTGCCGCGCGCCGCGTCTTCCAGGCTGACCTCAAGGTTGTAGCGCAGGTCGGCGCCGCGATAGACGTTGGAGCGGCCGCCGCGCTGGCCGCCGCCGAAGATGTCGCCGAAGATGTCGGAGAAGGCATCGGCAAAGCCGCCCGCGCCGCCGGTACCCATGCCGGCCTGCGGATCGACCCCGGCATGGCCGTACTGGTCGTAGGCCGGCCGCTTTTGCGGGTCGGAGAGGACTTCGTAGGCTTCCTTGGCTTCCTTGAACTGCTCTTCCGCCTTGGGGTTGTCCGGATTGCGGTCCGGATGGTGTTTCATGGCCAGCTTGCGGTAGGCCTTCTTGATCTCGTCGTCGGAGGCATCGCGGTTGATGCCGAGGATTTCGTAGTAGTCGCGCTTCTTTGCCATAACTATGGGAAGGGGGAAGGGGGAAGGGGGAAGGGGGTCAGAGCTTGCGGCGAATTGATGCCGCGAGGCCCATTACCAGCCCGGAAACTTCGTCGACTTTCCCTTGCAGTTCCTCCGGTTGCTCAAAGTAATTCAATCGCCCAGCCAACTCGATCAGTGTATCGAGTTCGGACAGCGAACCAGCGGCGATGCCCAGAAAATGCAGCAACTCCTTGCTGCCATTCCGGGCGAAGCCCTCTGCCATGTTGGCGGGCACCGATATGGCGGCTCGCCGCATCTGGCTTGTCAGCCCGAATTGTTCATGCGGGGGAAAGGCCAAGGTTGCGGCATAAACGCTCTCCACCAGGTCCATGGCTTGTTGCCAAGCCTTGAGCGTCCGGTGGCTCCGCTTCACACCCTTCCCCCTTCACCCTTCTCCCTTCCCGCATCAGCCCTTCTTGTCTTTGACTTCCGTGAACTCGGCATCGACCACGTCGCCATCGTCCTTCTTCGCGTCGCCGCCGGCCTGTCCCGCACTGGCGCCTCCCGCCGCGCCTGCTGCGCCGGCCGCCGCCTGCGAGTCGGCATAGACCTTCTCGCCGAGTTTCTGCGAGGCCTTGGCCAAGGCTTCGGTTTTGGCTTCGATGGCGGCCTTGTCGCCGTCCTTGAGCACGGCCTCGGCATCCTTGATCGCGGTTTCGATGGCGGACTTCTCGCCCGCATCGAGCTTGTCGCCGTGCTCGGAGAGCGCTTTCTTGATCGAATGCACCATGGCGTCGCACTGGTTGCGCGCGTCGACCAGTTCGTGGGCCTTGCGGTCGTCTTCGGCGTGGGCGGCGGCGTCCTGCACCATGGCCTGGATCTCGGCTTCGGACAGTCCGGAGTTGGCCTTGATGGTGATCTTGTTTTCCTTGCCGGTGCCCTTGTCGCGCGCCGAAACGTGCAGGATGCCGTTGGCGTCGATGTCGAAGGTGACCTCGATCTGCGGCATGCCGCGCGGCGCCGGCGGAATGTCGGTCAGGTTGAACTGGCCCAGACTTTTGTTGCCGCTGGCCATTTCGCGTTCGCCCTGCAGGACGTGGATGGTCACCGCGTTCTGGTTGTCGTCGGCGGTGGAGAAGGTCTGCGCCGCCTTGGTCGGGATCGTGGTGTTCTTGGCGATCAGCTTGGTCATGACGCCGCCCAGGGTTTCGATGCCCAGGGAAAGCGGAGTGACGTCGAGCAGCAGCACGTCCTTGACTTCGCCCTGCAGCACGCCGCCCTGGATTGCGGCGCCGACCGCCACGGCTTCGTCGGGATTGACGTCGCGGCGTGGTTCCTTGGCGAAGAATTCCTTGACCTTGTCCTGCACCTTGGGCATGCGCGTCATGCCGCCGACCAGGATCACGTCGGTCAGGTCGGAGACCTTGACGCCGGCGTCCTTGATGGCGATGCGGCAGGGCGCGATGGTGCGTTCGATCAGGTCCTCGACCAGCGATTCGTACTTGGCGCGGGTCAGCTTCATCGCCAGGTGCTTCGGTCCCGAGGCATCGGCCGTGATGTAGGGCAGGTTGAACTCGGTCTGCTGCGCCGAGGACAGCTCGATCTTGGCCTTCTCGGCGGCTTCCTTGAGGCGCTGCAGGGCCAGCACGTCGTTCTTCAAGTCGACGCCCTGTTCCTTCTT
The DNA here is from genome assembly GCA_028065725.1 of Betaproteobacteria bacterium. Next base: position 51,925 of record JAPTVL010000324.1, read on the forward strand.
GAATTCGGTGACCACGTAGTCGATCAGGCGCTGGTCGAAATCCTCGCCGCCGAGGAAGGTGTCGCCGTTGGTGGACAGTACTTCGAACTGATGCTCGCCGTCGAGCTCGGCGATCTCGATGATGGAGATGTCGAAGGTGCCGCCGCCGAGGTCATACACCGCGATCTTGCGGTCGCCTTCCTGCTTGTCCATGCCAAAGGCCAGCGCGGCCGCGGTCGGCTCGTTGATGATGCGCTTGACGTCGAGGCCGGCGATGCGGCCGGCGTCCTTGGTGGCCTGGCGCTGGCTGTCGTTGAAGTAGGCGGGCACGGTGATCACGGCCTCGGTGACGTCCTCGCCGAGGTAGTCTTCGGCGGTCTTCTTCATCTTGCGCAGCACTTCGGCGGACACCTGCGGCGGCGCCATCTTGTTGCCGCGCGCCTCGACCCAGGCGTCGCCGTTGTCGGCCTTGACGATCCTGAAGGGCATCAGGTCGATGTCCTTCTGCACTTCCTTTTCCTCGAAGCGGCGGCCGATCAGGCGCTTGACCGCAAACAGGGTGTTCTTGGCATTGGTGACGGCCTGGCGCTTGGCCGCGGCGCCGCACAGAATCTCGCCGTCGTCGGCGTAGGCGACGATGGACGGCGTGGTGCGCGCGCCTTCCGCGTTTTCGATGACCTTGGGCTTGCCGCCTTCCATGATGGCGACGCAGCTGTTGGTGGTGCCGAGGTCGATGCCGATGATCTTGCCCATGATTTTTCCTTTAAGAATGTTGCTCGCCGGGGATGTTCCGCAGCGAATCTCTATGCCTGATATGGGGGTATGGCGGGTAGCTTCAAGCCGCCGGTGCTGCTTTTGCCTTCGAAACCATCACCAGCGCCGGGCGGATCACGCGGCCGTGCAGGGCATAGCCTTTTTGCAGGACCTGGAGCACGGTATTGGCTTCGGTTTTTTCGTCCGGGGCTTCGATCTGGCCGATGGCCTGATGAAAGTTCGGATCGAACTTCTGGCCGAGCGGGTTGATCTCGGCCAGGCCGGATTTCTCGAAGGCGGCAACCAGCTGGCGCAGGGTCAGTTCGACGCCTTCCTTGAGGTGCTCGGCGCTCTGGTTGTCGCTGGCCAGCGCGGCTTCGAGGCTGTCCTTGACCGCCAGCAGTTCGCCGGAGAACTTCTCGACGGCGAACTTGCCGGCCTTGCCGATGTCCTCCTGGGCGCGGCGGCGCACGTTCTCGGTTTCGGCCTTGGCGCGCAGCCAGGCGTCGTGGTGCTCGGCAGCCTTGAGTTCGGCGGCCTTGAGCAGGTCTTCGAGGCTGGGCATCACCGTGGTTTCGGGGCCTGGGTCAATAGTCGGCGCCGGGGACACGGCGGCGTCCGGCAGCATTGCGGGATCTTGGCTGGAGGTGCTGGATTTTTCCTGCATGGGTCGGGCTCCTGAAGAAACCCGCTGCATATGAGGGTGAATCCGGCGGCTTCAAGCCCGGTTTTTGAAAAATTCGACGGATGGCGGGAAGTCTCAGGCCTGTGCGCGGACCCAGCGGATCAGGCTGCCGGCATCCATGGCGCCGGATTGCCGCGCCACTTCGCGGCCGTTGCGGAACAGGGCCAGCGTCGGTATCGAGCGGATGCCGAAGCGCGCCGCGAGCTGTTGCTCTTCTTCGGTGTTCACCTTGGCCAGACGGAACTCCGGCTCAAGTTGCCTTGCCGCCTGGGCAAAGGCCGGCGCCATGCTGCGGCAGGGGCCGCACCAAGGTGCCCAGAAATCGACCAGCAGCGGAATGTCGGAACGCCCGGCGTGGGTATCGAAGTTGGCGGTGCCGAGTTCCACCGGCTCGCCGGGGAACAGTCGCGCCTTGCACTTGCCGCAGCTGCCGCCATCGGCGAGGCGATCGGCGGGCAGCCGGTTGGCCGTGTGGCAGTGGGGGCAGACGACGATCACGGGGTCGGACATGATGCACTCCAAATATCAGGTTCAACTGATATATGGGTGGCGGCATCAAGTTCAAGCAGGCGTCAGTTCCCGGCGCCGAGTGCCTTCGCCCGCCCGGCTGCCGCCGGATCGGTCTGGCTTGCAAGCGGCCAGCCGGCGAGGTGGGTCGAGGCGACCTGGCCCAGCGCGGCGACCCAGTCCGGCCGTTCATTGACGCAGGGAATGTAGTGGAATTCCTTGCCGCCGGAGGAGAGAAAGGCCGCCTTGCATTCCATGGCGATTTCCTCGAGGGTTTCGAGACAGTCGGCGACGAATCCGGGGCAAATCACGTCGACCCGCGCCGTGCCTTCGCGGCCGAGCCTTTCCAGGGTCGCCTGGGTATAGGGCTGCAGCCACTCGGCCTTGCCGAAGCGCGACTGGAAGGTGATCAGGTAGTTGTCCTCGGCCAACCCCAGGGCTTCGGCCAGCAGGCGGCCGGTTTTCCGGCATTCGCAATGATAGGGATCGCCCAGATCGAGCGAGCGGCGCGGCAGGCCATGAAAGCTCATTACCAGGCGCGCGTTTTTGTCCGGCCGACCCGTGGCGGCCCAGTGTTCGCGGACGCTGGCGGCCAGTGCGCCGATGTAGCCGGGGTGGTCGTGGAAGTGCTTGACGAAGCGCAGTTCCGGCGGATTGCGGCAGCGCTTGACCCAGTCGGCCACATCGTCCATTACGCTGGCACTGGTGCTGGCCGCGTACTGGGGATACAGCGGCAGCACCAGCACGCGTTCGACGCCTTCGCGCTTGAAGCGGTCGAGGACGCCGGCGATCGATGGCTGGCCATAGCGCATGGCCCATGCCACCAGGATCTCGGGCATTCCCGAGTGCCCCAGCCAGCCGCGCAGCAGCTTGGCCTGGCGCTCGGTGTGCACCTGCAGCGGCGACCCTTCCGGCATCCAGATCTGGGCGTATTTGGCCGCCGACTTCGCCGGACGCAGGTTGAGGATGATGCCGTTGAGGATCAGCCACCAGACCGGGCGCGGAATCTCGACGACGCGGGGATCCCACAGGAACTGCTTCAGATAGCGGCGCAATGCCGCGGCCGTGGGTGCTTCGGGGGTGCCCAGATTGACCAGCAGGATCGCGGTGCGGCGCGCGGTGCCGTGCTGTGGCGCGGGTTCGGGAGCGTAGCGGGGCATGAGGCCTGATGAAAGGAATGGTCAGGGCGCAGAGAGCGCCGAGGAGAGCAGCTTGGCGGTGATGTCCACGATCGGGATCACGCGTTCGTAAGCCATGCGCGTCGGGCCGATGACGCCGATGGTGCCGACAATCTGGCCGTCGACCTCGTAAGGGGCGGCGACCACGCTGCATTCGTCGAGCGGGGCGATGCCGGATTCACCGCCGATGAACACCTGCACGCCTTCGGCGCGGCTGGACAGTTCCAGCAGTTGGGCGAGGCCGGTGCGCTGCTCGAACAGATCGAACAGGCGGCGCAGGCGCGCCATGTTGGACGAGAGGTCTTCGACGTCGAGCAGCTTGCGCTCGCCACTGATGACGTATTGCGTCGATGTGTCGGAGATGGCCTGGTTGCCGGCGTCGAGCGCGGCGGTCATCAGTTCCGACATGTCGGCACGCAGCTGGCGCAGTTCCTCCACCACCCGTGCGCGTACCTGGTCGAAGTCGAGTCCGAGGCAGTTCTGGTTCAGGTAGTTGGCGGCTTCGATCAGTTCGGCCGGGCTGTAGTTGCGCTGGGTGAACAGGATGCGGTTCTGTACGTCGCCGTCGGCGGTGACGATGATCAGCAGCACGCGCTTGTCCGACAGGCTGAGGAACTCGATCTGGCGGATGCGCGGCTGCTGGCGGCGCGGCGCCACCACGACGCCGGCAAAGGCCGTGAGCTGCGACAGCAGCTGCGAAGCATGGTTGATCACCAGTTGCGGCTGGTCGGGTTGCATGGCTTCCTTGATTTCGGAAAGCTCGCTGCCGCGCAGGGGTTTTACGGTGAGCAGCGAGTCCACGAACAGCCGGTAGCCCAGCGGCGTCGGCACGCGTCCGGCCGAGGTGTGCGGGCTGGCGATGAAACCCATTTCCTCCAGATCGGACATCACGTTGCGGATCGTCGCCGGCGACAGTTCCAGTCCGGAGTATTTCGACAGCGTGCGCGAACCGACCGGCTGACCTTCCGCGATATAGCGTTCGATCAGGGTCTTCAGCAGGGTTTGCGCGCGGTAATCGAGCATGGCGGCAATTCTAGCAGTCTGGCAGTCTGGCCGACCGCTACCGTACAGGCCCTCCGCAGTCGGGACGCGACCCAAAAGCCGCCGGCAATTGTGGTTTAATCGCCCGCATGAACAGCGCATTTCGCACCATCGCCCTGGTCGGCAAGTACCAGAGCCGGGAAATTGCCGAGTCCCTGCTGTCGCTTGCCGCGTTCCTCAAGGGGCGCGGCATCGCCGTGCTGCTGGAAGAGGCGACCGCGGCGGCGGTGGGCAGCAATGACTATGAGGTGGCCGGCTACGAGGCCATCGGCGATCGCGCCGACCTGGCGGTGGTGCTCGGCGGCGACGGCACCATGCTCAATACGGCCCGGCACCTGGCGCGCTTCGAGGTGCCGCTGGTCGGCATCAACCAGGGACGGCTCGGCTTCATGACCGACATCGCGCTGGATGCGATGATCGAGAGCATCACGGCCCTGCTCGACGGGAAATTTTTCCGCGAACGGCGTTTCCTGCTCGCGGCCGAAATACTGCGCGATGGCGAATGCGCCTATCAGACACTGGCCTTGAATGACGTCGTCGTCAACAAGGGCGAAATCGGCCGCATGATCGAGCTCGACGTCAAGGTCGATGGCGAACTGATCCACGTCCTGCGCGCCGACGGCCTGATCGTGTGCACCCCCACCGGGTCGACGGCCTATGCGCTGTCCGCCAACGGTCCGATCCTGCATCCCTCGATCGCCGGGATCGCCATCGTGCCGTTGTGTCCGCACGCACTGTCGAACCGGCCGATCACCGTCAGCGACAGCTGCACGATCGACATCGCCCTGCTGCCGCCCCACGACGCCCGGGTGCACTTCGATGGCCAGACGCGCTTCGACGCACGCGCCGGCGACGTGGTGCGCATACGGCGCTCGCGCCACACCATCACCTTGCTGCACCCGCCCGGCTACAGCTATTTCGCCATGCTGCGGGAGAAGCTGCACTGGAGCTCCACTCCCCGCCACTGAAAGCTTATGAATAAATCTACTGCGCGTGCCGGATCGGGGATTGGGCGGTGCTCGCTATCCTCACATATAACAACATATGTTCCGGTAGCCGCGCTCCGGCCGCACTCCGCTGCGGCCCGCTTGCTACGATTTCTTCAAAAGCTTTGTCCATGCTCCTGCGCCTGATCATCCGCGATTTCGTTATTGTCGACCGGCTCGAACTCGAGTTCGGCGCTGGCTTCGGCGCCCTCACCGGCGAGACCGGCGCCGGCAAGTCGATCCTGGTCGATGCGCTGTCCCTGGCTATGGGCGAGCGCGCCGATGCCACGGTGGTCAGGAGCGGCGCCGAGCGTGCCGAGATTTCCGCCGAGTTCGACGTGGCGCCGGGCGGCGCACTCGAAGCCTGGTTGCGGGCCGGCGATTACGACACCGAGGCCTGCCTGATGCGCCGCGTGATCGACAGCGCCGGGCGTTCCCGCGCCTACATCAACGGCGCCGCGGCGACGCTCGGGCAAATGCGCGAAGTGGCCGATTTTCTGGCCGACATCCACGGCCAGAATGCCCATCATTCGCTGCTGCGCGGCGATGCCCAGCGCGACCTGCTCGACACCCACGCCGGGGCGCAGGCGCTGGCGCGCGACGTCGCTGCCGCCTATGGCGCATGGCGCGCGGCGCGTGAGGCGCGGCAAGCCGCCGAGAAGGATGTCGAAGCCACGCTGCGCGAGCGCGAACTGCTCGAATGGCAGGTCAAGGAACTGGTCGCCCTGGCCTTCGATGCCGCCGACTGGCAGGAAACCGAGCAGGAGCAGCGCCGGCTGGGCAATTCCAATGCGCTGCTGGAAGGCGCCGGCATGGCGCTGGCGGCGCTGGAGGAGGGCGAGGGCGCGAGCCTGCCCATGCTGCAGCATGCCGGGGCGCGCCTGTCCGAACTGACCGGCTTCGACCCGGCCCTGGGCGAAGCGGCGCAACTGTTCGAGAGTGCGCTGATCCAGCTCGAAGAGTCGGCGCTGGCGCTACGGCGCTACCAGGACAGACTGGAACTCGATCCGGCGCGGCTCAACGAACTCGACAACCGCATCGACGCCGTGACGCAGATGGCACGCAAGCATCGCGTCGCACCAGAAGAATTGCCCATCCTGCTGCAGGACCTGCAGGCGCGGCTGGCCGAACTCACGCTGCGTGCCGATCCGGCAGCCCTGGCCGAGCGCGAGCGCCAGGCGGAAGCCGCATTCCGCACGGCGGCAAAGCAGCTTTCCGCCTTGCGCACCAAGACCGCCAAGGCCTTGTCCAAGGCCGTGACGGCCGGCATGCAGGAACTGGCGATGGCCGGCGGTCGTTTCGAAATTGCTCTGGAGCCGCTGCCCGAGGGTGCTTCCTGCGGCCTGGAAAGTGTTGAGTTCCTGGTCTCGGCCAACGCCGGTCAGCCGCTGCGTCCGTTGGCCAAGGTCGCGTCCGGCGGCGAACTGTCGCGCATCGGTCTGGCGCTGCAGGTCATTGCGAGCCAGGCCAATCCGGCCGGCACGCTGATTTTCGACGAGGTCGATGTTGGCATCGGCGGTCGTGTTGCCGAGATCGTCGGCCGCATGTTGCGCGAGCTGGGCAAGAGCCGCCAGGTGCTGTGCGTGACCCACTTGCCGCAGGTGGCGGCGCAGGCCGACTGGCAGTGGTCGATCGCCAAGGAAACCAGGGGCGATACGACGGTCTCGTCGGTCAGCGTGCTTGATCGGGATGCTCGCGTCGGCGAAATCGCCCGCATGCTCGGCGGCGAGAAGATCACCGACACCACGCGCCGCCATGCGGCGGAAATGCTCGGTATCGGCTAAGCCGGAACAGGTGGCGCGCCGAGCATGGTGTAGATGCCGGTCGCGATGAACACGCCGGCGGCAATCCAGCGAATGATGTTCAGCGGCAGGCGCTTGGCCAGCTTCTCGCCGACGATGACAGCCGGTACGTTGGCCAGCATCATGCCTAGCGTGGTGCCCATCACCACGGCGAACAGGGCGCCCTGAAACTGCGCGCCCAGCGCCACCGTGGCGAACTGGGTCTTGTCGCCCATTTCGGCGATGAAAAAGGCGATCGTGGTGGTGACGAAGGCGCCGGCCGGATGGATTTTCGGGTCTTCGTCGAGCGAATCCGGGTGCAGCGCCCAGAGACCGAAGGCGATGAATACGGCGCCGGTGATCCACGGCAGCCAGTGCGGCGCGATCAGTTGCGCCAGCCAGACGCCGACCGAGCCGGCCAGGGCGTGATTGAGCACCGTCGCGACAAAAATGCCGGCAATGATGGCCCCGGGCTTGCGCAGTCGTGCGGCGAGCACGAAGGAGAGCAACTGGGTCTTGTCGCCGATTTCGGCGATGGCGACCAGCGTGGTCGAGGTGAGGAAGGCTTCCAAACCGGGCTACTTGCGATGCGGGCAGGCGGTCTTCCGGCACTCGACGTAGAGGTACAGGGCGTGTTCGCGAACCTTGAAGCCGCGTTCTTCGGCGACTTTCTGCTGGCGTTTCTCGATTGCGGCGTCGTAGAACTCCTCGACCCGCCCGCAATCGACACAGACCAGATGGTCGTGGTGCTGGCCTTCGTTGAGTTCGAAGATCGCCTTGCCGGATTCGAAGTGGTGACGCTGCAACAGGCCCGCCTGCTCGAACTGGGTCAGCACCCGATAGACCGTTGCCAGGCCTATGTCCAGACCGTCGGCCAGCAGGTGGCGATAGACGTCTTCCGCCGTGACATGGCGCGGCGAGCCTTCATCCTGCAACTTGTGGAACAGGTCGAGAATCTTGAGGCGCGGATAGGTTGCCTTGAGGCCGATATTCTTGAGGTCGTCGGGATGGGTCATGGAGCTATATTGGCAGGCGTGGAGCCCCTCAGGGACGCGCATTGGCGGGCTGGCAGCTATGATATAGTTTTCGCGCCCCGATTGCGACAAAGCCGTCGGACCAAGATACGAAGCCTGCCGCAACTGGGCAGCCATCACCAATCAGCGGTTTTTCCGGAATTTCCCGATGAAGCGATTCCTGCTGCTCCTGCCGTTTCTGGCGGCCTGTTCCAACGCGCCGCAGATCACCAGCTATCTGTCGCCCTATCGCATCGATGTGCGTCAGGGCAATTTCGTCGCCCAGGAAATGGTGGCGCAGCTGAAGCCGGGCCAGACCCGCGAGCAGGTGCGTTTCATTCTCGGCTCGCCGCTGGTGGCCGACATGTTCCACGTTGACCGCTGGGACTACGTCTATCGCTTCCGGCCGGGTCACGGCGAGGTGCAGCAGCGCACGCTGACGGTATTCTTCCAGGACAACAAGCTGACGCGGGTTGCCGGCGACGTCGTCGCCGAGGACTGCGCCAAGGCCGATGCGCCGCGGCCGGCGGCGCAGGTCATCGAGATTCCGGGACCGGCCACGGCCGCCACCGCTGCCTCCGACACTCAAGAGAAGAAGTAAGGCATGGAAAAGATCCGCTATGCCATCGCCGGCAGTTCCGGGCGCATGGGACGCACCCTGATCGAGGCTGTACAGCAGGATGCGGGCGCCACGCTGGCCGCTGCGCTCGAGCACGGCAGCAGTCCGTTCATCGGCAGGGATGCCGGCGAACTGGTCGGCGCGCCTTGCGGCGTCAGGATCACTGCCGATCTCGATGCCGCGCTGGCGGTGGCCGACTGCCTGATCGACTTTACCCGGCCCGAGGGCACCTTGCAGCATCTGGACGCCTGCCGGCGCCACAAGCTCAGCCTGGTGATCGGTACCACCGGCTTTTCGGCGCAGGGCAAGCAGGCCATCGAAGCCGCCGCCGCTGATTTTCCGATCGTCTTCGCGCCGAACATGGCGGTGGGCGTCAATGCGGTGTTCCGCCTGCTGGACGTGGCGGCGCGCATCCTGAATGAGGGCTACGACATCGAGGTGATCGAGGCCCATCATCGCCACAAGGTGGACGCGCCTTCCGGCACCGCCCTGCGCATGGGCGAAGTGGTGACCGCCGCACTGGGCCGCGATCTGGCCGAATGCGCGGTATATGGCCGCGAGGGCCATACCGGCGAGCGGCCGGCGACGCAGATCGGTTTTTCGACCATCCGCGGCGGCGATATCGTCGGTGACCATACGGTGCTGTTCGCCGGTGCCGGCGAACGCATCGAGATCACCCACAAATCGGCCAGCCGCATGCCCTATGCGCTGGGTGCCCTGCGTGCCGGACGCTTCATGCATGGCCGGGCGCACGGGCTGTTCGACATGCAGGATGTGCTGGGCTTGAAGTAGGCCGGTAGCGGCGGCCTGCGGTGCCGCCGCGTCGCGCGCAGATTTGCGATGGGCGGCGCGACAGGATACAATTCGAAGGTTTGCCGGACGCCATGTGAATCAAGCCGTGTCCGGTTCCGATTGCCGCATAGCCTTGTTCCGGGAGCCCCATCGTGCCTCACTTTCCGCCTGCCCTTCTTGCCCTGGCCGACGGAACGGTGTTTAAAGGCAAGGGCATTGGCGCCAGCGGTGCCAGCGTCGGCGAAGTGGTGTTCAACACCGCACTGACCGGCTACCAGGAAATCCTGACCGATCCGTCCTACGCCAGCCAGATCGTCACCCTCACCTATCCCCATATCGGCAACTACGGCGTCAATCGCGAAGACTGCGAAGCTTCCCGGGTCCATGCCGCCGGCCTGGTGATCCGCGATCTGCCCATGCTGGCCTCGAATTTTCGCAGCGAACAGACGCTGGATGCCTGGCTGCGCGACGCAAATGTAGTCGGCCTGGCCGATATCGATACCCGCAAGCTGACCCGCATCCTGCGCGAGAAGGGTGCCCAGGCCGGATGTCTGATGGCCGGCGAGCATCTTGATGCCGATGCGGCGATTGCCCAGGCACGCGGCTTTCCCGGTCTTGCCGGCATGGATCTGGCACGGGTGGTCAGCGCCCCGCAGTCCTACCCCTGGCGCGAAGGCGAGTGGCAGCTTGGTGCCGGCTTTGCGCATCCCGACAGTTTCCGTTTCAAGGTCGTCGCCTACGATTTCGGGGTCAAGCGCAACATCCTGCGCATGCTGGCCTCGCGCGGCTGCGATCTGACCGTGGTGCCGGCGCAGACGCCGGCGGCCGAGGTGCTGGCGCTCAATCCCGACGGTGTTTTCCTGTCCAACGGTCCCGGCGATCCGGAGCCCTGCGGCTACGCCGTGGCGGCAATCCGCGAATTTCTCGACAAACGCCTGCCGGTCTTCGGCATTTGCCTCGGCCATCAGCTGATGGGGCTGGCGGCCGGTGGCAAGACCATGAAGATGAAGTTCGGCCACCATGGCGCCAATCATCCGGTCAAGGATCTCGAATCCGGCCAGGTATTGATCACCAGCCAGAACCACGGCTTTGCGGTGGATCCGGCGAGCCTGCCGCAGAACGTGAAAGTGACCCACGTCTCGCTGTTCGACGGCAGTCTGCAGGGCATGGCCTGGACCGATCGGCCGGCCTTCTGCTTCCAGGGGCATCCCGAAGCCAGTCCGGGTCCGCACGACGTGGCCTACCTGTTCGACCGCTTCATCCGGTCGATGGCCGCGAAGTAGTCCATGTTCTACGGCATTACCGATCTCACGACCTATGTGCTGGGCACGATTTTCATCGTGCTGCTGCCCGGGCCCAATTCCCTGTACGTGCTTTCCGTGGCCTCGCAGCGCGGCGTGCGCGCGGGCTACCTGGGCGCCTGCGGCATTTTTGCCGGCGACGCGATCCTGATGGTGCTCTCGGCGACCGGCGTGGCCTCCCTGTTGCAAGCCAGTCCGGCATTGTTCATGGTGCTCAAGTACATCGGTGCGGCCTATCTGGCGTGGCTCGGCATCGGCCTGTTGCGTGCGGCATGGGCGACCTGGCATGCACCGGCAGCGAAGGATGCAGCGCCGTCCCGGGTCGATGCGACGCGACCTTTCCGCGCGGCGCTGGCGATCAGCCTGATGAACCCCAAGGCGATCATGTTCTTCGTCTCCTTCTTCATCCAGTTCGTCGATCCGGGCTATGCCTGGCCGGTCTTGTCCTTCGCCATCCTCGGGCTGATCTGCCAGATCATCAGCGGCGTGTATCTTTCGCTGCTGATCCTGGGCGGCGCCCATCTGGCGCAGCAGTTCCGTACCCGGCGGCGGCTTGCCGCGGGTGCTACCGGCGGGGTCGGCGCCATGTTTATCGGATTTGGCGCAAGACTCGCCGATTCGACCTTGAATTGACAGGCGGGAATAATGCCCAAGCGCACAGACCTACATTCCATCCTCATCATCGGCGCCGGCCCGATCATCATCGGCCAGGCCTGCGAGTTCGACTATTCCGGCGCCCAGGCCTGCAAGGCCCTGCGCGAAGAGGGTTACCGCGTGATCCTGGTCAACTCCAATCCGGCGACGATCATGACCGACCCGGAAATGGCCGACGTGACCTACATCGAGCCAATCACCTGGCGCGTGCTGGAAAACATCATCGCCAAGGAGCGGCCCGACGCCGTGCTGCCGACCATGGGCGGCCAGACCGCGCTGAACTGCGCGCTCGACCTGGCCAAGCACGGCGTGCTGGAAAAGTACGGCGTCGAGATGATCGGCGCCTCGCGCGAAGCCATCGACATGGCCGAGGACCGCGAGAAGTTCAAGCAGGCCATGACCCGCATCGGCCTCGGTTCGGCGCGTTCCGGCATCGCCCACAGCATGGAGGAGGCGCAGCAGGTGCAGGGCGCCATGGGCTTTCCCACCATCATCCGGCCGTCCTTCACCATGGGCGGCTCGGGCGGCGGCATCGCCTACAATCAGGAAGAATTCGTCGAGATCTGCAAGCGCGGCCTGGAAGCCTCGCCGACCAAGGAACTGCTGATCGAGGAATCTCTGCTCGGCTGGAAAGAGTACGAGATGGAGGTGGTGCGCGACCACAAGGACAACTGCATCATCATCTGTTCGATCGAGAACCTCGATCCGATGGGCGTGCATACCGGCGACTCGATCACCGTCGCCCCGGCGCAGACCCTGACCGACCGCGAATACCAGATCATGCGCAACGCCAGCATTGCCGTGCTGCGCGAGATTGGCGTCGATACCGGCGGCTCCAACGTGCAGTTCGCGATCAATCCGAAGAACGGCGCGATGGTGGTAATCGAAATGAACCCGCGCGTGTCGCGCTCCTCGGCGCTGGCTTCGAAGGCCACCGGTTTCCCGATCGCCAAGGTGGCGGCCAAGCTGGCCGTCGGTTACACGCTCGACGAACTCAAGAACGACATCACCGGCGGCGCCACGCCGGCTTCCTTCGAGCCTTCGATCGATTACGTGGTGACCAAGGTGCCGCGCTTCGCCTTCGAGAAGTTTCCGCAGGCCAATGATCGCCTGACGACGCAGATGAAGTCGGTCGGCGAGGTCATGGCGATCGGCCGCAGCTTCCAGGAATCGATGCAGAAGGCCTTGCGCGGCCTCGAAGTCAGCGTCTATGGCTTCGACCAGATCGAGGCCGACCAGGAAGAAATCAACCGCGAACTGGCCAGCCCCGGACCGCAGCGCATCTGGTACGTGGCCCAGGCCTTCCGCGAAGGCTATACGCTGCAGCAGGTGTTCGACCTGACCAAGATCGATCCGTGGTTTCTGGTCCAGATCGAGGACATCGTCACCACCGAAGCCTGGATGGGTTCGCAGAATCTGGATGACCTCGACGCTGCGACCCTGCGTAATCTGAAGCGCAAGGGTTTCTCGGACCGTCGCATCGGCACGCTGGTCAACGCCAGCCACGATCCGGCCGCCGGGGCCAGCGGCGAAACGGCGGTGCGCGAGCGGCGCCATGCGCTCGGCGTGCGCCCGGTGTACAAGCGCGTCGATACCTGTGCCGCGGAATTCTCGACGGCGACCGCCTACATGTATTCGACCTACGAGGAAGAGTGCGAAGCGCGCCCGAGCGCAAACAAGAAGATCATGGTGCTTGGCGGCGGACCCAACCGCATCGGCCAGGGCATCGAGTTCGACTACTGCTGCGTCCATGCCGCGCTGGCGATGCGCGAGGACGGCTACGAGACCATCATGGTCAACTGCAATCCGGAGAACGTGTCCACCGACTACGACACCTCGGATCGCCTGTATTTCGAGCCCGTGACGCTGGAAGACATTCTTGAAATCGTTCATGTCGAACAGCCGACCGGCGTCATCGTCCAGTTCGGCGGCCAGACGCCGCTCAAGCGTGCGCGTGAACTGGAAGCCAACGGCGTGCCGATCATCGGCACCAGCCCCGACATGATCGACGCCGCCGAGGACCGCGAGCGCTTCCAGAAGCTGCTGCACGATCTGGGTTTGAAGCAGCCGCCCAACCGCACGGCGCGTACCGAGCCGGACGCGATTCGCCTCGCCGCCGAGATCGGCTATCCGCTGGTGGTGCGCCCGTCCTATGTGCTGGGCGGCCGCGCCATGGAAATCGTCCATGAACAGAAGGATCTCGAGCGCTACATGCGCGACGCGATCAAGGTTTCCTTCGCTTCACCGGTGCTGCTCGACCGTTTCCTCAACGACGCCACCGAGGTCGATGTCGATGCGCTGTCGGATGGCACGCAGGTGCTGATCGGCGGCATCATGGAACACATCGAGCAGGCAGGCGTGCATTCGGGCGATTCGGCCTGTTCGCTGCCGCCTTTCACGCTGTCGTCGGACATCCAGGACGAACTGCGGCGCCAGACCGAGATGATGGCCAAGGGCCTCAATGTCGTCGGCCTGATGAACGTGCAGTTCGCCATTCAGGGCCGCGGCGACGATGCGGTGGTGTACGTGCTTGAAGTCAATCCGCGCGCCTCGCGCACCGTCCCGTTTGTTTCCAAGGCCACCAGCCTGCCGCTGGCCAAGATCGCCGCGCGTTGCATGGCGGGCCGCAGCCTGGCCGACCAGGGCGTGACGAAGGAAGTGATTCCGCCCTATTTCTCGGTGAAGGAAGCCGTGTTCCCCTTCATCAAGTTCCCCGGCGTCGATACCATTCTCGGCCCGGAGATGAAGTCGACCGGCGAGGTCATGGGCGTCGGCCGCAGCTTCGGCGAGGCTTTCGTCAAGTCACAGCTCGCCGGCGGCACGCGGCTGCCGCGCTCGGGCAAGGTGTTCATCAGCGTCAAGCCCGCGGATCGGCCGAAGGCGGTCGAAGTCGCGCGCGAACTCCACGAACTTGGCTTCAGCCTGGTCGCGACCCGCGGCACCGGGGGCGCCATCGGCGCCGCCGGAATTCCGGTCGGCATCGTGAACAAGGTCACCGAAGGCCGGCCGCACGTGGTCGACATGATCAAGAACGGCGAGATCGCCCTGATCGTCAATACCGTCGAGGAAAAGCGCACGGCGATTGCCGATTCGCGTTCGATCCGCACCTCGGCCCTGGGTGCCAAGGTCACGCTGTTCACCACCATCGAGGGTGGCCGCGCCGCCTGCGCCGGCATGCGCCATGATGGACTCGAAACCTACTCCCTGCAGGCCTTGCACGCGGAACTCGGAACATGAGCAAGTTTCCCATCACCCTGCGCGGCGCGGAGCTGCTGCGCAAGGAATTGCAGCGGTTGAAAGCCGTCGATCGTCCGGCCGTCATCGCCGCCATTGCCGAGGCCCGCTCGCACGGCGACCTCTCGGAGAATGCCGAGTACGACGCCGCCAAGGAACGCCAGGGCTTCATCGAGGGCCGCATCAAGGAAGTCGAAGGCAAGCTGGGCAATGCGCAGATCATCGATCCGGCATCGCTGGACGCCGATGGCCGCGTGGTTTTCGGCGCCACGGTGGAACTGGAGGACATGGACAGCGGCAGCAAGGTGAGCTACCAGATCGTCGGTGACGACGAAGCCGACATCAAGGCCGGCATGCTGTCGCTGAACTCGCCGGTGGCGCGTGCGCTGATCGGCAAGTTCGCCGGCGACGTGGCCGAGGTGCAGACTCCCGGCGGCCTGCGCGAGTACGAGATTCTCGACGTCAAGTACATCTGATGCGCTTCGCCGGCGCGCTCTACAGCCTTTGCATCGCAGTCTGGGCCGGCAGTTTGCTGGCAATCGGCTACATTGCCGCGCCGGTGCTGTTCTCCCAGCTCGCGGATCGCGCCATGGCCGGCAACCTGGCCGGAGCGATGTTCTCGGTCACCGCCTGGGTCGGCATGGCCTGCGGAACCTACCTGATGCTGTTCATCCTGTTTGCCAAAGGCTGGCGCGCCCTGCAGTCGGGCGTGTTCTGGATCGTGCTGTCGATGCTGGTGTTGACGGTGGCCGGGCATTTCGGGGTGCAGCCGATCCTGGCGCAGCTCAAGGCCGATGCCTTGCCGCGCCAGGTGATGGAAAGCGCGCTACGCGATCGCTTCCGTACCTGGCATGGGGTGTCGAGCGGGCTTTACCTGGTGCAATCCCTGCTTGGGATCGCGCTGGTGCTGTTGCAGGAGCGGGGCAGGGGGCGTTAGCCCTTGCGGCTGCGCGCTTCGCTGCGCGCTGCCGCCTGCTTTTTGGTTGCCGGCGGGTCCTTGCGCCGTCTCGCCGGCGCCGACTCTTGCGCTGCAGCGTCCTTCGGGTTTTGGTTACGACCGCTGCGCTTAACGCCGATAATGCCGGCGTTAGCCTCCACCGAAACTTCGTTTTCGCGCCACAGCACCAGCAGGTTGCCGATGTGTTGCACCTCGGCACAGTTGAGCGCGGTGCAGATTTCAGTGAACAAGGCCTCGCGATTTTCGCGCTCGATGCCGTAAAGTCGCAGCTTGATCAGTTCGTGGGCCTTGAGGCAGCGGTCGATTTCCGTCAGAACGGACGGCGTCAGGCCCTTCTGGCTGATGGAAACGACGGGATTCAGATGATGCGCGGCGGCCCGCAGGGCGCGGCGCTGGACGGGGCTCAGTGGGGTGGAATTTTCAGTCATGGCGGGATTGTAACGTGAGCGGCAAAGTCGAGAGCAATAAGAAAAACAAGACCAACAAGGCCTGGATTACCGAGCACGTCAATGACGCCTACGTGCAGCGGGCCCGGGTCGAGGGCTGGCGTTCCCGCGCCGCCTTCAAGCTGATCGAGATCGACGACAAGGACAAGCTGCTGAAGCCGGGCATGACCGTGGTCGACCTCGGCTCGGCGCCCGGCAGCTGGTCGCAGGTGGCCGCGAAGCGCATTGCTCCCGGCGGGCGCATGATTGCGCTGGACCTGCTGCCGATGGAGCCGGTGCATGGCGTCGAGTTCATCCAGGGCGATTTCCACGACGACGCAGTGTTGCAGGCTTTGACCGATGCCCTCGCCGGGCGCCAGGTCGACCTTGTATTGTCGGACATGGCCCCCAATATGTCGGGTATCGGCATGGTCGACCAGGCGCGGGTGATGGTTCTGGCTGAATTGACCTTGGAATTCTGCGCGCTGCATCTGAAACCCGGTGGTGACATGCTGACCAAGGTGTTTCAGGGGGATGGCTTCATGGAATTGCGCCGTGCCTTGCAGGAACAGTTTCAGACTTTGTTGATGAGAAAGCCGGCGGCCTCGCGCAATCGCAGTGCCGAGATATACCTGCTGGCGCGGAACAAGAAGGCTTGACGGACGGTCTATGCGGTTTGCAGGGCAGGGCGATCGGCACTAGAATCACTTGATACGTAATCCCGCCCCAGGGGAAGAGAGGCTACACCTTGAATAACATGTTCAAAAATATGGCGATCTGGCTGGTGATCGGCATCGTTCTGATGACCGTTTTCAACCAGTTCAACACGCGTCAGGCCGTGCTCGGATCGCTGGAATACTCCCAGTTCCTCGAGGAGGTCAAGGAAGGTCGTATCGCCAAGGTGGTGATTCAGGGCCGCACTCTTGAAGCCACCACCAACGATGGCAAGCGCATCACCACCTACGCGCCGCCCGACCTGTGGATGGTCTCCGACCTGCTCAAGAACAACGTCAAGGTCGTTGCCAAGCCCGAGGAAGAACAATCCTTCCTGACCAGCATCTTCGTCTCCTGGTTCCCGATGCTGCTCTTGATCGGCGTCTGGGTATTCTTCATGCGCCAGATGCAGGGCGGCGGCAAGGGCGGTGCCTTCTCCTTCGGCAAGAGCCGCGCGCGCATGATGGACGAGTCGTCCAACAACATCACCTTCGCCGACGTTGCGGGCTGCGACGAGGCCAAGGAGGAAGTCTCCGAGATGGTGGACTTCCTGCGCGATCCGTCGAAGTTCCAGAAGCTTGGCGGCCGCATTCCGCGCGGCGTGCTGCTGGTCGGCTCGCCCGGTACCGGCAAGACCCTGCTGGCCAAGGCCATCGCCGGCGAGGCCAAGGTGCCCTTCTTCTCGATCTCCGGCTCCGATTTCGTCGAGATGTTCGTCGGTGTCGGTGCCGCGCGCGTGCGCGACATGTTCGACCAGGCCAAGAAGGCCGCACCCTGCATCATTTTCATCGACGAGCTCGATGCCGTCGGCCGCCAGCGCGGCGCCGGCCTCGGCGGCGGCAACGACGAGCGCGAGCAGACCCTGAACCAGATGCTGGTCGAGATGGACGGTTTCGAGCCTTCGGTGGGCGTGATCGTGGTGGCGGCCACCAACCGCCCCGATGTGCTCGATCCGGCCTTGCTGCGCCCCGGCCGCTTCGACCGCCAGGTGGTGGTGCCGCTGCCCGACATCCGTGGCCGCGAGCAGATCCTCAAGGTGCATATGCGCAAGGTGCCGGTGGCGCCGGACATCGATGCCTCGATCCTGGCGCGCGGCTGTCCCGGTTTTTCCGGTGCCGACCTCGCCAATCTGGTGAATGAGGCGGCCTTGTTCGCCGCGCGCGGCAACAAGCGCCTGGTGGATATGGAAGACTTCGAGCGCGCCAAGGACAAGATCATGATGGGCGCCGAGCGTCGTTCCATGGTCATGCCCGAGGAGGAACGCAGGAACACTGCCTATCACGAGTCGGGTCATGCCGTGGTGGCCAAGCTGCTGCCGAAGACCGACCCGGTGCACAAGGTGACCGTCATTCCGCGCGGCCGCGCGCTGGGCCTGACCATGCAGCTGCCCGACCAGGAACGCTACAGCCAGGACCGCGAACGCCTGCTGTGCACCATTGCCGTCCTGTTCGGCGGTCGCATTGCCGAGGAACTCTTCATGCAGCAGATGACCACCGGCGCTTCCAACGATTTCCAGCGCGCCACCGATCTGGCACGGCGCATGGTGACTCAGTGGGGCATGTCCGACACCCTGGGGCCGATGGTGTACGGCGAAGAGGAAGGCGAAATTTTCCTCGGCCGCTCCGTCACCACGCACAAAAACATGTCGGAATCCACGATGCAGAAGGTCGATACCGAGATTCGCCGCGTGCTCGACGAGCAGTACGCGCGTGCGCGCAAGCTGCTGGAAGACAACCGCGACAAGGTCGAGGCCATGACCGCGGCCCTGCTGGAACTGGAAACCATCGACGCCGACCAGATCAACGACATCATGGCCGGTCTGCCGCCGCGTCCGCCCAAGCCTTCCAGCGCGCCACCGGCGCCGCGGGTCGATAGTGGTACGCCGGGCGCCGAGCCCAACGCGCCGGCACCCGCCTGATTTCCGACCCAGCCCGGCCGCCGAAGCCTTTCCGCTTCGGCGGCCACTGTTTTTTCATGAGCCAGAATTTCCACTGCGGTCGCTTCGTGCTCAATGCCGAGCGCCCGCTCATCATGGGCATCGTCAATCTGTCCGACGATTCCTTTTCCGGCGATGGCCTGCATGGCGACACCGGGGCGGCCATTGCCCAGGCGGTGCGAATGATCGAGCAGGGTGCGCACATCCTCGACTTTGGCGCCGAGTCTTCGCGACCGGGGGCGACGCCGGTGCCGGCGCAGCAGGAAATCGACCGCCTGCTGCCGGTGATCGAGGGCCTGCTGGGTTGCGGCGTGCCGCTGGCGGTGGATACCGTCAAGCCCGCAGTGATGCGTGCCACGCTGGCCGCCGGCGCCGACATGATCAACGACATCAACGCGCTGCGTGCGCCGGGTGCGCTGGAAAGCGTCGCCGTCAGCCCGGCCGGGGTGTGCCTGATGCACATGCAGGGCGCTCCGGCTACCATGCAGGATGCCCCCCGCTATGATGGCGATATCGTGGCCGAGGTCGCCGAGTTTCTCGGCGAGCGCGTGGCGGCGGCAGAGATGGCCGGCATCGCGCTGAACCGGATCGTGGTCGATCCTGGCTTCGGCTTCGGCAAGTCGCTGGAGCACAACCTGACGCTGCTGCGCCGCCTGGAAGAACTCGTGGTACCGGGTCTGCCCTTGCTGGTGGGCATGTCGCGCAAGTCGATGCTCGGCCTGCTGACCGGGCGCGACGCCGGCGACCGGGTCCATGCCGGCATCGCGGCGCATGTGCTGGCCGTGCTGCGCGGTGCGCGCATCGTGCGCGTGCATGACGTCGCCGCGACGCGCGATGCATTGACCGTATTGCAAGCCGTGGAGGATTACTGAATGGGACGCAAGTATTTCGGCACTGACGGAGTTCGTGGTCGCGTCGGGCAGGCGCCGATCACGCCGGAGTTCGTCATGCGCCTGGGTTTTGCCGCCGGTTCCGCGCTGGTGGCGCGCGACGGGCTCGGGTCGCAGGAAAGACCGGCCGTCCTGATCGGCAAGGACACGCGGATATCCGGCTACATGCTGGAAGCCGCGCTGGAGGCGGGCTTTTCCGCGGCCGGTGTCGACGTGATGCTGTGCGGGCCGATGCCGACGCCGGCGGTGGCCTACCTGACGCGCGCACTGCGGCTGCAGGCGGGAGTGGTGATCTCGGCCTCGCACAATCCCTACGACGACAACGGCATCAAGTTCTTTTCGGCGCAGGGCACCAAGCTGCCGGATGCGGTGGAACTCGACATCGAGGCACGGCTCGAACAGCCGATGCACTGCATGGAGTCGGCCCGGCTCGGCAAGGCCCGCCGCGTTGACGATGCCGCCGGGCGCTACATCGAATTCTGCAAGAGCACCTTTCCCAACGACCTCGACCTGCGCGGCCTCAAGATCGTGGTGGACAGCGCCCACGGTGCGGGCTATCACGTTGCGCCCAACGTATTCCATGAACTTGGCGCCGAGATAGTCGGCGTTGGCGACACGCCGAACGGACTCAACATCAACCTCGAGGTCGGCGCCACGGCGCCCGCGGCCTTGCGCGCTGCGGTGCTGGAGCATCGCGCCGACTGCGGCATCGCGCTCGACGGCGACGGCGACCGGTTGGTCATGGTCGACGCGGCCGGCAATCTCTACGACGGCGACCAGTTGCTCTACGTGATTGCCCGCCAGCGCGCCCGCCAGCAGACGGTGTCCGGCGTGGCCGGCACGCTGATGAGCAACCTCGGCTTCGAGCACGCGCTGGCGCGGCTGGACATCGCCCTCGGCCGCGCCAAGGTGGGCGACCGCTACGTGCTGGAGATGATGCAGGACAAGGGCTGGCTGCTCGGCGGCGAGAATTCCGGACACATCATCTGCCTCGATCGCCACACCACCGGCGACGGCATCATCGCCGCGCTGCAGGTGCTGGCTGCGTTGCGTGCCAGCGGCGAGACCCTGGCCGAGGCCTGCGCCGACCTGACGCTGTATCCGCAGAAACTGATCAACGTCAGGATGCCGGCCGGATTTGACTGGGCGGCCGACGATGGAATTCGCGCTGCGGTGGCAGCGGCCGAGGCGACGCTGGACGGCAGCGGCCGCGTGCTGCTGCGACCCTCGGGCACCGAGCCTTTACTGCGGGTGATGGTTGAAGGGCGCGAGGCGGCGGTGGTCAGCGGGCAGGCCGAGGCGATTGCCGGCGCGGTGCGCCAGGCTTTCGGCGCCTAGGGATTGCGCACCGCGCGCAGCACGGTCTGCGTTTCGTCGCGGCGTACGCGGTTGGTAAACCACCACACTCCCGCTTTCTTGATGGTCCAGTCGGCTTCGCTGCCGGCCAGCAGCAGCGAGGCCAGTCGTCCCAGCGCCGGCTGGTGACTGACCAGGATGATGGCGCCGGGATGATCCGGCCAGTCGGCGGCGCCCAGCAGATCGGCGGTACTGGCGCCGACCCCGAGCTGCGTCTTGACTTTGAAGGGCAGGTGCAGTGTCTGCGCGGTTTGCACGGCGCGTTTGGCGGGACCCGACAGCACCGCGACTTTCGGCAGGCGCTGCCTGCGCAGCCACTCGGCCATTTGTTCCGCATGTTTCAGTCCGCGCGCGGTGAGTTCGCGGTCGCCGTCGGCCTGTGAGCCGGACGCCTCCTTCGCTTCGGCGTGTCGCCAGAGAATCAGATCCATTTGTCATTCAGGTTGATGAGGCCGGCAGACTAGCCCGGGAGTGTGACGCTGGCATGACGGCAAGCGGCATTACAGCGCACAGGACGGCAGCGGTGCGCCAGGAGTCGGCGCCGGCGACACGGCGCCTGGAACTGCAACCTTGTCCTGCATGGCATTCAGGATCGGATATTGGCGCCGTTCAACGAACAGCGTGCTGCCGGGAATGCGCTTGGCCTGCTTCTTTGCATCGCTAAGGGCGGCTGCAACGTCATGATGGCTGGCGAAGGCGCTGGCTTGGACTATCACGCAACCGATCGAGAGTGCCGGCAGCGGGTGGAATATCGCTCCACCGCGCCTGTCCTCGCCGTAATAACCGCCGGCTGCGATATGGATGGGGTTCGTCACATGTTGCATCAGCGCGGTATCGAACTCGCCGATGACGCGTCGCAGACGCGTTTCCCAGTCGCGGCTTTGCATCAGGACGATGAAGTCGTCGCCGCCGACGTGCCCGACGAAGTCCTGCTGATCGGCGCTGGCCTCGGTCAGCAGGGTGCCGACTTGCTGGATCATCCGGTCGCCGCGCCGGTAGCCATAGGCATCGTTGTAGGGCTTGAAGTGATCGAGGTCGCAGTAGGCGGCGACAAAGCCGTGTTCCGCCTCGATCAGGCGATCCATCTGTTCGTTGATCGGCACGTTGCCGGGTAACTGGGTCAGCGGGTTGGCGTAGCGGGCGGCGCGAATCTGCATGTCGGTGATAATCGCCATCAGTTCGCGCAGGAAGCCGACGCCGCGATAACGCCCTGCGCGGGTGATGACAAAGCTGTCGCCGACCTGCGTGCCGCGCAGGCTGCCGATGGCCTGCGCGACTTCCTGCACGCTTTGCGCCTCGTCGAACAACAGCGGCGTATCCATCAGCATGGCGCAGGCGCGCTTGCCATAGAGCTCGCGCCGGAACGGCCGGGCAAAGCGGTCGATCAGCGAACTGCGCGTGATCATCCCCAGCGGCTGGCCGTTGGCCACCACCGGTATTACATTGAGCGCCGGCTGATGCGCGAAGATGCGATAGACGGAGTCGTTGTCGGCTTCCGGGGATACCGTCGGCAATTCGTGCAGCAGCTGGTCGATGCGCGGTATCCGGCGTGCGGCGCGGGGGCGCGTCGGTAGCACCAGGATGCTGTCGTTCGCAGCTGCCGGCAGGGTGCTGCGCGACGCCGGGGGAATGATGCGATGCGGCTGTGCAATGCCGAAGCCCTGCAAGTAGGGAATGCCGAGGTCGCGCAGCACCGCCAGTTGCGCGTCGGTTTCGACACCCTCCGCGATCAGGGCGCTGCCGCAGGCGTCGGCGAGCTCGTGCATGGCGCGCACGAAATGCAGCTTGAGCGGATCGGTATCGATGCCGGAGACAAAGTGGCGATCGATCTTGACATACTCGGGTCGGACTTCCGACCACATGCGCAAGTTGGAGAAGCCTTCGCCCATGTCGTCCATGGCAATCTGGATGCCGATCTGGCGGAAGTCCAGCAGGGTTTCCTGCAAGTCGGAAAAATCGGTGACCGATTCGTTTTCGGTCAGCTCGATGACGATCCGCGACGACGGTACGCCAAGCCGCAGCAAATCCTGGCGCACGGCACCGAGCCGCTTGCGGCTGGCGTGCAGGCAGCCGATGCTCATGTTCACGAAAAGGCGCAGGGCGCATTGTTGCTCGGCGAACTGCAGGATGGCGGTTTCCACTGCCAGCCATTCGAGTTCGTGGGTGCACTGCGCCGCCGCAGCTGCGGCAAACAGTGCGGCCGGCGTGTGCAGGGCCGTATCCTCCGGGCCGCGGATCAGGGCTTCGCAGGCGAAATGCTGTCCCTGGCGCAGGTCGAGAATAGGCTGGAACACGGTATGCAGGCTGCGTTCCTCGATCAGGCGTCGCAACGCAAGGCTGTGCGGAGGGGCTTCATTGGCGATCTCATCGCGGTGATTGTCGATGTTCATGGTGTCCATGGCCTTCTGCCGGGTTTCGGCAGGTTCGCTTGCCGGGCGGGCGACAAGGAGGTGCCGCCCGCCGTCGCAGATGGCGGCGAATGTTGAATCCTGCGGGTGGGAGTTCATGCGTTCTCCCTCTCGCGCAGCAGTTTGTTGAGGTGATCCGCTCCGTGCCGTGCCTGCGTTCGATTGGCTTCGGATTTCGCCCGCCCCCAGGCTTCGCGCGAGGCTGCATCCAGGCGCGCTGCCTCGATGCTTGCCCGGCAGCGCCAGCGCACGCCGCAGGGCGTGACGACGCGGTGCATCGGATAGTCCGGCGGGTGCTTGCAGCGGCAGTAATAGCAGTGGCGTGCGGTGCCGTTGGCAGCCCGGCTCGCGGCAAGTGGCATGGCAGGCATCGGCGTCAGTTCCGTTGCGGCCGGCCGGGATTGCTCCAGCGCGAGCGCAGCAGGGCCAGCAACTCGATGGCACCCCAAAGCAGGGTACTGCCCAGCGCGAGCGCGGGATAGGTAATCAAGCGGCGCATCATGCGATCGAAATTTTCGTGTGTGCGGATTGGCGGAGCGCGACCTTTCGGCTCACAGATCGTCCAACAGCCAGATCACCACCCACGGTTCATCGAACAAGCGGTCGATGTCGCTCAAGAATCGGTTGATCAATGCTTGCATGGCGAATTCCTTTTTTTGCGTGGCGGCTGGCACCTGAACCTTATGCGCCGAGTGTTGCAGTAAGTTTTCATCTGGATGACAAATCGGATCGAGTGCGCCGAAAGGCAGGATGTCAGGGAATATCCGGCGAAGCCTTGCGTTATCCTTCGGCAATGGCCGACACAGGCATTCACGAACTCGATGAACTGGAGCGGATCGTCGCTGGCGGCGGTGGCCGTTTCGAGGTGCGAACCCTGTGTCGGGTCGCCTGTGGGGAGCAGCATTTGCCCTTGTATGCAATCAGCCTCGGCAACCCCGATCCGGCCGTGCCGGCGATCGGTATCTTCGGTGGCGTCCATGGCCTGGAACGGATCGGTACCCAGGTGGTGATCGCCTACCTGCAAAGCATCATCAGCCGGCTGCGCTGGGACATGACCCTGAATCGCCAGCTGGAACAGGTCCGCTTGGTTTTTGTTCCGATCGTCAATCCCGGCGGCATGTTGCGCCGCACGCGCGCCAATCCGAATGGCGTCGACCTGATGCGCAATGCGCCACTGGAGGCGCGGGAGAGCGCTCCTTTCCTGGTCGGCGGGCATCGCCTTGGGCCGTGGCTGCCGTGGTACCGCGGGCCCTGTGCCGGGCCGCTGGAGGCGGAAACGACCGCCGTATGCCAGTTGGTTGATGAGGAACTGCTCGGCCACTGCTTCAGCATGGCTATCGATTGTCATTCCGGTTTCGGCATCAGCGATCGAATCTGGTTTCCGTTTGCACATACCGCATTGCCGATTTCCCATCTGGCGGAAATGCATGCGCTGATGGAAATTCTCGACCAGACGCACAGCCACCATCGTTACGTATTCGAACCGCAAAGCAGGCAATACCTGGCGCACGGCGACCTGTGGGATTACCTCTACCTGCGTTCGCTGGAACGGGCCGACCGCGCGTTCCTGCCGCTGACGCTGGAAATGGGCTCCTGGCTGTGGGTCAAGAAGAATCCGCGGCAACTTTTTTCGCGCCACGGAATTTTCAATCCGCTGATCGAGCATCGTCGCCAGCGTGTACTGCGGCGTCACCTGGCCTGGCTTGACTTTATGACCCGCGCCGCCAGCGGTCACGCCCTCTGGCGACCGGCCGGCACGGCGCGCGAGCAGCATCGGCAGCGCGCCATGCAGCTCTGGTACGGCGGTCACGCGGAGTGAGTTTGCCGGTGAAGGAGTGGCTCCTGCTGCGCGGGTTGAGCCGCGAAGTTCGCCACTGGGGCGGTTTTCCGCAGCAGCTTGGTGCGGCGCTGGATGGCGCGCGGGTCACCTGCCTCGATCTGCCGGGCAATGGCCGGCAGATCGGCCTGGCGAGTCTGCGCACCGTCGAAGCCATGGCGGACTGGTGTCATGCCGAGCTTGCACGCCGCGGCAGTGCAGCGCCTTGCGGCGTGGTGGCGATGTCGCTCGGCGCCATGGTCGCGGTGGCCTGGGCGCAGCGCCATCCGGACGATCTGGCGGCGGCGGTGCTGATCAATACCAGCCTGCGTCCCTTCAATCCCTTCTACCGGCGCCTGCGGCCGGCGAATTACCTGCGCCTGGCGCGCTTGATGGGTTTTCCGGCCAGCGAGCGCGAGATCGAGACGGCGATTCTGCAGATGACCACACGCCGCGTTGCCGATCCCGATGCGGTGATCGCGCAATGGCTGCAATGGCGGCGCGAAAATCCCGTGTCGCGGCGCAATGTACTGGTCCAGCTGCTGGCCGCCGCGCGCTACCGCGCACCGCGTACGCGGCCGCTCGACCGCATGCTGCTGCTGGCCGGGGCGCGCGACGCACTGGTGGATATGCGCTGCTCCCGCGAGCTGGCGCAGGCGTGGGATGTGCCGTTGCAGGTTCATCCTGAAGGCGGGCACGATCTGCCGCTGGACGACGAGGCCTGGGTCCTGCAACGCATCCAGGCCTGGACCAGGTCCGGTTAGCGGGACGGCCCTGGCGATGGCCACATTCGTGTCACGCAGGCGCAACGAAAACGTAACAGGCGGCCAAGATAATGCAGCGGATTCCCAATCCTCACTATCGGAGTTCCCCATGCGTACCTTCCTCGCCATTGCTTCCCTCGTAGTTCTTGCCGCCTGCGCCAGCCAGGGCCCCGCCCCGGAAAAAGTCGCCATGGCCCCCGCGGCCAAGTCCGGCCCGCAATGCTATTCGGGTGACCATGGGCGCTTCTTCAATGTCGGGGAGGCGACGACGATTGCCGGCGTTGCCGTGACTTGCAAGGCGACAGCGGATGGCAAGGCGGCGGCGTGGATGGGCGGCAAGCACTGAGCAGCTTGTCCGGCGGACCCGCGGCAGGTCCGCAAAAGTCGTCGCTGCTGACACGGCGGCCGTGCAACAAATACCCAATATGACCGTCATCGTCGCATCAAATGCGACGCACAGAGTGACGGGCTCGATCAGCCTCGGGGTTTTCGCATGACATCGAACCGTTCCTCGTTCTTCGGCAGGTACCGGGCCTTGCTGCTCGCGATCGGCCTGTTTTTCCTCGTCACGGTAAGCATTTTTTCTTTCAACTACAGCCTGTCGGTCCAGTTGGCGACCGACGGCGCGCGAGTCAAGGATGCCGGTGCCATACGCGGCCTGACCCAGCAGCATGCCAAGGCGATTCTTTCGCTGTCGCATGAGCTTGCCGCCGGTGATCCGATCCAGACCAGCCAGGCGCAGCTGTCGGAAAGCTCGCTGGCGCTGGAGGCGGCACTGGCACGTTCGCTTGCCAGTGCGAACGTGGCAAATGTCGCCGCGGAGCTGGAACTGCTCGCCAAGTTCGAAAAATTCTGGCGCCCGCTGGCGGAGATCAGCAAGTCGGTTGATCGCCAGGAGCAACCGGAGCCCGTCGACGTGCAGACGGCGTTCGCCAAGTCGAACGCCAACAACGTGCGCCTGATGCAGCTGGCCGAAGATTTGACGCAACTGATTGAGACTGCCGCCGCCGAGCGCACCAGAAAGCTTGGCACGATACAAACGGTGGCCATCGGGCTGGCGCTGGCCAGTTTCCTGTTCATCGTCTTCTACACGCTGCGCAGCTTGCGCCGCAGCGATCGCGTCGCCGAGCTGGCGCGCGCCGAAACCGAGCAGATCATGGCGACGGTGCGCGAGGGCCTGTTCCTGATCGATCGCAGCGGAACCGTCGGCAGCCAGCGTTCAAAACATCTGGAGAAGGTATTTCCGGGCGCCTTGCCTGCCGGAGCGGATTTCCTGCAGGTGCTGGAAACGCTGGTATCCGCCGAGACGCTCAAATCGGCCAGGGAATACATCGACTTGCTGTTCAACAAGCGGGTCAAGGTGGCATTGGTGAAGTCGCTGAATCCTCTGCACCGCGTCGAGATCGTGGCCGACGAGCAGCAGGGCAAGCCGGCGGTCTACCTCAGCTTTGATTTCCATCCCGTGTTCGGCGATCGGGAGGAGGGCGTCGCGGCGGTGCTGGTCAGCGTCGTGGATATCAGCCAGCAGGTCGCCCTGGAGCAGGAACTGGAACTTGCCGAGGAGCGCTCGCGAACGGAAATAGGCTTGCTCGCGAGTGTGCTGGAGAACGACCCGGCGGTGGTGGCGGCCTTTCTTGTCAGTGCAGAAGCCGGCCTGGGCGAGATCAACGAGGAACTGCGGCTGATCAAGCCGGGTCCGGGCAACTACAATTTGCTGATCAACCGCATTTTCCGCATTGTGCATGCGGCCAAGGGCGAGGCCGCCGCTCTGGCCCTGACCACGGTCACCCAGCAGGCGCACCGCTTCGAGGATGTACTGAGCAGCCTGCGCAAGCGGCTGGACCTGCGCGGCGAGGACTTGATCGCCGTGGCGACCGGCACCGGCGAACTGCTCGGGGAATTGTCCAGGATTCGCGGCATCGTCGATCGGCTGGGTTCCTATGCCGGCGGCAATGGGGACCAATCCGCGCCAAGGGAGGAGGACGTACACCACACTCTGCAGCGTATCCAGCGTCTGACGCTGGCCGTTGCAGCGGACCTCGGCAAGAAGGTGCGCGTGGAAACCTCGCTGGCGCCCGTCGGTGCGCTGCCGGATACCTTTCACCGTCTGCTCCGTGAGGGCTTGCCGCAGCTCGTACGCAATGCCGTGGCCCATGGCATCGAAACCGGTCACGAGCGCCTGCAGTCGGGGAAGACGGCCGAAGGCAGCATACGCATCGAAGTGCGTCAGAGCGAGGCCGGCGTCCTGGAACTGGAAGTGGCCGACGACGGTCGCGGCATCGATGCCGGGGTTTTGCGCCGCAAGCTGGTGGCGAGCGGGCGCTACCAGGAGCATGAAGTCGCCGCCATGGCGGTGCGCGACGTGATTGCGACGATCTTCCAGCCCGGCATGTCCACCTCGGATCACGTCGATGAGCATGCGGGCCGGGGCGTCGGGCTCGACGTACTGCACGCATTGGTCCGGGAAACCGGCGCGCGCATCAAGCTGGTTTCGACGCCGTCCTGCTTCACCCGATTCATCCTGCAATGGAGTCCGGCCACATAATGTCCAAGTTGCTCATCGTCGATGATTCCAACATCATCCGCAACCATATCGCGAGACTGATGGTGAACTCGCGGCTGCCCAGAATCGATATCGTCGGTCTTGCCGGGGATGGCAGAAAGGCGGTCGAGATGGCAAAAAACTTGCGTCCCGACTACGTCACCATGGATTTGACCATGCCCCACATGGACGGCGAAGCCTGCATCGGGGAGATTGCGAAACTGCTGCCCGATGCGCGGATCCTGGTCGTCTCGGCACTGTCGGACAAGGCCACGGCCTTGCGGGCGATTTCGCGGGGCGCGCATGGCTTCGTGCACAAGCCGTTTTCGGACGAAACCATGATTCAGTCATTTCTGGAGTTGATGAGTTGAACTACCGTGCCCTGAACCCGGAGGACATCCAGGTGTTTTCCGAAGCGATATCGACCTTCTTCGAACGCATGACGCAGCGCCCGGCCCGCGTGCGCACGGCCTACATGCTCGATAGGCCCGAAACGATCCTGTGGAACGACTTCAACGGCGTGATTCAGGTTTCGGGCGGGTTTCGCGGCGCCATCAGTTTTTCGGCTCCGCAAGGGCTTCTGACCGAAGTGCTTTCCGCCATGGGCGAAGCGGAACAGTCGGATGAAAATTTTCTCGATGTGGCGGGCGAGATCGCCAATATCCTGTCGGGTCGCGCCAGGCGACATTTTGGTGAGGCGCTCGACATCGCGACGCCGATATCCTGCGTGCGTGAGGGTGCGGTGATACCGAATCTGGCCGAGGGGCCGGCCTATGCCATTCCACACACCTGGGGGCCTTACGAAGCCCACCTGGTGGTGCATCTGGACCTGATTCAGCGCCGCTGAGCGGCCGGAGCCAAGACTTGCGTCCTGGTCAGGCCAGCCGCGGCAGCTTCAGGCCGCGGATTCTTTTCAGCTGGCCGGGAATGTCGTCGAGCAACATGGCGTGCCGCGGCCCGTGCCAGCCGCCGACCAGCGTCACGGCTTCGCGCAGATGCGGGTCGCGCCCGGCGCAGACCATCAGCAGGGTGCCGGCACTGGCCAGATCGTTGAGTTGCCCCAGCTCTTCCTGGAGGCCGGCCAGGCGCTTGATCGCCGCGCTGCCCGCCTTGCCGGGCAGCATCGGGCCGAAGAACTCGATCGCATAGCGCAGGCGCTTGATGCCGATACGCAACTCGTGCAGCGAAGGTGGGTAGTCGGCGCGGGCGGCAGCGGCCAGTTCCTGAATTCGCTGCAGCTGCCGGCGCAGGCGCCGGTCGGCGAATTGCAGCAGCGACGGCGCTTCTGCATCGTTAGCGGGTGACCCGACGAAGGGCGCACGGTGCAGCAGGCTGCCGGCGGTCAGCAGCAAGCGGCTGTAGGCGGGTTGCCGCAGCGTGTGTTGGATGTTGCCGCGGGCGGCATACAGGCGGTTGGTGACGGCGCCGGCCAGGTCGGTCAGGCGCGGCTCGTCGGGCAGTGCCTTGGCCACCGGGGTGACGATCTCGGCCATCAGCACATCGAGGTCGCGGGCCTGGCCCAGTGCCTGCATCAGCTCGCGCAGCGGTGATGTCAGCTGTTCGGCGAAACTCGCCGGCAGCACCGGGCGAAACAGGCGCAGCGCGGCGCGCAGGCGACGCGCTGCGACGCGCATCTGATGTACGTATTCGGCATCGTCGCTGTGCACGGCGCCGTCGTGATTGAGCTGCAGATGCGACAGGCAGTCCAGTGCGATCAGCCGGAAGGCCGCCAGCGGCATGTCGGTGGCATCGATCGGCACCTCGCCGGCCTTCACCGGCGCCGGCGGCGTGGCGAGGAACAACCGGTAGCCGCGTTCCGCCTTGGACAGCAGCAGCGGTGGCAGCGCCTGGGTCTGCGCCAGTGCGAGGGCCAGCACATAAAGGCTGTCGACGCTGCCGGACAGCAATTGCAGTTCGAGTTCGGAAATCGTGTCGCGCCGGCCGCTGGAGGCAATCCAGCCGCGGTCGAGCTTGACCAGGATGCGGGTGTCGGGGTCCGGATCGAGCTGCCAGACGGTGCGGCGGAAGCTGGTCTCGAATACCGCGGCGAGGCGGCCGGCGATCTTGTCGCGCTGCAGCCAGTCGCGCAGTGCAGTGTCGTCGACGTGCGAAAAATCGAAGTGGTTGAGGTAGGGTGCCTGCCATTCCGGCCGCAGCGTCAGGCCGCCATCCGACGCATCCTGGCGCTTGATCGTCTGCTGCCACGCTGCGCCATGGCGTCGCAGGCGCAGCAGGATGCCGGCGCGGCGCAGGGCCAGGCGCCCGGTGTCGTAATAGATGCTGACCAGGCGCTGCTGCTCGCGCGCCGTCGCTCCGCCCAGTAGCGGGTGGCGCTGCATAGCGGCGTGGCGATCTTCGGCGACTTCCAGCTTCAATGCGATTTGCTGAGCCATGGCTTTGGTGCCGAACGGGAAATGCCGGTGAGTGTAGCTTCGGCCCCCTGCCAGAATTATTACAGCCGTATTGCAGCGTTGCAGCCAGCCGTGCCCGTTTGCGGCAATTCGTCGAGAGTCGGCGTTGGCGCTACGGCGTGCGGTCGGGTCGCGGTCGGCAACGCGGCGGTGACCGGCTGCCAGGCACGTACCAGCTCCAGCCGGCCGTCGTGGTGTTCGACAATGGCGCTGCAGCTATCCACCCAGTCGCCGCAATTGACATAGACCACGCCGTCGGCCTGGCGCAGCGCTGCGCTGTGGATGTGGCCGCAGATCACGCCGTCGAGGCCACGTTCGCGCACGGCGTGAATCAGCGAATCCTCGAAATCGAAAATGAAGGAAACGGCGCGCTTGACGCGGGCTTTGGCATAGCCGGCCAGCGACCAGTAGCCGGGGCGGCGCAGCAGACGGCGCAGGCGCGAGAGGGAGGCGTTCACGCGCACCAGCAGGTTGTAGCCGACATCGCCGAGCACCGCCAGCCAGCGGTGATAGCGCGTCACCTGGTCGAACTCGTCGCCGTGCAGCAGCAGGTAACGCTTGCCGTCGGCGGCGACGTGGATGTGTTCGAGCCTGACCTCGATGTCGCCGAAGGAGACGCCGTCATACTCGCGCATGGCTTCGTCGTGGTTGCCGGGAATCAGCATCACGCGTTGGCCGTGGCGGGCACGGCGCAGGATCTTCTGCACCACGGTGTTCTGCGCCGGGGTCCAGTGGATGCCGCGGTTCATGGCCCAGAAGTCGATGATGTCGCCGACCAGGAACAGGTTCTCGCTCTCGTAGTCGCGCAGGAAATCGAGCAGGCGTTCGGCCTGGCAGCCGCGGGTGCCGAGATGGACGTCGGAGATGAAAATCGAGCGGACGTGCAAGTCGATGTCCTAGTCCGGAAGGTAATGATAGAGCGACTGGTTGGCCGCCGCCGGCGCTGGGCGCGCGATGGCCTCGCGCAGAGCCGCCTCGAGCCGGTCGTAAATGCGTTCCCAGTCATGTGCGGCGACGCTGCGGACGGCTGCCGCAGCAATGCGTGCGCGGGCGCCGGGACGCGTGATGAGGTCGAGCGCGGCGCGCACGAACTGGTCGCTGGCGCCCGGATCGGCCAGCATGCCGTTGTCGCCGTGACGGATCAGTTCGGCGGCGGCCGCCATGCGGTAGGCCACCGTTGGCAGACCGCTGGCGAGCGCTTCGAGGGCGACGTTGCCATAGGTTTCGGTCATGCTGGGAAACAGGAAGATGTCGGCCGAGGCGTAGTGGGTGGCGAGATCCTCGCCGTGACGCATGCCGGCATAGATGTGCTGCGGATGTTGCTGCTGCAGTTGCCGCCGTGACGGTCCGTCGCCGACTACCAGCAGGCGGGCGCCGGACGCATAACGACGGATCGCGGCGAAGGCGGTGAGCAGCAGCGGCAGGTTTTTCTCCGGCGCCAGGCGGCCGACGTGAGCCACCACCAGATCGTCCTTGCCGGCGCCCCAGCTGGCGCGCAGGGCAGCGCTGCGCCGGGCTGGAGTGAACAGCTGGGTATCGACGCCGCGCGCCACCACGCGTACCCGCTGGTAGCCCTGGCGCCTTAGATCGATGCCCAACTGGTGGGATGGCACCAGGGTCATGCCGCTGCGGTTGTGCAGACGCCGCAGGTGGGCGGCGACCAGATCTTCGAACCAGCCCAACCGGTAATGGCGGCTGTAGGTGTGGAAATTGGTGTGGAACTCCGACACCACCGGGATGCCCAGTTCGCGTGCCACGGCGATGGCCGAGGCGCCCAGCGGCCCTTCCGTCGCCACCTGCACCACGTCCGGCCGCTCGGCGCGCCACTGCCGGCGCAGCAGCCGCGGCGCCGGCAGGCCGAATTTCAGGCCGGCATAGCCCGGAATCGGCAGGCCGCGCACCAGCGTGGTGGCATGCCGGCTCGCGGCATCCGGCAGCTCTCCGGCATGCTGGCGCGGTCGCGTCAGGCTGACGCGATGGCCACGCGCGAGCAGGCCCTGCATCATGCGGCCCAGCGTCATGGCTACGCCATTGACTTCCGGCGGGAAGGTTTCGGTGACGATCGCAATGTGCAGCGGCGGCGTCATGTCAGATCAGGACCAGGGTCCAGGTCGCCAGCACGTTGACCAGGGCGATCAGCACCGCCGCGCTGCCGATGTCCTTGGCGCGCTTCGAGAGTCGGTGCCGGTCCAGCGAAATCCGGTCGACGGCCGCTTCGACGGCCGAGTTGAGCAGCTCGACCACCAGCACCAGCAGCACGCTGGCAATCATCAGCGCCTTGGCCATTCCCGGCTGCGGCAGCATCAGGGCGACGGGAATCAGCACGGCGGCCAGCAGGCATTCCTGGCGAAAGGCGTCTTCGTTGCGGTAGGCGGCGCGCAGGCCGGAGAGCGAATAGCCGAAGGCGCTCAGGATGCGGCGCAGGCCGGTCTGGCCCTTGAACGGGCTTTCCTCGATCACCGGTTCGGTACTCATCGGTTGGCGGACACGGCCATGGCATCGCACACCTCGAGCGGAGCGCGCAGCAGTTCGCGATAGAGCGCGGCGAGCCGGGCGCCCTGTGTTGCGGCGTCCCATTCGCGGGCGAAGTCGATTGCCGCGTCGGCCATGGCCAGCAATTTGCCGGGCCGGTTCAACAGCGCGACCAGTTGTTCGGCAAATTCTTCCGGCGTTTCGGCGGCCGGGATGGCGCCGCGCGCCGGCTGGATGATCTCGGCCGCGCCCAGCGCCGGGATGGCCAGCACCGGCAGGCCGATGGCCATGGCTTCGAGCAGCACCAGGCCCTGGGTTTCCGTCAGCGAGGCGAAGGTGAACACGTCGGCGGCGGCGTAGCAGTCGCGCAAGCCGCCGTCGCGCGGCAGGTAGCCGACGAAGCGGACGTGGTCTTCAATGCCCAGTGCCGCGGCCTGGCGGCGCAAGGCCGGCAAGGCCGGACCTTCGCCGGCGATCACCAGCATCAGCTTCGGCTGCTGGCGGCGTGCCAGGGCCGTCATTTCGAGCAGGAAGCCGATGTTCTTTTCGAAGGCGGCGCGGCCGACGAACAGTGCGAGCTTGCGCTCCGGCGCGATGCCCCAGATTGCGCGAAAACGCTTGCCGTCGCCGCGCAGGAACTGGCTTTCCGGCAGGCCGGTGGCAATCACATGCAAGGGCCGGGCGATGCCGTAGTCGCGCAGCGTGGCGGCCATCGGTTGCGAAGGCACGACGATGGCATCGAGGGCGTTGCACTGGTGCCGCGCCAGGCCGCGGGCGGCGTAGCGCAGTGCCGCACGCGGCAGGAAGCGGATGTAGTGGAACAGGTATTCCTCGAAATGCGTGTGATAGGTGGCAACGCAAGGAATGCCGCGCGCCCGGGCCAGGCGCAGGCCGGCGTAGTGCGCGGCGAACGGGGTCTGGACATGCACCAGATCGAAGTCGCAAAAGTCGGCGCTGGCGAGACGGCGATCGAGGGCGGCCAGGGCGCTCCATTGCATCAGCCGGTCTTCGGGGTCCAGCGGCACGGTGCGCGAGGGCAGGCGCACAATGTCATCGTTGGCGTCGGCCGCGCAGTCGGTCCCCGGATAATCGGGCGCCACGATCGTGACGCGCACGCCGAGGCGCTCCAGCGTGTTGCGGAAGGTCTGGATCGAAGTGGACACCCCGTTGATGCGCGGAAAATAGACGTCGCTGATCATCAGCACATGCAGCCGGCGACTTTCGCGCACTGCCGTGGCGATCCGGGCTGCTGTCATGCGGCGAGCGGCTCGGCAGACTTGATGAAGTGGCGCATGTAGCGCGGGTTCATGCGCGACATCGGCAGCAGCAGGAGCAGGTCGGCGGTGTTGAAATCCGGATCCCAGGCCGGTTCACCGCAGATCCAGGCGCCGACCCGCAGGTAACCCTTGATCAGCGGCGGCACCAGGGCCGGCTGGCCGTTGGCGAGTCGTTCGAAGGGCAACCCGTGCTGGGGAAACACGCGGTATTCGGCCGGCGCCAAGTGGTCGGGCGCGATCTGGCTGAACAGGTTGGCGGCGTTGTGGCCACCGTCGGCCATGCCGATCGAGGCACAGCCGATCAGGTAATCGTAGCCGTTGCTCACCATGTAGTCGGCCAGGCCGGCCCAGAGCAGGGTGATCACCGCGCCGCTGCGATGCTCGGGATGGATGCAGGAGCGGCCGACCTCCACCATGCGGCCGCGCAGGTTGTGCAGCCGGTTGAGGTAGAACTCGTTTTCCGAGTAGTAGTTGCCGACCCGGCGCGCGGCCGCCGGCGAGAGGATGCGGTAGGTGCCGACGATACGGTCGGCATGGCTTTCGCGCACGATCAGGTGTTCGCAGAAGGGGTCGTAGAGATCGATGTCGTGGCCCGGGATGCGGCTCTGGATGCGGGCGCCGAGTTCCTCGACGAATACCTTGTAGCGCAGGCGCTGCGCTTCGCGGACTTCTTCTTCGCTGCGGGCCAGCGCTACGCTGTAGCCGACCTTCTGGCTGGTGGCGGTGGTTTCGATCAGCTGCTTGTACATGGCGTTCTCCTTGTTTGTCTCTGGGGTCGCCCACATTCTCGAAACCTGTCGTTACCGCCTGATTGCCGCTGTGTTACGGGGAGGTTGCGCGCCTCTCGGCATGCGCCAGCGCCGCGGCGACAGCCTGGTGGGCGCGGTGCGCGAGGTGGCGGCGGTCCGCCAGCGGCGGCTCGAAGCAGGCCGCCAGCGCGACGCGCGCCGTCAGTCCGCGCGCTTCGAGCACCGTCGTCAGGCAGGCCAGCAGGCTGATGTCGTCGATGTACGCCGGTGCTGCCGAGCGCAGGCCGTCAGTCCCGCGGTAGCTCAGCGCGAGTGCGTGCAGCGGCACGGCGGCGTCGATCGCACCCTGGAACAGGGCGGCGTGGAAGGGCAGCAGGCGGTCGCCGGCGGTGGTGGTGCCTTCCGGAAACACCGCCAGACGCTTGCCGGCGCCAAACGCGGCCAGCATGTTGCGCTGCGTGTCGTGGGCCGCCTTGCGGCTGCCGCGTTCGATGAACACCGTGTCGTTGTGCCGGCTCAGCCAGCCGATCAGCGGCCAGCGCGCGACATCGCTCTTGGCGACGAAGCCGGAGGGCAGCAGGGCATTTAGCACGAAAATGTCGATGAAGGAAATATGATTGCAGACCAGCAGGCCATGCCCGATGCCAGCCAGGCTGTCCCCGGCGGCTTCGATACGGATGCCGAGCAGTGCCAGCAGTTGCCGCGACCAGGCGCGCTTCAGGCGCTGCCGTCGCGTGGTGCCGGACCACGGAAACAGCAGGCCGACCTGAAGCGCGGCGGACAGGAGGTGAAGCCCGATCAGCAACAGGCGCAGACGGATGACGAGGGGGGAATGCCGCATCCACCCAAGGTAGCGGGCCCGCGTTACAGGGGCATGAACGGGAGAAGGGATTTTCGGCTTGCCACGGCAGATTTCACGGCTCTGTAACATTCGCTGCCTAAACTTCAGGCTTCTTATATCGCACCGCACAAAGGAGTAATTGATGAAATCCCTGAAAATAGCTGCTGTCGTCGCCGGCATCTTCGCTTCGGCGGCTGTCCACGCCCAGGCGCTGATCAAGATCGACGGCTCCTCGACTGTCTACCCGATCACCGAGGCTGTTGCCGAAGAGTTTCAGAAGGCAAAGAAGAATGCCGTCAAGGTGACTGTCGGCATTTCCGGCACCGGCGGCGGCTTCAAGAAGTTTTGCCGCGGCGAGACCGACATCTCGGACGCGTCGCGCCCGATCGTCAAGAAAGAAATGGAAGCCTGCGCTGCTGCCGGAATCAAATACGTTGAAATGCCGGTGGCCTTCGATGCCCTGACGGTGGTACTGCATCCGAGCAACACCTTCGCCGCCAACCTGAAACCGGAGCAGCTGAAGGCCATGTGGGAACCGGCCGCGCAGGGCAAGATCACCAACTGGAAGCAGGTCGATCCGAGCTTCCCCGATCTGCCGCTGAAACTCTATGGTCCGGGTGCTGATTCAGGTACCTTCGAGTACTTCACCGAAGCCATCGTCGGCAAGGCCAAGTCCTCGCGCGGCGACTACACTGCGTCCGAAGACGACAACGTGCTGGTACAGGGTGTTTCGCGCGACAAGGGCGGTATCGGCTATTTCGGCTTCGCTTACTACATCGAGAACCAGGGCAAGCTCAAGGCCGCCGCGATCTGGAATGGCAAGAAGTTCGTGACGCCTTCCGCAGCGGTTGTCGAAGACGGTTCCTATCAGCCCCTGGCGCGTCCGATCTTCATCTATGTCAATGCCAAGTCGCTGGAGAAGCCAGAGGTCAAGGAGTTCATACATTTCTACATGAAGCATGGCGCAAAACTGACCCAGGAAGTCAAATATGTGCAACTTCCGGCCAATATTTACAAGATTAACTCCGAGCATGTGGACAAGCTGAAGCTGGGCACCGTGTTCGGCGGCGTGCCGGAAGTCGGCGTTAAAATTGACGAGTTGGTCAAGCGCGAAGCCAAGTAAGTCGCGACAGACCCCGGAACTTCGATTCCGGGGTTGTTTTGCTGTACATTTTCGTCTGGTCCGTTTTCGATGAGCGCAACTTTGCCTGTCAATGCTTCCTTTATGGCCAAGCACGTCAGCGACCGATTGAGCAAGAAGGCGTCGCGTCACGTCAAGGAGCGCATCATCGAGGCGCTGCTGTTCAGCGCCGCGGCGTTTTCGGTGTTCGTCACCGTCGCCATCGTCTATGTGCTGGTCAAGGAATCCTGGGTTTTCTTCCAGACCGTGCCGCTGTCGGATTTCCTGTTCGACACGCAATGGACGCCGCTGTTCGACGACGCCCACTACGGCATCATGGTGCTGCTCTCCGGCACCCTGACCAGTTCGGCGGTGGCACTGCTGGTGGCCATTCCGCTGGGCACCATCATCGCCATTTACCTGTCCGAGTTCGCCGGTTTCAAGGTGCGCGAGATCGCCAAGCCCTTTCTCGAACTGCTGGGTGGCGTGCCGACCATCGTCTATGGCTACTTCGCCCTGACGTTTTTGACGCCGATCCTGCAGAAAGTCTATCCCGACCTGCCGGGTTTCAACCTGCTGTCGGCGGGCCTGGTGATGGGCATCATGATCATTCCCTACGTCGCCTCGCTCTCCGAGGACGCCATGCGCGCGGTGCCGATGGCGCTGCGCGAGGGCTCCTACGCGATGGGCGCGACACGCCTGCAGACCGCGCTGTGGGTAGTGACGCCGGCGGCCACCTCGGGCATCGCCTCGGCCTACATCCTCGGCATCTCGCGCGCGGTGGGCGAGACCATGATCCTCGCCGTCGCGGCCGGCATGCAGCCCAACCTGACCTTCAATCCGACCGAGCCCGGCGCGACGATTACTTCCTACATCGTGCAGGTGGCATTGGGCGACCTGCCGCACGGCTCGATCGGCTACCAGACCATCTTTGCCGCCGGCCTCACCCTGCTGCTGATGACCCTGGCCTTCAACCTGCTCGGCTACTGGTTGCGCAAGCGCTTCCGCGAGGTGTACTGAAATGCTGAACGCTACCGACCTCGCCGCGATTCGCGCCATCATCGCGCGCGCCAAGCGCTGGGACTTGTTCTTCTCTCTGCTCGGCATCCTGTCGCTGATGGTGGGCGTGCTGACCTTCACCGTGTTGTTCGCCGACATGGCGATCCAGGGCGTGCCGCGCCTGGATATGGAATTCTTTACTTCCTTTCCCTCGCGCCGCGCCGCCAACGCCGGCATCCTCTCGGCCTGGGTCGGCACCGTGCTGGTGATGCTGGTCACCGCGCTGGCCGCGGTGCCGCTGGGCGTCGCCGCCGGGATCTATCTCGAAGAGTACGCGCCGAAGAACTGGATCACCGACATCATCGAGATCAACATCAGCAACCTGGCCGGCATTCCGTCGATCGTCTATGGCCTGCTGGCGCTCGGCCTGTTCGTGTATTACTTCGGCTTCGGCCAGAGCATCCTTTCGGCCGGCCTGACGCTGGCGCTGCTGATCCTGCCGGTGATCATCGTCGCCACGCGCGAGGCGATCCGCGCCATTCCACAGTCTATCCACGAGGGTTCCTACGCCTGCGGCGCGACTACCTGGCAGACGGTGCGCGACCACATCCTGCCGTATTCGTCGGCCGGCATCCTGACCGGCGTCATCATCGGCATGGCGCGCGCCATTGGCGAAACGGCACCGATCATCACCATCGGCGCGCTGACCTTCATCGCCTTCCTGCCGCCGGCGCCCTTTACCGGCGAGCCACCGGCCGGCCTGTTCGAATGGATCTTCGCCCCCTTCACGGTGATGCCGATCCAGATGTTCAACTGGACCTCGCGGCCCGAGGCGGCCTTCACCGTCAATGCGGCGGCGGCGGGCTTCGTCCTCGTCTTCATGACCCTGGCCATGAACGGCCTGGCCATCTACCTGCGTTATCGTCTGCGCAAAAACATCAAGTGGTGAACAGCATGCAACTACCTACCGGATTGGAGCCCGGCGTCGAGGGCGCCGTGCTCAAGGCCGACGTGCGCGAACTTGACTTCTACTACGGCGCCTTCCATGCGCTGAAGCGGGTGTCGATGCCGATCTACGATCACAAGGTCACCGCGCTGATCGGGCCCTCGGGATGCGGCAAGTCCACGCTGCTGCGCTGCTTCAACCGCATGCACGACCTCTATCCGGGCAATCGCTATGCCGGCGGCGGCATCATGCTCTATCCGGACGACACCAACCTTCTGGCGCCCGAGGTCGATCCGATCGAGGTGCGCATGCGCATCAGCATGGTGTTCCAGAAACCCAATCCCTTTCCCAAGTCGATCTACGAGAACGTTGCCTACAGCCTGCGCGTGCGCGGCATGCGCAACAAGAACGAGCTCGACGACCGCGTCGAGTCGGCGCTCAAGGGTGCCGCGCTGTGGAACGAGGTCAGCCACCGGCTCAAGGAACTCGGCGCCAACCTTTCCGGCGGCCAGCAGCAACGCTTGTGCATCGCCCGCGCCCTGGCCTCCGATCCCGAAATCATCCTGTTCGACGAACCGACCTCGGCGCTCGACCCGATCGCCACGGCCAGCATCGAGGAACTGATCACCGAACTCAAGGAAAAGGTCACCATCCTGATCGTCACCCACAACATGCAGCAGGCGGCGCGGATTTCCGATTTCACCGCCTATATGTACCTCGGCGAGATGGTCGAGTTCGGCGTCACCGACCAGATCTTCATCAAGCCGCAGAAAAAGGCGACGGAAGACTACATCACCGGCAGGTTCGGCTGAAAGTCAGCGCTGGCGCTGCGGCGATCCGGCGCCGAGGCACACAGCTGGTCTCCATCGCGGATAGCACGACGGGTTGTGTGAGCGTGGCCCTCTAGTTGAGGCCGAACATGCCGGAGCGCGTAAAGGCTGCGCATGGCTTTTCATGGCCGCATGAATCGCCGTGTTGCCAGCGCCGACTTCTACGAATTCAATTTGAGCACGGCCCCTTTAATTCTGTCGATTCTTACGTCGGGCCTTTAGCGCCAGTTTGGCCTTGCGCTTCTTCTCGCGCCTAAGCGCCTCGCCTTGATTGCCACCATTTTGATTTCCTCGGGATTGCTCATCGGGGATTGCCGGAAAATTAGTTGCATAGCCTTCCTTCATTGTTAAGCCATCGCCAAGGATTCCGGTTTCGCGCTGAAAGTATTCGGCTTCTGCTTTCTCCTCAGGTGTGTATTCTTCGCACATGAATACGATCACATCTTCGGAGGACTGCTTGTAGTCTCTCGCTGGGTGATCTATTCCGAGCGCAACAAAGGTATTCGCTTGGGGAAAGCGTAGTTTTGCAACTCGACAATAGGCGTGTAGCACCGCGACGCGATGTCGTCGATACTCGTCGAAGTTCTCTGTTGCCCGCTTTGGCATCGCAAGGAAAATGTAGACAAGATTAGGGTGTTCAAGGGTCGTGAACAGGCGTGCGCGTCGTCGACCGGGCTGCTCCATTGCCGCCTCGAGCATTCCCCCCAGCGTCTCAACGAGCAAGTGGCGTCTGAAACGCGGTTCGGCGGCCATAATTCGCAGCGCCTTCTCTGTGTCATGGCTGGGCTGCTCAAATTCCGGATGTACCAGCGTGGGGTCGCCGAGATGGATAAATCGCTCGACAATCTCGTCCCACAAGCCACTGCGCCTGTCTTGGCGGCGCTTCTCCTGGTAATCGGTGCGCCGTATCAGCGCTAAGTAGTGAGATTCATCGAAAATAACGAGTCCAGATACGTTCGGGGCAACAGCATCTGGAAGAAATGCATGTTTGCTTCCGGCGCCGTTAAGGATGTAGGCGGCAATTAACTGCTCTTCACCGGCGGCGCGAACGATGATGTCACTGGATGCCAGGAAAGACTCGCGAGCGTTAAGGTACTGCAAGAAGTCCGTGATGGTGTCCATTTCATCCATGACGACTTCGAGCGAGAACTCGTCGAGGACGTGAATGAATGGCTTGGATCGGTCCAGCAAACCGATAGTAAAAGGCCGTTGCTCATGGGTACGACCTTCGACGCTGGTATCAATTTGAAGAGTGCCGAAGCTGCCTGGAAATTGTTTTAGGCAGGCTTCACGACAGCCGCGCGTCACCGCAACAAAATGATAGCACGCCACGTCTTGCGGTGGAAGTTCCACTGGTAGTGGACGCGTGCATGCAGCATCGAGAAAGATGCGATCGGGAAATCGGCGCAGCCAGCCTATGGCACCGTATAACTGCTTGGCAGACTCAGTGATCGCACGCTTGAACCACCGTGGCCATGCGATCTTGAGATCTCGGTTGTGTTGAAACTCAATGTGCTTGTCTGAGAAGACGATTACGTCGTTTCCGAAAACAACCAGCACGTCAGCAAACTCTTTTGCACTGCCTCTGCCATCGCGCATGTCCTGCGAGGTATGGAGGTTTGCATGTGCCCAGAGGCTAAGAAACGACTTGCGGCAGAGCCTCATTAGTAGCCGTTCAGAGTCGTTGATGCCATCAGCGTTCGACAGGTCAAAGATACCGGCCGGAGCGGCAGCGCCTTCTGGTTTCTCGCCCGGTATTGGCGTGTTCATGTTGGACCGTCCCTCATTCAACGCCTGGGTGCTAAATATGCAAGCAACTGCTGAGATCAATAAGACTATTGAGGCTTCCGTAATTCATGACATCACCACAGGGTAGCCTGCATCCAGCAAGCGGTGATGATCGAAGGACGCTTTTGAGCGCTCTTGAGTTTGTTGCGCGCAGTCGTGTGCAGTTCGCTCAGG
>JAPTVL010000508.1 GCA_028065725.1 Betaproteobacteria bacterium
CGGCGCATGTTCACGCTAAAGCAACCGGTAGGCGTGGCGGCGCTGATCACGCCGTGGAATTTTCCCGCCGCGATGCTCACGCGCAAGGCCGGTGCGGCGCTTGCCGCCGGCTGCACGGTGGTGGCGAAG
Source organism: Betaproteobacteria bacterium (assembly GCA_028065725.1). The sequence continues at coordinate 130 of JAPTVL010000508.1, forward strand.
CCGGCGTCGCAGACGCCGTTCACCACGCTGGCGCTGGCCGAACTCGCGCAGCGCGCCGGCCTGCCGCCGGGCGTGCTGAACGTGGTCACCGGCGACGCGGCGACCATCGGCGGCGTGCTGACTTCGCATCCACTGGTGAGAAAAGTATCGTTCACCGGATCGACAGCGGTGGGCAAACAGCTTCTCGCGCAGAGCGCCGGCACGCTGAAGCACGTGTCGCTCGAACTCGGCGGCAACGCGCCCTTCATCGTGTTCGACGACGCCGACCTCGATTCCGCAGTGACGGGGGCGCTCGCCAGCAAGTACCGCAACAGCGGGCAGACCTGCGTGTGCGCCAACCGGGTGTTCGTGCAAGACGCAATCTACGACGCCTTCGCCGAAAAGTTCAGCGCCGCGGTGGCGCAGCTGAAGGTGGGGGAGGGCTTCATGCCGGGGGTAGAAACCGGACCGCTGATCAATCCCGCCGCGCTGGAGAAGGTCGAAACGCACATCGCCGATGCACTCGCGCACGGCGCGACGCTGCTCACCGGTGGCCATCGCCACGCGCTCGGCGGCCAGTTCTTCCAGCCGACGGTGCTGAGCCACTGCACGCCCGCCATGCAGATCTGTCGCGACGAGACCTTCGGGCCGGTGGCGCCGCTGATCCGCTTTGCCGACGAGGCCGAGGTCATCCGCATGGCGAACGACACCGAGTTCGGGCTCGCCGCCTACGCCTACACGCGCGACCTCGGCTGCGCGTGGCGACTGGCGGAGCGGCTCGACTACGGCATGGTCGGCATCAACGCCGGCGTGATCTCCACTGCCGAGGCGGCATTCGGCGGCGTCAAGCAATCGGGGCTGGGGCGCGAGGGCGGGCGCAGCGGCATCGACGAATACCTGGAAACCAAGTACGTGAATCTGGGCGGGCTGGGATGAGCACGCGCACGCCCTGCCTCGGAAGCGGCGCGCCGCGCTTATTGCGCAGCCCTTCCTGGGGCGTGATAAAGCCGGTTTTCGCTGTGTTGCTGCTGTACGCAGTCGCACTGGATACCGTCCGGGCTTCGATGCCCACGCCTGGACATCCGATCAGCCACGCCACACCCAGGATCGAAGATCCGGACTACCTTGTACAACGCTATCTGGAGGCAGTGGATCGGGGAGAGCTGGTGATATTCGGGCAAACGCTAGCCCGCTCCATGAGCGTCCCGGCTCGCGTCGAATATGTTTACGAGCTTTCCAGCCGGTCAACACGGATCAGGGTTTACTCGAATCTGAAAGAGCCGCTTCCGGTGCCCGGCCAAAGCGATTGCCGGATTCTGAGTGTGGGTGCGGTCATGGAAGACGGCCATATCACTGAAATCGAATCCCACATCCGGATGAAGCAGTGAACGCCTGCCAGGCTGACGGCATGAAGCCGGCTTCCCTTCCCCCTCGCAACATCATGATCATCGGCGCCGCCAGCGGCACCGGCGCCCCCGACCCGTCCACCGCCGAGGGACCCGACGCACTGCGCCATTACCGGGTGTTCCACGACACCCCGCTGCAGCACGTGGAGTGGGACGCGATCCTGCGCGTGCCGCGTAGAGAGCGGGACACCCCGCTGCATGCGGTCGCAGCGCTCGGCACGCGACTCGCGGCCGAGGTCGAGCGCGTTCTTGGGTCCGGCCATTTCCCGCTGGTGGTGGGGGGCGACCATTCCTGCGCGATCGGCACCTGGAGCGGCGCGCACCGCGTGCTGGCCCCGAAGGGGCCGCTCGGCCTGATCTGGATCGACGCCCACATGGACAGCCACACCTTCTCCACCACGCCGAGCGGGCAGATCCACGGCATGCCGCTCGCCGCCCTGCTCGGCCACGGCGAGGCGGTGCTCACCACGATCGACGGACCGGATGCCAAGCTGCGCCCCGAGCACGTGTGCCTGATCGGCGTGCGCAGCTACGAAGCGGGCGAAGCCGCGCTGCTGCACCGGCTCGGTGTGAGGGTATTCGACATGGCGGAAATTCACCTGCGGGGGCTGGCGGACGTGTTCGAGGCGGCGCTCGTCATCGTGCGACAGGGAACCGCCGGCTTCGGCGTGAGCATCGATCTCGACGCGCTCGACCCCGCGGAGGAACCCGGCGTGGGCACGCCGGTGCCCGGCGGCCTGCGCCGCGCCGATCTGCTTGCCGCGCTGGCCGGTCTGCGTGGCGATCCGGCCTTCGCGGCGATGGAGATTGTCGAATACAACCCGCGCCGGGATCGCGGGCACGCCACCGCCGACGCGGCCGGCGCGCTGCTCGATGCCGTCGCGCCGCTCAAGCCTACGTGCTGAGGCCTACTCGAACTCCATCGCGCGATATACCCGCCCGGCGTTGCTGCGCGCCAACTCGTCGGCCGTATGCAGATGCAGGTAGGGCGACTGGTCGACCTTGTAGGCGTCGTCAAGCGAGCCGCCGTTCTTGATGACCTCGGCCACTTTTTCCCGCAAATAGACGAGGTAGTCGCGCGTCCATTTGCGCACCGTGGCCATGTCGGTCGGGCCGCCGTGGCCGGGAATGACGGTCTCGGCGCCAAGCGCTTCGAACTTGTCCCAGGTCGCGATCCACCTGGCGGTGTCGGTATCCTCGAAGATGGGCAGCATGCGTACGTGGAAAGCAGTGTCGCCGGCGATCACCAGCTTCTTTTCCGGCAGCCAGACCATGGTGTCGCCGTGATGGTGCGCACTGCCAAGGTGCAGCACCTCGATTTTCCAGCTGCCCATGGAGAGGTCGAGCTTGTCGTCGTAGACCATGTCGGGCATGACGACATCGGTCTTGAAGGCTTTGTCCCGTGCGCGGGCGCGCATGGTCGCGAGCAACTCGTGGCCCAGCTGCTCGATGTACTTGGCGGTGTCGCGCTGCGCGACGATCCTGGCGCCCGCCTCCTTCCAGTAGCGGGAACCGAGCATGGCGTGGCCCTGGCCGTTTTCGAGCACGACGTACTTTACCGGCTTGTCGGTGCGCTTCTTGATCTCCTCGTGCAGGCTCTGCGCCAGCAGATAGTTGTCTCCGGCGTTCACCACCACCACGCCGTCCTCGGTGAGGATGAACGACAGGTTGTTGTTGTGTCCGGAGTTCTCGTAGGTGCCCGGCGCGGTGGCGCCGATCGCCGACCACACGCCGGGGATGACTTCCTGCGGCAGGTCGTAGAGGAAGGAATCCGGCGCCCTGTCGAGCAGGCGCACCGGCAGCCCGGCGCGCTTCCAGTTGAAGAAGCCGTCGCGGTAGTTCTTCACGTTCTTGTAGCCGAGCTTGATCAGCGTGTCGGCAGCGAGCGGGCTGCGCTGGCTGACGTCGCAGTAGACGACGACGGGCGTGGTCTTGTCGGGTACCGCCACCTCGATCCGGAATTCCAGCGCGCCGCGCGTGATGTTGAAGAAGAACGGCGCGTCGATGTGGCCCGCCAGGGCCACTTCGGCCGGGGTGCGCACGTCGACGATGACCGTTTTCGGCTGCGTTTTCAGCTGCGCCAGCAGGCCCGCGGTATCGAGCTGAGGCACCCGCTTGTTCACCGCGTCGAGCATACGTTGCGCGGACTGGGTGACCGCGGTCGCTTCGGGCGGGGGCATGACGACGGCAGAGAGGGTTTGCGCCTGTGCGGCGGTCAACAGCCACGCGGCGGCGAGCAGGACAGGCAGAACACGAAAGGACTTCATGTCAGTCTCCTTCTGGTTTCCTTCGGCCTCAAGGCCTTGTCAGCTCATTCTAGTCTGGCGCCATGCCGACGAAGGGATTTTCGCGGCGTTCGTGACCGAAGGTGGACATCGCGCCATGGCCCGGCACGAAGCGCACGTCGTCGCCGAGCGGAAAGAGTTTTTCGCGGATGGCGGCCAGCAACGCGGCGTGGTCGCCGCGCGGAAAATCGGTGCGGCCGATCGAGCCCTTGAACAGCACGTCACCGACGAAGGCAAGCCGCGCCTGCGGCTGGAAGAACACCACGTGGCCGGGGGTGTGGCCGGGGCAGTGCAGCACGTCCATCGGGATCGACCCCACCGCCACCCGGTCGCCGTCTTCCAGCCACTGGTCGGGTGAGAACGCGACCGCGGGCGGAAAGCCGAACAACTCGGCCTGCTGCGGCAACAGGTCGAGCCAGAATTGCTCTTCACGCTGTGGGCCGACGATGGGAATGCCGAGCGCATCGCGCAATTCGGCTGCCGCGCCGACGTGGTCGAGGTGGCCGTGGGTGAGCAGGATGCTTTCCAGCGTGAGGCCGCGCTTCGCCACTTCCGCCAGCAGGCGCTCCGCTTCGCCGCCGGGATCGATCAGCGCCGCGCGGCCGGCCGCGTCCCACACCAGCGAGCAGTTCTGCTGATACGGGGTGACGGGGAGAATGGTAAATTCCATGCACGCCATTATCCCGTTAAATTCCATG
>JAPTVL010000441.1 GCA_028065725.1 Betaproteobacteria bacterium
CCGCTCAGGCATCTGCTGCTGTCGGTCGCAGTGGGCGTCGTGGTACTGGTGCTGTGGGTCAATCTCGATGCCGGCTGGATGCTGCTCGGCGAGCCGGGCGAAGGCTACAACCCGACGGACGAAGCGGGCCGTATCGACTGGATGCTGGTCGCCTTCCGCATCGCCGGTGCCGCGCTGGTGGTGCCGATCATGGAAGAGCTGTTCTGGCGCTCGTTCGTCCAGCGCTGGGTGCAGCAGCACGATTTTCTGAACCTGCATCCGGCGCGTATGGGTTTGAAGGCGCTGCTGATCGCCAGCGCGTTGTTCGCGGTCGAACACCTGCAATGGCTGGCCGGACTGATCGCCGGCCTGGCCTATGGCTGGCTTTATATCCGCACCCGCACCCTGTGGGCGCCCATTGTCGCGCATGCCGTCACCAATGGTGCACTCGGCGCGTATGTGGTGGACACGGGCCAGTGGAGTTTCTGGTGAACTACCTTGCTTCACTTGCGGGGCTGGCGCTGAGTGTGCTGCAGGCTGCGCCCGCGCTGGCAAAGGAGGGCGATACCTTGCGCCCTTTCGTCGCCTATACGCGTAATTACGACAGCAATCTGTATCGCCTGGCCAAGAGCGAGCAAGTCCCCGGGCTGAAACTGTCCGACCAGTTTGAGGTTCTGAGCGCCGGGCTGAACGTGGACTGGCAGCCGGGCCGCCAGCGCATCATTGCCAGCGCCAGCAAGAATTGGGTGCGTTTTTCGCGCAATACCCATCTGGATTACAGCGGTTCGGATTTGCAGTTGAAGTGGAGCTGGCGGCTGGGCAACCACTGGTCGGGCCAGGTAGGCGCGACCAGAAGTGAGACGCAAAGCAGCTTCAGCGACGTGAGCCTGCCGATCAACAACCAGGTGACCCGCGAAAACCGCTTTGCCGATGCCGAATGGCAGTTTCACCCGCGCTGGCATGTGGGGCTGGGCACGGCAACGTCGACGTCGACCAACAGCACGCTGCAGCAGGCGCCGTCCGATTACGAAGACGCCAGCGTCTCCGCCACCCTGGGCTACACCACCCCCAAAGGCAGCACGCTGCGCGGCCAGTTGCGCCGCGTGGATGGCGAATATCCCAACCGCCCGCCCAGCCTCTTCGTCGACCAGGCCTACAGCCAGACCGAATACAACCTGCTGGGCGACTGGAACACGAGCGGCAAACTGGTTGCGCACGGAAGAATCGGGTATGTCCGGCGCGAGAACGACACCCTCTCGCAACGCGACTTTTCCGGGCTGAACGGACGCCTGTCGGCGGATTATTTTCCCAGCGGAAGAACGGTACTCAACTGGGCGGTCTACCGGGAGATCGGCAATACGGACGATTTCAACGCCAGCTACCAGCTCAGCACCGGAACCACTCTTGGCGGGGCCTGGCTGGCCACGTCCAGGCTCACCCTGCGTGCCAATGCCACGATCGAGAACCGTTCATTCGAAGGCGATACCGGCGTGGTGGTGCTCGGGTCGCCGCAGCGCGACGAGGACAGCCTGAGCGGTTCGCTGTCGCTGAGTTATGCCCCGGTGCGCATGGCCACGATCGATGCCGGCTTGCAGGCAGGACGCCGGGATTCCAGCATTGATGACAACGATTACAGGTTTCATTCGGTTTTTGTTAGGGTCCAGGCCGGTTTTTAACGGATTGGTATGCGGCTTGCCTGATGGCGGCCGCCAATTGGAGAGAGGCATGACCAGGTTGTGGCGTAGTGTGTTGATGGTGGGCGCGTTGCTTGTCGCAGCGCCGGCGTGGAGCGCCGATAACGATTACCGCATGGGCACAGGCGATGTGGTGCGCATCACCGTGTATGGCAACCCCGACCTCGCCACCGAGGCGCGCGTGGGAGAGGACGGCGGCATTACTTTTCCGCTGATCGGGGCGGTGAAGGCGGCAGGGCAGACCCCCGCCGCCGCCGAAAAAGAGATTTCCACACGGCTGGCCAAAGGCGGCTTCATCGTCGACCCCAACGTCAATCTCAATATCGTGCAATACCGTGGCCAGCAGATTTCGGTGCTGGGCCGGGTCAACCGGCCGGGCAAATACGTACTGGAAAAAGTCAGCCGCGTGACCGATGCGCTGGCGCTCGCCGGCGGCATCATCGTCGACGCTGCCGATACCGTCACCCTGGTGCGCACACGCGACGGCAAGACCGAATACCGCGACATCGACGTGATCGCCCTGTTCAAACCGGGCGGCGAAGCCAGCAACGAACGGGTGCAGGACGGAGACATCATCAATGTGGCGCGCCAGCCGATGTTCTACATCTATGGCGAAGTCCAGCGCCCCGGCACCTTCCGCCTGGAACAGAACATGAACCTGGTGCAGGCGCTGTCGCTGGGCGGCGGCGTCACCGCGCGCGGCACCCAGAAAGGCATTCGCATCCTGCGCCGCGACGCCAGCGGCGGGATGCAGGAACTGGAGGCCAAGCTGGCCGACCCGGTGAAAAAAGACGACGTGATCTACGTCAAGGAAAGCCTGTTCTAAGGGACACCCAAATGAATTTCACCCAATTCCTGCTGATTCTGAACGCGCGCAAGGGGATCATCCTCGGCGTGCTGCTGTTCACCGTCGCCGTCACCGCGACGGTGAGCCTGCTGCTGCCCAAGGAATACACGGCCACCACCACGCTGATCATCGATTCCAAAAGCAAGGATGCGGTAACCGGCCAGCTGTTACCTTCGCAGATGTTCCCCGGCTACATGGCCACCCAGATCGACATCATCAACAGCAGCCAGGTGGCGAACAAAGTCGTGCGCGATCTGAAGCTGGCCGAAAATCCGGCCACCCGTGAACAGTTCATCCAGGCAACCCAGGGCCAGGGCACGATCGAGCAGTGGCTGGCCGACCTGCTGCTGCAGAAGATCAGTGCCGAACCCTCGCGCGAATCCAGCATCATTTCCATCGGTTTCAGCGGTTCCGACCCGCGCTTTGCCGTGATCGTCGCCAACGCCTTCGCCAAGTCCTATATCGAAACCAACCTCGACCTGCGCGTGGCGCCTGCCAAGCTGACGGCCGCCTGGTTCGACGAGCAGATCGTCCAGCTGCGCGAGAAAGTCGATCAGGCGCAGCAAAAGCTCACCGCCTATCAGCGCGAGAATGGCATCGTCGAATCCGAAGAGCGTCTCGACGTCGAAACCCGCCGCATGGCCGACCTGGCCGGGCAGATGGTGGCCGCGCAGTCGGCGGCATTTGACGCCAGTTCGCGCACACGCGATAGCGGCAGCCTGCCCGAGGTCATCAACAACCCGGTGGTGCAGAGCCTCAAGGCGCAGGTCGCGCAAGGCGAAGGCCGTCTGGCCGAGATGGCCAAGCGGATCGGCGCCAACCACCCCGATTTTCTGCGCTTGCAGGCCGAGGTGAGCAGCTACAAGGCCAAACTCGCCGCCGAACTCAACACCGCCACGCGCGGCGTGGGCGCCACGGCCGGTGCGGCACGCCAGCGCTTTAGCGAACTTTCCGGCGCGTTCGAGCGGCAAAAGGGCAGGGTGCTGGCACTCAAGCAGCAGCGCGAGGAAGCCACCCTGCTGGCGCGCGATCTGGAAAATGCCCAGCGCATCTACGACTCCGCCCTGCAGCGTTACGGCCAGAGCCGCATGGAAGCGCAATCCACCCAGACCGACATCGCGGTGCTGAACCCGGCCGTCGCGCCCACCGCGGCATCCAGGCCGCGCGTGATGTTCAACCTGCTGCTGGCGGTGTTTTTCGGCACCCTGCTGGGCGTGAGCCTGGGCTTCCTGGTCGAACTGCTGGATCGCCGCGTGCGTTCCGGGCAGGACATCGTCGCCGGACTTGAAATTCCCGTGCTGGCCGAAGTTTCGAAAAACCGCCGCGTGCTCGACATCCTGCGCCGCCTGCTTCGCCGCAACCGACCCGCCATGGCCTGAGCGCCATCACAAACAGCGTCAATCGAGGTTCACATGAATTCAGTTTCCAGCGCCAGCGAACAAAGCAGCATCGTCGAGGCGACCACCAGCATCCGCGCCGATTCCACCATCGGCAAGCTGCTGCAGGATGCCGGCAAGCTCAAGCCGCAGGACATGGAGCGTGTGCTCGCGCTGCAGCAGGAACAGAACCTGCGCTTCGGCGAGGCCGCGCAAAAACTCGGCCTGGTCACCGAGGCCGACATTCGGCAGGCACTGTCGCATCAGTTCGAATATCCCACCATTCCCGCCGCCGAGGCGAGCTTCAGCCCCGAGCTCACCGCCGCCACCTCACCCTACAGCAAGGAGGCCGAAGCGCTGCGTTCGGTGCGTTCCGAACTGCTGCTGCGCTGGTTCAACGATGGCCGCAAAACGCTGGCGATCGGCAGCGCGCGCGCCGACGAAGGGTCGAGCTACCTGGCCGCCAACCTCGCCGTGCTGTTCGCGCAGATGGGCCGCAAGGTGCTGCTCGTCGACGCCAACATGCGGCAGCCGCGCCAGCACGAAATCTTTCGCCTGGGCAACGGCACGGGGCTGTCCGACATCCTGGCCGAGCGC
>JAPTVL010000381.1 GCA_028065725.1 Betaproteobacteria bacterium
AAAGCGACGACCCAAGCCCTACCCATGGTTGAAGACCCCGCGCGTCCAGGCCAGACGAAAAATAGAGATCCATGGTCACGCGTGGGAGACTAAGTAAGTGCCATTCGCACTAGCCCTTCAACCGCATATTCGATGGCGGACAGCGCCGACATGCGGCCCTGTGGCATGCCGACATCGACGTTGAGCAAGGCCACCAGCGCGGCTTTGTCGGCGGGTAATAGATCGCCTGCGGTGGAGGGTGGGTGCTTGAACACATGCAGATCGACCAGCGGGCGGAAGGGTTCGATCAGATCGTCGGCAAGATTGAAGGCGTTCTGTTCGCTGTCGTGAAACAGCCCGATCGTCGGATGCAGTCCATGGGCCACCAGGCCGCGGGCAATGGCGCCGCGCAGCACGGCATAGCCATAGTCGAGCGCCGAATTTTCCCAACGCTCCTCGGCGCGGTGAAAGCCCGAGCCGAACATCGCGACGAAGTAAAAGGCAGCGGCCTGACCCTCGAGATTTTCAGCGTCTCCCGAGCGCACGCGGCGGGCATAGGATTCAAGCCGGTCGATGCCTTGCCGCCCGGCGAGCCGCAGGCAGGCAGCCTGGTTCTCGACCTTGCGCCGGACGATGTTGGCCCAGGCCTGCTTGGCGAGCGGCCGCGCCACATCGAGCTGGCGGCGCATCAGCCGGGTGGTGCGCGAATGCGGCAGGAAGGGCAGGAAGACGCCGCTGGGCTGGTGATTGTCGCCGGTGGAAAATAGGCTGATGCCGTATTCGGCGCAGGCCGACAGCACCGGGTGGGAAAGGTTGATTTCGCGGTGATTGAGGACGATGACGGCGATGTCCTCGAAGGGCACGAAGGCCGTTTCCTCCTGTTCGATGGCCAGCGAAAAATGCTCCCGCCGCAGTCGTGCCGGACGGGAGATCATGACGCTACGCCAGCCCACGACTAGGCTCCAGTCTGGCGGGATAAATATTGCCGAGAACGTCGACGTCAAATTTCTCGATAGCGAGCGCGGTTTTTACGCCGATACTCTGAATCATTCCATCTTTGCCAACTTGTGCATCGCGGTCATGTGCCCAAAGATTGATTGCGCCCGTAGAGCGGTTGCAGCCGGCGTAGTACCCAAGATGTGATTCTTTCTTCAAGCTCACTCGGACCAAGTCATTTGGGTGCAACGAGAAGCGCCACTCAAAGCTGTCGTCGACCAAGGTCCAGCGATCTTCGTCAACGAACGCCACGATCGCCCGATCCGGCAAGACCTTCGCCGCTGTGTGGTGTACATACACCGGCACCAGATGGAACTTCCCCGCTTTGGCGAATACATCCACCCGCAGCATGCTGTCGTTCTTGGCGATGCCGCCGCGAACCGGGATGCCGGAGAGCTTGTCGATCACCATGGTGACGGTGCGTACCACCGGACCGGTGGGATTGCCGTCCCGGTCGGGTTTGTGTAATGGGTTGTCTGGCGGAAAAGCCTTGTCGCCCTTGCCGCCATGCGCTTCCAGCCGAGTACGGATGGCGGCGTAGAGTTTTTCGTTGCGGTGCGAATCGATCAGCTTGTCGAGATCCTTCAGCGTCAGGCCGGCGAGGAGCACCTTCTGCGTCACTCCGCCCTGCAGTTTCAGCCGCTCCGGCTGGCCGTAGATGGTGTCCTTGTGCGCCGCGCCGCCGTTGCGCCGCTGCGGCGCGCGCGAGACAAACAATGGATGCAGTTGCTCCAGCGCTTCAGCCGGATAGCTGCCCAGCCGCTCCATATCGGCACGAAGCTGCACCGGGTCGTCGATATTCAGACGCGCTTCAAGCTCGTCGCGAAAGTGTGGCCAGGGATCCGGAAAGTGCTGCCGCAACTGCTGGAACATTGCCGGACTGACGATCTCTCCGGTTTCCAGGTCGACGAATCCTTCCCGGACCTTTTCAAGCTCCCTGCGCCGCGCATAGTCGGACAAGCGCTTGACCATGCCGTGGCTGCACGCGGCCACCACGGTGGCGTCGAGTGCATGGTGGCGGTCGTTGTCGCCGCGCACCTTGAGCAGCCCCCAGCGGGCGCGAAGGAATGACGTCAATTGACCGCTCAACACGACGCAGCGCTTCGCTTCGCTGCCTTCGGCCAATTGCAGGTAGCGTTCGACGTAATTCTTGAAGAAGCGGCAGATGTAGCGGGTGTCGTTGAGATTCCGCTCCCGAAATTCCTCGGCTTCCTTGGCGCTGAAGTCCTTGCGCAGCAGGCGGCTGCGCTTGGCGAGGCGATAAGCCTTGGTCGATTCGACGAAGGCGACGAAGGTCTGCCAGCGGGGAGTGTTTTCCGCGCCGCCCAGGTATTCGTAGGGGGTACGATTTCCCTTGTCCCGATTTTCCTTGGCGAGCACCAGCACCTTGTTGTTCTTGCTGTCGTCGAAGCTGCGTGAATAGGGCAGGGCGTGATCGACTTCGGCGTAGCCTGGTTCCAACAAGCGATTGATGTCGAGCGGCTCAACAGAGTAGGCGCATTTCCCTTGCTGTTCCCGGTACAAGCGCCACTTCTCGAACTCGATCCCCGTCGGCATTCGCTGGAAGTGTTCCGCGAAGAGCGCCTTGTCCTTGTCGTTCCGCTCACGATATTCGGTCTGATTCTTTTCTATCTTTCGGCGCTCGTCGATCGGTTTCGATAAATCGCGCGCCATTTCGATATGCACCGCCATGGGCGTGCCGTATCGGCGGACGATTGCATTCACCACCTTGCGCGCCTGGTTGAGGGCGCGCAGCACTACCGGATTGCGCGGCACGTCCATTTCTTCGCTGAGCACCATGCGTCCATTCTTGTCGCGCCCGGCGTAGAGCGGCGGCAGATACTTGTGCTCGCCTTCTCCGGTCTTGTGTAGCTGGCTGTGGTGATAGCCGGCCTGTGCGCAGGCTTCGTCATAACGCAGGCCTGCTTCCATGTGCGGCACGATTCGGCGCAGCGCCTTGAGCGACAGGGCGTGAAACTTGTCGAAGCGGATGTTGAGCAGAGCGTCGATCATTTGCTCCAAACTTGGCAGGGGCAGCTTGCGCAATTCGGATGTGACTCCCTCATCGTCCTTGAATACGCTCAGCACCCAGGCAATCTGGTCGAGCAATTCGGGACGGCCATCGATCGCGGCGCCAGCCATGCCTTGCCACTCGGTCTCCAGTCCGGCCTTCTTTAGAGTCAGCCGCATTTCCTGCCAGGCCGGGAGTTTCACCAATGTGGCCGCTTCCGGATCTTTTGCTTTGCCGTCGGCCTGCTGAGCGGCGCTGGGGTAAGGCAGCCCGGCGAAGCGGAAAGTTTCAGATAAATGACCTGCCTTCAGCAGCGCGCTGCGTAAGCGCTTATAGGTGAAATCGCTGTCATAGGTGTAGGGCAGCGGCAGAGCGATCTGCCGCTCCTGTGCGTTCAATGGCCGCGTGCCGCCGTCAACGACGACACGCAAATTGTTGAGCCGCGTCAGCCAGACATGGCGCTCGGCGGTAAAGCTCGCTTTGGGTGCGCGATACTCGCCCTTCTCGAAGGTGCATTTGCCGAGCATCCTCAAGAGATCGTTCCCCGCCAGCGCTGGTTTCTGTTCCCAGAAAAGTCCGTTCTTGCGATCCCCGTTGCCGAGAATTTCCAGCTCCAGCGCTGTGCCCGTATGTGGATTTCCTAGTTCGCGCTGTCGCTTGAACAACAGAGCCAGTTCTTCGCCCAGAAGGGTACGGGCCAGTGCTTTGCTGTAGTCGCCCTGCTTGTTGCGCTGGGCCTTTGGGAATTCGGCCAACACCATTTCGGCTGAGCTGCGATAGCCGTTTTCCTGCATCAGCTTCGCGGTGCCGGCGAGTCCTTGCTTGACCTTTCCGCCTTCGCCCTTGCTGTCTGCTTCCGCCTGCCTCTCTTCGGCGCGGCTGACCCAGTGAAAGCCCCGGTGCTTGCACAGGTGGTAGACCACCCGTGCCCATTCCTCGTTGCTCAGCAGGCGGTCCAATCCGGCCACCCGCAATGGCCAGAGCGAATGCGGAAACGGGTGCTGCGGTTGGAAGATCCGGGTGTCGTCGATCACCCCATAGCGCTTGAGCAAACGCGCGAGCTTGGTTAGTCGCCAGGCACGTCGGCGCAGGCGTCGGCGCATCAGGCGCGCGCTGCGGCGAACGAGATTGAGCGAATCGCCCTCTTTGGCGGTTTCGGCCTTGTCGAACGCACGCACTCCGAGATCTATGATGCGATTCTGGCCAAGTGCGCACCAGCCCACCGAGGCGATGCCGATATCGAGACCGAGCGTGTACGACGGAATTCCCGACTGCATGGCCATCTCCCTTTTGGGATATAATGACAGCATTGTAGCTTTCCGGGGTGAGAGCCGTTGCTGCAATAAGGTAGCCGCCTTCGGGTGGTGGCCGAACCCGACCCGACAGGCATGCCTGTCGGGTCTTTATTTTGGTGCGCCCGGCAGGGCGCACTCACTTGGAGGTGAAAGTCCTCTACTCGCCCGGCAAGGGGAAGAGTTAGCCGAACGGCAAGGGTGTCGCGGGCG
>JAPTVL010000524.1 GCA_028065725.1 Betaproteobacteria bacterium
CTGGAAGCCTACCCGCATCTGCTGGAACAACTGGTAAAGGCATGGAACACGCCGAACATCGACGCATTTTTCCATGACCTGATTTACGACGATCGCGGCGGCACCCGGATCGGCTTCGAACCGAGCGCCTACCGCGACATTCTGCTGTTGCGCGCGATCGCCCGGGACACGCTGCCACTCGCCGCCTGAGCTGCCTGAGCCGAGGATTTCACCAAACCGTCACCCCGGCTTCATCGTGTTGTCGCACATCGGACGCATGCTTCGCGCCATGGAAGCAGCCGAATTCACCTGCCAGACCCTGCCGTCGATGCGCCCGCAGCTGCGCATCGCCGTGGTGACCGAAACCTATCCCCCCGAAGTCAACGGCGTGGCGATAACGCTCGACCGTCTGGTCAACGGCCTGCAGGTGCGCAATCACCAGGTGATGCTGATTCGTCCGCGCCAGAACGCCGAGGACCAGCCGCAGCCCACCGCCACCCTCAGTGAACACCTGCAGCGCGGCATCGCCTTGCCCCGTTACGAGGACCTGAAAATGGGGCTGCCGGCGAAAGCCGCGTTGACCCGACTATGGACCCGGCAGCGTCCCGACGTGGTGCAGATCGCCACCGAAGGGCCGCTCGGCTGGTCGGCGCTTGCCGCGGCCAACAAGCTTCGGCTGCCGGTGGCGAGCGATTTCCACACCAATTTCCACAGCTACAGCAGCCACTACGGCTTTGGCCTGCTGCGCCGCGCCATTGTGGCGTATCTGCGCAAATTCCATAACAAGGCCGCCGTCACCCTGGTGCCGACCGAAGGCGTCCGCCGCGAACTGATCGCTTCGGGCTACGAGAACCTCGAGATCATCGGCCGCGGCGTCGACACCAAGCTGTTTCATCCCGGCCGTCGCGACCCATCTCTGCGGACGCACTGGGGCGTGAACGACAGCGAGACCGTGGTGCTGTATGTCGGGCGCCTTGCCGCCGAAAAAAACCTGGCGCTGGTGTTTCGCGCCTTCGACGCCATGCGCGAAGCGCATCCAGGGATGCGCCTGGTCCTGGTAGGCGACGGCCCCGAGCGCACAAACTGGCAGACGAAACGCCCCGACGCCATCTTCTGCGGCATCCAGACCGGCGAGTCGCTGGCCGCGCATTACGCCTCTGGCGACGTGTTCCTTTTTCCCAGCCTGACCGAGACCTGGGGCAATGTGACGATCGAGGCCATGGCATCCGGCCTCGCGGTGGTGGCCTATGACTGCGCCGCTGCCGAGGAAGTCATCCTCCACGCTGAAAACGGCCTCAAGGCGGCGCCCGAAGACGAATCTGCATTCATTGCTCAGGCCGTTTCGCTGGCCCATGACACCGCCTGGCAACGCCGTCTCGGCACCGCCGCCGCCGCGCGCGCCGCGCAATTGTCGTGGGACGCCATCATCGATAGTTTCGAGCGGGTACTGCTGCGACTCGCCCTGCCAGAACCCACGACCGACACCCAACTGAACTGGTCCTCTGCGGCCCGTACCCGTTAACAAGGAGACGCCATGCAGTTCGCCCGCCTGAGTCTGGTTGCTCATCATGGTCTCAATCGACTGGCAGCACGCGAACATGCCTGGCTGGAACGTCTGAACGGCGTGCGCCTGCCGGACTGGGAAGTCGGCCTGCTACGGCTCGCCAGCCGCCTCGGCGACGGGCTGTTCTGGTATGCGCTGATGCTGACACTGCTCGCCTGGCATGGCTGGGAGGCGATTCCGGCCGTGCTGCACATGATCGTGGCCGGGCTTGCCGGCACGCTGATCTACAAGTGGCTGAAAGGCGCCACCGCGCGGCCGCGACCGTATCAGGCCTGCCCGACGATCTGCTGCCTGACCGCGCCGCTCGACCGTTTCAGTTTCCCATCCGGCCATACCCTTCACGCCGTGGTGTTCAGCCTCGTTGCCACCGCCCATTTCCCGGCGCTGGGCTGGCTGGTGTGGCCGTTCACCGCGCTGGTCGCCGCCTCGCGCCTGGTGCTGGGGCTGCACTATGTGAGCGATGTGCTGGTGGGGGCATTGCTGGGCGGTGCGATCGCCGCGTTGATGCTCGCCCTGTAACAACCTCCCCTGACTCAAGCTGCGCTGCGTCATATCGGCGGCAATGCGTTCGCGTGCCCCCCGCGGAAAGCGCCGCACCGCATGACCATGGGCTTTCAGGCGCGTTAACCCTCCGTGAAACCCGGCTTGACCGGCCTGCGTATAATCCCCGCTGTCGTTTTCAACCAGAATCCATCATGCGCACCCTTATTTGCGGTTCCCTCGCCTTCGACTCCATCATGGTGTTTCAGGATCACTTCAAGAACCACATCCTGCCCGACAAGATCCACATGCTGAACGTGTCGTTTCTGGTGCCGGAGATGCGCCGCGAGTACGGCGGCTGCGCGGGCAACATCGCGTACAACCTGAAACTGCTGGGCGGCGAACCGCTGATCATGGCAACCGTCGGCGACGACTTCGCACCGTACGCCGAGCGACTCGACGACCACGCCATTTCGCGCGACTACATTCGCCACATTGCCGGCACCTACACCGCACAGGCCTTCATCACCACCGACCTCGCCGACAACCAGATCACCGCCTTCCATCCCGGCGCAATGAATTTTTCGCACGAGAACGACGTGCGTCAGGTGCCGGACATCAAGCTCGGCATCGTCTCCCCGGACGGCCGCGACGGCATGCTGCGCCACGTGCGCGGCTTCCACGAGGCCGGCGTGCCGTGCGTGTTCGACCCCGGCCAGGGCATGCCGCTGTTTTCCGGCGAGGAGCTGCTGGAATGCGTGCACAAGTCGCGCTACGTCATCCTCAACGACTACGAAGCCGAACTGCTGCAAACCCGCACCGGGGAAACCCTGGCCACGCTGGCTCACCACGTCCAGGCGCTGATCGTGACGCGCGGCGCCGAAGGCTCGGTGATCCACACGGCCGGCCAGCAGATCGACATACCGGCCGTGCGCCCCGCCGCCATCCTCGACCCCACCGGCTGTGGCGATGCCTATCGCAGCGGCATCCTGTACGGCATCGTCCACGGCTTCGACTGGGAAACCTCCGGCCGCCTGGGCAGTCTCATGGGTGCGATCAAGATTGCCCAGCGCGGCGGGCAGAATCACCGCCCCAGCCGCGACGAAATCGCCAGCGCGTTCCATGCCGAGTTTGGCTATGATCTGAAATAGACACAGGAGTCCATCATGAACAGGACCTTCGCCGTTGCCCTCATCGCCGCCGGCACGCTGTTGCTGGCAGGCTGCCCGGCTGGTCTGGGCGGCTCGGATTACAGCCGCAGCCAGGCACGCACCGTCCAGGAAGTGCAGATGGGCGTTGTGGAGTCGGTGCGTGAGGTCACCATCGAGGGCACCAAGACGCCGTTCGGCGCCGGTGCCGGCGCGGTGGTCGGCGGCGTGGCTGGCAGCACGGTCGGCGGCGGCCGCGGCAGCGTGGTCGGCGCAACCGTCGGCGCGGTGCTGGGTGGCGTGGGCGGCGCGGCGGCGGAAGAGGCCGTCACTCGCCAGAAAGGCGTGGAAGTCACCGTCAAGCTCGACTCGGGACGAATGATCGCCGTCACCCAGGCGGCCGACCAGGAATTCCGCGTGGGCGACCGCGTGCGTGTGCTGACCGGCGGCGGCGTCACCCGGGTGACGCAGTAAACCCGACACGCTGAAACCCGGCGTCACTGTTTCGCAATCCGGCCGTCACCATGCATTAACACCCACTCACTAAGCTGGGCGCATTCCATCAACGGGAGTGCCCCATGCTCGACGTCCGCAGTACAGTTCAATCCATCCCTGCCAGTCGCTATCACGCTTCGCTGGCGGTCGACGACAGCGAAATCCGCGAAGCGCAGCGCCTGCGTTACCAGGTGTTTGCCGGGGAAATGGGCGCGCGCCTGTCGTCCGTCCTGCCGGAACACGATATCGACCTCTACGATCCCTACTGCGACCACCTGCTGGTACGCGACCTCGCCAGCGGCGAAGTCGTGGGCACCTATCGCATCCTGCCGCCCGAGGCCGCCAAGCGCGTTGGCAGCTATTATTCCGAGCAAGAATTCGATCTTACGCGTCTGAATTTCCTGCGCCCACGCATGGCCGAACTGGGGCGCTCGTGCGTGCACCCGGCGCATCGCGGCGGCGGCGTCATCACCCGCCTGTGGATGGGGCTGGCCGATTACATGACGCGCTATGGCTATGAATATATGGTCGGCTGCGCCAGCATTGGCATGGCCGACGGCGGTCACGCCGCCGCCAGCGTGTATCGCCAGCTCGCTGAACGCCATCTGGCACCGGTCGAATGGCATGTCACCCCGCGTACCCGCCTGCCGATCGAATCGCTCGACGACGGCCAGAGCGCTGCGCTGCCGCCGCTGATCAAGGGATATACCCGGCTCGGCGCAATGGTGTGCGGCGAGCCGGCCTGGGATCCCGATTTCAACACTGCCGATCTGCTGATGCTGCTGCCGATGGCGCAGTTGAACCGC
>JAPTVL010000390.1 GCA_028065725.1 Betaproteobacteria bacterium
GCGCGGCGACGAGGTCTGGGTTTACTTCTACCAGGACGACCTCGCCGGTATCGTTGCGGCCCGGCCGGATATCTTCAGGAAGGTGCGATGACCGCTTTTTCACAATCATCGCTTCAACCCGGCAAGCTCGTTACCCTGCGCGGGCGCGACTGGATCGTGCTGCCCTCGGAAGACCGCGATCTTCTAGTCGTCAAGCCGCTCGGCGGGTCAGATGACGAGATCGCCGGTATCTATCTGCCACTCGCCATTGAAAGGGATCGGCCTGCCGATGCGCGCTTTGAAGAACCCGCCGCCGATGACCTTGGCGATATCAGCTCCGCCCGCCTGCTCTACGACTCGGCCCGACTCGCTTTTCGCAACGGCGCGGGGCCGTTCCGTGCGCTGGCCAAGCTTTCTTTCCGGCCGCGTTCCTACCAAATGGTGCCGCTCATCATGGCCCTGCGTCAGGAGTCGGTACGACTGTTGATCGCCGATGACGTCGGTGTCGGCAAGACGATTGAATCACTGCTAATCATCAAGGAATTGCTGGAGCGCCGCAAGATCAAGCGCTTTGCCGTGATCTGCCTGCCGCATTTGTGCGAGCAATGGCAGGCAGAGATTCGCGCTAAGTTGGACATAGAAGCCGTCATCATCCGCTCCAATACCCAGGCGCGGCTGGATCGCCAGATTCAGGGTGATACCAGTGTCTACGACTACTACCCGTATCAGGTGATCAGCATCGATTTCATTAAATCCGATACCCGGCGCGACGTGTTTGTCGAACAATGTCCGGAACTGGTGATCGTCGATGAAACCCATACCTGCGCCCGGCCGACCGGCGCTTCCAACAGCCAGCAACAACGCTATCACCTGATTAGTCGTATTGCTGCCAAGCCGGGCCAACAACTCGTTTTGCTCACGGCGACGCCGCACAGTGGCAAACCAGAAGAATTTCAGTCCTTGCTGGGGCTGCTCCACCCGGATTTCGAGTTCATCGATCTGCCCAACTCCAGTCAGGCCCAGCGCCGCGAATTGGCACGCTACTTCATTCAGCGCAAGCGCGGGGATGTCGAAAAATGGTTGGGCGAAGACACCCCGTTTCCCGAACGTGATGCCTTTGAATGGCCCTACGAGCTTTCGCCCGCCTACCAGCATTTTTTCGAAGAGATTATCGACTTCGCGCGCCGCCTGATTGCGCCAGACGCCGCACAAGATAGGCATCAGCGCATCCAATACTGGACGGCGCTAGCGTTATTGCGCGGTGTCATGTCCAGCCCGGCGGCGGGCGTCGAAATGCTCAATACCCGGCTGTCTGGCCTGGCCGGTCTAACTTCGGCCATGGGAGAAGACGCGGAGGTCTCCTTCGTCTCTCAACTGGACCTCGACGATAACCCTGTTCGCGACACCGAGTTTGGTTTTGAAGGTGACAACACCCCCACCCAGATTCTCGAACGCAACGCCTGGACCCAGCGCCAGCGCCAGGAACTGCGCGAGTTTGCCAAGCAGCTCGAACAGCTTGGCAACATCAAGCAAGACCAAAAATTGGCTTCGGCCGAATTGATCCTCGACGACTGGCTGAACAACGGCTTCAACCCGGTCGTCTTCTGTCGCTACATTGCCACTGCGAAATACATCGGCGAACAATTGGCGCCGGTGCTCAAGAAGAAGTTTCCCAAGCTCGATCTGCAAGTCATCACCAGTGAGTTGCCGGACGAGTTGCGCAAGCAACGTATTGAAGAAATGGGCAAGTCGCCGCTGCGGGTGCTGGTCGCTACCGATTGCCTCTCCGAAGGCATCAACTTGCAAGAGTACTTCACGGGCGTGCTGCACTACGACTTGCCATGGAACCCCAACCGGCTGGAACAGCGAGAGGGCCGTGTCGATCGCTTCGGGCAAATGGCGCCCACCGTCAAAGCCTGTCTACTTTACGGTGCCGACAATCCCATCGATGGAGTCGTCCTCGATGTCCTCCTACGCAAGGTGCGCGAGATCAAACGTGCCACCGGCATCAACGTGCCGTTTCCCGAGGATTCGCAGAGCATCATCGATACGATCACCCAGGCGCTGCTCCTCAATCCCAGCCGCCACATGGAGAAGAAGAGGGTCAGCAAGAACCAGATCGAATTCGACTTTGGCCAGTTTGACGAAGCAGCCGCTGCCCGCGCCAACGTCACCCGCAAGGTGGAAGAAGCCGCTGAACGCGAAAAGGCCTCGCGCGGCATCTTTGCCCAGAACGCCATCAAGGCGCAGGAAATCGAGGCCGATCTGCGCGATGTGGACGAAGCCATTGGCGACCCACGCGCGGTCGAAAATTTCGTCACCTCTGCGCTGAACAATCTGCTCGGTGTTCAAGTCAGCAAGGACGCCAAGGGCTACCGCGTCGTCCTGGGTAACCTGCCCCCGCAACTGCGAGAGTTTCTGCCCGACCTTCGGTACCTTAGCCAGCGTGACCAGCGCGACGCGATCAAGGTTAGTTTTCACTCCCCAACGCCGGAGGGCTATCACTACCTGGGGCGCAACCATCGTTTTGTCGAACAGCTTTGTCAGCTCGTCATGGCCAACACCCTGGCCCGGGTAGACAAGCGAGCCGCCCGCGCAGCCGTCGTTCGCACCCGGCAAGTCAGCATCAAAACCACGCTGCTGCTCTTCCGCTGCCGCAACGTCATCGAGCAAGCCAAGCTCAACCATCAAATTGTCGCAGAGGAAATGTTGCTCTGGGGCTGGCGCGGCACTCCTGCGCGACAAGAGTTTCTCGACCATGCCGAAGCCAAAGCGCTACTGACAGAGGCGCGTGCCTCATCCGATCTCTCGCCCCAGGCTCGCGCCAGCTTTCTGGAGAACGAACTCAAGCTTCTCGACAATCTCGATGATGCATTCCGCGTGATTGCCGAGCAGCAGTCCAAGCGCCTGGTCGAGGCCCACGAACGCTTCAGCGCCCTCATGGACAAACAGCGATTCCAGGTTGTCTATCCTGTGTTGCCGATGGATCTCCTCGGCATTTACATTCTGTTGCCGGAATAATCCATGTCGCTGCCCATCAATATCAAGGATCTTCTACACGGCAAACCCGTCGAGTGGGAACGCCTCGAATTCAAGGCTGGCTGGAACCCGGAAGCCGTCCTGCACACCCTCTGTGCCTTCGCCAATGACATCCACAATATGGGGGGCGGCTATATCTTGATCGGCATCGCGGAAGACAAGGGACGTCCCGTCTTGCCCCCCGTGGGCCTTGACCCCGCCCAAATCGACGCCATCCAGAAGGATCTGCTGAACCTCGGCTTCAGTGCCATCGCGCCGTACTACCATCCCATCGCCGTTCCGGTCGAAATCGAGGGGCGGCACGTGCTGGTGCTCTGGGCTTTGGGTGGATCGACGCGCCCCTACAAGGCCAAGATCAGCCTGAGTAAGGACAGCAAGGACTACGCCTATTACATCCGCAAAGGTTCCAGCACCATTCGCGCCAAGGGGGCGGATGAAACCGAGCTCATGTCACTGGCGGCCAGCATCCCCCACGACGACCGCATCAATCAGCAGGCCAAGGTGGAAAGTCTCTCCCGCGAACTGATGCAGGACTATCTACAGCAGGTGGGCAGCGATCTGGCCGGACAGGCGCCCAATCTTTCATTGGTCGAACTCGGCCGCCAGATGGGTGTCATCGGCGGGCCGGAGGAAGCGCCGTTCCCGCTCAATGTCGGCCTGATGATGTTCAATCCGGAGCCCTGGCGCTTCTTTCCCGCCATGCAGATCGACGTCGTCTGGTTTCCCAGGGAAGGGCCGGGCGGCAACAAGTTTTCGGAAAAGGTATTCAAAGGCCCGATACCTCGCATGACCCGCGATGCGCTCGATTACATCAAGCGCAACCTGATTACCGAAACCGTCATCAAGCATCACGGTCGAGCCGAAGCCACCCGTGTCGAAAACTTCCCTTATGACGCTATCGAAGAAGCCGTCGTCAATGCGGTCTATCACCGGGGCTACGACACCCGCGAGCCCATCGAGGTTCGCATTGAGTACAGTGAGATGTTCGTTATCAGCTATCCGGGGCCGGATCGTTCGGTGCGGCTGGAGCAACTCCGCGCAGGCCGTGCCCGTCCCCGCCGCTATCGCAACCGGCGTATCGGGGAGTTCCTTAAAGAACTGGAATTCACCGAGGGCCGTTCCACTGGCATCCCCAAGATCATGGAAGCCATGGAGAAGAATGGCTCCCCGCCAGCCGAGTTCGAATTCGACGAAGACCACAGCTATTTCATGGTGCGGCTGCCGATCCACCCGGCGGCGCTGGAGGTTGCGGAGTCTGCGGCAAGGGGGGAGAGCGGGGTAACTCAGAAAGTCGGCGCTGGCGAGACGGCGGCGGGTGACGGGACCAAGTCGGGACTAAGTCGGGCCCAGGTTGAAATCCTGCGCAAGTGCCTGACCGATAGCCCGATTGCGGATCTCATGGCCGTCGCTGACCGAGCCAACCGTACCA
>JAPTVL010000242.1 GCA_028065725.1 Betaproteobacteria bacterium
ATGGATTTTTTCGTCAGGCTAGGCGCAGACCCGCAGCCGTATGGGGTATACGGCAAGGGGCTGCAACGACGCATGGCGGAAAAAGACGCTGTTTCATGTTTCGTTATTTTTGGTTCGTGACACTAGGCTTTGCGTTCCAGCGTAATGCCAACCAGCTCGATGACCACCCCCAGCGCAAGCACCGCCAGCCCGGCCCATATTTCTGGCGCCAGATACATCAGCACACCGCCAAGCACCACCAGAAACATGGCCAGTACACGCCTCGAACGCCGCTTTCTCAACATGCTGATGTTCCTCGTGCAGCGGGGCCGCTATTCGTAGCGTATGAATTCTTCGGCGAGCGTGTCTGCGCCAAACTGTTCGATCAGCGCCTCGATCTCCGACAACAGCGTGTCGTCCTCGTCGTCTTCCAGGACGCCGTCGCCCACCAGACGCGCGCCCAGCCCGGCAAGGAGGGCCTCCCGGATCACCGCAAGCGTAGGCGGATTTTCACGGTTCTCGTCGCTCGCCACCGTCTCGATCGCGCGCGAAAGAGGTTCGCTGGCGTTGGCCTGCACGAAATCGACCGCAAGCGCGCCTCCTCCGAACTCCTCGATGAAGGCGTCCAGTTCGTCGAGGAGCGATTCGCTGATGTCAAAGTGATGCAATCGCTCGGCCTCTTTGAAATCGTTCGGCAGCAGATCGGCGAGAAAGCGCCGCACCGCAATCAGCGTGACCGGTTGCTCGCACTCCGGATTGCGGATCCGGCTATTGAGCAGTGCCGACAACTGGGGGCTGACGCGGCTGGCAATATCGATGGAATTACGGGTCATGGCGCTTCCTGCCTGTTGATGCCCTGTAGGGCGAAAGGTGAATGTCGATTTCTCACTGCCTACTTCAATGTATAGCAGATGGTCTTCCGGGCTGGCGCCATGGCAGCGGGCATGCATTTGATCAACATCGGCGTACAGGCATGCGGCTCACTGCTTATCATTAGGCGATGGACCACACGCATTCAGCCCAGGCTTCACCCCCCCTGGAAACCAGCCTCGCCTTTCTTCGGCGGCCGGACGCCTATCCGGAGGCGACCTCGCGGGTGGATGCGGTGGAAACCCACATGTCCTGGGTCTTTCTCACCGACACGCATGCCTACAAGCTGAAGAAACCGGTGCGCTACCCCTATCTCGATTTCAGCACACCCGAGGCCCGGCGCCTGGATTGCGCGGAGGAAGTGCGGCTCAACCGCCGTCTGGCCGCCGAGGTCTACCTCGGCGTGATGCCGCTGGTGCTCGATGCCAAGGGGGGGCTGCATCTGGGCGGGGAAGGGGAGACGGTGGACTGGCTGGTGCGGATGCGGCGGCTGCCGGCGGATCGCATGCTCGATCAGCTGCTCCATCGCGGGGCCGCCGAACAGGCAAAAATCATCCAGCTGGCGCGTCGGCTTGCCGGTTTCTATGCCGAAGCTGCTGCAGAGGGCATCGCGCCCGAGGCCTACCGGCAGGATCTGGCCAGGCGGATCGAGGACAACCTGCACGAGATTGCCAGCCCGGAGTTCGGCCTCGCCCCGGACCTGCCGCAGCACCTTGCCCGCCTCCAGTTGGGCTTCCTGCAAGGCCACGCAGAACTGTTCGATACTCGCGTACGCCAGGGCCGCATCGTCGAAGGGCACGGCGACCTGCGTCCGGAACATGTGTGCCTGCTGGCGGAGCCGGTCGTCATCGATTGCCTGGAATTCAAGCGCGATTTCCGCATCCTCGATCCGGCCGACGAGCTGGGTTACCTGGCGCTGGAATGCGAGCGGCTGCACGCCCCGCAGGTGGGGCGCTGGCTGCTGGAAGCCTATCGCGAGGCGAGCGGCGATGCCCCGCCTGAGGCGCTGATCCACTTCTACCAGAGCTGCCGGGCGGTGCTGCGCGCCAAGCTCGTCCTGTGGCACCTGCGCGACGACGGGCGGCATCCGCCGGGCAAATGGGTCGCAACGGCCAGGGAGTATCTCGAACTGGCGCGGCAGCATGCCGAACGGGTCGGGAGCTGACGCTCAGTCCTGCAGCAGTTCGACCAATGAACCGCCGCTGTGGAGGCGGCGGATGGCTTCGGCAAACAGGGGCGCCGAATCCAGCACCTCGACCCGGCTTTCCAGCAGCGCAGGCGGCAGACGGAAGGGCGGAACGGAGTCGGCGACCAGCACTTTCTCCAGGGCCGGGTCGGCCAGCACCGCGGCCGCTGCGCCGGTGAACATGCCGTGGCTTGCTGCGGCGAAAACCCGCCTGGCCCCCAGCGTCCTGCAGGCGGCAGCGGCCCGCGCCAGGGTGGTGCCGCTGCCGATGAGGTCGTCGATGATGATCGCGGTCCTGCCGTCGACTTCGCCCACCACCGCCTCGCCGGACACCACGCCTTCGCTGCGGCGTTTTTCCATGAAGGCGGAACCGACAGGACGGCCGAGCGCGCGGGCGAGGGAATCGCGAAACGCATCCGCCCGCTTGACGCCGCCTGCGTCCGGCGACACCACCGCGACGTCATCTTCCTGCAGCCGGGATGCGAACCATTCGACGAACAGGCCGCGGGCCTCCAGATGCTCGGCCGGGATGCGGAAGGCATTCTGATAGGCGGCCAGGTTGTGCACGTCCAGCGTCACCATCCGGTCGGTGCCCACCGCCTCGAACAGTTGGGCGACATAGCGGCTGCCGACCGGATCGCGCGGCTTGGTGCGGCGGTCCTTGCGGGAGTAGGCCAGATAGGGGCACACCGCAGTGACCCGGGCGGCCGAGGCGTCTTTCAGGGCGCCGACGAAAAACAGCAGCCGGATCAGCTTGTCGTTGGCGCTGATGCCCGGTTCGCCGTACAGCGAGTGAATCACGTACACGTCCCGGCCGCGCACGTTTTCCAGCGGCCGCGCCTTGTGCTCGCCGTCCTCGAACTCGCGCTCCTCGTGGCGGGCAAGCGTCAGCCCCAGTGCTTCAGCCACCCGCTCGCCATAGGCACGGCTGGCGTCAAGCGCGAACAGGCAAAGCTCATTCCCGGTCATCGAACGGTCTCCTCGCTGTTTCAGGATGCTGGCATCGTTTTAATAATATGCCAGACTGAAAAAAGGCGTCGGCCCACAAGAAAGGCAAGCAAGCATGGAACCCAAGGAATGTTTTTACAGGGAGCAGTTTGGCTACTGCTGGCAGGAGGATGGCAAGTGGCTGTTTCAGGCGGTGGATGTGACCGAAGCGCCGGTGGGCGAGCCCGTCAAGGTCGAGCTGGGGGACATTGTCTTCCACCATGATCAGGATGAAGAGTTGCATTAGCGCGCGTTGATCCCGGATATCCCGGCACGCGCCACTCGACGCACGCCTGCATCGGAGCCGAGAGGAAAGTCGACATGAACGCTGCAACGAAATCATCTGATCTGCAACGCTGGCATCTGCAGCCGGGTGACGTGTTGCTGGTCACGGACATCCAGAACGATTTCCTGCCGGGCGGCAGCCTGGCAGTGGCGGGCGGCGGCGAGGTCGTGCCCGTGCTCAACCGGTATATCGACGCTTTCCTGGCGCAGGACCTGCCCGTGTATGCCACCCGCGACTGGCATCCCGAGGGGCATTGTTCCTTTCACGCACAAGGGGGGCCGTGGCCGGTCCACTGCGTGGCGGGCACGCACGGCGCGGCGTTCGCCTCGACGCTCAGCTTGCCCCCTGGCACCACGGTGATCTCCAAGGCGACTTTGCAGGATCAGGAAGCCTATTCCAGCTTTCAGGGAACCGACCTGGACAGCCGCCTGCATGCAGCCGGCATCCGCCGGCTGTTCATCGGCGGGCTGACGACGGATTACTGCGTGCTCAGTACGGTGCGGGATGCCCGCCGGCTCGGTTACGACGTATTCGTTCTGGCCGATGCGATTCGTGCGGTGAACGTCCAGCCCGGCGACGGGCAGCGCGCCGAGGAGGAAATGGCCGGCCTCGGCGCGCAGCGCATCACGCTGAATGGCCTGTCTGCATGAATTCTGGGACCAGTATTCTTCTCACCGACCTCTATCAGCTCACCATGCTGCAGGGCTATCACGACACCGGCATGCAGGAGACCGCGGTGTTCGAGTTCTTCGTGCGCAGGCTGCGTCCGGGGCGCGGTTTTCTGCTGGCGGCGGGGCTCGAGCAATCGCTGGAATTTTTCGAGCAGCTGCGCTTCACCCACGGGGAACTGGAATGGCTGGCGTCGACCCAACGCTTCAGCAAGGATTTCCTCGCCTCGCTGGAAGCGCTGCGCTTCACCGGCGACGTGCACGCCATGCCCGAAGGTACGGTGTTCTTCCCCAACGAGCCGATCCTGCGCGTGACCGCGCCCATTGCGCAGGCGCAACTGGTGGAGACGCGTTTGATCAACCTGTTGCATTTCGAGACCCTGATCGCCTCCAAGGCTGCGTGCTCGGTGCTGATGGCGCCCGACAAGCTGCTGGTGGACTTCGGGCTGCGCCGCGCCCACGGGGCAGAGGCGGGCCTCCTGGCGGCGCGCGCGAGCTACATCGCCGGTTTTTCCGGAACCTCGACGGTGCTGGCCGGCGAGCAGTTCGGCATCCCGCTGTTCGGCACCATGGCGCATTCCTTCATCCAGGCGCACGATGACGAGGCGCTGGCCTTCGAACATTTCGCCCATGCGCAGCCAGAGAATGTGGTGCTGCTGATCGACACCTGGGACACCGAGGCAGCGGCGCACAAGGTGGTGGCGCTGGCACCGAAGCTGGCGCATGCCGGCATCCGCATCAAGGGGGTGCGCATCGATTCCGGCGACCTCGCCGAGCATGCACGCCGGGTGCGGGCCATCCTC
This sequence comes from Betaproteobacteria bacterium, assembly GCA_028065725.1. Next base: position 4,780 of record JAPTVL010000242.1, read on the forward strand.
GACGCGGGCGGCCTGAATCACGTCATCATCTTCGCCAGCGGCGACCTCGACGAATATGCGCTGCGCGACATGCTGGCCGCCGGCGTGCCGGTGGACGGCTTCGGCGTCGGCACCCACCTGGATACCTCGAGCGACCAGCCTTATCTGGACTGCGCCTACAAGCTGCAGGAATACGCCGGCCGCGCGCGCCGCAAGCGCTCCGAAGGCAAGGCGACCTGGCCCGGGCGCAAGCAGGTATACCGCCGCCTTGACGCCGAAGGCCGCATGGCCGGGGATGTGGTGACGCTGGAGGGCGACGACCAGCCGGGCGAGCCGCTGCTCGAACCGGTGATGCGCGGGGGACGCCGCCTGGGGGCCGCGCAGCCCCTGGCGGATGTCCGGCGCCGCACTGCCGGGAACCTGGCCCGCTTGCCGCACGCGCTGCGCCGTCTGGAGGAATTCGAATACCGAGTAGAGATTGCCCCTGCGCTGCACCAGCTCGCGGCGCAGGTCGACCAGCATTCATGACCCACAAGAGCGACCCAAAAAATGACGCCCAACCCGCCGCTTTCCCCCGACCGCCTGTATCGCCCCTGCGATACCGCCCGCTTCACCTTCACGACCACCGCCGAGCTCGACGATCTGAATGAAGGCATCGGCCAGATACGCGCGATCGAGGCGGCGCATTTTGGCATCGGCATGCGCCATGCCGGCTACAACCTCTACGTCATGGGGCAGCCCGGCAGCGGCAAGCGCACCCTGATCCGCCAGTTGCTCGACCAGCGTGTGGCGGAGGAGGCGAAGCCGTCCGACTGGTGCTATGTCCACAATTTCGGCCAGCCGCACAAGCCGCGCGCCATCCAGCTGCCGGCGGGCATGGGCGCGCGTCTGCGGGACGACATGCAGCAGCTGGTGGAGGAACTGCGGGCGACGATCCCGGCGGTGTTCGAGGGCGAGGACTACCGCCGTCGCCTCGCCCAGATCGACGAGGAGTACAGCGAACGCCAGACGCAGGCTTTCGGCACGGTGGGCGACGAGGCCATCAAGCAGGGCGTCACCCTGCTGCGAACCCCGAACGGTTTTTCCTTTGCGCCGATCAAGGAAAACGAGGTGATGAGCCCGGAGGACTACGACAAGCTGCCGCCGGAAGAGAAAACGCGCATCGAGGAGGCCATCGGCAGGCTGCAGGATGAACTGGAGAAGGTCATGCACCAGGTCCATCAATGGCGGCGCGAGCGCATCGAGCGTGTGCGCAAGCTCAACGAAGAGGCGGTGCTGTTCGCCGTCGGCCATCTGATCGACGAACTGCGCAGCGCCTATGCGGATTTTCCGGTGGTCTGCAGCCACCTCAACGAGGTGCGGCAGAACGTCATCCAGAGCATGGATGAGTTCCGTCATCCCAAGGAGGGCCTGCCTGCGCTGGCCGCGCTCACCGCGCTGACCGGCGAGGTGCCCAGTTTCAGCCGCTTTCTGGTCAATCTGCTGGTGGGCCGCGAGGCGGGGGAGGGCGCGCCGGTGGTCTACGAGGACCATCCCACCTTTCAGAACCTGCTGGGGCGGGTCGAGCACACCCCCCAGCTGGGCGCACTGGTCACCAACTTCCAGCTGATCAAGCCGGGCGCGCTGCATCAGGCCAACAGCGGCTACCTGCTGCTGGACGCCTTCAAGCTGCTGACCCAGCCGTTTTCCTGGGAGGGGCTGAAGCGCGCGCTGTCCACCCACGAGATCCGCATCGAGTCGCTCGGCCAGATGTACAGCCTGGTGAGCACGGTGTCGCTGGAGCCGGAGCCGATTCCGCTCGACGCCAAGGTGGTCCTGCTCGGCAACCGCATGCTGTATTACCTGCTCGCCCAGTACGATCCGGAGTTCGGCGAGCTGTTCAAGGTGACGGCCGATTTCGAGGACGAGGTGGAACGCAGCGCCGACAACGATCTGCTGTACGCGCGGCTGATCGGCACGCTGGCGCGGCGCGAAAAGCTGCGACCGTTCGATCGCGGTGCCGTGGCGCGGGTGATCGAGCATAGCGCGCGCCGTGCCGAGGATGCGCAGAAGCTGTCCACCCACGTCGAGAGCCTGGCCGACCTGGTGCGCCAGGCCGATTACTGGGCGGCCGCCGAAAAGCGCGAGGTGGTGGCGCGTGCCGACGTCGATCGCGCCATCGCCGCGCAGATCCGCCGTCTGGACCGCCTGCGCGAACGTTCGCACGAGGCCATCCTGCGCGGCATCCTGCATATCGACACCACGGGCGAGGCGGTGGGGCAGATCAACGGCCTGTCCGTGTTCCAGCTCGGCGACTTCACCTTCGCCCAGCCGTCGCGCATCACCGCCAACACCCGGCTCGGCGAGGGCGAACTGATCGACATCCAGCGCGAGGTCAAGCTGGGCGGCTCGATCCACTCCAAGGGCGTGCTCATCCTGGCGTCCTTCCTCGCCTCCCGCTACGCCGCCGAGCAGCCGCTGTCGCTGTCGGCCAGCATCACGTTCGAGCAGACCTACGGCCAGGTGGAGGGCGACAGCGCCTCGGTCGCGGAACTGTGCGCGCTCCTGTCTTCGCTGGCGAACGTGCCGATCCGGCAGGCGCTGGCGGTCACCGGATCGGTCGACCAGTTCGGGCGGGTGCAGGCGATCGGCGCGGTGAACGACAAGATCGAGGGCTATTTCGATGTCTGCAGCATGCGCGGGCTCACCGGCGAGCAGGGCGTGCTGATCCCCGCTTCCAACGTCGCCCACCTGATGCTGCGCCAGGACGTGGTCGACGCGGCGGCAGCGGGACGTTTCCACCTCTACGCGGTGGACACGGTGGACGAGGCGCTCGAACTCCTGACCGGCATGCCCGTCGGCACGCCGGAGGTGGATGGCAGCCTCAGCCAGCGCGTGGCCGCGCGCTTGAAGCATCTGGCCGAACTGCGGCGCGCGTTTGCCAGGAAATCCGGCACCGGAAAATCCGGGCGCGGGTCGAACAACAGTCATGACGACAACGCCTGAGCGGCCTGCCGGCGGCAGGATCCTGGTCGCGCTCGACGCGTCGCCGCGCAGCCTGGCCGCATTGTCGACCGCCGGTGCGCTGGCGGCCGAGCTCGACGCCGAGTTGTCCGGCCTGTTCGTCGAGGACATCAACCTGCAGCGCCTGCTCGCGCTGCCGTTCGCGCGCGAATTCTGCCTGCTGTCGGGCCAGCTGCAGCCGCTATCGCGGGCCGAGATCGAACGCACCTGGCGGCGCGAGGCGGAATCCCTGCAGCGCCGGCTGGCCGAGGCGGCCGAGCAACTGCAGTTGCGCTGGTCCTTCCAGGTTGCGCGAGGCCGCATGGCGACCGTGCTGAGCCTGCAGGCGCAGGCGTTCGACCTGATCGTGCTCGGCGAACGGACCGGGGTCAGCATCATGACAGCAGTGCAGACCACGACGCGCGTGAAGGCCCACATGCCAGGCCGGGCAGGGCCGGTGCTGGTGCTGTTCGAGCCCGACCAGCCCGCTGCCGCCAGTCTGGATCTCGGCATCAGGCTGGCACGCCGCATCGGCGCCGAACTCGCGCTGCTGATCCATGCTGCGGACGAGGCGGCGTATCGGTCCGCCTGCACGGCAGCGCAGGCCGCGCTGAAGGCGCAGGGCGCGGCCGGGCGTTGCGTGTGGCTGGCCGGGCTCGAGCGCGGCAAGCTGGTGCAGGCGGCGCGGCGCGAAGCGGCGTGCTGCCTGGTATTGGCCGACTGGAACCGCTTCCTGCAGCAGGGCGAACTGGAAAGGGTACTGGACGAGATCGACTGCCCGGTCGTGTTGAGCCGGTGAAGCAGGGACTTTCAATCCCATGATCTAGATTGAATAAATCGGGAGGAACATCTTCGGCGGCGGTACGCTCGACGTCACCGTCATGGAGTTCGGCAAGGGCGTGTTCGAGGTCAAGGCCACCTCCGGCGACACCCGCCTCGGCGGCACCGATATGGACGGGCGGCTCATCGAGATGATGGGCCGCAAGGCCGAAATGGGCGTCGACCCGATGAGCCTCGGCGAATTCAACCTCGACGGCCTGCCGCCGGCGGCGCGCGGGGTGCCCAAGATCGAGGTCTCCTTCGCATCGACGCCTCCGGCATCCTCAACGTCACCGCCAAGGACACCGCCACCGGCAAGAGCCAGAGCATCCGCATCACCGGCTCCACCCGGCTCAACACGGCGGACAAGGAGCGCGTGATCAAGGAGGCCGAGCAGTATGCCGAAGCCGACAAGAAGCGGCGCGAGGATGTGGACAAGCTCAACGAGGCGGTGCTACCAGGCGGAGAAGATGCTGGCCGACTTCGCCGACAAGCTCACCGACGAGTTGAAGACTCGAATCCAGACGGCGATGCAGGAGACCAAGGAGGCCTTTTCCCGCAAGGACGCGTCAGTTGCGTCGGAGAAGGCCGAGGCCCTCAAGAAACTCCTCAAGGAAGCGGGCGCGGTGATCTATTCCCAGACCAGGAGCGCAGGGCCCTACGCCGAAACCAAGTTCCCGGGCGACACCCCGCCGCCTTACGAATCAAACGGCGAGGCCCGGCCCTCCGGCTCCGGCCCGCGCGGCAAGGTGGTGGATGCCGAGTACAAGGGAAATCCTTGAACCGCAGATTACACAGATGACCACAGATAAAACCATTCTGCTTCAACAGCTTGCAGGGTGTTTTTGACTTGTAGTCTACGTAACTCTGCTCGATCCGCGGATAAGATATTTTCACAAGGAAGCCTGCCATCACACCCAAGCAGCAGCGCGACTATTACGAGGCCCTGGGCGTTTCGCGGGATGCCGATGCCAAGGCGATCAAGGACTCCTTTCGCAGCCCTGCCCAGCGTGCGGCGGCCGCGGCGAGGTGGAGAAAACCGAAAGCCTGACGGTCACCATTCCAGTCGGGGTGGAGGACGGCATGGCGCTGCGGGTGGCGGGGCGGGGCATGGCCAGCCCCGAGCCCGGCGGGGTGCCCGGCGACCTGTATGTGGTGGTGCGGTCCCGGCCGGACCCGCGTTTCCAGCGCGAAGGCGCCGACCTCTGGCAGCACGAGACACTGCCCCTTACCGACACCGTGCTGGGAACTAAACTGGAAGTATCGACCCTGCAGGGCAAGACGGCGGAGGTGTATGTCCCGCCAGGAATTCAGCCTGGCACGCTGCTGCGCTTGCGCGACAAGGGCATCCCCCGGTTCGGCGGGCGAGGAAAAGGCGACCTGTATTTGCAGATTGGGGTGCGCATTCCGGAGAAACTCAATCGCGAGGAAAGGGAACTTTATGAGCGCCTGCTTGCCCTGTCGGGCAAGGCCAAACACCATTTCCGGGAATAGGCAGTATTGGATCAGGATGCCGGATTCCGAACCGCGCATCTGCATGTCACGGGGATCCCGTGGCCAAAGTCAGGGACCGGCAACGACCGGTTCATTCGCAACCTGAACGGAAGGACGACAAGATGAAAACGCCGCTGCAAATCACGTTTCGCGACATTGAACATTCCGAGGCGCTGGAGACGCACATCCGTGAAAAAGCCGAGAAGCTGGAGACCTTTTTCGAGCCCATCATGTCCTGCCGCGTGGTGGTGGAAATGCCCCACCAGCACAAGCACCAGGGCAAGTTCTTCAACGTGCGCATCGACATCGGCGTGCCGGGCAGCGAAATCGTGGTGAACCGCGACCGGCACGAGGATATCTATGTCGCCCTGCGCGACGCCTTCGATGCGGCCAAGCGCCAGCTCGACGAGTATTCCCGGCGCCTGCGCCGCGAGACCAAGACGCACGATGCGGAATACATCGGCGAAGTGGTGCGGCTCTATCCTGATGAAGGCTATGGATTCATCCGCCGCACCGATGGCGAGGAACTGTATTTCAATGCCGACAACCTGGTGAACACCACGCTCAATCAGCTCAGCGAGGGGGTCGCCGTGAAGTTCATCGAGGACATGGCCGCCGCCGAGGGGCCGCAGGCCAAGCGCGTGAGCGTCGGCCATCACCATCTGCCGGAGTGATCAGGTACCCCGGTGACGCGAGGCGAGGCGGCGCAAGCGCAGCCCCTCGCGCACCAGCGCCGACTCGAACTCGGCAAATCCCCCCGCCGGCTGACCGTCGGCTGCCCATGCCTTCCGCAGCTCGGGCAGCGCACGATCGGCGTTGCCGATGGCAGGCCGCAGATAGCCCAGCGCGGCCGCCGCGGCCAGGGCCAGCGGCGATAGCGGCGGCACGGCCCGCGGCCAGATTCCCCGCAGTTCGCGCAGAAAGATGGCGACGGTGGTGCCGCCGATTCCCTTGCCCAGCGCCTTGAGCCGGTTTTCCAGATCGCGCGCGTCGGCAGCAGCGGCATGCAGGGCATCGAGGCTGCCGCCGTAATCGCGCATCAGCGCGGCACACACATCGAGCAGCTTGGTCGCGGTCTTGTAGTCGTAGCGCACATAGCCGACCGCATCGAGAATGTCCACCAGGCCGTCCCAGCCGGTTTCCAGGATGCGCTCAGGAGTGAGCACGCCGTGCGCGGAAAATTCGTTCCAGGTGCGGGTGGCGAGCGCTTCCGGGATGCGCGTTCCATACAGCACGGCAGCGAGAAACCACTTGAAGCGTTCGCCCGCATCGATTGATGCGAGATCGATTCCTAGCGCGCTCGCATAGCGTCCGCCGAGTCTTTTCACCAGATCGCCCGGGGCGGTTCTGCTCATGGGCCCGGCTCGTGGATCAGCCGGTCGGCCCGGCGTTCGAGTCGGGTGCCAAGTTCGGCGCACAGTTTTTCCATGCGAGCGGCGATGGCCCCGAATTCCTCGTCGCGGGCCAGCGCGACTTGCGCAACGTCCAGCTTCACCGGCAGCAGTTCGATGCGTCGCAGTCGCCCCTGATCGAACATCAACTTGAACAGACAGGAATGGTCGTTGCGCAGCACCGGGTCAACTGTATAGTCATCGATGAAGCCGCCGGTGTCGTAGAGGATGGGCTTGCCCTGATGGATCTCGATGCCCTGGCAGAGATGCGCGCTGTGTCCGTAATAGACATCCGCACCGAGTTCGATCACCCGCTGGGCGAAGCGGCGAAAGTCCGGCGCAGGGCGCTCGATGAAATTGCCCCCCCAGTGGTTCGAGAACACCACCCAGTCCGCACCCGCTGCCCGCACCACGGCGATCGCGTCTGCCACCCGCGCCATCGTGTCCGGATCGAGCGAGACCTCCAGATAGTGGGTGCCGGGGTGTTGCTCGCCCGCGGCGAAATCCGGCTGGTTGTCGGTGAACGCAAGCAGCGCCACCCGGCAGGGCGATGCGCCGTGCACCTCGAGCAGGGCGGGCGCGGCAGCCTCCTTGAGATCGAGACCCGCGCCAGCGTGTCGGATGCCGGCGGCGTCCAGCGTGCGCAGCGTGTCGCGCAGCCCGCGTTCCTCGAAATCCAGGGTGTGATTGTTGGCGAGCGAGCAGGCGTCGATGCGCGCCGCCTGCAGAAAGCGCACGGCACCGGGGTCGGCGCGAAAATGGTACTGCTTCCAGCTGCGCGTCCACGGCTGACCATGCCGGGTCAGGGCGCATTCGAGATTGGCGATGCGCAGGTCGGCCTGCAAGAGGTGCGGCAGCACGTCGCCCCACATCTCATGCGGCTGCATGTTTTTGAGCGCCGCATCGACGCCGCGGCCCAGCATGACGTCGCCGATCAGGGCCAGGGTCAGCATGGCTTCAGCGTGGCTGCCCCGTCATGGCCCGATCCGCGGGGCAGGGGCTAGCCTTGTTTTGCGGCCCAGAGTTGGCACCAGCCCTGGGGGCTGACCTTGCCCTCCACCACCTTGCAGGTGCTGTCGGCGGCGACGAAGTGCAGGCATTTGGCACAGTTCTGGTTGCCCTTGGGTGTGTCCTGATACTTGGCCTGTGCCTTGCTCACCTTGCCGCTCCGGGCGCGGCCCACTGCCGGCAGGCACAGCATGCAGCCTGCCGTGAGGGCGGCGCGCAGCACCGCCCGGCGTTTTGGATCATGGGTAGCCATCATGCATTCTCCTTGCGTTACGTCGGATCCGCCGGCGGGCCTCGGGCCTAGTTCTCCGTTGGAGGCTGGGCCGGCTTCGATTGATCGGTCGCTTTTCTGGCGCGGTATTTGTCGAATTCGCTGCGGTCCAGCCGTTCATCACCATCGATGTCAGCCGCCTTGAAGGCCAGATCGTCCTTGCCCTTGGCCTTGAACTCATCGAGAGAAAGGTAGCCATCCTTGTTGCTGTCATGGTCCTTGAAGGACTGGCCCGATTCAGCCATCTCCTTATGATCGACGGCGTAGGCAGGCAACGTCGCAACGCCCAACAGCAGGGCGGCAAGTTGCGAATTGGTTTTGCTGGTTCCTGATTTCATGAGGGTCTCCTGTGTGATCGATTGCCCAAAGGGGCATGGTGAGCCGCGATGGATGCAACCCGCCCTCAGCCTTACCCACTGTAGGAGACTTTTCAGTCCGAACAAGGTTTCCGGTGGCGCCAGGTTCCGCACGTCGGCCGGACTTCACATGGTGCGCTTGAGCAGGCGCCGAAGCGCTGACAGTGACCGCGTATTGAGCACATCGTCCTTTTCCAGCCAGCCGCGCCGGGCCTGGCCGACGCCGTAGCGAAGATTGGAAAGGTCGAAGCGGCTGTGCGCGTCGGAATTGATGCTGACCAGTACGCCTTCCTCCTTCGCCACCTGGCACTGGCTGTCCAGCAGGTCCAGGCGATCGGGATGGGCGTTGAGTTCGAGAAAGCAGCCGCGTGCCTTCGCATGGCGAATGATGCGCAGCATGTCGACATCGTAGGGGTCGCGCTTGTCGATCAGCCGCCCGCTGGGGTGCGCCAGCATCGTGAAGTGGGGATGATCCATCGCACGCAGGATGCGTTCGGTCTGCTTCGCGCGCGACAGATGAAACTGGCTGTGCACCGCGCCCACCACCAGGTCGAGCCGGCCCAGCACCTCGTCCGGCAGGTCGAGACTGCCGTCTTCCAGGATGTCCACCTCGATGCCCTTCAGCAGCGTGATGCCGTCGAGATCCGCGTTGAGACGGTCGATTTCCTCGCACTGGCGCGCCAGTCGAAGCGAATCGAGGCCGTGCGCCACCGTGAGGTGGCGCGAATGCTCGGTGATGGCGAGATACACCAGTCCCAGCGCTTTTGCTGCCAACGCCATCTCGCGCAGACTGTCGTGTCCGTCGGTTGCCTTGGTATGGGCATGCAGGTCGCCCCGCAGGTCGGAAAACTCCACCAGGCGGGGCAGGCGGCCGGCGTGCGCCGCCTCGATCTCGCCGCGGTCCTCGCGCAGTTCCGGAGGAATGAAGGGCAGGCCGACACTCCGGTAAACCGAGGCCTCGTCCTCGCCGGCGATGCGTTCTTCGCCGCGGAACACGCCGTATTCGTTGACTTTGAGGCCTAGCTTCTGCGCGATGCGACGGATCGCGATGTTGTGTGCCTTGGAGCCGGTGAAATAGCACAGCGCCGCGCCGTAGGACTGTCGTTCCACCACCCGCAGGTCGACCTGCAGGCCGCTTTTGAGGACGACGCTGGCACGCGTGGTCCCCGCCGACAGCACCTCGGCCACCTCGTCGTAGCCAGCGAAGCGCTGGATCACCGGACTGGCGGCCGCGGCGGTGACCAGGATGTCGAGATCGCCCACCGTCTCGCGCATCCGGCGAAAGCTGCCGGCCACCGTCACCTGGTCGACGCCGGGTATGGCCTGCAGAAACGCGCTGAGTGTGTCGGCATACTGTGCCGCCACCACCAGCTTGAAGCGGCGCGTCTGGCTGGCATGCGCTTCCACCGCCTGCAGGATGTTGAGCTCGGTTTTTTCGCCGAAGCCGGGCAGGGCGCGGATGCGGCCGTCGCGCGCCGCCCGGTACAGCTGCTCGACGGTCTGCACATCGAGGTCGTGATACAGCGCCTTGACCCGCTTCGGCCCGAGGCCGGGGATGTGCAGCAGTTCGGTAACCGCCGGCGGCAGTTCGCGGCGCAGGCGATCGAGCAGGCTGCAATGCCCGGAATCGACGATTTCGCGGATCTTGGCGGCGAGGTCGCCGCCGATGCCCGGCAGCCGGGTCAGGTCCTCGCCTTTTTCCAGCAGCGCGCGCGCCTCCTGCGGCAGTTCGCCCAGCGTTCGCGACGCGTTGCGGTAGGCGCGGATGCGGAACGGGTTGGCACCCTGGATTTCCAGGCGGTCGGCAATTTCGTCGAAGAAGGCGGCGATGTCAGCGTTGTGGACGGGCATGGTGTGTGGCGAATGCGTTCGCCCCTTGACTATCAAGCATAGGGGGTGCGCGGCAGGCCGCAATGGCCCTGATGCCGATCGACGCTGGAAAGCGCCGGCGTTTTCGGCTGATTGAGCCAGAATGGGATGACGATGATAGAAATCGACGCATCTTTCGGCGAAGGCGGCGGCCAGGTTCTGCGCAGCGCGCTTGCCCTGTCGGTGATCACGGGCAAGCCCATGCGGCTGACCAGCATCCGCGCGCGGCGTCCCCACCCCGGCCTCAAATCCCAGCACCTGAAGGCGGTCGAGGCAGCCGCGTCGATCAGCGCGGCCCGTATCGAAGGCGCAAGCCTGGGCTCGCAGACCCTGCGCTTCGAGCCCACCCGCCTGCAGGGCGGGGACTATGCCTTCGATATCGGGACCGCAGGCTCGGCCAGCCTGCTGCTGCAAACGGTCTACCTGCCGCTCAGCTTTGCCGACACCCCCTCACGGCTGCGTTTCACCGGCGGCACCCACGTGCCGTGGAGCCCCTGTTATCACTACCTGGCCTGGCAATGGCTGCCCTACCTGAATCAGATCGGATACCGCGTGGAATGCAGCCTCGAGCGTGCGGGATTTTACCCACCCGGTGGCGGCATCATGCACGCACTGATCCAGCCAGGCCGGCATCTGTCCGCATTGCGCATCACCGAGCGTGGCCGGCTGCTGCGCATCCGCGGCCTGTCTGCCGTCGGCCGGCTCGACCGCTCGATTGCGGAGCGGCAACGCAGACGCGCGGCCGCACATCTGCAGGATCTGGCGGTGCCGCTGGAAATCGACGTGGCGGAGGTCCCGTCCGCTTCGCCCGGAACCTTCATCGTGCTGCAGGCGGAGTTCGAGCACAGCCGCTGCTGCGCCTTTGCGCTGGGCGCGCTGCACAAGCCTGCCGAGAAGGTGGCGGACGAGGCCGTCGCGGAACTGCGGACCAATATAGACTCGGGTGGTGCAATCGATGCCTGGCTCGCCGACCAGTTGCTGCTGCCGCTGGCTTTTGTGGCAGACAAATCCGAGCTATCCGTCTGCCACACCACCGGGCACCTGCGCACCAACGCCGAACTGCTGGCTTACTTCATCCCCGCATCCATCGAAATCCATGGCGAGACAGGCAAGCGCGGAAGCATTCTCCTGCAGGGAACGAACCCGCCTTTACGCCGCCGCGATTGCGCTTAGTGAATCTCCAGCTTTTTAGCCATGCTGGAGGCTTTCTTGGGCAGTGTCAGGTGCAGCAGGCCATCGGCATACGTGGCTTCTGCTGTCTGCTCCTCGATTTCCAGCGGCAACTGGATGGTGCGGCTGAATTTGCCGTAGCAGCGTTCACTCCACCATTCTCTGGCTTCGGCGGCTATTTTTTCCCGCTTGGCTTCAGCATTGATGGTGACCTGACTCCCTCATCGAGTTGACCTCGCATTTCTCGCGCACTCTCGCAGAGCGGCCCTGCGCCCGCTTTGGGCAGCGATGCCCTTACTTTCCATTACTTCCTGACCACGATGTCCTTCTTCGTGCTCTCCACGATGGCCACCAGTTCTCCCTGCTCCTTCGACGGCACGCCGTAGTTGTTCAGCACGCGGCGGAAGTCCGTCAGCATGGCCTGCCACTCCCTCTCGCTGATATTGAGGTGGGCGTGAGATTCCTTCATTCCGAGCCCGGTGTACTTGCACGGCCCACCGGTTTGCTGGCAGACCAGCTCGGTCACGCGATACTTCAGCCCGGCTGCGGGAACGCGTTTCCTGGCCGCGTTGATGGCCGGATTGGCATTCAGCACATCGTTCACGAGCAGCAGGTCGATGAAGGTGTCCACCACCACTGAAATGGGATAAACCCCGCCCAGCCGGTCATAGAGGGATTTCTCGGGCTGGGCCTCGGCAGCCTGGACGGTCGCTGTGCCGAGCACGCAAGCCAGCAGGGCCGCACGTGCGACATTGAATGCAAATGACGGTGATTTCAGCATGATTGACGTCTCCTTTGGCTTTGTCTGACGCAGATATTGGCAGCGGGCCTTGGTTGCAGCGCCCGCCTGGGAAGCAGGTCAGGCTTTGCCGCTACCCGATGTCGGGGGGAACCCGAAAATGATTCTGTAGATGAGCGAAGGGATGCAAACGTCGGTGGTGCTTACCAGCAATCCCACAGCCGTGAGCGCGCCGCCGAGCAGGTAACCCGCCAGGGCGTAGCCGGACTGAAAGGCCCAGCCGGTAACCAGGAGCCAAACGGCGCCCAGCCCGCAGGCGAACCGGCTGGGCGCGCCGCGTTTGGGCAGCGGCCCTGTTCCCGTGAGGTGGCGGATGCCATGGTTGTACAAGAGGTCGAACGGGTGAACGGGAAAGGCGGCGGCAAGCGCCGCGATGGGAATCAAGGCCCACAAGAACACAGGCGAGCCGAGTACCGTGCCGATTGCCGCCAACATTGTGCAAAGTGCAAAGGCAAGACGAAGCCACGGGCTGGTTTCGGCCAAGGTTCGATCATCCAGCCCGACAAACCCCTGGATCTCAAGCCTCCGACGTGTTGTAGGAGAAACGGTAGCCATGGGTATCCTCCTTGACCTCGCGTGGGCAGCAGTGGCTGCACCCGGTTTCAGGCCGCTTTCTGCTGCTTGTACTCAACCCACTTGGCGACCTGCTCGTCCCAGTCGTCGGAACGGAAGTAGGGGTTGGAGCGCGGTTCGCGGACCATGTTGGGATCGATCGGGATGTCCATGCCTTCCAGGAAGTTGGCCAGGCCGATGCGCTCGATCATCTCGCCGGTACGCTCGTGGTCGAGCGCGTTTTCGGCGAAGAAGTCGAGGACGTTGCGCGCCAGCTCGTTCAGCTTTTCGAAATCCTCGTCGGTTTCCAGCTTCATGAACGGAATGATCACCGTGCCCAGGGTCGCGCCGATCTTCAGCACGCCCTTGCCACCCACCAGGATGGTCACGCCCTTGTCTTTTCCGGGCAAGAGACCGCCGGGAATGACGTTGAGGCAGTGCATGCAGCGCACGCAGTTCTTGTTGTCGATGCACAGGGCGTTGCCGTCGCCGAGCTGGGCCACCGAGGTGTGCGGATTGGCCTGAACCTCGCCGGACGGCGCCACCGTGATGGCCCTGGTCGGACAACGACCGACCACGTCGTTGTAGAGGTCGTGCATGCCATGCACCAGGTAGTAGTCCTGCACCAGCTTCTCGTCGACGCGGATGTTGTCGCGCCAGGTGCCGATGGTGGCCATGTCGGAACGTTGGATCGCGTTGACGCAGTCGTTCGGACAGCCGGAGAACTTGAACTTGAATTTGTACGGCAGGGACGGACGGTGCATGTCGTCCAGGTTGTTGTTGATGACTGTGCGCAGGGCCTTGGCTTCGTCGTAGCAGGACATTTCGCAGCGTGCCGCGCCGACGCAGGACATCGAGGTGCGCAGCGCAGGGCCGGCGCCGCCGAGGTCGAAGCCCATTTCGTTGAGGCCGTTGAACACCGCCTGCACGTTCGCGGTGCTGACACCCTGGAACATGATGTCGCCGGACTGGCCGTGGAATGCGATCAAGCCCGAACCGCCGTTGTTGACCCAGACGTCGCACAGCTTGCGCAACAGGTCTGAGGAATAGTGCATGCCGGCCGGCGGCTGCACGCGCAGGGTGTGGAATTCGGCGGCTTCGGGGAACAGCGGCTTGCCGTTCTCGTCCTTCAGTTCGGTAAAGCGCGGAATGATGCCGCCGCCGTAGCCGAACACGCCGACCGTGCCGCCTTTCCATAAGCCCTTGCGGGTTTCATAGGAGGTTTCCAGCTGCCCAAGCAGGTCGACCATCATGTCGTTATCTTTGGCCAGACGCTTGAGGCCGGTGACGAAGCTGGGCCAGGGGCCGCTCTCGAGCTGGTCGAGCATGGGGGTGTCAGGGAGGGTGCGAGTAGGCATGGCAGTCTCCGGAAGAAAACGAGACGACTACCACTATAGACAATACTTGACTGAATTGCTCTGGATTATTCAAACATTTCATAGGCTCCAGCACGTGACGGTTCGACCGGATTGTCTTTAGGCTGCGCGGTGCTATATACCGATTCTCATCGGCTTTCGAGGAGTTCATCATGTCCAGACTGCTCATGGTCCTGCTGTTGGCGGGCTTGCCTGCGGGTACCGCGCTGGCCTTGGACGACTCGGTGACAGTCAAGCTCGATGCGCAGAACAACTCGGGACAAACCGGCACCGCCACCCTGTTTCCCGAGGGAGAAAAGACCCGGGTGGTCATAGAACTTTTGAATGTACCAGCGGGGGTTGCCCAGCCTGCACACATCCACCTGGGACGGTGCGACAACCTGGACAAGGCACCCAAGTGGCCGCTGGAAGCCGTTAAGAACGGCAGTTCTGTCACGGTGGTAGCGGCTTCGCTCGATGCCATCCTGAAAGAAAAGGCGGCGATCAACGTGCACAAGAGTGCGGCTGAGGTTCAGACGTACGTTTCCTGCGGAAACATCATCGGCGTGATGTAGCTCTCAAGGGAGTACGCCGGATGGCATTGGAGGTCATGATGTTCACCACCAATCCGTTCACCCCGCTGACCGCCTTCATGTCCCCTGAGGTCATGCAGGGTTATATCGTCCTGATGGTGCTTGCAGTGGCTTTTGGAACGCTGTTCGACCTCCTTCGAGACAGGAAGCTCACCTTCTTCCTGCAGGAGAGGCAGCGGGCAAAGGCAGCCGCAAAGCAGCCGCTCGGCGCGGCGGACCGGGCCGCCATCGCAACCAGGACCCTGGTGAAAGACATCGCAAGCTTCGGCGAATTCTGCAATCGGCAGCGAAGGATTTCCCATGCGCTGATGTTCTACGGTTTCGTGACCTATCTGGTCACGACCGTCGCGATGGTGTTCGGCTACCCGACCGACCCGCATCCGCCGGTGGTCCTGCCGCTCCTGTGGAACATCGGCGCCCTGATGACGCTGGTCGGCGGCTACTGGTTTTTCTTCTTCCTGCGGGTGAACGTGGTGCATGACGGTCAGCCGCCCTGGCGGCTGGTGCGTGCCGATCTCTTCATCGGCTCGCTCCTCGCCAGCGTCACCTTCGCGCTGCTGTTCGAATGGGTGGCGATGTCGGGCAACATCATGGCGACCCGGGCATTCGCCGGCCTCTACGTCTTCTTCACGACGCTGCTGTTTGTTTCCGTTCCCTGGTCCAAGTTCGCCCATATGTTCTACAAGCCCGTCGTGGCCTTCCAGAGAAGGGTCGAGGAGGCGGACGGTTCATCTGATCTGCCAACGCCCACGACAACGGGACGTGAACGATGCCCACCTTCACATACATGACGCGCTGCGACGGCTGCGGACAGTGCGTGGACATCTGTCCGTCCGACATCATGCACATCGACCCGGTCTACCGCAGGTCGTACAACATCGAGCCCAACTTCTGCTGGGAGTGCTACTCGTGCGTGAAGGCCTGCCCGCAGCATGCGATCGACGTCCGGGGCTATGCCGACTTCGCACCGCTGGGCCACAGCGTCCGGGTGCTCAGGGAAGAGGCAAAGGGAACGATCTCCTGGAAGATCAGGTACCGGGACGGGCGGGTCAAGGAATTCACCTTCCCGATCCGCACCACCCCCTGGGGCTCCATCAAGCCGCCATCCGATTATGAGATGCCAGACGCACAGGCCCTGGGCTCTCCGATGCTCGCGCACGAGCCCGCGGCACTCAAGGTGGCAACGCTTCCCGGCCTGCCGCCTTTCGAACAAAAACAGGAGTGATGCCATGGGCCTGTTCGCCTCCAGAAAAACCCGGTTCGTGGATACGGACATTCTCGTCATCGGCGGCGGCTTTGGCGGCTGCGGCGCGGCTTACGAATCCCGGTACTGGGGGCGCGACCTGAAGATCGTCGTCGCCGAAAAGGCGAACATCGAGCGCAGCGGCGCGGTGGCGCACGGCCTGTCGGCGATCAACTGCTACATGGGCATGCAGTGGGGCGAGAACCAGCCGGAAGATTTCGTGCGTTACGCGCGAGGCGACCTGATGGGCCTGGTGCGGGAGGACCTGATCTTCGACATCGCCCGCCATGTCGATTCCACCGTGCACAATTTCGAGGAATGGGGCCTGCCGATCATGCGGAACCCGGAGACCGGCAGGTATCTGAGGGAAGGCAAATGGCAGATCATGATCCACGGCGAGAGCTACAAACCGATCGTCGCCGAGGCCGCCCGCAAGTCTGCCGACGTGTTCAACCGGATCATGGTGACACATCTGTTGATGGACGGTACACGCCCCAACCGGGTCGCCGGTGCGGTCGGCTTCAGCGTCCGCGACGGCACGTTTTACGTGTTCCGCGCCAAGGCCGTCATCAACGCCGCCGGCGGCGCGTCGCACGTTTTCCGGCCGCGATCGGTGGGCGAGGGCATGGGCCGCACCTGGTACGCACCCTGGAGCAGCGCGTCGGCCTACGCGCTGCTGATCGAGGCGGGCGCGAAAATGATCCAGATGGAGAACAGGATCGTGCTGGCCCGCTTCAAGGATGGCTACGGGCCGGTCGGCGCCTGGTTCCTGCTGCTCAAGACCTTTGTCACCAACGCCTACGGCGAGCGCTTCGAGGCGTCGTGGATGGACGAGATCCGGTCCATGGTCGGCAAGTACGCCGACGTCACGCCGCTGCCGACCTGCCTGCGCAATCATGCGCTCTTGCAGGAGGTCAAGGCGGGCAAGGGTCCCATCCTGATGCATACCCAGGAGGCCCTCGATACCAAGGAGAAAGAAGAGATCGGCTGGGAGGATTTTCTCGACATGACCATCGGCCAGGCGGTCGTCTGGGCGTCGCAGAACATCGACCCCAAGGAGACGCCCTCCGAGTTGATCACGTCCGAGCCCTACGTCATGGGGTCGCACGCCACCTGCTCGGGCGCCTGGGCGAGCGGGCCGGAGGACTGCGCCCCGGCGGACTACCAGTGGGGCTACAACCGCATGACCACGGTCGAAGGGCTGTTCGGCGCGGGGGACACCATCGGCGGCTCCGCGCACAAGTTCTCGTCCGGCTCGTTCACCGAAGGGCGAATCGCCGGCAAGGCGGCGGTGAAATATGTGCGGAACCACGCCGGGAATCCGCCACAGGTCGACGAGCAGCAGGTCGAGCGGCTCAGGCACGCGATATTCCAGCCGCTGGAAACCTTCGAAATCGGCAGCAACGAGATCGTCGCCGGGGCGGTTGCGCCCGGCTACATCTCGCCGCTGCATGGGCTGCAGCGGCTGGAGAAGATCATGGACGAGTACGTCGGTGGCGTCAGCATGTTTTATGTGACCAGCGAACCCTTGCTCAACCGCGGCCTCGATCTTTTGCACATGCTGAAGGAGGATCTGGACCATGTCGGCGCGGACAGCCTGCACCAGCTGCAACGCGCCTGGGAACTCCATCACCGCGTAGTGACTGCCGAGGCCGTCACCCGGCACACCCTGTACCGGCAGGAAACCCGGTGGCCCGGCTATTACTATCGCGCCGACCATCCGAAGCTGGACGACGCCGACTGGCATGCCTTTACCGCGTCCCAATACGACGCGAAGACAGGCGAATGGCAGATGAGAAAGCTTCCTGTCCACCACATCATCTCGTAAGCGCAGGAGGTGCCTCATGTTGAGAAAGGTCACTACCACCACGACCCCGCAGAAGGTGTGGGAACGCCTGTTGCGCAAGGAGCCGATGTTCATCCTCGACGTGCGCAACCGTGACGAGTTCGAACGCTGGCGGGTGGAAGGCCCGCATGCCGTGCCCACGTTCAACATCCCCTATTTCGAGCTGCTCGACCTGGAAGGCGAGCAGGAGGATGTCACCGAGGCCGTGATGCGCGGGGTGCAGGCGCAGCTCATGGAACAGCTGCCCACTGATCGGCCCATCCTCGCCGTCTGCGCCGAGGGCAATACCTCCGGTTACGTGGCCGAGGGGCTGCGCCGCCTGGGTTTCGACGCGGAGAACATGGAAGGCGGCATGGAGGCCTGGGGCAACTTCTACTACTGGCGCCCGGTCGAGGAGACCGAGCGCTTTTCGCTTTTCCAGATGGTGCGCCCGGCCCGCGGCTGCCTGAGCCACATCCTGGTGAGCGAGCATCGCGCCGCGGTGTTCGACCCCGCCCGCCACATCGAGACCTATCACGAGCTGGCCGCCGCCGTGGGTGCCCGGATCGAGCGGGTGCTGGATACCCATCTGCATGCCGATCATCTGAGCGGCGGACCGGCGCTTGGACAGCGCGACCACATTCCCTATTACCTGCATCCCTACGACGCCATCCATCCGATAGACATGCTGCCCGCCCGCATGGCGTATCGCCCGCTGGAGGCGGGGCAGACGTTCCGGATCGGCTCGGCCGAGGTCAAGGCGCTGCATTTTCCCGGCCACACCCTGGGGATGGTCGCCTTCCTCATCGAGGGACGCTATCTGCTGAGCGGTGACAGCCTGTTCCTGGAGTCCATCGCCCGTCCGGATCTGGGCGGCAAGGCCGAGGCCTGGGCGCCGCTGCTCTACGACTCGCTGATGCAGATGGAGCAGCTTCCGGACGAAACGCTGGTACTGCCGGCCCATTTCAACGACATCGCCGCAGCCGATGGCAACGGCGTCTTCCGCGCCACGCTGGGCGAGCTCAAACAGCGCAATCCCGGCCTGCTCAAGCTGGCCGAGGGTAAAGCGGCCTTCTGCGACTATATCCTGGCGAACCTGCCGGAGTTTCCCGCGGCCTATGTCGAGATCAAGCGGGCCAATGCAGGCCTGACCACGCCGGACGAGCGCAAGGCGCAGGAGTTGGAGCTGGGAAAGAACATCTGTGCGGTGGGAAAGTCGAAAATCCGGTGACGAACCCGTCTCCGCTGCGAATTTGCACGTTGGTTTTGGCAAATTCATTCTTTGCGAAAATTGCCGGACCAGCGTCATTTGTTTCCGTAAACGACGGACCACGTATGGTGCAGACTGCCTCATTGTGGTGCACGCCACAGACTGCAACCCGCCTCAGAAACAACAACAGCCCCATAAACCAATAAGTTAAAAAAGCAGCCCTGCTTGGTACAGCGCTTGCTTACAGGCTTGATGACATGTTGATCCAGCACCGAGGCCGACCGGCAGAGGGAAGCCACATCCTGTCGTCAATTGCGCAATGAGGACATGAGCACCCCCGACTTTGCTTCAGATCCGGTTATCGGAATCTGAAACCGGATTTCGAGCTTGTTTCGATGCCGGACTCATGTTCGCGGCAGCGTGCATTCACAAGGGACAGTCATCCAAGCATGAGTCACGCATCGATGGAGCAGACGGGCAGCATTAATCCGCCGAAGGCGCTTCAGCGTGTCGTCAAGGTTCGCCGCGACTACAACACATGGGTCGCCGACGAGACGCTGGAAGATTACGCCCTGCGCTTCACCCCGCGCAGCTATCGCAAATGGACCGAGTCGCGGGTGGCCAACACCGCCTTCGGCGCGGCGGCCTTCCTGGTGCTGGAAGCGGTGGGCGCGACGCTGCTGGTGAATTACGGCTTTCTCAACGCCACACTGGCCATCCTCGCCACCGGCCTGATCATTTTCATGATGGGCCTGCCGGTGAGCATCTACGCCGCCCGCTACGGGCTGGACATGGATCTGCTGACGCGGGGCGCGGGCTTCGGCTATCTCGGCTCCACCCTCACTTCGCTGATCTACGCATCTTTCACTTTCATCTTCTTTGCGCTGGAAGCGGCCATCATGGCCTATGCCCTGGAGCTGGCGTTCGGCATTCCGCCGGCGTGGGGCTACCTGATCTGTGCGCTGGCGGTCATCCCCCTCGTCACCCACGGCGTCACCGTCATCAGCAGGCTGCAGACGATCACCCAGCCCGTCTGGCTGGTCCTGCTGGTGCTGCCTTACGCTTTTCTGCTGACCAAGGAGCCGGGGGCGTTCGCCGGCATCGTCGGCTATGCGGGCAACGGCACCGCCGGCTTCGATATCCACCTGTTCGGCGCCGCCATGGCGGTGGGGCTGGCGCTGATCACCCAGATGGGCGAGCAGGTGGACTACCTGCGTTTCATGCCGGAGCGCACCCCGGCCAATCGTCGCCGCTGGTGGGTCAGCGTGCTGGTGGGCGGCCCC